>NZ_JBQTCE010000013.1:103205-376036 GCF_052665095.1 Streptomyces sp. NEAU-174 | reverse complement strand
GATAGGCCAGATATGGAAGCCGGGTGACCGGTGGAGTTGACTGGTACTAATAGGCCGAGGGCTTGTCCTCAGGTGCTCGCGTCCACTGTGTTGGTTCTGAAGCAATGAACCGTCTGACCGCCCCTTTTTGTGTGGGCTGGGTCCGGTTTAACTTTATAGTGTTTCGGTGGTTATAGCGTTAGGGAAACGCCCGGTTACATTCCGAACCCGGAAGCTAAGCCTTTCAGCGCCGATGGTACTGCAGGGGGGACCCTGTGGGAGAGTAGGACGCCGCCGAACAAATTTTGCAGAGAGCCCTGTCGGGACTTCGGTCACCGGCAGGGCTCTTCTCTTGTTGTATTGCGAGCCACTCGGTGTTCATGTTGTCTGGGCACGATGTCGCTCATGGGGACTCCTACGGATGAGCTGCTGCATGAGTTGACCCGGGCGCGTGTGCGACCGGGCGACGAGGTCATCGTGCCGTCCTACGGCACTCCCGAGGCCGCGGAAGCGGTGCTGCTGGCCGGCGCCAGGCCGGTGTTCGTGGACATCGACGCCCATACCTACTGCATAGACCCGGCCGCGGTGGCCGAGGCGCTGACGCCCAGGACCGCGGCCATCGTGGCCATTCACACCTTCGGACATCCCGCCGACATGGCGGCCCTCACCGAGCTCGGCCGGCGCCACGGCGTGCTGGTGATCGGATACGGGGCTGCCTGCGAGCCCGCCGGGGAGATACTGCGGCGGCAGGCCAACGCGGCTTATCTGGACGGAAAGCTGCGTGGCGTCCTCACGCCGCCTGTCGCGCCCGGTGTGGAACACACCTACCAGCAATACGTCGTCCGGGTCCCCGGCAACGGCCGGCCGGACCGGGACGCCTTCGCCCGTACGCTGCGTTCTCGCGGCGTCGTATGCCATGTGCCCGTACAGACGCCCGCGCACCGCACCGCGCGCTTCCGGCGCGATCTGTGGCTCGCGGAGACCGAGCGCGCGGCCGATGAGTGCCTGGCGCTGCCCGTCGATCCGACCATGTCGCGGCGGGAGTTGCAGCGCGTGGTCTCGGCCTGCAACGCGCTGGGCGGGCTGCTTCAGTCAGCCGCCTGAGCGACGGGGCGGGTGGTCGGGAGCGCACCCGAGTTCGGGTATGATCGATCTCGTCGACGCGCCCCAATAGCTCAGTCGGCAGAGCGTCTCCATGGTAAGGAGAAGGTCTACGGTTCGATTCCGTATTGGGGCTCTCCTGCGAAGGCCCCCGCCACGTGGCGGGGGCCTTCGTCATGTTCGGGCGGCGCCGGGCGGGCCCCGGCCCGCCCGGCCGCCTCAGGCGTCGGCCGGCTCGGGCTCGGGGACGCGCATCGCCAGGATCGCCATGTCGTCGGACGGCGGCTCCGCCGCGAAGCGTTCGACCGCCCGCAGCACCCGGGAGGCCACCGCGCCCGCCGTAAGGCCGGTGCAGGTCGTGAGGACGTCGATAAGGCCGTCGTCGCCGAGCATCCTGGTGCCCTCGCGCCGCTCCGTGACGCCGTCGGTGACGCACAGCAGCACATCGCCCGGGTCGAGCGTCACCGTCTGCTCGTACAGCTCGAGGTCCTCCATGACGCCGAGCAGCGGCTGGGGCTCGGCCGCCGCCTCCACGCTGCCGTCCTGGCGCAGCCGGAGCGGCAGCGGATGTCCGGCGCAGACGACCTTGAGCACCGCGCTGCCGTCGTGCTGCGGCCACAACTCGCCGTAGAGGAGGGTCAGGAAGCGGCTGCGGGCGCCCTCGTCGAGGATCGCCGCGTTGAGCCGCTCCAGGACCGCCGGGCCGCCGAAGCCCTCGCGAGCGAGCAGCCGCAGGGCGTGCCGGGCGAGTCCGGTGACCGCGGCGGCCTCGGGTCCGGTGCCGCAGACGTCGCCGATGGCGAAGCCGTACGCCCCGTCGCGGATCGGGAAGAGGTCGTAGAAGTCGCCACCGACCTCGTTCCCCTCGCCCGCCGCGCGGTAGATGACCTCGACCTCGACTCCGGGGACCTCGGGCTGCTCGGGCGGCAGCAGACTGCGCTGGAGGGACTGGCTGATCGCCGTGCGCTCCGAGTAGAGCCGGGCGTTGTCCAGCGCGAGCGCGGCCCGGCGGGAGAGGTCCTCGGCCAGCTCCAGGTTCTCCTGGCGGAAGTGCTCGTCGGTGGGCTTGCCGAGGATGAGCATGCCGATGACCCGGTTGCGGGCCACCAGGGGCAGCACGACCGTCTCCCCGCCGACCGCGGAGGCGGTCGCGAGCGAGGCGCCGGGGCCGGAGGAGGGGCGGGCGGAGTCGCCGAGGCTCAGGCTGCGCAGCGAGGTGCGCAGGGCGGCGGCGTGGGCCGCGTCGTAGGGGCCGGACCAGCTGCGGGCGCCGCCGGTGGGGACCTGCTCCGGTGGATCGATCTTCATCAGCAGGGCCTTGAGCCCGTCGATGCGGTCCTCGTCCTCATGCAGAACGTACGACAGCTCGGGCTCGGACGCCTGGTCGGCGACCGTATAGACGGCGCACCAACTGGCCAGCGTGGGCACCGTCATCTGGGCCATGAGCGCCAGTGTCTGGTCGCGGTCCAGCGTGCCCGCGAGGAGGTCGGACGCCTCGACGAGGAAGGACAGGGAGCCGCGGCGCAGCCGCTCAAGCTCGGTGAGGCGGGCGCGCTCGACGGCGAGGGCGATGCGGTCGGCGGCGAATTGCAGCCGCAGGGCCTCTTCGTTGCTGTAGCGGGCGGGGGACTCGGCGGCGACGCCGAGCGAGCCGGTGAGCCGGCCCTCGACCTTCAGCGGGACGGTGACCACGGAGCGCATCCCCGTGTTCACCAGCAGGGGAACGGCGCCGGGCACCGCGGACAGGTCCTCGTGGACGGCGGGCATCCGGGCCGAGCCATAGCGCCCGGTGCCCGCTTCGACGGGGACGCGGGCGAAGCGCTGGCGGGCGGAGGGCAGCCCGGTGGAGGCGCGGACCTCCAGCTCGGTCTCGTCGTCGGTGGCGAGCAGGAGGTAGGCGGCGTCGCCGTCGAGCATGTCGCGGGCCCGCTCGACGGTGCGCTGGAGCAGTCCGTCGAGGTCGTCGGGGGCCGGGGAGCCGATGAAGACCTCGAAGGCGTCGGTGGCCGGGCCCCGCTCGGCGGTTTCTGCGGTGTCCACGTTCGCACCGCGCATCGGGCTCTGGAGCACGGCGCGCTCGCGGTCGCGCACCATCAGGCAGACGGTGGACGGCTCGCCCTCGGCGTCGCGGATGCGCAGGTGGGAGGCGTAGACGGGGGAGACCTTGCCGTCGGCGCCGCGGATGCCGTAGGAGCCCTCCCAGCGGGAGAGCAGGAGCGCCTCGGCGACGCCGGTGCCGGTACCCGGGGTGTGCGGCCAGGCCGCGAGGTCGGTCAGCGGCTTGCCGATGATCTGCTCCGGTTGGTAACCGAACAGCTCCTGAGCGTCGTCGTTCCAGGCGCTGATCAGTCCGCCGCTGTCGACCTGGACGACGCCGACCCGGACCCGGGAGTCGGCGATGGGCAGGGCGCTGGAGGGCAGGGCGGGCCCGGCGGCCCGGGTGCCGGCCGGGCGGTCGGGGAAGTCGAGCTGGAACCATACCTGCTTGTGGGTCGCGGTGTACTCGACGCCCCAGCGGGCGGCGAGCGCGGCGCACAGCAGCAGACCGCGGCCGCCCTCGCGGTCGGGGTGCCCGAAGTGGTGGCCGCCGTTGCTCTGGAGCGGGACCTCGCGCTCGGGGTAGCGGTCGGCGACCTCGACGCGCACGCCGGTGTCGGCGCGGATGCAGACCACATCGGCGGTGGTACCGGCGTGCACCACCGCGTTGGTGACAAGTTCGCTGGTCAGGACGACGGCGTCGTCCACGATATCGGTGAGGCCCCACCCCTGGAGGGTGTCCCGGACAAAGGTGCGGGCGGCGGCGACCGAGCGTCCCACCGGCTCGAAGGTGGCGGCTGCCCGCGCGGTGATCACAGGTCTCCTCATAAGTGTCTCGGCGAACTGCTCACCCATGTCGCAGCGCCCCTCCGATGCCCTGGCCGGTTGCCAGGTTACTTACCACCGATGCCGTCGCGAATGCCGGTCGGTCTCGATTCCACCCAGAGGTGCTCTCGGCGGTGTGGGATGCTGCCGAACTGTTATGGCCTGGTTGGGGCATGGTGAAACACTGGGGAAGCTGGAAGAAGAACCCGACGAGGACGGTCAACCCTGCGGGAGGGACACGGTGGAGTCTGGCGCAGCGGCGCGGGGCACGAATACGCGCGCGAAAGGCGGACGGTCCCGGAGCAATGGGACGACTGAAGTGGACACGGCGGCCCTGAACCGGCTGCTGACCGCGATGACGGCCATGCGGGACGGGAACTTCCGCAAGCGGCTCACGGTCTCGGGCGAGGGCGTGATGTCCGAGATCGCCGCGGTCTTCAACGAGGTCGCGGACCGAAATCTCCAGCTCACGGGCGAGCTGACCCGGGTGCGGCGGGTGGTCGGCCGCGAGGGCAAGCTCACCGAGCGGCTGGAGACCGGCGCCTGTGAGGGGCAGTGGGCCGCGGCCATTGACGCGTCCAACGCCCTGGTGGACGATCTCGTACGGCCGGTGTCCGAGGTGGGCCGGGTGCTGTCGGCGGTCGCCGAGGGCGACCTGGAGCAGCGCATGGACCTGCGGGCCCAGGGCTCGGACGGGTCGGCGCATCCCCTGCGGGGTGAGTTCCTGAAGGTGGGCCGCACGGTCAACGGCCTGGTGGATCAGCTCTCGGCGTTCACCGACGAGGTGACCCGGGTCGCGAGCGAGGTCGGCACCGAGGGCAAGCTGGGCGGTCAGGCCCGGGTGCGCGGAATGTCGGGCTCGTGGAAGGACCTCACGGAGTCCGTCAACACGATGGCCTCCCGGCTCACCGCTCAGGTGCGTGACATCGCTCTCGTCACCACGGCGGTGGCCAAGGGCGATCTGTCCCGGAAGGTCACGGTTCATGTGTCCGGGGAGATGCTCGAGCTGAAGGAAACCGTCAACACGATGGTGGACCAGCTCTCCTCCTTCGCCTCCGAGGTGACCAGGGTCGCCCGTGAGGTGGGCACGGAGGGTGAGCTCGGCGGCCAGGCGAAGGTGCCGGGCGTCGCGGGCGTCTGGAAGGACCTCACCGACTCCGTCAACCTCATGGCCGGGAACCTGACCGCGCAGGTGCGCGGGATCGCCCAGGTCACCACGGCGGTCGCCAACGGTGATCTGTCGCAGAAGGTGACGGTGAGCGCACGCGGCGAGGTCGCGCAGCTGGCCGACACGATCAACACCATGACCGAGACGCTGCGCACCTTCGCTGACGAGGTCACGCGGGTGGCCAGCGAGGTCGGCGCCGAGGGGCTGCTGGGCGGTCAGGCGCAGGTGCCGGGTGCGGCGGGGACGTGGAAGGATCTCACCGATTCGGTGAACACCGCGTTCCGGAACCTCACCGCGCAGGTGCGGGACATCGCCCAGGTGACCACGGCGGTGGCGAACGGCGATCTGTCGCAGAAGGTCACCGTCGATGTGGCCGGCGAGATGCTGGAGCTGAAGAACACCGTCAACACGATGGTGGACCAGCTCCAGTCGTTCGGCGCCGAGGTGACGCGGGTCGCCCGGGAGATCGGCGTCGAGGGCGAGCTGGGCGGTCAGGCGCAGGTGCCGGGTGCGGCGGGGACGTGGAAGGATCTCACCGATTCGGTGAACACCGCGTTCCGGAACCTCACCGGACAGGTGCGCAACATCGCCCAGGTGACCACGGCGGTGGCGAACGGCGATCTGTCGCAGAAGGTCACCGTCGACGTCTCCGGCGAGATGCTCAAGCTGAAGAACACCGTGAACACCATGGTGGACCAGCTGTCCTCGTTCGCCGACCAGGTCACCAGGATGGCGCGGGACGTGGGCACCGAGGGCCGGCTGGGCGGTCAGGCCCGGGTGGACGGGGTCAGCGGCGTCTGGGCGGACCTGACCGACTCCGTGAACTCCATGGCCGGGAACCTGACGGCGCAGGTGCGCGGTATCGCCCAGGTGACGACCGCGGTCGCGCGCGGCGATCTGTCGCAGAAGATCGAGGTCGACGCGCGCGGCGAGATCCTGGAGCTGAAGAACACCATCAACACGATGGTCGACCAGCTCTCCGACTTCGCCGAGCAGGTGACCAGGGTCGCCCGCGAGGTGGGTACGGACGGCCGGCTGGGCGGTCAGGCGCAGGTGCCCGGTGTGGCGGGCGTCTGGCGCGATCTGACCGACTCGGTGAACGGCATGGCGGGCAACCTGACCGCCCAGGTGCGCAATATCGCGCAGGTGGCCACGGCGGTCGCGCGCGGTGACCTGTCCCAGAAGATCGACGTCGATGCGCGCGGCGAGATCCTGGAGCTGAAGAACACTCTGAACACGATGGTCGACCAGCTGTCGTCCTTCGCGGAGGAGGTCACCAGGGTCGCCCGCGAGGTGGGCACCGAGGGCCAGTTGGGCGGCCAGGCCGAGGTGCAGGGCGTCTCCGGGACGTGGAAGGACCTCACCCAGTCCGTCAACAGCATGGCCAACAACCTGACGTCCCAGGTGCGTTCGATCGCGGAGGTGACGACGGCGGTCGCCAAGGGCGATCTGTCGAAGAAGATCACCGTCGATGCCAAGGGCGAGATCCTCGAGCTGGTCACCACGGTGAACACGATGGTGGATCAGCTGTCGTCGTTCGCCGAGCAGGTGACCCGGGTGGCCCGTGAGGTGGGCACCGAGGGGCAGTTGGGCGGTCAGGCGCGGGTTCCGGGCGTGACCGGTATCTGGAAGGACCTGAGCAACAACGTCAACCTGATGGCCAACAACCTGACCATCCAGGTGCGGAACATCTCGCAGGTCTCGGCCGCGGTCGCCAACGGCGATCTGACCAAGAAGGTGACGGTCGAGGCGCGCGGCGAGGTCGCGGCGCTGGCCGACACCGTCAACACGATGGTGACGACGCTGTCGTCGTTCGCCGACGAGGTCACCCGCGTGGCCCGCGAGGTGGGCACGGACGGCATCCTGGGCGGCCAGGCCCGGGTGCCCGGCGTCTCGGGGACGTGGAAGGACCTCACCGAGTCCGTGAACTCGATGGCGTCCAACCTGACCGGCCAGGTCCGCAATATCGCCATGGTCACCACGGCCATCGCCCAGGGTGATCTGACCAAGAAGATCGACATCGAGGCGCGGGGCGAGATCCTCGAGCTGAAGACGACCATCAACACGATGGTGGACCAGCTGTCGTCCTTCGCCGACCAGGTGACCCGAGTGGCCCGTGAGGTGGGCACCGAGGGCCAGCTGGGCGGCCAGGCGCGGGTGCGGGACGTGGCCGGCACCTGGAAGGACCTGACCGAGTCGGTGAACGAGATGGCCGGGAACCTGACCCGTCAGGTGCGCGCCATCGCCGAGGTGGCCACCGCGGTGACCCGTGGCGATCTCAACCTCAAGATCGACGTGGACGCCTCCGGCGAGATCCAGGTCCTCCAGGACCACATCAACACCATGATCGCCAACCTGCGCGAGACCACGCTCGCCAACAAGGAGCAGGACTGGCTCAAGGGCAACCTGGCCCGGATCTCCGGTCTGATGCAGGGCCGCCGCGACCTCGAGGACGTCGCCCGGCTGATCATGAGCGAGCTGACCCCGGTGGTCTCCGCCCAGCACGGCGCCTTCTTCCTGGCCGTACCGCCTGGCGAGGGCACCGACGTGGTCGCGGACAGCACCTCCGACGACGGCTACGAGCTGCTGCTGGTCGGTTCCTACGGCTACACCCAGGGCTCGATGCCCAACCGCTTCAAGCCCGGTGAGACGCTGATCGGCACGGTCGCCGAGGAGAAGCGCCCGATCCTGGTGGAGAACGTGCCGCCGGGCTATCTCAAGATCGCCTCGGGGCTCGGCGAGGCGGCTCCGGCCCATGTGATCGTGTTGCCGGTGCTCTTCGAGGGGCAGCTGCTGGGCGTGATCGAGCTGGCCTCGTTCCAGCCGTTCGCGCAGATCCAGAAGGACTTCCTCAACCAGATCGCCGAGATGATCGGCACCAGCGTCAACACCATCAGCGTCAACACCAAGACCGAGGTGCTGCTGAAGCAGTCGCAGGAGCTGACCGAGCAGCTGCGCGAGCGCTCGGCCGAGCTGGAGAACCGGCAGAAGGCCCTCCAGGCGTCCAACGCGGAGCTGGAGGAGAAGTCCGACCGGCTGGCCCGCCAGAACCGCGACATCGAGGCCAAGAACACCGAGATCGAGGAAGCCCGGCAGGTGCTCGAGGAGCGCGCCGAGCAGCTCGCGGTCTCGATGCGCTACAAGAGCGAGTTCCTGGCGAACATGTCGCACGAGCTGCGCACGCCGCTCAACTCGCTGCTGATCCTGGCCAAGTTGCTCGCCGACAACGCGGACGGCAACCTCTCGCCGAAGCAGGTGGAGTTCGCCGAGACCATCCACGGCGCGGGCTCGGACCTGCTCCAGCTGATCAACGACATCCTGGACCTGTCGAAGGTCGAGGCGGGCAAGATGGACGTCAGCCCGACCCGTATCGCCCTGGTCCAGCTCGTCGACTATGTGGAGGCCACCTTCCGGCCGCTGACCGCGGAGAAGGGCCTGGACTTCTCCGTAAGGGTGTCGCCGGAGCTCCCGGCGACGCTGCACACCGACGAGCAGCGGCTGCTCCAGGTGCTGCGCAATCTGCTGTCCAACGCGGTGAAGTTCACCGACAGCGGCGCCGTGGAGCTGGTCATCCGGCCGGCGGGCGCGGATGTGCCGCACGCCATCCGGGAGCAGCTGCTGGAGCACGGTGCGCTGCGCGACGCGGACGCCGACATGATCGCGTTCTCGGTGACCGACACCGGTATCGGCATCGCGGCGAGCAAGATGCGGGTGATCTTCGAGGCGTTCAAGCAGGCCGACGGAACCACCAGCCGTAAGTACGGCGGCACCGGACTGGGCCTGTCCATCAGCCGGGAGATCGCCCGGCTGCTGGGCGGCGAGATCCACGCGGCCAGCGAGCCGGGCCGCGGCTCGACGTTCACGCTCTACCTGCCGCTGCACCCCAGCGAGCTGCCGCCCCAGGGCTACCCGCAGCTCGCCCCGAGCAGCTCGGCCCCGCTGGCGCTCGAGGCGTTCCCGGGCGCCGCGGAGGAGACCACGGAGAACGGTGCCGCGGCGGAGCGGGAGGAGGCCGCACAGGACGCCTCAGAGGGCTCTCAGACGGCACGCGGCCGTGGCGGCTCCGGGCTCTTCCGGCGGCGTCAGCGGGCCGAGCAGGAGGCGCCGCGGACCAACGAGGAGCAGGCCCCGCCGCAGCCGGAGACGGAGTCGGGCGCCCGGTCGGCGGGCCGCCGAACGGGACGGCAGGCGCAGGCCCCCGAGCCGTGGCTGCTGGGCGGCCAGGATCTGGTGGCCCCGGAGCCGGCGGGCGGCTTCCACGGCGAAAAGGTGTTGATCGTCGACGACGACATCCGTAATGTCTTCGCGCTGACCAGCGTGCTGGAGCAGCACGGGCTCCAGGTGCTGTACGCGGAGAACGGCCGGGAGGGCATCGAGGTCCTGGAGCAGCACGACGATGTCGTACTGGTCCTGATGGACATCATGATGCCGGAGATGGACGGTTACGCCACGACGGCCGCGATCCGCAGGATGCCGCAGTTCGCCGGGCTGCCGATCATCGCCCTCACCGCGAAGGCGATGAAGGGCGACCGGGAGAAGAGCATCGAAGCGGGCGCGTCGGACTACGTCACCAAGCCGGTCGACACCGATCATCTCCTTACGGTGATGGAGCAGTGGATGTCGGTTGAGTGACCCGAGGAACGCGCGGGACAGCCGTGGTGTTGACTGAGTGTCGCCGAACACGTGTGGGAACGCGGTATTCGGGGAACCTTCTGGTCTCCCACCGCGTTTCTGCTACGTGCACAGTGACATCGCGGTGACAGGGTGTGGCGAACAGCGGGGTGCGGCTACCATGACCGGCACAAGGACGGGCGGCGCAAGGGAGCCGTCCCCTGGGGCGGCGCCCGGTGCTTCCCCCAGCTCTGCGAGCTGGGGAGACCCCAAGCCGGGACGAGGAGGACGGGGCATGGTGCAGAAGGCCAAGATCCTCCTGGTCGATGACCGGCCGGAGAATCTGCTGGCGCTGGAGGCCATTCTCTCCGCGCTCGATCAGACCCTGGTGCGGGCATCGTCAGGGGAGGAAGCGCTCAAGGCGCTGCTGACGGACGACTTCGCGGTGATTCTGCTGGACGTCCAGATGCCGGGCATGGACGGATTCGAGACCGCGGCGCACATCAAGCGCCGGGAGCGGACCCGCGACATCCCGATCATTTTCCTCACGGCGATCAACCACGGCCCGCACCACACCTTCCGGGGCTACGCGGCCGGCGCGGTGGACTACATCTCCAAGCCCTTCGACCCGTGGGTGCTCAGAGCCAAGGTCTCGGTCTTCGTGGATCTCTACATGAAGAACTGCCAGCTGCGGGAGCAGGCGTCGCTGCTGCGGCTCCAGTTGGAGGGCGGCCAGCCCGCCGCCGGGGAGGCCAAGGAGTCGGCGGGGCTGCTCGCCGAGCTGTCCGCGCGGCTCGCCGCCGTCGAGGAGCAGGCCGAGGCGCTGTCCAAGCAGCTGGACGAGTCGGCCGACGCCGCCGCCGTGGCCACCGCGGCCCATCTGGAGCGCAAGCTGACCGGTCTGCGGCGGGCGCTGGACGCGCTGGAGCCGGGCGCGGGCAGCGGCGCCGGCCAGGTCCCCTCGCAGAACTGACCCGCTCGCCCCGCCGTCACCGTCGGTCGGTCATCGCCGACCGGTCACCCGCACTTTGACGCGCCGTCACGGCCGTCTCACCGCCCCGTCGGCGCAGCGGCACCGGTGTGACGTCAGTGGTGCCTGATACCCCCGCCATGCGTGCTCCGTACGGCGGACGCGGGTAATCTCGCCTCCATGGCCTCTCGTACGTCCGGCAAGGGTTCCCAGAGCACGGCGGGCACCTCGAAGAAGCGCGCCGGGCAGTCCGGAGGCGCGGCGAAGAAGGCGGCCGCCAAGAAGGCGCCCGCGAAGAAGGCACCTGCCAAGAAGTCGGCCGCGCCCGCGAAGAAGGCCGCGTCGAAGAAGGCGGCGGCGAAGGCGGCTCCCGCACCCGCCCCGAACCCCACCAGCGGCGTGTTCCGCATCGTGCGCGCCGTGTGGATGGGCATGGCGCGCGGCCTCGCGGCGATGTTCCGCGGCATAGGACGCGGCGCCAAGGGACTCGACCCGGCGCACCGCAAGGACGGCAGCGCCCTGCTGCTGTTCGCCATCGCCCTGATCGTCGCGGCGGGCACCTGGTCCAATCTGGACGGGCCGGTCGGCAGGCTGGTCGAGATGCTGATCACCGGCGCCTTCGGCCGGCTCGACCTGGTGGTGCCGATACTGCTGGGCACCATCGCCGTCCGGCTGATCCTCCACCCGGAGCGGCCGGAGGCCAACGGGCGGATCGTCATCGGGCTCTCGGCGCTCGTCATCGGCGTCCTGGGGCAGGTGCACATCGCCTGCGGCGCCCCGGGGCGCGGCCAGGGCACCGCGGCGATGCAGGACGCGGGCGGTCTGATCGGCTGGGCCGTCTCCCGGCCGCTGATCTACCTGATGGGCGACGTGCTGGCGGTACCGCTGCTGGTGCTGCTGACCGTCTTCGGGCTGCTGGTGGTCACCGCGACGCCGGTCGCCGCCATTCCGCAGCGGCTGCGGCAGCTGGGCGTCCGGCTGGGCCTGGTGCGGGACCACGAGGACGCGTACGCGTCGGAGGCCGGGTACGACGCGGCGGAGTACGCCGACGAATGGCGCGAGACGCCCGGCAGGCGGCCTCGCAGGACCTCGCTCGCCAAAGAGGACCCGGACGGTGCGGGAGGCCCGGAGCGGGCCGAGGAGGAGGCGCTGCGCAAGCGCCGGCGCTCGCGCCGCCCGTCGGCCACCCAACCGCCGCTCGACCGGCCCTTGGACGCGGTGGACGTGGCGGCCGCCGCGGCCGCCTCGCTGGACGGTGCCGTGCTGCACGGTGTGCAGCCCTCGCCGCTCGTCGCCGGGCTCAGCAACGGGCTTTCGGGCGAGCGCGAGGACGGAGCCGCGAGCGGCGGGGTGCCGGGCGCGCGCGATGCCGACAAGGAGTCCGGGAAGGGCGGCGCCAAGGGCAGGGCGGCGGCCGGGAAGCGCGTTACGGACGGAGCCGACGAGGCGGATCCGCAGCAGGTCCCCGATCTCACCCGGGCCGCGGCCGAGTCCGGCGGGCCGCTGCCGCCGCGCGCCGAGCAGCTCCAGCTCTCCGGCGACATCACCTACTCGCTGCCCTCGCTCGACCTGCTGGAGCGCGGCGGCCCCGGCAAGACCCGCAGCGCGGCCAACGACGCGGTCGTGGACTCGCTGACGAAGGTGTTCACGGAGTTCAAGGTGGACGCCGCCGTCACCGGCTTCACCCGCGGCCCGACGGTCACCCGTTACGAGGTGGAACTGGGTCCGGCCGTCAAGGTCGAGCGGATCACCGCGCTCACCAAGAACATCGCCTACGCCGTCGCCAGCCCCGATGTCCGTATCATCAGCCCGATCCCCGGCAAGTCGGCCGTCGGCATCGAAATCCCCAACAGCGACCGCGAGATGGTCAACCTGGGCGATGTGCTGCGCGCGGCGCATTCCGTCGGCGACGACCATCCGATGCTCGTCGGGCTGGGCAAGGACGTCGAGGGCGGCTATGTGGCGGCCAATCTGGCCACCATGCCGCATGTGCTGGTGGCGGGCGCGACCGGCTCCGGCAAGTCGTCCTGTATCAACTGCCTGATCACATCGATCATGGTCCGGGCCACGCCGGACGATGTGCGGATGGTGCTGGTCGACCCCAAGCGAGTGGAGCTGACCGCCTACGAGGGCATTCCGCATCTGATCACACCGATCATCACCAACCCCAAGCGCGCCGCCGAGGCGCTCCAATGGGTCGTGCGGGAGATGGATCTTCGCTACGACGACCTCGCGGCCTTCGGCTTCCGCCATATCGACGACTTCAACGCGGCCGTCCGCAAGGGCAAGGTGAAGGAGCCCGAGGGCAGCGAGCGGGAGCTCAAGCCCTATCCGTATCTGCTGGTGATCGTCGACGAGCTGGCCGATTTGATGATGGTCGCGCCGCGTGATGTCGAGGACTCGATCGTGCGGATCACCCAGCTGGCGCGCGCGGCCGGAATCCACTTGGTGCTGGCCACCCAGCGGCCCTCCGTGGACGTCGTCACCGGTCTGATCAAGGCGAATGTGCCCTCACGACTCGCTTTCGCCACCTCCTCGCTGGCCGACAGCCGCGTCATCCTGGACCAGCCCGGCGCCGAGAAGCTGATCGGCAAGGGCGACGGCCTCTTCCTGCCGATGGGCGCGAACAAGCCGACCCGGATGCAGGGCGCCTATGTCACCGAGTCCGAGGTCGAGGCGGTCGTCGCCCACTGCAAGGAGCAGATGGCACCGGTCTTCCGCGACGACGTGACGGTCGGGACGTCGAAGAAGAAGGAGATCGACGAGGAGATCGGCGATGATCTCGATCTGCTCTGCCAGGCCGCTGAGCTGGTGGTTTCCACTCAGTTCGGCTCGACGTCGATGCTCCAGCGCAAGCTGCGGGTGGGTTTCGCCAAGGCTGGGCGGCTGATGGATCTCATGGAGTCCAGGAACATCGTCGGCCCGAGCGAGGGGTCCAAGGCGCGCGATGTGCTCGTCAAGCCGGATGAATTGGATGGCGTGCTGGACGTGATCCGCGGTAAGGCTCACTCATAAGGGTTTGGCGGGCAACCGTTTCCCCTACCGAAACGTCAAGTTGAGGGAGGTGGCGGAGTGAGACCCCAGAATCGTGATCGAACGGCAATCCCGATGGCGGACAAACTCCGTCCTCCCGCTTGCCCGACCCTTTCGCCCCACCCCTAGACTGAACCTCCAGCAGGTGGCTCACGCTCGAAAGGCGCCCCCGTGTCCATCGGCAACCTTCCCGAAGACGGCAACTCCCCCGAAGACGACCGGCCTTCCATCGGTCGCGCCCTCCAGCAGGCCCGTATCGCCACGGGGCTGACCGTCGACGAGGTCAGTTCCTCGACCAGGGTGCGCACCCCCATCGTGCGGGGCATCGAGCAGGACGATTTCTCGCGCTGCGGCGGCGATGTCTACGCCCGGGGGCACATCCGGGTGCTCGCGCGCGCCGTGGGCCTCGATCCGGAGTCCCTGATCGCGCAGTTCGACGCCGAGCACGGCGGCCGTCCCGCGCCGACCGCGCCGGCGCCGCTGTTCGAGGCCGAGCGGATCCGCCCCGAGCCCCGGCGCCCGAACTGGACGGCCGCGATGGTCGCGGCGATCGTCGCCGTCGTCGGATTCGTGGGCTTCACCCTGTTCCGGGGCGGCGACGGCGACGGCTCGAGCGTCGCCGAGGACCCCGCCTCGCCCAAGCCCAGCGCCTCCGCGCCCACCAACACCGCCACCCCCTCCAAGCCCGCCACCCCGCACAAGCCCGACCCGTCCGACAGCGCCATCGCGGGCGTCCCGGCGGACAAGGTCACCGTCAAGCTGACCGCCGAGGGCGGCCAGAGCTGGATCTCCGCCCAGGACCACAACGGCCGGCTGATCGAGGAGGGCGTGCTGCGCGAGGGGGACTCCAAGACCTTCAGTGACAGCAGGCGCATCGACCTGGTGCTGGGCAACGCCGGGGCGATCAAGCTGTTCGTGAACGGCAAGGAAGTGAAGAACGTGGGCACCAGCGGGGCCGTCCAGCGGCTCAGCTACACCAAGGGAGACCCCGAGGCGGGCTGAGCCGTGCGAAGTCGGCAGCCCTGGCAGCGGGGGCTGTCGTGGGGACAAAGTAGTCTGAGCCCATGCCCGAACGCCGCACCGTCGCCCTTGTCACTCTTGGCTGCGCCCGTAACGAGGTGGACTCGGAGGAGCTCGCAGGCCGCTTGGCGGCGGACGGCTGGGAGCTCGTCGAGGAAGCCGCCGACGCTGACGTCGCCGTCGTCAACACCTGTGGCTTCGTGGAGGCCGCCAAAAAGGACTCGGTCGACGCCCTGCTGGAGGCGAACGATCTGAAGGACCACGGCCGGACCCAGGCCGTGGTGGCCGTCGGCTGCATGGCCGAGCGGTACGGCAAGGAGCTCGCCGAGGCGCTGCCCGAGGCCGACGGGGTGCTCGGCTTCGACGACTACGGCGACATCTCCGACCGCCTCCAGACCATCCTCTCCGGCGGCATCCACGCCTCCCACACCCCGCGCGACCGCCGCAAGCTGCTGCCGATCAGCCCCGCCGAGCGGCAGGACGCCACCTCGGTGGCGCTCCCCGGCCACGCCCAGGACACCGCGCCCGAGGATCTGCCCGAGGGGGTGTCCCCGGCCTCCGGGCCGCGGGCCCCGCTGCGGCGCAGACTGGACAGCAGCCCGGTCGCCTCGGTGAAGCTGGCCTCGGGCTGCGACCGGCGGTGCTCGTTCTGCGCCATCCCGTCCTTCCGCGGCTCCTTCATCTCCCGCCGCCCCTCCGATGTGCTGGGCGAGACCCGCTGGCTGGCCGAGCAGGGGGTGAAGGAGATCATGCTGGTCTCGGAGAACAACACCTCGTACGGCAAGGACCTCGGGGACATCCGGCTGCTGGAGGCGCTGCTGCCGGAGCTGGCCGCGGTGGACGGCATCGAGCGGATCCGGGTCAGCTATCTCCAGCCCGCCGAGATGCGTCCCGGGCTGATCGACGTGCTCACCTCGACCGAGAAGGTCGCGCCGTACTTCGATCTGTCCTTCCAGCACTCGGCGCCCGGGGTGCTGCGCGCCATGCGCCGCTTCGGCGACACCGACCGGTTCCTGGAGCTGCTGGAGACCGTCAGAGGCAAGGCGCCGCAGGCCGGCGCCCGGTCCAACTTCATCGTCGGCTTCCCCGGCGAGACCGAGGAGGACCTGGCCGAGCTGGAGCGTTTCCTCACTGCGGCTCGCCTGGACGCGATCGGCGTCTTCGGGTACTCGGACGAGGACGGCACCGAGGCCGCCGGGTACGAGAACAAGGTCGACCCGGAGGTGGTCGCGGAGCGCCTGGAGCGCGTCTCGCGGCTCGCGGAGGAGCTGACCGCCCAGCGGGCGGAGGAGCGGCTCGGCGAGGTCGTGGAGGTCCTGGTGGAGGAGATCGACGACACCGGGGCGGTCCTGGGCCGCGGCGCCCACCAGGCGCCGGAAACCGATGGCCAGACGCTGCTGCGCACCGACGGGGAGCCGGAGGTGGGCCGTATGGTCGAAGCGAAGGTGATCGCGACGGAGGGAGTGGACCTCGTCGCGGAGCCGCTTGAGCCGCTGGAGCGGCAGGGCGGCGGCGCGTCCACCGGAGAGGCGGACAGATGACGGGTGTCCCGGCCTCCGCCGCGGGAGGTCACCGCCGGCCGGCCGGCGCCACGGTCAGGCCCGCCAGTTTGTGGAACATCGCCAACATCCTGACCATGGTGCGGCTGCTGCTGGTGCCGGGGTTTGTGTTGTTGATGCTGCACAATGGCGGGTACGACCCGGCGTGGCGTTCCTTCGCATGGGCGGCGTTCGCCATCGCCATGATCACCGATCTCTTCGACGGTCAGCTGGCCCGCCGGTACAACCTGGTCACCGACTTCGGGAAGATCGCCGATCCGATCGCGGACAAGGCGATCATGGGTGCGGCGCTGATCTGTCTGTCGGCCCTGTCCGACCTCCCCTGGTGGGTGACGGGAGTGATCCTCTTCCGTGAGATCGGAATCACAGTGATGCGGTTCTGGGTGATCCGGATCGGGGTCATCCCGGCCAGCCGGGGCGGAAAGATGAAGACGCTCGCGCAGGGCACCGCCGTCGGGATGTACATCCTGGCGCTGACCGGACCGCTGGCCTCGCTGCGGTTCTGGGTGATGGCCGTGGCCGTCGTCCTGACCGTGGTCACCGGCCTCGACTACATCCGGCAGGCGATCGTGCTGCGCCGGGCGGGACGGACGACGGAGGAGGCCACGAAGTGAGCGACGGCGGGACGGCGGCCGATGTGCTGGCGCTGCTGGAGCGGCGCGGGCAGACCCTGGCCGCCGCCGAATCGCTCACCGGCGGTCTGGTCGCCGCCGAGCTGACCTCGGTGGACGGCGCCTCCCGCTCCTTCCGGGGCTCGGTGACGGCGTATGCCACCGACCTCAAGCACGAGGTGCTGGGCGTGGACGAGGCCCTGCTGGCCGAGCGCGGCGCGGTCGACGCCGAGGTGGCCCGGCAGATGGCCCGGGGCGTACGGCGTGCGCTGGGCGCGGACTGGGGCGTGGCCACCACCGGTGTGGCGGGTCCCACACCCCAGGACGGCCAGCCCGTGGGCACCGTTCACGTGGCCGTCGCGGGGCCCTCGGACGCGGTGGCCGCGGCGGCGCTGCGGCTCGAAGGAGACCGCGCCGGAATCCGCGGACAGACCGTTCATGCCGCCGTCAAGCTGCTGTTCAGCGAATTGATCGCGACGGCGGGGGCAAAGGATACGGAACAACACGACGAGATTTGATGTTTGCAGCCCTGAGTGAACACGACATCGCTCCCCGCACGGGCACAGCCGGAGGCGGTACGGTGGGGCGTGAAGGATCCGGATCCGAGGTCCGAGGAGGGAGCCAGCGATGATTCTGCTCCGTCGCCTGCTGGGTGACGTGCTGCGCCGGCAGCGCCAGCGCCAGGGCCGTACTCTGCGCGAGGTTTCCTCCTCCGCCCGGGTGTCGCTCGGCTATCTGTCAGAGGTCGAGCGCGGTCAGAAGGAAGCCTCGTCCGAGCTGCTGTCGGCCATCTGCGACGCCCTGGAGGTGCGGATGTCGCAGGTCATGCGCGAGGTCAGCGACGAGCTGTCGCTCGCCGAACTGGCCGAGTCGGCCGCGTCCACCACCGAGAAGGTGCCGGCGCCCATGCGGCCCGTGCTCAACCCCGTGTCCGTGACGTCCGTGACGGGCGTTCCGGAGGAGCGGGTGACCATCAAGACGCCCAAGGAAGCCGTGGACGTGGTAGCGGCCTGAGACCGCCCGCGAAGTCGGCTCTCCGAGGCCCCGACCGGTAGCGATACCGGTCGGGGCCTCGATGTTTGTCCGGCCGGATTCGGGTCACCCCAGAGGGAGAGAGGCAATCAAGAGGGGCCAAACGGTCGAACAGGAGGAAGTGGATGTCTGTGGTGAAGAGCCCGCTGCCGGAGGAGCACCTCAAGATCGTCGCCGACGCGCTGCAAGGCGCCCTCGTCGATCTCGTCGACCTCCACTTGGTGGGCAAGCAGATCCACTGGACCGTCGTGGGCCCGCGCTTCCGCACGGTTCATCTACAGCTCGACGATGTCGTGGCATCGACCAGGGAGCATGCCGACACGGTGGCGGAGCGGGCCTCTGCGCTCGGGGTGCCGCCGGACGGACGGGCCCAGACGGTCGCCGCGACCAGTGGTGTCGAGACGGTCAAGGACGGCTGGATTGATGATGCGCAGGCCGTCCGGACGCTCGTGGACGCCCTCGGAGCGGTGATCGGACGGATGCGGGAGCGCATCAGGGCGACCGACGAGCCGGACCCGGTGACCCAGGACATTCTGATCGAGCTCACTCGTGACCTGGAGAAGCACCACTGGATGTTCCAGGCCGAGAACGGCGGCAAGCGGGGCTAGAACGCGGCCGGTGCGGCTGAGAGGCGGACGTCGGGCCAGGCCGGATGAGGCTGAGGCCGCCTCGCTCCGGCCCCTTGGCCCGCTCTGGGTGCGCCGTGTCGACCGGCTGGGCAAACTGGGGGGAGCACGAGTGTCCGACACGCGCCGACGTGCCTCCTGTGCGCCCTCCCGCCGTGTGCGAACAGGCGTCCAAGCGGCCTCATTGAAGTCCGGTGCGGTTCGGCGCCCCGAAGGAGGCAGTCATGGCAGCCGTCGGAGGGGCGGACACTCGGGGCCTCAGGCCGGTCCGATGGGTGCTCGCGCTCGCTCTGGGCGGCGTCTGGTGGTGGTCCGTAGCGCGGCTGGCGGTGCAGCCGGGGGAGACCGGGCCGGTGGAGGGGGCGTTAGCGGTCGGCGGCTGGGGGCTGAGCCTGCTGCCGGTGCACTGTGGGCCCTCGCCCGGAAGGGGCGGCACTCGCCGCCGGGGAGGCCCTCCGCGTCAGGACGGATCCGGCCCCCGCGGCCCCGTCTGGCAGCTCGGGCACCAGAAGGTCGAGCGCTCCTGACCCGCGCTCCCCTGGTCGGCGGCGCGCACCGGCGTACCGCAGCGCAGACAGGGCCGCCCCGGGCGCCCGTACACCCATAGCCTGCGGTCGCGGCGTGACTCGGCCGTGGTGACCCGGGCGCGCCGGTTCCTGTTGGCCTCCAGGAGCTTCTTGGCCTGGGCCACCAGGCGCTCGGGGGAGGGCACCTCGCCGATCGGCAGCCAGGGCGATACGCGCAGCAGGAAGCACAGCTCGGACTTGTAGACATTGCCGATCCCGGCGAGGTTCCGCTGGTCGAGCAGCGCTTCGCCCAGGGGCCGGGAGGGATCGGCGAGCAGTCGGCGCAGCGCCTCGTCCGGGTCCCAGTCGGGGCCGAGGAGATCGGGGCCGAGATGGCCGACGACCCGGTCCTCGTCGCCGGTGCGGAGCAGTTCCAGGACGGGCACGCGGTAGCCGACGGCGGTGTGGGCGGTGTTGGCGAGGATGGCCCGGATCTGGTGGTGCGGGCCGCCGCGCCAGCGCTCGTCCGGCCCGTACACCTGCCAGGAACCGTCCATCCGCAGATGGGAGTGGAGGGTCAGCCCGCCCTCGACACGGGTCAGCAGATGCTTGCCGCGCGGGACCACCTCGAGCACCTGGCGGCCGGTGAGGTCGGCGGTCGCCAGACGGGGTACGCGCAGGTCGCTGCGGGTGAGCGGGGAACCCGCGAGGGCCTGGTGCAGACGCTGAGCGGTCTGCCAGACGGTGTCTCCTTCGGGCATGCCCTCCATGATGCCGGTGGCCGCGGGCGGGCGGGAGCGCCCGGTGATCAGGGGTGCGGGCGGTGGTTGTTGTTCCGGGGCGCGGGCGGTAGTTGTTGGGCGGGACGGTCGTTGTTGACCGGAGGGACGGCGGTTGATCAAGGGCGCAGGCGGAGGCCCCGTGGAGTCGGGTGGAAGCCCGCCGATTCCAGGAGCTTGCCGATCGGGGACGAGAGCGCCTGGGCGCCGTTGACGCGCTCGACGGTGACGGAGCCGAGCGCCCCCGCGCGGGCGGACTCGGCCAGCGCCTCCACCGCCGTCCACAGCCGGGCGTCGTCCTCGGGGGACGCGGCCTCGGCCTCGCCCGAGGGCCAGGCGAGCAGGGTCTTGCCGCCTCGTTCCATGTAGAGCGTCAGCTCCCCGTCGACGAGCACCACCATCGCTCCCGCCTTACGGCCCGGCCGGTGGCTCGCGTCGGCGGGCGGATCGGGCCAGGGGAGAGCGGCGCCATAGGCGTTGGCGGGGTCGGCCGAGGCGAGCACGAAGGCACGCCGGGACGGCCCGCGCTGTCCGTCGAAGGCGGGGGCCGCCGCGCGGTCGCGGGCCGTGCTGACCGCGCGCAGCCGGTCCACCGCGCCGTCCATCGCGAACTGGGCGGCGCCCAGCCCCTCGATCACATAGCCGCGGCGCGCCTGGCCGGACTCCTCGAACGCGGACAGCACCCGGTAGGCGGCGGAGAAGCCGCCCTCGACCCCCTCGGCGGCGACCGCCCCGCGGGTGACCACGCCGTGCCGGTCGAGCAGGGTGCGTGCCAGGGCGTGGGCGCGGTGGGTGGGCTCGGGCTCGCGCTCCGGCAGCAGGGACCAGCGTCCGGCGACGGTGGGCGGGCCGTTGCGCGACGCCGTCGGTCGGCCGGTGCGGCCTGTAAGGCCGCCATAGCGCCCCCGGGGGACCGTGCGCTTGGCGCGGTGGGCCGTGGAGCCCGCCGTACGGCCCGAGCCCAGCAGGGAGCGCAGCGGGGCGAGGGTGTCACCGGTGACCCGGCCCGCCCAGACCAGGTCCCACAGGGCCTCGGCGAGCTCGGGATCCAGGAACTCGTGCCCGGCGGCGCGGGCCTGCTCGGCGATCTGGCGGAAGAACAGCCCGTACCCCCCGGCCAGGGAGTCGAGGACGGCCTGGTGGAGCGGGCCCGCCTCGAGGGGGTGCGGGGTGTGCAGCAGCAGCGGGGCGGTGTCGGCCAGGTGCAGGGTGACCCAGCCGTCCTTGCCCGGCAGCGCTCCCGCTCCGGCCCAGACGACCTCCCCGGAGGCGCTGAGCTCGTCGAGCATCGTGGGGGTGTAGTCGCTCACCCGGGACGGCAGGACCAGCTTCTCCAGGGCGGAGGCCGGGACCGGCGCGCCTTGGAGCTGCTCGACCGCGCGCACCAGCCCGTCGATACCGCGCAGGCTGTGGGTGCCCAGATGCTGCCACTGCGGGAGGAAGGCGGCGAGCGCCGAGGGTGGCACGGGCTCCAGTTCATGGCGCAGCGCGGCCAGGGAGCGGCGCCGCAGCCGGCGCAGCACGGCGGCGTCGCACCACTCCTGGCCCAGCCCCGACGGGTGGAACTCGCCCTGGACGACGCGGCCGCCCGCGGCCAGTCCGTGCAGGGCGCCCTCGGTGACGGCCGCGCCGAGGCCGAAGCGGGCGGCGGCCTGGGCCGAGGTGAACGGGCCGTGGGTGCGGGCGTAGCGGGCCAGAAGATCGCCGAGGGGGTCCTTGACCGGCTCGGTGAACGCCTCGGGGACGCCGACCGGCAGAGCCGTGCCGAGCGCGTCCCGCAGCCGCCCCGCGTCCTCCACCGCGGCCCAGTGGTCCTCGCCCGCGATCCGGACCCGGATGGCGCGCCGGGCCCCGGCCAGGTCCTCGGCCCACCCGGGCTCGGCACCGCGCTCGGCCAGCTCGGCGGCGGTGAGCGGGCCGAGCACCCGCAGGGCGTCGGCCACGCCCTCGGCGTCCTTGATCCGGCGGTCCTCGGTGAGCCACTGGAGCTCCCGCTCCAGCTCGGCCAGGACGTCGGCGTCGAGCAGCTCGCGCAGCTCGGCCTGGCCCAGGAGCTCGGCCAGCAGCCGCGAGTCCAGGGAGAGGGCGGCGGCGCGGCGCTCGGCGAGCGGGGAGTCGCCCTCGTAGAGGAACTGCGCCACATAGCCGAAGAGCAGCGAGCGGGCGAACGGGGACGGCTCCGGGGTGGTCACCTCCACCAGCCGGACCCGGCGGGCCTCGATGTCGCCCATCAGCTCGGTGAGGCCGGGGACGTCGAAGACGTCCTGGAGGCATTCGCGGACCGCTTCGAGGACGATCGGGAAGGATCCGAACTCGCTGGCCACCTGGAGGAGCTGCGCGGCGCGCTGGCGCTGCTGCCACAGCGGGGTGCGCTTGCCGGGGTCGCGGCGCGGCAGCAGCAGGGCGCGGGCGGCGCATTCGCGGAACCGGGAGGCGAACAGCGCCGAGCCGCCGACCTGGTCGGTGACGATCTGGTTGATCTCGCCCTTGTCGAACGCGACATCGGCCGCGCCCACCGGGGACTGCTCGGTGTCGTACTCCACGCCCTGGCGCGTCGGGTCCGCGTCGAGGAGGTCGAGGCCCATGAGATCGGCGTCGGGCAGCCGCAGCACGATGCCGTCGTCGGCGTGCATGACCTGGGCGTCGATGCCGTACCGCTCGGAGAGGCGGGAGCCAAGGGCGAGCGCCCAGGGGGCGTGGACCTGCGCGCCGAAGGGGGAGTGGACCACCACGCGCCAGTCGCCCAGCTCGTCGCGGAACCGCTCCACCACGATCGTGCGGTCGTCCGGCACATGGCCGCAGGCGCGGCGCTGCTCGTCCAGATACCCGATGACGTTCTCGGCGGCCCAGGCGTCCAGACCGGCGGCCAGCAGCCGCAGCCGGGCGTCCTCCGGCTGGAGCGCGCCCACCTCGCGCAGGAACGCGCCCAGGGCGCGGCCCAGCTCCAGGGGGCGGCCGAGCTGGTCGCCCTTCCAGAAGGGCAGCCGGCCGGGGACGCCGGGGGCGGGGGAGACCAGGACCCGGTCGCGGGTGATGTCCTCGATCCGCCATGAGGTGGTGCCCAGGGTGAACACATCGCCCACCCGCGACTCGTAGACCATCTCCTCGTCGAGCTCGCCGACCCTGCCGCCGCCCTTCTTGGGGTCGGCGCCCGCCAGGAAGACGCCGAAGAGCCCGCGGTCGGGGATGGTGCCGCCGGAGGTCACCGCGAGCCGCTGCGCCCCCGGGCGGCCGGTGACCGTATGGGCGACGCGGTCCCACACCAGGCGCGGCCGCAGCTCCGCGAAGGCGTCGGAGGGATAGCGGCCCGCGAGCATGTCGAGGACCGAGGTGTACGCCGACTCCGGGAGCGAGGCGAACGGCGCGGCGCGGCGGATCAGGGCCAGCAGCTCGTCCACGTCCCAGGTGTCCATGGCGGTCATGGCGATCAGCTGCTGGGCGAGCACGTCCAGCGGGTTGGCGGGCACCCGCAGCGACTCGATGGCCCCCTCGCGCATCCGCTCGGTGACCACCGCGGCCTGCACCAGATCGCCGCGGTACTTGGGGAAGACGACGCCGGTGGAGACCGCGCCCACCTGGTGGCCGGCCCGGCCCACCCGCTGGAGACCGGAGGCCACCGAGGGCGGTGACTCGACCTGGACGACCAGGTCGACCGCGCCCATGTCGATGCCGAGCTCGAGGCTGGAGGTGGCGACGACGGCGGGCAGCCGGCCCGCCTTGAGGTCCTCCTCGACCAGCGCCCGCTGCTCCTTGGACACCGAGCCGTGGTGCGCGCGGGCCAGCAGCGCGGGCGCGCCCCGGGCCGCACCGGCCTCGGCCATCACCTCGGCGGGGGAGTGGTCCTCGGGCAGGGCCTCGCCGGTGGCCCGCTCGTAGGCGATCTCGTTCAGCCGGTTGCACAGCCGCTCGGCCAGCCGGCGGGAGTTGGCGAAGACGATGGTGGAGCGGTGGGCCTGGACCAGATCGGTGATCCGCTCCTCCACATGGGGCCAGATCGACGGCCGCTCGCCCGCCTCGCCCTCCTGGGCGGGGGCGCCGCCCAGCTCGCCCAGATCCTCCACCGGCACGACCACCGACAGATCGAACTCCTTGCCCGAGGGCGGCTGGACGATCTCCACCTTGCGCCGAGGCGACAGGAACCGCGCCACCTCGTCCACCGGCCGCACGGTCGCGGACAGGCCGATGCGCCGGGCGGGGCGCTCGAGCAGCTCGTCGAGGCGCTCCAGGGACAGCGCGAGATGGGCCCCCCGTTTGGTGCCCGCGACGGCGTGGACCTCGTCCAGGATCACGGTCTCCACCCCGCGCAGCGCCTCCCGGGTGGCGGAGGTGAGCATCAGGAACAGCGACTCGGGGGTGGTGATGAGGATGTCCGGCGGGCGGGTGGCCAGGGCGCGGCGCTCGGCGGCCGGGGTGTCGCCCGAGCGGGTGCCCACCCGGATCTCCGGCTCGGGCATGCCCAGCCGCACCGCCTCCTGGCGGATACCGGTCAGCGGGCTGCGCAGATTGCGCTCGACGTCCACCGCCAGGGCCTTCAGCGGGGAGACATAGAGCACTCGGCAGCGCTTCTTCGCCTCGGCGGGCGGCGGCTCACCGGCCAGCCTGTCCAGGGCCGCCAGGAAGGCGGCCAGGGTCTTGCCCGAGCCGGTGGGGGCGACGACCAGGACGTCCGAGCCCGCGCCGATCGCCCGCCACGCGCCCTCCTGCGCGGGCGTGGGCGCGGTGAAGGCACCCGTGAACCATCCGCGGGTGGCCGGGGAGAAACCGTCGAGCGCCGAGCCTGCCATGCCCTCCATCGTGCACCGCACCTCTGACAATGGACGGAGCCGCAGGTCAGAGGGGGCCCGGGCGGGGCGCACAATGGTGCCATGGCGAACCGGGAGAGCGCGCGGCACTGGCGGTACCCCCAGCTTCCGGGCGTCGATCTGCTGCGCGCCCGCTACATCCACAAGACCTTCGTCTGGCACACCCACGAGACCTTCGTGATCGCCGCGATCACCGAGGGCGTCGAGGAGTTCCACCACCGCGGCGCCATCGAGCGCACCGGGCCCGGCGGGCTCGCGCTCATCAACCCCGAGGTGCCGCACACCGGACGGGCCGGGGCGCCCGAGGGGTGGGCGTACAGCGTGCTGTACCCGGCCACGGACCTGGTCGCCGGTATCGCCGCCGAGACGACCACGCTCCGGGGCACGGCCGGGTTCCGGGTCCCCAGCGTCGACGATCCCCAGGGAGCGCGGCTGGTCACCGCGGTGCACCGGGCCGCCGAGGAGGGCAACGCGCTCGCCGCCGACAGTCTGCTGCGCATCGCGCTCGCCCGGCTGCTGCGCGACCACGGCGGCCCGCTCCCCGAGCGCACGGCGCGCACCGCGGGTGCGCGTACCGCGGCGCGCGCCCGCGCGATCCTCGAGGAGCGGATGGCCGACCCGCCGTCCCTGGAACGGCTGGCGGCCGAACTGGGCACTGGTCCCTTCGCCCTCCTGCGCGCCTTCCGCGCGGTCTACGGGATGCCGCCGCACACCTGGCTCACCGACGCGCGGGTCCGCCGGGCCCGGCGGCTGCTGGACGCCGGGAGCGCGCCCGCCGAGGTGGCCGTCGCCGTCGGCTTCACCGACCAGTCCCATCTGAACCGTCACTTCACCCGGATCGTGGGGGTGCCACCGGGCGCCTACCGGCGCGAGCGCGCAAGAACGTACAAGACCGGAGTCGAAGCGCTCTCCTAATGTGCGCGCTGTGTCAGAACAGATAGAGATACAAACCGATCCCGCCGCGCCCCCGGCGGACTCGGCCGTCGTCCGTGACGCCCTGGGCGTCGGTGTGGCGGTGGGGCTCTCCGGCTTCGCCTTCGGGGTGACCTCGGCGGGCGCCGGGCTCGGCCTGCTCCAGACCTGCGCCCTCAGCCTGCTGGTCTTCACCGGGGCGTCGCAGTTCGCCCTCGTGGGCGCGCTGGCGGCGGGCGGCAATCCGTTCACCGCCGCCGCCGGGGCGTTCTTCCTCGGGGTGCGCAACGCCTTCTACGGGCTGCGGCTGTCCGGGCTCCTCGGGCTGCCGCGCGCGGTGCGCCCCCTGGCGGCCCAATGGGTCATCGACGAGACCTCGGCCGTCGCCCTGGCCCAGCCCGACCGGCGCACCGCGCGCCTGGGCTTCACCGTCACCGGGCTGACGCTGTACGCCCTGTGGAACCTCACCACGCTGATCGGCGCCCTGGGGGCGTCCGCGCTCGGCGACACCGACGCCTGGGGCCTGGACGCCGCCGGGCCCGCCGTCTTCCTCGCCCTGCTGGCCCCCATGCTCAGCGGCACCGTCGAACGGGCCGTGGCCGGTCTCGGCGTCCTGCTGGTGCTCCTGTGCCAGCCGGTGCTGCCCGCCGGGGTCCCGGTCCTGGTGGCGGCGCTCGCCGCTCCCGTCGTCCTTACGGTGCACGGGCGCATGGCGCGCGGCGCGGAGCGGGGTGAGCGCCGATGACCATCTGGATCGCCATCGGCGTCACCGCCGCGGGCTGCTACCTGGTCAAGCTGCTGGGCCTCTCGGTGCCCGCCGGGGTCCTGGAGCGCCCGCTGGTCAGACGTCTGGCCGCACTGCTGCCCGTGGCCCTGCTGGCCGCGCTCACCGCCCAGCAGACCTTCAGCGACGGCCGGCACCTCCTCCTGGACGCGAGGGCGGCCGGGCTGGGGGCGGCGGCGCTCGCGCTGGTACTCCGCGCCCCCTTCCTGGTGGTGGTCGCCGTGGCCGTCGCCGTCACGGCCGGCGTCCGGGCCCTGTGACCGCCCCGGACGCCCGTACTCAGATCCGCCGCCCGTAGGCCCGCAGCGTCAGCAGCGCCTCGATGGTCGCCACCGAACGCCACTCCAGCGTGGCCCCCGGCGTCCAGGCACGCCGGTGCGGCGGCCAGCCGCCGTCCTCCTGCTGGGCGGCCACGAGCGCGTCCAGGGACCGCTCCACCTCGGCGTCGGTGAACCACCGGCGCGCCGGCGAGCCGGGCGTACGAGCGATGTCGTGCACCTGGAGGGGCTCACCGGGCCCCGGCGGCAGGGGGCGGTCCTCGACGGACCCGGGGACGGGACGGTCCTCGGCGGGCCCGGGCACCGGGGACGGCACGATCAGCCGCTCCTCCCGCACCCGGCGGCCGAGCCGCTCGGCCGCCGCCTCGGCGCGGGCCCGGTCCGGCGCCCCGTCGAGGAAGGCGACGGCCGCGGCGACCTCGTACGGACGCAGCGCCGCGCCGCCCTCCGCGAGGGCGGCGACCGCCGCCCAGCAGAAGTCCGTGGCCCGGAAGAGCCACGCATGCCACACCTCGTTGCGGTGCAGCAGCCCCACTACCGGCCCGGTGGTCAGCAGATCACCGCGCGGATCATCCGCCGACGGGACCCAGGGGGCCGCCGGATAGCCGTGCGGAGAGGGGTGACAGACGGGCAGCGCGCCGTCCGGGGTCGACACGGACGTCAGATAGCGGCACAGGCGCTCCACCCGCTGCCCGCCGCACCGGCCGATCCCGTCGAGCACCCGTAAGGCGTGCACGGCATGCGGCGGCTGGCTCACCGGGCCGCGCAGATCCGGATCCAGCGCATGGCCGTAGCCCCCGTCGGTCCCCAGGTACGCGGTCAGCGCGGTCTCGACGGCCTCGGCGCCGCCGCCCAGGAAGTGATACGCGAATCTGCGCTGCTCCAGCACGCGGGCGGACAGCCAGACGAACCGCTCGGCGCGGGCGAGCGCGGAGGACCCGGCCGGCCGGGGCGGCTCGGCGGGCCCGGGCGTGGGCAAGGAGGGTGATGACGGCGAGGAGGGGAGGCTTGCGGATCGATCCATGGACAGACCGTAGGCCGCGAGACACGATCCGTAGGGGGCTCACGCACCGGTGCACCCCGGGAGCGCGATACTGGTCACATGCGGTTGACGGACTTCTGGCAGCGAATGGCGAACCACTTCGGCGAGGCGTACGCCGACTCCTTCGCGCGCGATCATGTGATGTCGCAACTCGGCGGCCGGACGGTGCACGAGGCGCTGCGGGACGGCTGGGAGGCCAAGGACGTCTGGCGCGGGGTCTGCGCCGCGATGGAGATCCCCGAGAGCAGGCGCTGAGCGGCCCCGGGCACTCCGGACCCATCAGCTTCCCGGGGTGGCCGGATTTCTACGACCGGTGTACGCCACACTTGCTCCGTGGCCCCGACCGAAGAGACCCTCTCCTCCGACGCCGACGACAACCCGAGCGCCGCTCGGGCCTCCTCGGAATCCCCGCAATGCGCCGCGCGCATGCCGCGCTGGCTGCCGCGCGCCATGGTCCTCGCACTCGCGCTGGTGGCCTGTTACCGCCTTGCGACCTGGGCCTTCGACCAGCTGACCGGGCTGTTGCTGAACATCCTGATCGCGTTCTTCCTGGCGCTCGCGATCGAACCGGCCGTGGACCGGATGGCCGCCCGCGGCATGCGCCGCGGGCTGGCCACCGGGCTGGTCTTTCTCGCCATCCTCGTCGGCACCGCTGGCTTCTTCACCCTGCTCGGCTCGATGCTCGCCGATCAGATCATCACCATGGTCCAGGACTTCCCGAAGTACCTCGACGACGTGGTCAGCTGGATCAACGACACATTCCATACGCATCTGTCGCGTCTGGAGATCCAGGACAGCCTGCTGCACTCCGACTGGCTCCAGAGCTACGTCAAGAACAGCGCCGACAATGTGCTGGACGTCTCCGCACAGGTGCTCGGCGGGTTGTTCAAGACGCTGACGGTGACCCTGTTCGCCTTCTACTTCGCCGCCGACGGCCCCCGGCTGCGCCGCGCCCTGTGCTCGGTGCTGCCGCCGACCCGGCAGGTCGAGGTGTTGCGCGCCTGGGAGATCGCGGTCGCCAAGACCGGCGGCTACATCTACTCCCGCGGGCTGATGGCCCTGATCTCCGGCGTCGCCCACTACATCCTGCTGGAGGCCCTGGGCGTGCCCTACGCCCCGGCGCTCGCCGTCTGGGTGGGGCTGATCTCGCAGTTCATCCCGACCATCGGCACCTACCTGGCCGGGGCCCTGCCGATGCTGATCGCGTTCACCATCGAGCCCTGGTACGCGCTGTGGGTCCTGATCTTCGTCGTGATCTACCAGCAGTTCGAGAACTATCTGCTCCAGCCGAGGATCACCGCCAGGACGGTGGACATCCACCCGGCCGTGTCCTTCGGATCGGTGATCGCGGGCACCGCGCTGCTGGGCGCGGTGGGCGCGCTGATCGCGATTCCGGCGACCGCGACGCTTCAGGCGTTCCTCGGCGCGTACATCAAGCGCTATGACGTGACCGACGATCTGCGGGTGCACGGGCGCACGCGGCGGCGCGGAGGCTCGGCCCTCGCGCGGATGCGCGCCGCGCTGGCGCGGCGTAGTTGACACAAAAATCGAACATCCATTCTCATGGAGGGCTCCGGCAGTTATCCACAGGCCGAGGACGTCAGGGCCGCTTGTCAGTGGCAGGCGCTAGCGTCATGGACGTGAAGCGATCGACTCAAGCAAACCGGGTGGGACCCATGGCAGGAACCGACCGCGAGAAGGCCCTCGACGCCGCGCTCGCACAGATTGAACGGCAATTCGGCAAGGGCGCCGTGATGCGCATGGGCGACCGGCCGAACGACCCCATTGAGGTCATCTCCACCGGGTCGACCGCGCTCGACGTCGCCCTCGGCGTGGGCGGCCTGCCGCGCGGCCGCGTGGTGGAGGTCTACGGCCCGGAGTCCTCGGGTAAGACGACCCTGACCCTGCACGCGGTGGCCAACGCCCAGCGGGCGGGCGGCACGGTCGCCTTCGTGGACGCGGAGCACGCCCTCGACCCGGACTACGCGCAGAAGCTCGGCGTGGACACCGACTCGCTGATCCTGTCCCAGCCGGACAACGGCGAGCAGGCGCTCGAGATCGTGGACATGCTGGTCCGCTCCGGCGCTCTCGACCTCATCGTCATCGACTCCGTCGCCGCCCTGGTGCCGCGCGCGGAGATCGAGGGTGAGATGGGCGACTCCCACGTCGGTCTCCAGGCCCGGCTGATGAGCCAGGCGCTCCGCAAGATCACCAGTGCGCTGAACCAGTCCAAGACCACCGCGATCTTCATCAACCAGCTGCGCGAGAAGATCGGCGTCATGTTCGGCTCCCCGGAGACGACGACCGGTGGCCGGGCGCTGAAGTTCTACGCCTCGGTCCGCATCGACATCCGGCGCATCGAGACCCTCAAGGACGGCACCGACGCGGTCGGCAACCGCACCCGCTGCAAGGTCGTCAAGAACAAGGTCGCGCCGCCCTTCAAGCAGGCCGAGTTCGACATCCTCTACGGCCAGGGCATCAGCCGCGAGGGCGGTCTGATCGACATGGGCGTCGAGCACGGCTTCGTCCGCAAGTCCGGTGCCTGGTACACCTACGAGGGGGACCAGCTCGGCCAGGGCAAGGAGAACGCCCGCAACTTCCTGAAGGACAACCCCGATCTCGCCAATGAGATCGAGAAGAAGATCAAGGAAAAGCTCGGCATCGGGGTGAAGCCCCAGGACCCGGCCGCCGCGGAGCCCACCGCGGACGCGGCGGGTGCCACGGGCGTGGCCGCCGCCGCACCGGCGAAGGCCGTGGCCGCCCCGGCGGCCAAGTCCGGGGCGAAGGCGGCCAAGGCCGCCGCGGCCAAGAGCTGACCCATGACACGGCGGACCGAATGGCCGGACGGCCCAGGCCGTCCGGAGCGCCCGGACCGTCCGGACAGCGGCGCCCCCTCCTTGTCGAGGGCCGAGCAGGGGCCGCCGCCGGGCCCGGAGGAGCAGGCGCGGGCGATCTGCCTGCGCCTGCTCACCGGGACCCCGCGCACCCGTAAGCAGCTCGCGGACGCGCTGCGCACCCGGGGCATCCCCGATGACGCCGCGCAGGAGGTGCTGTCCCGGTTCGAGGACGTCGGGCTGATCGACGACGCGGCGTTCGCGGAGGCGTGGGTGGAGTCCCGGCACCACGGCCGGGGGCTCGCCCGGCGGGCGCTCGCCCGGGAGCTGCGCACCAAGGGCGTGGACTCCGCCCTGATCGACGACGCCGTGGGGCAGCTCGACGCCGATCAGGAGGAGCGGACGGCGCGCGAGCTGGTCGAGCGCAAGCTGAGGGCCACCCGTGGCCTGGACCGGGAGAAGCGGATACGCCGTCTCGCCGGGATGCTGGCCCGCAAGGGCTATTCGGAGGGGCTGGCGCTGCGGGTGGTGCGGCGTGCGTTGGAGGAGGAGGGCGAGGACCCGGAGCTGCTGGAGCATCACCTTCCCGACCTCTGAGCGGCCCGGTGGCTCTTGAGGGGCCCGTGGCTCGGTCTCGGGGCTGAGGGCGGGGTGACGACCCCTCAGTTCACCGGGAGGCCCGCCGCGCGCCACGCCTGGAAGCCGCCGATCAGATCGGTGGCCCGCGCCAGTCCCAGCCGGCGCAGCGAGACCGCGGCGAAGCTGGAGGCGTAGCCCTCGTTGCACACCACGACGACCCGCAGATCGTGGTGGGTGGCCTCGGGCAGTCGGTGGTCGCACTGCGGGTCGAGCCGCCACTCCAGCTCGTTCCGCTCGACGATCAGCGCCCCCGGGATGGTGCCGTCGCGCTCCCGCAGCGCCGCGTACCGGATGTCCACCAGCAGCGCGCCCTCGACCTGCGCCGCCGCGGCGTCGAGGGGCTCCAGCCGGTCGAGTTCCTCGCGGGCCTCGGCCAGCAGCTCGTCCACGCTCCGCTTGGTCGTGTTGGTCGTGTTGGTCGTGCCCATCGTGTTCATCCCCACTCCTCGGGCCGCTCGACCTGCTCCAGCCGCAGCGTCTGACCGGTACGGCTGTAGCGCCGCATGAGCGGCAGCGGCGGATAGTAGGCGTGCACCGACACCGCATGCTCGGTGTCGGACGGGTTGATCACCTCATGCACATGATGCGGTCCGAAGGCCCGGCCCTGCCCGGCGGGCAGCCGCCGTTCGCGGTCCACACCGTCGGCCAGCTCCAAGGTCTTCCAGCCCTCGGTGGGCAGACGCGCGGCGAGTGACTGCTCGTTGAGCTCACCGGCCGCCGAGACGAAGGCGCCATGGGAGCCGCCGTGGTCGTGCCAGCCGGTGCCGGTGCCCGGAGGCCAGCCGATCAGCCAGGCCTCGCTGCCGCCCGGACCGTCGAGCCGCAGCCAGGTGCGGCCCTCCGGATCGAGCGGAAGCGAGGCGACGAGCTCGGCGTCGGCGGCGGTCCGGCGGGCGAAGTCGAGCAGTTCCGCGGCGCTGGGCGGGGCGACGGGCCCGGCTGCGGGGTCCGTACCGGGGTCCGTGACGAGGCCCGCGGAGAGGTGCGTGGGACTGGAGGGGGAAGTGCGTACGTCGGGCACAGAGAACCGTCCTGAATGATCGCGAAAGGGGCGCGGCTGTGCCGCGCGGGAAGGAAGCGGATCAACAGGACGGACGACAGACACAGCCCGCGTAGCGGACCAGGTCCAGATGGACCCTCCGCCAGAAGCGAGGCAAGCACGTGTCAGTCACGCTGCGAAGTGAATCATGTGCCGGAAAGGAAGGTCAATCTCACCGGCCTCGGACGTGGATGCGCGTCCGGACCACGCACGCCCGCGCACGGACTCCACGCACGCCAGCGCACGGACTACAGCACGCCCGCAGACGACCGCCCGCGCCCGGAGACGCGACCAGGGCGCCCGAGCGCGAACCCGGGCGCGCCCCCGCTGAGCCCGCCGCGTCTCCCGCGCTACCGCCGTGCGCTCGCCTCCGCCGGGGCGCCCCTGGCCGCGATTCCGCCCCTGGCCGCGTCCGCGCACGCGTACAGCGCGCTCGGCCGCACCCCGGACAGTGCCGCGGCGAGATGGCCGTCCGGCCGCACCAGCAGCACGGTGTGCGCCGGAGCACCCGGATACGCCTCGGTGACCAGCAGCTCGGTGCGCAGGGGCAGCGCGGCGACGGCCGCCGCCAGCCGCGGCATCAGCCCGGCGCGCATCCAGTGGCGGCGGTCCCACACCCCGGTGCCGGGGGCGACCAGCACCACCAGCAGCTCCCGCCCGAGCCGCTCCCGCAGCCGTACGACCGAGCCGTCCGGCGCGGTCACCGGCACATCGGCGACCGGTGCCCCGAGCGCCGTGCCCACCGCGACCGAGCCGTCCGGCGACGTGGCCGGGGCCAGTGGCGAACGGTCGTAGACCGGCGGCGCGCCCAGCGGACCCCGCCCGAGATGGCCGTCGGTGAGCAGCGCGTCGTGCCCGCGCGCCCCGCCGGGCCGCACGGTGCGCCGCACCGCGTGCCAGCCGCCGGCCGCCCGCACCAGCGGCAGCGCCTGGTCGGCCGCGCGCAGCCGGGCCCCGACGGCTCCGCGCCGCTCCGCCTGATAGCTGTCGAGCAGGGCGTCCGAGGCCCCGTGGTGCCAGGCGAGGGAGAGTTTCCAGGCGAGGTTGTCGACGTCCCGCAGCCCTTCCTCGAGCCCCTGGGTGCCGAGCGCGCCCAGCAGATGGGCGGCGTCCCCGGCCAGGAAGGCGCGCCCGACGCGCCAGCGCAGCGCGAGCCGGTGGTGCACGGTGTGCACGCCGGTGTCCAGCAGCTCATAGGGGGGCTCGGATTCGCCGCACCACCCCGCGAGGGTGTCGCGCACCCGCACCATCAGGGCGTCGGGGGTGACGAGATCGCGGCCGGGCGGCAGCAGCCAGTCGATCCGCCACAGGCCGTGCGGCAGCGGCCGGGCGGTGACCTCGGCGTCGATGCTGCGCCAGGGCGGGGAGCGGTGCAGAAGGGCCTCGCCGGGCCAGGGGAGTTCGGCGCGCAGCGCCGCGACGGCGTGCCGCTCCACCGCCGTACGGCCCGGGAAGCGCACGCCCAGGAGCTTGCGGACGGTGGATCGCGGCCCGTCGCAGCCCACCAGATAGCTGCCCCGCCACCAGGTGGCCTGGGCGCCCCGGGTGCGCACCCCGACCCCGTGGTCGTCCTGCTCCAGGTCGTCGATCCGGGTTCCGGAGACGATCCGGACGAGGTCCTCGTCGCCCACGGCGGCCAGCGAGCCCCGCAGCGCCCGGGTGAGCTCGTGCTGGGGCAGATGCAGCGGTGAGGGCGCCGACACCGGTGCCGTCTCGTCCTCCGGGGAGTGCCCGTCGCCCTCGGGAGCCTCCATGGCCTCCATAAGGCCGCCGTCCCAGCCGCCGGTGCCGCGCTCGGACGAGGGCGAACCGCCGAAGAGGGCGCCGGGAGTGAGGGGCACCTGCCGCACCAGCTGCCGCCGCCGCATCGTGCGCCATCCGGTCCACGGCCGGGTGCGGGCGGTGACCCGGCAGCCCAGCCGCTCCAGCAGGGCGGCGGCGTCCGGGCGCAGCACGACGGTGCGGGCCAGGCGGCTCTCCTCGGCTTCCGTGGACTCGTCCAGCAGGATGACGGGCACCTCGAGGCGCGCGAGGGCGAGGGCCAGGGTGAGGCCGACCGGGCCCGCCCCGGCGACGATCACCGGGTCCACGGTGCGGTTCCTGTGGCCCTGCGGGTCGTACGTGACGTACGGAAACTGGCAGTTGAAACCCGGTGAGCGATCACAGAAAGCATGCAACCCACTGCCGCTGCCCGCGTCAAGCGACGAAGGGCGGTGGCGCGTGCGCCACCGCCCTGCTAAGGGTCTCGCTCATCCGCCCGGCCTCCCCGGACGGCGTCCGCCCGGCCCTTCCGGACGGCGTCCGCCCGGTCGCCGGGGACGTCCCCTCAGTTCGTCTTGCCCGCGGACGCGTCCGGTGCCGAGGTCGTGGACTGGTCGACGACGTCGAGCGCGTCGGCGGCCGCGAGCGGCTGCCCGGCGTCCGCGACCCGGATGCCGGTCTTGGCACGCCGGCCGCGCCGCTCGATCCAGGTGGCGAGGGCGGAGAGGGCCAGACACATCGCGATGTAGATGACACCGCCGACGATGATCACCGGAACGTACGGGTTCTCGTCGTTGACCACGATGTTGCCGGCCAGCTGCTGAAGCTGGAACAGCAGCTCCTGGTAGGTGATGACGTAGCCGAGCGAGGTGTCCTTCAGGGTCACCACCAGCTGGCTGATGATGGTCGGCAGCATCGCCCTTACGGCCTGCGGCACCAGGACCGTCATCATGACCTGGGTCTTGCGCATGCCCAGCGCGTACGCGGCCTCGCGCTGGCCCCTGGGCACCGAGTTGATGCCCGCGCGCAGGACCTCGGCCTGGACCGAGCCGTTGTAGACGGTAAGGCCGATGACCAGGGCCCAGAAGCCGGTGTTGTCACCGCTGAGCCCCAGGTCCGAGCGGTAGGTCAGGAAGAGCACCCACAGCACGTAGATGGTGATCAGCAGCGGGACGGCCCGGAACAGCTCGATGAAGCCGGTCGCGAGCCAGCGGACGGGCTTGTGGTCCGAGAGCCGGCCGGTGGCCAGCAGCACACCGAGGGCGAGGGAGAGGACCGCCGCGACCGCGAACACCTTCAGGGTGGTGATCACACCGTCGCGGATGCTGTTCCGCACCCCCGCGTAGTTGAAGATGTCCCACATCTCGGGCGCGAACTGGCCCTTGGCGTTCAGCCGCACCACCGCGAAGACGATCAGCCCGAGGACGGCCAGGCCGCCGACCACGGAGAAGATGCGGTTCCGGACGCGGGCCTTGGGGCCGGGGGCGTCGTACAGGACGCTCGAGCTCATCGGGCCACCTCCAGGCGGTTCTCCAGCAGCCGGAAGAGACCGCTGATGGCGAACGTGATGACCAGGTAGCACAGCGCGATCCACAGGAAGATCCAGCCGATCGCGAAGCCCTTGTCACTCAGCAGCTTCGAGACATTGAACAGTTCGGTGTTGCTGAATGCCCCGGCGATGGCCGAGTTCTTGGTGAGCGCGATGAAGATGCTGCTCATCGGGGGAATCACGGACCGGGTGGCCTGGGGGAGGACGATCAGCCGGAGGGTCTGGAAGAAGGTCATCCCCAGGCTGCGGGCGGCCTCCGCCTGGCCGAGCGGCACGGTGTTGATACCGGACCGCACGGCCTCGCAGACGAAGGACGACGTGTAGCAGCCCAGCGCCATCATGGCGAGGACGAAGGGGCTCGTCCCCGGGAAGAAGATCTGCGGGATCACGAAGAACGAGATCAGGAACAGCAGGGTCAGCGGGGTGTTGCGCAGCAGCGTGACCCAGGCCGTCCCGAACGCCCGCAGCGGCGGTATGGGCGACACCCGGAAGCCGGCTATGACGACGCCCAGAACGAGAGCCAGCGCCGCACTGGCCGCCGTGATGGAGAGGGTTCCCAGGAACCCCTCCCGGAACTGGGGCAAATGATCGAGAAGTACGTTCATCGATTCTCCGCGGTAGCGGTCAGGTCAGCGGCGTGCGGAGCGCACCGGCTTCGAGGCGAACGGGTGAACAGGTGAACGGGCGGACGAGCGAACGTGCCCGTCGGGGAACCCTGCTCAGTAGCGCGGCAGGGGCGTCTTCGGCGCGACGTAGGAGGAGCCGGACTTGCCGAGCGTGCCCTCGTACGCCTTCTTGTAGTCGCCGTTCTTGATGTGCTTCTCGAGCGAGTCGCTGATCGCGTCGCGGAGCGCCTTGTCGTTCTTGGCCATGCCGACGCCGTACGGCTCCTCGGTGAACGGCTTGCCGACCACGTACAGCTTGCTCGGGCGCTGGGCTGCGTAGCCCTTGAGGATGGCGTCGTCGGTGGTGACCGCGTCGACCTGGCCGTCGAGCAGCTGCTTGACGCAGAGCGAGTACTTGCTCAGCTCGGTGGTCTTGGCGCCGTACTTCGGCTTCTTGATCTCCTGGAGCGGGGTGGAGCCGACGATCGAGCAGACCTTCTTGCCCTTGATGCTGTCCGGGCCGGTGATCTTGCCCTTGTCCTCCTTGCGGACCAGCAGGTCGGCACCGGCTGTGAGGTACGGGCCCGCGAAGCCGACCTGCTTCTTGCGCTCGTCGTTGATGGTGTAGGTGCCGACGTAGTAGTCGACCTGGCCCTTGGAGATCGAGGTCTCGCGGACGTTGGAGTCCACCGTCTTGAAGCTGATCTTGTCGGCGGAGAAGCCGAGGTCGGCGGCGACCATCTTGGCGATCTCGATGTCGAAGCCGGAGCGCTTGCCCTCGGTGTCCTGGAACCCGAGGAAGGGCTGGTCGGCCTTGGCGCCGATGACGATCTTGCCGCGCTTCTGCGCCGCCTTCAGGGTCGGCGAGTCGATCTTCACATCCTTCGCGACCGTGTACTCGCCGCTGAAGACCTCGCCGCCCTTCGGCTTGTCCCCTGCGGTGCCCTTCTCGCCGCCACAGGCGGTCGCCGTCGCGGCCAGCGCGAGAACCACCGTGGCCGCCGCGGCCGTCTTACGAATCCTCATGGTGCCCATCCCTCTGTGTTCAGTACGTGGTTCACATACGCAGTGGCGAACGTGGAGCGGTCTGCCGGGCCATGTGCGGGTCCGGCGGGCTCAGCCGGCTCAGTGGTGCAGGATCTTCGACAGGAAGTCCTTGGCCCGGTCGCTTCGGGGGTTGTTGAAGAACTGCTCCGGCTCGGCCTCTTCGACGATCCGGCCGTCGGCCATGAAGACCACCCGGTTCGCCGCGGAGCGGGCGAAGCCCATCTCATGGGTGACGACGACCATCGTCATGCCGTCCCGGGCGAGCTGCTGCATGACCTCCAGCACCTCGTTGATCATCTCCGGGTCCAGCGCCGAGGTCGGCTCGTCGAAGAGCATCACCTTCGGGTCCATGGCCAGGGCGCGCGCGATCGCCACGCGCTGCTGCTGGCCACCGGACAGCTGGGCGGGGTACTTGTCCGCCTGGGCGCCGACGCCGACCCGGTCGAGCAGCGTGCGGGCCTTCTCCTCGGCGGCCTTCTTGTCCGACTTACGGACCTTGACCTGGCCCAGCATCACGTTCTCGAGCACCGTCTTGTGCGCGAAGAGGTTGAAGGACTGGAAGACCATGCCGACGTCGGCACGCAGCCGGGCGAGCTCCCTGCCCTCCTGGGGCAGCGGCTTGCCGTCGATCGTGATGGAGCCGGAGTCGATCGTCTCCAGCCGGTTGACCGTGCGGCACAGCGTCGACTTCCCGGACCCGGACGGCCCGATGACGACGACCACTTCACCCCGGCTGATGGTCAGGTCGATGTCCTGGAGCACATGCAGCGCGCCGAAGTGCTTGTTGACTCCTGACAGCGCAACCAACGCGTTCGCCACCGGTGCGGCGTCCTTGGTCACCGATACTTCGCTCATCGGCGTCTCGCTCCGTCCTCCTCGGTTGGGAGGACACTAATGAGCGCCCGCGACCAGCGTCATTACATCTGAGCTGAAATTGAGGATAACGATATGGCCGCGACACGACACTCTGCGTGAACGGGGCGACGCGCACCGTACCGGCTGCGTAACGGAAACCCGTGTGTGACCGAATGCGTCTTGACGGCTGCCCGTCGATCGGGGTGGATGCCCTGTGGCCATGTTCGTGGCCGCATTCGAAGACATGGTGACGGGGACGCGTACGGGGCGCGTCTCCCCTGATACGGAAAGGTGGCGGAGGGGCCGGTGAGACTGCTGCTCGTCGAGGACGACAACCATGTCGCCGCGGCGCTGTCCGCCATGCTCTCCAAGCACGGTTTCGAGGTCGCCCACGCCCGCAGCGGCGAGGAGGCGCTCCAGGCGCTGCTGCCGGACTCCGGCGCCCCCTTCGGCGTGGTCCTCCTCGACCTGGGCCTGCCCGACCAGGACGGCTTCGAGGTGTGCGGCAAGATCCGCAAGCGCACCGCCATCCCCGTGATCATGGTGACGGCACGCGCCGATGTGCGCTCCCGCATACACGGGCTCAACCTCGGCGCCGACGACTACGTGGTCAAGCCGTACGACACCATGGAGCTGCTCGCCCGGATCCACGCCGTCAGCCGCCGCACCGCCGCCCACGACCCGGGCCATGGCCCCGAGGAGAGCCCGGACGGCTCCCATCCGCCGCTGCGGCTCGGCCCGGTGACCATCGAGCTGCCCACCCGCCAGGTCTCCGTCCACGGGACGACCGTTTCGCTCACCCGTAAGGAGTTCGATCTGCTCGCCCTGCTCGCCCAGCGCCCCGGTGTCGTCTTCCGCCGGGAGCAGATCATCAGTGAGGTCTGGCGCACCAGTTGGGAGGGGACGGGGCGCACCCTGGAGGTCCACATCGCCTCCCTGCGCTCCAAGCTGCGGATGCCCGCTCTGATCGAGACGGTGCGCGGGGTGGGCTATCGCCTCGTCGCCCCGGCCGGCTGAGCGACCGGGGCTCCCTCGGTGCGCACGCGGCTCCTCCCGCTCCTCATCGTCCTCATGGCGGGCGTGCTCCTCGCGCTCGGCTTCCCGCTCGCCGGGAGCCTGGCCGCCCGGGAGCAGCAGCGCGTGGTCGTCGACCGGATCGACGACACCGCGCGCTTCGCCGCGCTCGCCCAGTTCGTCACCGCCGGGCCCACGGGGGCGGTCGGCGCCGAGGGGAACGAGCGGCTGGGCACCCTGCGCGCCGAGCTCAAGCGCTACCACGATCTGTACGGCATCCGGGCCGGGGTCTTCTACCGGGACCGGGACGCACCGCCCATGGCCGAGGCGCCCGGCGGCTGGCGGCTGCCGGACTCGGGTGAGAGCGCCCAGGCGTTCGACGAGGCCCTCGCCGGGCGCCGCAGCCACGATCCGCCCCAGGTGTGGCCCTGGCAGCGGGGCAGGCTCACCGTGGCCTCTCCTGTCGTCCGCGACGGGGACGTGGTGGCCGTCGTCGTCACCGACTCGCCCACCGGCCAGATGCGGTCGCGGATCCTGCACGGCTGGCTGGTGATCGGCGGGGGCGAATGCGCCGCGATGCTGCTGGCCGTCGGCGCCGCCTTCCGGCTCACCGGATGGGTGCTGCGGCCCGTGCGCGTCCTGGACACCGCGACCCATGACATCGCCACCGGGCGGATGCAGTCACGCGTCGCGGCCGCCTCCGGGCCCCCGGAGCTGCGGCGGCTGGCCCGCTCGTTCAACGAGATGGCCGACAACGTCGAGCAGGTCCTTGAGCAGCAGCGGGCGTTCGTGGCCGACGCCTCGCACCAGCTGCGCAATCCGCTCTCCGCGCTCTTGCTGCGCATCGAGCTGCTGGCGCTGGAGCTGCCGGACGGCCATGAGGAGATCGCCTCGGTGCGCGCGGAGGGCAAGCGCCTGGCCAGCGTCCTGGACGATCTGCTCGACCTCGCCCTGGCCGAGCACACCGCCGCGGATCTGCGGCTCACCGATATCGCGGAGCTGGCGACCGACCGGGTGGACGCCTGGCTTCCGGTGGCCGAGCGGGAGGAGGTCGGGCTCGCCTACACCGGCCCCGCGGCCATCACCGGCTGGGCCGACCCGGTGGCCCTGTCCAGCGCGCTGGACGCCGTCGTCGACAACGCCCTGAAGTTCACGCCCGAGGGGGCGCATGTGGAGGTCTCGGCGCGCACGGAGGGCGACACCGTGGCGATCGTCGTCGCCGACGGCGGCCCGGGCCTCACCGAGGACGAACTCGCCCGCATCGGCGACCGCTTCTGGCGCAGCGGCCGCCACCAGAACGTCTCGGGCTCGGGCCTTGGCCTGTCCATCACCCGCGCGCTGCTGACGGCGGGCGGGGGCACGATCCACTACGCGCCCAACAAGCCCTGTGGTCTGCGCGTGACCATTACGGTGCCGCGGACGGGGCCCGGTGAGACCGTGACGACCGTAAGGACGTGACGCGGGCCGTAAGGACGTGACGGCGGTACCACGAGCCGGGCAGGGGGCGGCGGCGGTGCCGGACTACGGCTTGACCGAACGGTAATAGCGGGCCGCGCCCTTGTGGAGGGCGAGGGGGTCGGTGAAGACGGCGGTCCGCAGGTCCACCTTCTGGGCGGCGTGCACCTTCGCCCCGATACGGTCCCGGTTCTCTATCACCGTGCGGGTGACGCCCTCCGCCAGATCGGGGGCCACCCGGTCCGTCGTGACCAGGAGGTTCGGTACGGCGATCGTCTTGACCGGCTCCGGCCTGCGTATCTCCTCGTACGCGTCGGCGGGCACGGTGGCCGCCCGGTAGTAGCGCGTCACCCCGCCCTGCCGATGCAGCGGGCCGGTGAGGTCGCCGAGCTGGACGAGCCGGATCGGGTAGGCGTGAGCCAGGGTGCGCACCGCGGATGTCGGCAGCCCGCCCGACCAGAAGAAGGCGTCGAGCTTGCCCTGCCGCAGCAGCTTCGGCATGGCGTCGATGCCGACCCGCTCGGCCCGGATGTCCCGGTCGAAGTCGAGCCCGGAGGCCTTGATCAGCGCCCGGGTGATCAGCTGCACGCCGGAGCCGTCGCCGCCCACCCCGACTCGCAGATGCCTCAGGTCGTGGGCCGACTGCACGGACGAGCCTCTCGGCACGACCAGCTGCATGTAGTCGTCGTACAGCCGGGCGCAGGCCCGCAGCCGCCCCGCTCCCTCGCCCTGGTAGGCGGCGACGGCGTCGGTGGCGGCGATGGCGAAGGTGGCCCTGCCCCGGGCCAGCCGCTCGACGTTGTCCGGGGAACCCCTGGACTGCTCCAGCCGCACATCGACATCGGGGAGGTCCCGGGCGAGGTCCTGCTCGAGCATCCGGCCATAGGTGTCGTAGACCCCGGTGGAGACCCCCGTCGCGAACGTCACCCGGCCGCTGGGCGAGGCGCCACCGCCCGACGCCAGCAGCCACCACAGCAGCAGCCCGAGGGCGACGAGGCCCGCGGCGGCTGACTGGAGGGCGCGGCGCCGGTCCAGGCGCGGAAGGGTGAGGGCCATGACGAGGATCCTGCCAGGCCCGCTGCCGGGAGGGGAGGGGAGACCCACTACGGAAGGGCGGGGGCGAGTCGCTACGGAAGGGCGGGGCGAGTCGCTATGGAAGGGCGGGGGTGAGTCGCGGATCCCGTGGAAGGGCGGGGCGAGTCGCGGATCCCGTTGCGCGGGCGCCGCCCCCTCATCTGCCGGAGCGCAGGGCCCGCGACAGCCCCAGGGCCGCCGTCCGGACCGCCGGTGCCAGCTGCGCCGGCCGGAAGCGGCCGCGGGGTACGGCCACCGACAGCGCCGCCACCGAGGTCGGCCCGTCGAAGACGGGAGCCGCGATGCAGCTGACCCCCGGGGCCGCCTCTTCCTCCTCGTAGGCCAGACCCGCGACCTGGGCCTGCTCGACGGCCGTGCGCAGCCGGTCCGGATCGGTGATCGAGTGGGGCGTGAGGGCGGGCAGAGGCGTGGCCAGGACCTCCTCGACCAGCTCGGAGCCCGAGAACGCCAGCAGCGCCTTACCGACGCCGGTGCAGGTCAGGGGCAGTCGGCCGCCGATGCGGGACGGCAGCCGAAGGGCGTCGTGGCCATGGATGCGCTCGACGTAGACCACCTCGTGGCCCTCGCGCACCCCGAGGTGCACGGTCTCGTGCGTGGCCTCGAAGAGGTCCTGGAGGAACGGCAGCGCGGCCTCCCGCAGATCGCGCCGACGGGGGACGAGTGAGCCCAGTTCGAAGAGGGCGCCTCCGAGCCGGTAGGTCTCGGCGTCACGTTCGAGCAGGCCGAGCCGGACCAGATCGGCGCAGAGCCGGAACACGGTGGTCTTGGCGAGCCCGGTCCGCGCGGACAGTTCCGTGAGACGGAACGCCCCGCCATCGGGGCGGAAGCAGCCGAGCACCGCCATCGCCTTGTCGAGCATATTGCCCTGTGCGCTGTTCCGTGTCATGGAACACAGTGTGCCGGTACCCGGCCGTCGGCCCACCCCCGGGGGACGGGCCGGTGGCCCGGTCCACCGCCCGGCAGAGGGGCTTCTGTGAGCGCCTACCCTTGTTGGGTGACCATCAGCAGCGACCGGAGCCCGGCAGTGGACGTTCAAGCACCCAAGAGCTACGAGATCCGCACCTACGGGTGCCAGATGAATGTCCATGACTCCGAGCGGCTCTCGGGCCTCCTGGAACAGGCGGGCTATGTCCGCGCGCCCGAGGGCACCGGCGAGGGCGAGGCCGACATCGTCGTCTTCAACACCTGCGCGGTGCGGGAGAACGCCGACAACCGGCTGTACGGCAACCTCGGCCGGCTCGCGCCGATCAAGGCCCGGCGGCCGGGCATGCAGATCGCCGTCGGCGGCTGTCTGGCCCAGAAGGACCGCGACACCATCGTCAACAAGGCCCCCTGGGTCGACGTGGTCTTCGGCACCCACAACATCGGCAGCCTGCCGGTGCTGCTGGAGCGCGCCCGCGTCCAGGAGGAGGCCCAGGTCGAGATCGCCGAGTCCCTGGATGCCTTCCCCTCCACGCTGCCGACGCGGCGCGAGTCCGCGTACGCCGCATGGGTCTCCATCTCCGTGGGCTGCAACAACACCTGCACCTTCTGCATCGTCCCGGCGCTGCGCGGCAAGGAGAAGGACCGCCGCCCCGGCGACATCCTCGCCGAGGTGGAGACCCTGGTCGCCGAGGGCGTCACCGAGATCACCCTGCTCGGCCAGAACGTGAACGCGTACGGCTCCGACATCGGCGACCGCGAGGCGTTCAGCAAGCTGCTGCGCGCCTGCGGGAAGGTCGAGGGCCTGGAGCGGGTCCGGTTCACCTCGCCGCATCCGCGCGACTTCACCGACGACGTCATCGCCGCCATGGCCGAGACGGAGAACGTGATGCCGCAGCTGCACATGCCGCTTCAGTCCGGCTCGGACACCGTGCTCAAGGCGATGCGCCGCTCCTACCGGCAGGAGCGCTACCTGGGCATCATCGAGAAGGTGCGCGCCGCGATGCCGGACGCCGCCATCTCGACCGACATCATCGTCGGCTTCCCCGGGGAGACCGAGGAGGACTTCGAGCAGACGCTGCACGTGGTGCGCGAGGCGCGGTTCGCCCAGGCGTTCACCTTCCAGTACTCCAAGCGGCCCGGGACGCCCGCGGCCGAGATGGACGGCCAGGTGCCCAAGGCGGTCGTCCAGGAGCGCTACGAGCGGCTGGTCGCCCTCCAGGAGGAGATCTCCTGGGAGGAGAACAAGAAGCAGGTCGGGCGCGTGCTGGAGGTGCTGGTCGCCGAGGGTGAAGGCCGTAAGGACGACGCCACGCGGCGGCTGTCCGGCCGCGCCCCCGACAACCGTCTGGTGCACTTCGCGCGGCCCGAGGAGCCGGTGCGCCCCGGTGATGTCGTCACTGTCGACATCACCTACGCCGCCCCTCACCATCTGCTGGCCGAGGGCCCGGCCCGGGGCGTGCGGCGCACCCGCGCCGGAGACGCCTGGGAGCGGCGGAACGCGCCCGAGGAGAAGAAGCCCGCGGGTGTGATGCTGGGCCTGCCGACGGTGGGCGCCCCGCCGCCGCAGCCGGCCGCGCCCACCGCGGGCTGCGGCTGCGACTGAGCGCGCGGCTAGGCTCACGATCATGCTGATCGCCGCCGCCGTCTGCCCGTGTCCGCCGCTGCTGGTGCCCGAGGTCGCCGCCGGAGCCGCCCCCGAGCTGGACGGGCTGCGCGCGGAGTGCTTCGAGGCCGTCCACGCCCTCGCGGCGGCGCGTCCGGAGCGCCTGATCGTGCTGGGGCCAGCCGATCGCGCCGGGCGCGGGCCGCATGCGCAGGGCGCGCCCGGATCGTTCCGCGGCTTCGGCGTGGAGGTGGATGTGCGGCTCGCCGCGCCGGTGGCGGGGGGATCCGGCCGCGAGGACGCCGCGGACGGCGGGTCCTCGCGCTCGCTGCCGACGTCGCTGGCGGTCGGCGCCTGGCTGCTGGAGCACGCGGGGTGGGACCCGGCGGTGCCCGTCGAGGGGCTGGGTGTGGGGGAACCTCTCGCGGCCGAGCGGTGTATTCAAGTCGGAAGGGAGCTCGCCGGGCGGGCGGAGCGGGTCGCGCTGCTGGTGATGGGCGACGGCACCGCATGCCGCACGCTGAAGGCGCCGGGCTATCTCGACGAGCGGGCGGCCGCGTTCGACGCCGAGGTGGCGCGGTCGCTGGCGGCCGCCGACACCGGGGCGCTGGCCGCGCTCGACGAGGAGTTGGCGTATGAGCTCAAGGCGGCTGGCCGTGCGCCGCTCCAGGTGCTCGCGGGGGCGGGCGAGGGAACGCGCCTGAAGGGGGAGTTGCGGTATGACGAAGCGCCGTACGGCGTGGGGTATTTCGTGGCGAGCTGGTCGTCATAGGCCGCTCGCGGCCGTGGAGCCCACGCTCCACGGCCGCGTACCGGCGGGGCCGGCCGGTCCGGGCCCGGCATCGCCCGCCCCCGTCTTCTGTGCCTTGTCCGCTTGGCCGGTCTTATGCGTCGCCCTTGTGCTTGGGCTTGCGCTCGTCCATCTGCGAGAGGCGGTTGAGAGCGTCCTTCGCCTTGCCCGTGCCAGTCTCGATCTTGGCGCTGTACTTGCCCTTGGTCCTGGTGTCGACCGACTTGGCCGCCTTCTCCAGGCCCCGCTCGATCCTGGCCTCGTGCTGCTGCGCGAAGCTGCCGGCCTTGCCCTTCATCTGACCGGCCTTGGCCTTGAGATTGTCCATCAGGCCCATGTGCCACCTACCCTCGTCGGTTGCCTATGCGCGGGCGCTCTCGCCGGTCTCGCTGTCGGCCGCCTCGGCCGCGGACTGCTGCTTGGGGATCCCGGCGCCTTCACCCGCCGGGTTCTCCTTCCCGCTCCGCGCGGTCTCAGCCCCATCGGTGGTCCCGGACTCGGTTTCCGCCGTCATGGCGTCGGCCGTGGCCTGGGCGTCCCGCACGGACGGTGCCTCCTTGGACGAACGGCTCGCCTCCTTCGACGCACGACGAAACCTGGAAAACACGCCCATATCTACTCCATACCTTACTCGTGTGGGCGAAACTCGCGTGGGCGAAATCCCGCGCCGCCCGGAGTCCCCCCTTGTGCGGTGCGCGGCGACTGCGCGGCGCGCGGCGACCGATTCCCCGAACCGGCCTTCGGAACCTCGCAACAGGCAACGAACCCGGCGGTGCCCCGTCACGTCGCTCATTCGAGGTGCCCCCGGGGCATTTGCGAGACTGGCCCGGTGAATACAGCAGGCCATCCGCCGCGAGTCATCGCCGTCGTCGGCCCCACAGCGGCCGGAAAGTCCGATCTGGGCGTCGCACTCGCCAGACACCTCGACGGCGAGGTCGTCAACGCCGACTCCATGCAGCTGTACCGGGGCATGGACATCGGCACCGCCAAGCTCACGGAGGACGAGCGGCAGGGGGTGCCGCACCGGCTGCTGGACATCTGGGACGTCACCCAGACCGCGAGCGTCGCCGAGTACCAGCGGCTGGCCCGCGCAGAGATGGACCGCCTGCTCGCCGAGGGCCGCACCCCCGTCCTGGTCGGCGGCTCCGGCCTCTACATCCGCGGGGCCATCGACGCCCTCGAATTCCCGGGCACCGACCCCGCCGTCCGGGCCCGGCTCGAGGCCGAGCTGGAGGAGCGGGGCTCCGGGGTCCTGCACGCCCGGCTCGCCGACGCCGACCCCGAGGCGGCGCGCGCGATCCTGCCCAGCAACGGCCGCAGGGTGGTCCGGGCGCTGGAGGTCATCGAGATCACGGGCCGCCCGTTCACCGCCAATCTGCCCGGGCACGAGGCGGTCTACGACACGCTTCAGATCGGCGTCGACGTCGAGCGCCCCGAGCTGGATGAGCGGATCGCCCTGCGGGTGGACCGGATGTGGGACGCCGGGCTGGTCGAGGAGGTCCGCCGGCTGGAGGACGCCGGGCTGCGCTCCGGCCGTACCGCCTCCCGCGCGCTGGGCTATCAGCAAGTGCTCGCCGCGCTCGCGGGAGAGTGCGGCGAGGAGGAGGCGAGGGCCGAAACCGTGCGCGCCACCAAGCGGTTCGCACGCCGTCAGGACTCCTGGTTCCGCCGCGATCCCAGGGTCCACTGGCTCAGCGGAGCGGCCGACCGCAGACGGGAACTCCTGGCGAGCGCGCTCGCGTTGGTTGAACGGGCGGTCACAGCCTGATCACGTCATGGCATCGGGAAGCTCAGCTCGTCATTGGGGCCCCGGCGGGCATGCCATCATCAAGCTCCGATCGTGCCGTGGTGTCTGGAGTTGGGAGGGCGTGTGGCGATGGAGGCCGGCCCTCGCGACGCATCGCAGCAATCGCCGCACGGAGACGCGCGGCCGCTGACCCCGGACGGCCCCGATGAGGCCGGAGGGCTCCACGAACCCGGCGCGCCGGTCCTCGAGGACGGCTCCGAGGGCGAGACCGGCGCGGGCTCGGTCTCCGGGGAGTCCTTCCGGGAGCTGCGCCCGCCGCGCCGGCTGCGGATCTGGCAGATCGCGCCGATCGTCGCCCTGGCCATCCTCGGCTCGCTGATGTTCGCCTTCCCGCTCGCCTTCGAGTTCGGCGACGGAGGGGCGGTCGTGGCCATGCTCGGCCTGCTGCTGAGCAGCTGTGCGGCGGGCTGGGGCCTGATGGCCGCCCGCCGGGTGGGCTACACCTGGCCGGGTCTGCCCCCCAGAGGCTCCGGACGCCGCCCGGACTGGCGTTTCGTCGTGCTCTATGTCGCGATCGTGGCCCTGCTGGTCGCCCTCACCTTCTGGCGGGTGGCCCGCCTCCGCTGAGCGCTCCGCTGGAGGACTTCCTCCGGTCTGCTCAGGCCCTCCGGCCAGTGGTTCTCCCAGGCGGGCCGGGCACCGGGGGCCGGTGCGGGCGGAGCCCCGTAGGATCGAGGGATGAGCACCGCACCACGGCTGGCCTTCCTGAAGGGGCACGGCACCGAGAACGACTTCGTCATCGTCCCCGACCTGGACGGCCGTCTGGAGCTGTCCGCGGCCACCGTCGCCCGGATCTGCGACCGCCGAGCCGGTATCGGCGGTGACGGCCTGATCCGCGTCGTGCGGTCCTCGGCGCACCCCGAGGCGCGGGCCATGGCCGACCAGGCCGAATGGTTCATGGACTACCGCAACAGCGACGGCAGCATCGCCGAGATGTGCGGCAACGGAGTCCGCGTCTTCGCCCGGTACCTTCAGCGCGCCGGGCTGGTCGAGGCGGGCGATCTCGCGATCGCCACCCGGGCCGGGGTGCGCCGGGCCCATATCGCCAAGGACGCCGGTGACGCCGCCCGGCCGGGCGAGGCCACGACCGGGTCCGACGGCCCGATCACCGTGGTGATGGGCGAGGCCGCGCTGCCCGGGCCCGGCCCCGAAGGGGAGATTACGGTCACGGTCGGTGACCACAGCTGGCCCGCGCGCAACGTGAACATGGGCAATCCGCACGCGGTCGCCTTCGTCGACGACCTCGCCCAGGCCGGTGATCTGTTCACGGCGCCCGCCGTGCGCCCCGCCGCCGCGTACCCGCACGGCACCAATGTCGAATTCGTCGTCGACCGCGGCCCGCGCCATGTCGCGATGCGGGTGCATGAGCGCGGCTCCGGCGAGACCCGCTCCTGCGGCACCGGCGCCTGCGCCGTGATGGTCGCCGCCGCCCGCCGTGACGGGGCCGATCCGGCCGTCACCGGCCACCCCGTCACGTACACCGTGGACGTTCCCGGAGGGCGGCTTGTCATCAGTGAACGGCCGGACGGTACGGTGGAGATGACCGGCCCTGCCGTGATCGTGGCCGAGGGGGAGATCGATCCCTCCTGGCTGGGCACGGACCTCGGCTGACACTTCCCTCGAATGGGTGATCCGTTTCACTCTGGGCGAGAGCCGGTCGGCCGTGCGTGATGGGCTCGATAGCATCAAGCACCGGCCCCGGGGGAGTACCCACGCCGGTTGACGCTCGACGCCGCCGGAGGTTGCCCATGAGCGCAGAGGCCACCGACCAGGCCCCGTTCGGTCGCAGGCGCGGCCTCCCCCGCATCGACCTGCGCAATCTCCGCAGGTTCAGCCGGGCCGCCCTGCTCGGGTCCGCCTCCCGCGGCCGGCTGCCGGACGCGATCGAGCATGTGGCCAAGGTCCATCGCGTCCACCACCCCGGAGCCGATCTGGATGTGCTCCGCAAGGCGTATGTCCTGGCCGAGTCCTCCCACCGCGGCCAGATGCGCAAGAGCGGTGAGCCGTACATCACCCATCCGCTGGCCGTCACGCTGATCCTCGCCGAACTGGGCGCCGAGACCACGACGTTGACCGCCTCGCTGCTCCACGACACTGTCGAGGACACCGAGGTGACCCTCGATCAGGTGGGGGAGGAGTTCGGCGAGGAGGTCCGCTTCCTCGTCGACGGTGTCACCAAGTTGGAGAAGGTCGACTACGGCGCGGCGGCCGAGCCCGAGACCTTCCGCAAGATGCTCGTCGCCACCGGCAACGACGTCCGGGTGATGTCGATCAAACTCGCCGACCGGCTGCACAACATGCGCACCCTCGGCGTGATGCGCCCCGAGAAACAGGCGCGCATCGCCAAGGTCACCCGCGATGTGCTGATCCCGCTCGCCGAGCGGCTCGGGGTGCAGGCGCTCAAGACCGAGCTCGAGGACCTGGTCTTCGCCATCCTCCACCCCGAGGAGTACGCGCGGACCCGCGAGCTCCTCCTGGCCCACGCCGGCCGCCCCGACCCGCTGGCCCAGGCCGCCGAGGACGTACGGGGCGTGCTGCACGAGGCGGGCATCACCGCCGAAGTCCTGGTCCGGCCGCGGCACTTCGTCTCCGTCCACCGGGTCGGGCTCAAGCGCGGCGAGCTGACCGGCACCGACCTCGGCCGCCTTCTCGTCCTGGTCGCCGACGACGCGGACTGCTACGCGGTCCTCGGCGAACTGCACACCTGCTTCACCCCGGTGATCTCGGAGTTCAAGGACTTCATCGCGGTCCCCAAGTTCAACCTCTACCAGTCGCTGCACACGGCCGTGGCCGGGCGCGACGGCGAGGTCACCGAAGTCCTCATCCGCACCCACCAGATGCACCGGGTCGCCGAGGCCGGAGTGATCGCCCTCGGCAATCCGTACGCCCCGACGGAGGGTGTGGACGCCCCCGAGGGCGAGCGGGCCGACCCCACCCGCCCCGGCTGGCTGTCCCGGCTGCTCGACTGGCAGAGCGCCACCCCCGACCCCGACATCTTCTGGACCTCGCTTCGCGATGACCTCGCCCAGGACCGGGAGATCACCGTCTTCCGCTCCGACGGCGGGACGCTCGGCCTGCCCGCGGGGGCGAGCTGTGTGGACGCCGCGTACGCCCTGTATGGCGACGACGCGCACTCCTGTATCGGCGCCCGGGTCAACGGCAGGATCGCGACCCTGAGCACGGTGCTGCGCGACGGCGACACCTTGCAGTTGCTGATGGCGAGCGACTCCCGGGACACCGCATCCCACGGCCCCTCGCCGGAGTGGCTCGACCACGCCCGCACCCCGGCCGCCCGCATCGCCATCAACCGCTGGCTGGCGGCCCATCCGGCGTCTCAGCACGAGCTCCGGGAGCCCGCCGAGGCGCCGGAGTCCGCCTCCGGGCTCACCGACCGCGACGGGCAGGACAGGCAGGACGGCCAGGACGGCCACGAGACGCAGGACGCGCAGGCCACGCGGGGCTCACAGGCTTCGCAGGCTTCGCACGGCGGCCAGACCGTCGCCCCCGCGTCGACCGGTGCGGGCCGTCCCGAGGCGGGCATCGTCGTCGACCTGCCCGGCGCGACCGTACGGCTCGCCCGCTGCTGCACCCCGGTGCCGCCCGATGCGATCACCGGCTTCGCGGTCCGCGGCGGCGCCGTCACCGTGCACCGCGAGCGGTGCCCCGGAGTGGCGCGGATGACCTCGACCGGGCGCACGGCCGTCGGAGTGCGCTGGGCGGACGAGGACGACGGGGACGGGGGCGGCGACTACCGCGTGACCCTCTTCGCGGAGGCGTTCAGCAGGCCGCATCTGCTCGCGGATCTCACCGAGGCCATCGCCGCCGAGGGCGCGGAGGTGGTGGCGGCCGCCGTCGAACCGCCCCGTGAGCAACGGGTCCGGCACACCTACACGCTCCAGCTGCCCGACGCGGGCAGGCTGCCCACGCTGATGCGGGCCATGCGGAACGTCCCCGGGGTCTACGACGTGACGCGCGAGGGCCGCAGCATGGCCGCGGCGCACTGACGGGCGGGCGCGATCCTGAGCGGCCCGTTCCCGACCACGGTCGGGCCGTCTGAACTCCTTCGGGTGGATCAGGGCCGGGAGCGACTGCGCGGGCGGCGGGGCACTGGTAGCCGTAGGGCATGACGCTTTCTTCGGGGCGCCGCCCCCGGCCGCCGCGTACCCGGCGCCGCAGGACCGCGCCGGTGGCCGCCGCGATGGCCGCGGTCTTCCTCGCGGTCGGCCCCTCCTCCGCCGCGGGGCCGGTGTCCCCCGCGCACCCGAGCCCCCTGGGCATCGGTGACCCCCTCTTCCCGCAGCTCGGGAACCCCGGGTACGACGTCACGGCGTACGACATCGCGTTCGCCTACCACCGTCAGGACCGGCCGCTCGACGCCGTCACCACCATCGACGCCCGCGCGACCGCCCCGCTGCGCACCGTCAACCTCGACTTCGCCCAGGGCGCCGTGGACTCGGTGCGGGTCGACGGAGCGCGGGCCCGGTTCGCGAGGGCCGGTGAAGACCTGGTCATCACCCCGCTCGCCCCCCTCCGTAAGGGCGCCGCCTTCCGGGTCACCGTCCGCCACACCAGCGATCCGCGGAGCGGCACGAACGGCGGCTGGGTCCGCACCAGCGACGGGCTGGCCATGGCCAACCAGGCCAACGCCGCCCACCGGGTCTTCCCGTGCAACGACCACCCCGCAGACAAGGCCCGCTTCACCTTCCGGATCACCGCTCCGAAGCGCCTTACGGTCGTCGCGGGCGGTCTGCCCGGCCAGCGCGTCCGCAAGGGAGCGCGCACCACCTGGACGTACCGCCTCGCCCACCCCATGGCCACCGAGCTGGCGCAGATCTCCATCGGCCGCTCCGCGGTGCCGCGCCGCACCGGGCCCCATGGGCTGCCGGTGCGCGACGTCGTCCCCGCGGCGGACCGCGCACGGCTGGAGAAGTGGCTCGCGCGCACCCCCGGGCAGCTGGCCTGGATGGAGAGGAAGGCCGGGCGCTACCCCTTCGAGACCTACGGCGTGCTGATCGCCCACGCCACCACCGGCTTCGAGCTGGAGACCCAGACGCTCTCCCTCTTCGAGCGCGATCTGTTCACCAGCGGTCAGCTGCCCCGGTGGTACATCGAGTCGATCATGGTGCATGAGCTGGCGCACCAGTGGTTCGGCGACAGCGTCAGCCCGCGCCGCTGGTCCGATCTGTGGCTCAACGAGGGCCACGCCACCTGGTACGAGGCGCTGTACGCCGATGAGCGCGGTAAGGCGAGCCTGGAGCGGCGGATGCGCAAGGCGTACGGGCAGTCCGACGCCTGGCGGGCCGAGGGAGGGCCGCCCGCGGCCCCCGAGGCCGCCGACCCCGGCCAGCCGATCGGCATCTTCCGCCCGGTGGTCTACGACGGCAGCGCGCTGGTGCTGTACGCGCTGCGGCAGCGGATCGGCCGGGCCGCCTTCGAGCGGCTGGAGCGGCAATGGGTGCTCCGCCACCGCGACGGAGTGGCCTCGACCGCCGACTTCGTGCGGCTGGCCTCCGCCGTGGCGGGGCACGATCTCAGCGGATTCCTCCATCCGTGGCTGTACGGCAGGAAGACGCCGCCGATGCCGGGACACCCCGACTGGAAGCAGGCGGAGAAGGCGACCACGAAGGGCGCCGCGCTGCCCGGCGCGCGGGCGGGGCGGCACGCGGTCCGTTACGCGGTGCCATGGGCCGTGAAACCCGGGTGACGGCCCGCCCGCCGCGTGCGACCATCAAGGGGTCGGCGTCCATGGCCGGCCCCGGCGGGGGAATCCCCCGGGCCCGCCACGCGTTGTCGACAGTGACGGTATTCCACGACGTAAGGATTCCTTTGACCCACTCCTCTTCCCTTCCGCAGGACCGGCAGCGCCTCGCCGAGAGCCTTCGGGCCGACGCCCTGATGGAAGAGGACGTCGCCTGGAGTCACGAGATCGACGAGGAGCGTGACGGCGACCAGTACGACCGCTCCGACCGTGCCGCGCTGCGGCGTGTGGTCGGGCTGTCCACCGAGCTCGAGGACGTCACCGAGGTCGAGTACCGGCAGCTGCGCCTGGAGCGCGTGGTGCTGGTCGGCGTATGGACCTCCGGCACGGTGCGGGACGCGGAGAACTCCCTGGCGGAGCTCGCCGCCCTCGCCGAGACCGCCGGCGCCCTGGTGCTCGACGGTGTGATCCAGCGGCGCAACAAGCCGGATCCCGCCACCTACATCGGCTCCGGCAAGGCCGAGGAACTACGTGACATCGTGGTCGAGTCCGGTGCCGACACCGTGGTCTGCGACGGTGAGCTGAGCCCGGGGCAGCTGATCCACCTCGAGGACGTCGTCAAGGTCAAGGTGGTCGACCGGACCGCCCTGATCCTCGACATCTTCGCCCAGCACGCCAAGTCCCGAGAGGGCAAGGCGCAGGTCTCGCTCGCCCAGATGCAGTACATGCTGCCGCGGCTGCGAGGCTGGGGTCAGTCGCTGTCCCGCCAGATGGGTGGTGGTGGATCCGGATCCTCGGGCGGCGGTATGGCCACCCGTGGCCCCGGTGAGACCAAGATCGAGACGGACCGGCGGCGCATTCGCGAGAAGATGGCGAAGATGCGCCGCGAGATCGCCGAGATGAAGACCGGCCGCGACATCAAGCGGCAGGAGCGGCGGCGCCACAAGGTCCCCTCGGTCGCCATCGCCGGATACACCAACGCGGGCAAGTCCTCGCTGCTCAACCGGCTCACCGGCGCGGGCGTCCTGGTGGAGAACGCGCTGTTCGCCACCCTCGACCCGACCGTGCGCCGGGCCGAGACCCCCAGCGGGCGGCTCTACACGCTGGCGGACACCGTCGGATTCGTCCGGCATCTGCCGCACCACCTGGTGGAGGCGTTCCGCTCCACGATGGAGGAGGTCGGCGACGCCGATCTGATCCTCCATGTGGTGGACGGCTCGCATCCGACGCCCGAGGAACAGCTGGCCGCCGTGCGCGAGGTGATCCGCGATGTGGGCGCGGTCGACGTGCCCGAGATCGTTGTGATCAACAAGGCGGACATGGCCGATCCGCTCGTTGTGCAGCGGCTGCTGCGCATGGAGCGGCGCGCCATGGCGGTGTCGGCCCGTAGCGGGCTGGGCATCGACGAGCTGCTCGCGGTGATCGACGAGGAGCTGCCCCGGCCCCAGGTCGAGATCGAGGTGCTGCTGCCGTACACCCACGGCAAGCTCGTCGCGCGCACCCACGCCGAGGGCGAGGTGCTCTCCGAGGAGCACACCCCCGAGGGCACGCTGCTCAAGGCGCGCGTGCACGAGGAGCTCGCGGCGGAGCTGCGGCGCTTCATCCCGGCCACGGCCGCCGGCCAGCGCTAGTCAGCCAGTCATACCGGCGTCACCGCGTCGGCCACGACACATGCACGGCGAGGGCCCGCCCCCGGAATTCCGGGGGCGGGCCCTCGCCATGGGATGGACGGCTGCCTGACGGCTACCGGCTCACGGCTACCGGCTCAGCCGGGTCACTGGCTCGCGAACTTCTTGCTGACCGCGCTGTAGACGCCCTTCGCCTCGGGGCCCAGATGCGGGCCCGCCAGCCAGGTCGCGTTGGACGGGCCGATCGAGGTGTTGGACACCAGCGCCGGCTTGCCGTCCGCGCCATTGGCGACCCAGCCACCGCCGGAGGAGCCGGCGGTCATGGTGCAGCCGATGCGGTACATCGTCGGCTGCTTGGCGTCCAGGGAGAGCCGGCCCGGCTTGTCCGCGCACTGGTTCATCTTCTGGCCGTCGAACGGCGGGGCGGCCGGATAGCCGGTGGCCGTGATCTCGTCGATGGACTTCACGGCCGGGGCGTTGAAGTCGACCGGCAGCGCGCCGCCCACCGTCTCCTCGAGCGACTTGCCGCCGCTGGCCTCCGGCTTCACATGCATCACCGCGAAGTCGTACGGAGCGCCCTTACCGCCCACGGCCGCGCCGTTGTCGATCCACTGCGAGGAAGTCTGCGCCCAGTCGGCCCACCAGACGCCCTTGGGAGCCAGCTCCTCCTTGGTGGCGTTCTCCAGCTCCGCCTGGGACTTGCCCGCGTCGTTGTAGGAGGGCACGAACATCAGGTTCTTGTACCAGCCGCCGCCCTTGCCCGCGTGGACGCAGTGGCCCGCCGTCCACACCAGGTTGGACTTGCCGGGGTGCGCCGGGTCCTCGACCACCGTCGCGGAGCAGACCATCGAGCCCTCGGGGCCGTCGAAGAAGACCTTGCCCGCATAGGGGACCTTGGAGCTGTACGGGCTGGTGACCTCCTTGGCCGCGACGGGCTGCGGATCGGGGTCGGTCACACCCTGGTCGTCCGCGATGTCGCTGTCGTCCACCGGCTTGTCGGGCTCCTGCGCCTCGCGCATCCGGTCCGGCTTCCACAGGCCCTTGATGATCGGGTTGATGAAGTCACCGGCCTCGCGCAGCCAGTCGTCCTTGTCCCACTTGTTCCAGGCGCCGTTCTTCCACTGGTCCAGATCGATGCCGAGGTTCTTCAACTTGTCGTTGAGGTTGTCGGGCAGCTTGATGTCGCCCACGCCCTGCTGCTCCGACGACGCGGTCGGCTTGGCGTCGGTGGTGTCGTCCGAGGAGCCGCACGCGGTGGCGGTGAGCGCCAGAACCGAGGCTATGGCGGCCACGGCCAGTGCGGGTCGGCGTTTGGATGGCATGGGTGGGACTCCCCCTGAGGTTCTGAGCTGCTCTAGGCCTGTGTGGAATTGTCATGCACCGCCCCGGCAATGGGGTGGTATCCCACTATGCCGGTGCCGCCTACGACGGCTGCGAGCGGGTCCTTGGTTCCCGGCCGCAAGGATCTTCGCCCAGCCCGTGATCCAGAGCGCCACGCGTCGTTGGTACGTACGGGGGACAGCCGGAGGGTGTTCAGCAGCAGGAGGACCGAGACGCGTGGCCGTGACCCAGCTCCCGCCGATGGCCCTGGCCGCCGTCTCCGACGACGGCGGCGCCGCCCAGGGCATTCTGCGGCGCCAGGCGCTGCGTGAGTCCGCCGCCCGCACCTACGCGCGGGCGCTGCCCGTCGTTCCGGTGCGCGCCCGGGGGATGACGGTCGAAGGGGCCGACGGCCGCCGCTATCTCGACTGTCTCTCCGGGGCCGGGGCGCTGGCCCTGGGGCACCACCACCCGGTGGTGCTGGACGCGATCCGGGCAGTCCTGGACGCGGAGGCGCCGTTGCAGGTCCTGGATCTGGCCACACCGGTCAAGGACGCCTTCACGGACGAGCTGTTCGCCACCCTGCCGCCCGGACTGGCCGCCCGCGCACGGGTGCAGTTCTGCGGACCGGCGGGCACGGACGCGGTCGAGGCCGCGCTCAAGCTGGTGCGGACCGCCACCGGGCGCGACGGCGTGCTCGCCTTCTCCGGGGCCTACCACGGCATGACGGCCGGAGCCCTGGCCGCCTCCGGCGGCGGCCCGTCGTCCGGGGCGTCCGGTGTGACCCGGCTGCCCTTTCCGTACGACTACCGCTGCCCGTTCGGGGTCGGCGGGGAGCACGGTGCCGAACTCTCCGCGCGCTGGACCGAGAAGCTGCTCGACGACCCCAAGGGCGGGGCGGTCGACCCGGCCGGGATGATCCTCGAACCCGTACAGGGCGAGGGCGGGGTGATCCCGGCCCCGGACGGCTGGCTGCGCCGGATGCGCGACATCACCGCGGCCCGCTCCATCCCACTCATCGCGGACGAGGTCCAGACCGGCGTCGGGCGCACCGGGGCCTTCTGGGCGGTCGACCACAGCGGGGTGGTGCCCGATGTGATGGTGCTGTCGAAGGCCATCGGCGGTGGCCTGCCGCTGGCCGTCGTGGTCTACCACGAGGACCTCGACGTCTGGCCCCCCGGAGCCCACGCGGGCACCTTCCGCGGCAACCAACTGGCCATGGCCGCGGGCGCCGCGACCCTCGCCCACGTGCGCGAGAACAACCTCGCCGAACGCGCGGCGACGGTCGGCGCACGGATGCTGGACCGGCTACGCCAATTCGCCACCGGACGCCGGTGGATCGGAGACGTACGCGGCCGCGGCCTCATGATCGGCTTGGAACTGGTGGACCCGGAGGCCGGGCCCGCGGGGGCGGCAGGGAACGCAACGCCCGTCGGGCACGCTCCGGGGGCCGGATATGCCGCCGGGCCCGGGCCCGCGACAAACGCCGACCGCAAGGGATCCCCGCACCAGGCATTCCAGAGCGAGGCATCCCCGCACCAGGCATCCGCACACCAGACATCCCCGAGCGGGGCGGCCCCGCACCAGGTGCCCCCGAGCGAGGCGGCCCTGCACCAGGCACCTCCGCACAAGGCATCCCCGAGCGAGGCGGCCCCCAGCGAGGCGGCCCCCAATGAGATGACTCCGCGCGAGGGAGCCCGGCGGACGGGCGCTCAAGGCGGGAGTGCGGGCGGGGCGCCGGACGGGGGAGCACCGTACGCCGGTGGCCCGCGTGCGGCGGCTCCGCCCGCCGATCCCGAGCTCGCGGCGGCCGTTCAGCAGGAGTGCCTGCGGCGCGGGCTCATCGTCGAACTCGGCGGACGCCACGGCGCGGTGATCCGCCTTCTCCCCCCACTCACCATCACCGATGAGCAGACAGAGGCCGTCCTGGACCGGCTCACGGACGCCTTGGACGCGGCGATTCGTACCCCCGGAGCCCGCTCCCGCGAACTCCCTCTCCCCGCTGCCCCATTCGCCCCGCAGCTCGCCGGAGACCACCGGTGACGCGTCACGCACCGTACGACCGCACCGCCATCGCACCACCGAAGGAGGCAGGCGCCGGGCCCAGGATGTGAACGCCGTGACGCCCGCGCCACACCCACCATGCCGCACACCTCCGGGGGAGCCCCCTTGCCTCCCCAACCGCAGCCCGTGCCCGGCGCCCTGACCGACCCCGACGACTCCGCCCGCCCCAGCCCCCCGCCACCCCTCCCGCACCCGCCCCACACAGCGCCTCCCCCGGACGGGGCGGGGGCGGCAAGACCGCCCGTCCCACCGCCCGCCCCATCCACGGCGGTCTCGACGGTCAGGGCACCGTCCAGCGCCACGAGGGCCACCGGCGACCAGACGGCGTCCCCAGCACCGCCATCGCCCCCCACGGCGGCGTCACCGGCGGCGGCACCGCGCCCGGCACCCGTGCCACAGCCCCCGGCGGCATCGCCCGCCGCGGCGCCGCTCGCCGGCGCGGCGGGAGCGGGAGCGGGAGCACCTCAGCCACCTGCCCCGGAGCCCTCGGCGGACGAACCGCGCGCGCCGCGGCCGCCCGCCCAGGGGCCGCCCCTCGCGGCGACGGCCGTACCCCGGCAGAGCCACGACAGCCGTGAAGCGTCGCCGGACAGCCGCACCCGCGAGGCCGGCCCCCGGAGGGTCTGTGCGGATCCGCTCGACGACCCCGATCCGCAGGTCGCGGCCGACGCCGCTGCCGTCGAGAACCTGCTGCGCTGCTGGGTTCGCGAGAGCGGCCTCGTACGCACCGACGGGGACACTCTGCGCATTCCCCTCGCCGCCAGCGGAACCGTCCTGCTCGTCCCGGTGCGCTATTGGTCGCCCACCGGCTGGCACCGCTTCGGCCCGCCGCTGCTGGAGCACGGGCCCCATGACGCGCCCGCTGTCGGCGCCGTCACCCTCGCGGCCCTGCTCAGCCGCGAGGCGACGTACAGTGCGCGGCGGGATGACCCCGACGCGGACGCCACCGAACTCGTCGGCCGTGTCGCGGACTCCGTACGACGCACCGCCCTCTTTCTCACCCTCCGCCGGGCCACACCCGCCGATCCGAGCACGAGCACCCCGTTCCTCAGCGCCGAACAGTCCCTCCTCTTCGGTCACCCCCTGCATCCCACGCCGAAGAGCCGCGAAGGCCTCTCCGACTCCGAATCCACCGTCTGCTCACCGGAAACGCGTGGCTCCTTCCCCCTTCACTGGATCGCGGTCGGCCGGTCCGCTCTGGCCTGTGAGTCGGCGTGGACGGAGCGCGGCCGGACCGTGCCCGCCGAGCGGCTCGCCCTCTCCCTGGCGGGCAGCGGCCTCCAACTGCCCACCGGAACGGTGCCCTTGCCCCTGCATCCCTGGCAGGCTCGCGAGATCCGGCACCGTCCGGAGGTCGCCGCGCTCTTCGACGTCGGCCTGCTGCACGACCTCGGGCCGTCCGGTGGGCCCTGGCACCCGACTTCCTCGGTCCGCACCGTCTACCGGCCGGGCGCTCCCGCCATGCTGAAACTCTCCCTCGGTCTGCGGATCACCAACTCCCGTCGTGAGAATCTCCGTAAGGAACTCCGCCGCGGTGTCGAGGTGCACCGGCTGCTCCGCAGCGGACTGGCCGAGCAGTGGCGGGCGGCCTTCCCCGGCTTCCCGGGCTTCGACATCGTCCGGGACCCGGCCTGGCTCGCCGTGGACGGGCCGGATGGCGAACCCCTGACCGGCCTCGACGTCGTCATCCGGCACAACCCGTTCGGCCCCGGCGACGACGCCGTCTGCGTCGCCGGACTCCTCGCGCCGCGCCCCTGGCCCGGACAGCCGGTGATGCGCTCCCGGCTCGCCCACCTCGTCGCCCGGCTCGCCGATCGAACCGGCCGTTCCACCGCGGCCGTCGGCACGGAGTGGTTCCTGCGCTATCTGCACACGGTCGTACGCCCCCTGCTCTGGCTGGACGGAGAGGCTGGCATCGCGCTCGAGGCGCACCAGCAAAACACTCTGGTGCTGCTGGACCCCGACGGCTGGCCGGTCGGCGGCCGCTACCGGGACAACCAGGGCTACTACTTCCGCGCGTCCCGGCACGCCGAACTCCAGCGCCGCCTGCCCGGTATCGGCGGCCGCAGCGACACCTTCGTCTCCGACGAGGTCACCGATGAGCGGTTCGCCTACTACCTGGGTGTCAACAACGTCCTCGGACTGATCGGCGCCTTCGGATCCCAGCGACTCGTCGACGAACGCGTCCTGCTGGCCGCGTTCCGCCGCTTCCTCGCCGAGGCCGCGTCCGGCCCCGGCAGAACCCGCTCACCGCTTCCCGCCCGGCTCCTGGAGACACCCACCCTGCGCTGCAAGGCCAACCTGCTCACGCGGCTGCGCGGCCTGGACGAGCTCGTGGGACCGGTGGACACCCAGTCCGTCTATGTGACCATCCCCAACCCCCTTTCCCTGTCTGTCCCGCCTTCCGGCTCCACCGCTGTCACCCCCATGGCCTGACCCCGCGACTCGCGATCACGCCCCTCACCGCCATGTCCTTCCGACGTGCCCAGACCCCTGAGAGGAGAGCATCGCCGTGCCGCACACCGACTCCAGTACGAACTCCAGCACCGACGACACCATCGACATGCGGCTGCGCCAGGAAGAGGACGTCGCACGACTCATCGACCTGGACCCCGCCCGATCGGAGGCCGACGACCGGCCGGATCTGCTCGACCACATCGTCGAATGGGGGCCCACCAACACCCCGTTGGGCACCTTCCAGCTCGTCCCGGTCCGTATCGGGCGCGATCTGCGGCTCATCGCGCAATGGATGAACGACCCGTCCGTGGCCGCCTTCTGGGAGCTCGACGGCCCTGAGGAAGCCACCGCGAGCCACCTGGGGGACCAGCTCGACGGCGATGGGCGCAGCGTGCCCTGTCTGGGTGTCCTGGACGGCGTCCCGATGAGCTATTGGGAGGTGTACCGCGCCGATCTGGACCCGCTCGCGCGGTACTACCCGGCCCGGCCGCACGACACGGGTATCCATCTGCTCATCGGCCGGGTCAGCGATCGCGGCCGTGGCCTGGGGACGACCCTGCTCCGCGCGGCCGCCGACCTCGTCCTCGAGCACCGTCCGTCCTGCACCCGGGTCGTGGCGGAACCGGATCTCCGCAACACCCCCTCCGTGGCCGCCTTCCTCGGTGCCGGCTTCCGCTTCTCCGCGGAGGTCGAACTCCCCGGCAAACGCGCCGCGCTGATGCTGCGCGACCGTGCCCTGCGACACGTCCTGTGAGCCTTCGCAACCATCCGTGCCTCCCGGTGATCCATTTGCCTCGATGCGAGATTCCACTGTTGATACACCGCTCGCCCGGTCCCGGTTCCCACGCGGCGCGGAGCCGCCGTGCCACGGAGCGAAGATCCGCCCGAACCCCGTCCCGCCCGAACCCCGCCCCGCCGGAACCCCGCCCGCACCCCACCCCGGCCGAAACCGTCCGTCACCGACCACACCGACAGGAGTGATGTCGGTGCCGCCCTTTAGGCTGGCAGCCCTATGACTGAATCGTCCTCGCCTCCACTCGAAGATCTGCTGCACGCCGCCGTAACCGCCGTCGGCGGCACCGAGCGCCCTGGCCAGACCGCCATGGCCCAAGCGGTGGCGGAGGCGATCGACGACAGCTCCCACCTGCTGGTCCAGGCCGGCACCGGCACCGGAAAGTCCCTGGGCTACCTGGTGCCCGCCCTCGCCCACGGCGAGCGCGTCGTCGTCGCCACGGCGACCCTCGCCTTGCAGCGGCAGCTTGTCGAGCGCGACCTTCCCCGCACCGTGGAGGCGCTGCATCCGCTGCTGCGCCGTCGCCCCGAGTTCGCCATGCTCAAGGGCCGCTCCAACTATCTGTGCCTGCACCGGCTCCACGAGGGCGTCCCGCAGGAGGACGCGGATGAGGCCGGGCTCTTCGACCCGTTCGAGGCCGCCGCGCCCACCAGCAAGCTCGGCAAGGACCTGCTGCGGTTGCGCGACTGGTCGGACGATACCGAGACGGGCGACCGGGACGATCTGACCCCCGGTGTCTCGGACCGCGCCTGGTCCCAGGTGTCGGTCACCTCCCGGGAGTGCCTCGGCGCGTCCAAGTGCGCCTATGGCGCGGAGTGCTTCGCCGAGGCCGCCCGTGAGCGGGCCAAGCTCGCCGATGTCGTCGTCACCAATCACGCGCTGCTCGCCATCGACGCCATCGAGGGCGCCCCCGTGCTGCCCAGCCATGAGGTGCTGATCGTCGACGAGGCCCATGAGCTGGTCTCCCGGGTCACCGGCGTGGCCAGCGGAGAGCTCACCCCGGGCCAGGTCAACCGCGCCGTGCGGCGTGCCGCGAAGCTGGTCAACGAACAGGCGGCGGACGCCCTCCAGACCGCCTCCGAGGGCTTCGAGCGGCTGATGGAGCTCGCCCTGCCCGGCCGCCTCGAGAAGATCCCCGAGGACCTAGGCTATGTGCTGATGGCGCTGCGCGACGCGGCCCGCACGGTGATCTCGGCGCTCGGCGCCACACGGGACGCCTCGGTCAAGGACGAGGACGCGGTCCGCAAGCAGGCGCTGGGTGCCGTGGAGAACATCCACCAGGTGGCCGAGCGGATCGTCGAAGCGTCCGAGTACGACGTGGTCTGGTACGAGCGGCACGATCGCTTCGGCGCCTCGCTGCGCGTTGCCCCGCTCTCGGTGTCCGGGCTGCTGCGCGAGAAGTTGTTCGAGGACCGGTCCGTCGTCCTCACCTCCGCCACGCTCAAGCTGGGCGGGGATTTCAACGGGGTGGCGGCCTCACTCGGTCTCGCCCCCGAGAGCCCGCAGGACCCGGAGGGCGGCGAGGAGAGCGCGCCGCGCTGGCAGGGTCTCGACGTCGGCTCGCCCTTCGACTACTCCAAGCAGGGGATTCTCTACGTCGCCAAGCATCTCGCCCAGCCCGGCCGCGAGGGCAGCCGCGCCGATATGCTCGATGAGCTCGCCGAGCTGGTCGAGGCCGCGGGTGGTCGCACACTCGGGCTGTTCTCGTCCATGCGCGCTGCCCAGGCGGCCGCGGAGGACCTGCGTGGGCGTCTGGACATGCCCATCCTCCTCCAGGGCGAGGAGACGCTGGGCGAGCTGATCCGTTCCTTCTCCGCCGACGCCAGGACCTGCCTGTTCGGCACGCTGTCCCTCTGGCAGGGCGTCGATGTGCCGGGGCCGAGCTGTCAGTTGGTGGTGATGGACCGGGTACCCTTCCCCCGTCCCGACGACCCTCTGATGAGTGCCCGCCAGAAGGCGGTGGAGGAGGCCGGGGGCAATGGCTTCATGGCCGTCGCCGCGACGCACGCCGCGCTGCTGATGGCCCAGGGCGCCGGCCGGCTGGTGCGGGCTTCGGGCGACCGGGGCATCGTCGCCGTTCTGGACCCGCGGGTCGAGCGGGCCCGCTACGGCTCGTTCCTCCGCAAGTCCATGCCGGAATTCTGGTACACCACCGACCGCAACCAAGTGCGCCGCTCGCTGGCCGCCATCGACGCGGCGGCCAAGGCGAAGGAGGGCTAAGCGCTCCGCTGGAAGTGTCGCGATGCGTCGTCGGTCGACTGCGGCGCCGTCGTGGCTGGTGGCCCACGCGGCGGAGCCGCATATCGACACAGCCCCGCGCCCCTTCGGGGACAGGTGCCCTCATACGACAGGGCCTCGACGGTCGTCGGACACAGCAGGGCCCCGGAACCGGCGCAGTGGTCCCGGGGCCCGGTCGTAGGGCACGCTCAGGGCGCACCTCGATCCGGCGCGCTCAGACGCGCCGCAGCACCGCGACCACCTTGCCCAGAATGGTGGCCTCGTCGCCGGGGATCGGCTGGTAGGCGGCGTTGTGCGGAAGCAGCCACACATGGCCGTCCTCACGCTTGAAACGCTTCACCGTGGCCTCACCGTCGAGCATCGCGGCGACAATGTCGCCGTTCTCCGCGACGGGCTGGCGGCGCACCGTCACCCAGTCGCCGTCGCAGATGGCGGCCTCGATCATGGAGTCGCCGACCACCTTCAGCACGAAGAGCTCACCGTCGCCGACCAGCTGCCGGGGGAGCGGGAAGACATCCTCGACCGACTCCTCGGCGAGGATCGGGCCACCGGCCGCGATCCGGCCGACCAGCGGCACATAGGAGGCGGCGGGCTTGCCGGTGGTGTCCGGGGGCTGGGTGCTGGGCTGGTCGGAGCCGCGGACCTCGTAGGCCCGGGGCCGATGGGGGTCGCGCCGCAGAAAGCCCTTCCGCTCCAGGGCCATCAGCTGATGGGCGACGGAGGAGGTGCTGGAGAGGCCCACCGCCTGACCGATCTCCCGCATGGACGGCGGGTAGCCACGCCGCTGCACAGAGTCGCGAATGACCTCGATGACGCGCCGCTGCCGGTCGGTCAGCCCCGAGCTGTCCGCCCGGATGCCTGGAGGTCGCCCTGGTAGCGAGCGCGCGGGCTTCTGCCCCTCCGGTGTCGTGGCGTCGTCGTTCATCGGGTGGGTCTGGTTCATCGCGTGTGTCTGTTCGAGTCGGCTCTGGGAGCGCTCCTGGGCGGTAACGGTGGCGCTCTCTGCGGTGGTGGTCACGACGGCCCCTCTCGAGATGTTCTCCCTAGTTGGACAACGGTAGTTGCTTTCGAAAGGTTGCGCCAAACACACGTTCGAGTGAAATTTCGCAGATGGACTGACGTGATCACAGGCTTGGGTGTATACGCCGTTTGGTCCGGTCGCCGTGCGGCGGCCCCAGTCTTGCATCCCGACCCCTGTGAATCCGGGACGCACGGGGTTCGCGTAGTCTCGTGCCTGCTCCCGACCCGTGACACGCCATCCGGCTCGGTTGAGTGCCGGACACCAGATCTAGTGGTTTGATGGATGCAAGCCACCTACAGGTTGTGGTCCCTGGTGGATCCGCCGACAGAGTTTTGGCCTATGCTTGTGGCCGCCTCGGAGGGTCTTACGGCCCGGACGGGGCTCATCAGGCATGTTCAGGCATGTTCAGTCATGCGCCGTTTTTGAGGGTGAGGGAGGGATCGGAGTCATGCACTGCCCCTTCTGCCGGCACCCCGACAGCCGCGTCGTCGACAGCCGGACCACGGATGACGGCTGCTCGATCCGCAGGCGCCGCCAGTGCCCCGACTGCTCGCGTCGCTTCACGACCGTGGAGACCGCGTCACTCATGGTGATCAAGCGGAGCGGGGTCACCGAGCCCTTCAGCCGCGACAAGGTCATCTCGGGAGTTCGCAAGGCGTGCCAGGGCCGTCCGGTCACCGAGGACGCCCTCGCCAAGCTCGGCCAGCAGGTGGAGGAGGCGGTCCGGGCCACCGGCAGCGCCGAGCTGTCCACCCATGACGTCGGGCTCGCCATACTCGGCCCGCTCCAGAAGCTCGACCTCGTCGCCTACCTCCGCTTCGCCTCCGTCTACCGCGCCTTCGACTCCCTCGAGGACTTCGAAGCCGCCGTGGCGGAGCTGCGTGACCAGCAACGGCCTCCCGCGCGCGACCGCGGGCCCGGCGCCGAAGGGGCCGCGGAGGCCCCCGCGCCGGCCATCGCCGCCGACTGACCGGCGGCCCACATACCCGCCCGGGGCGCTTGCCGCGTCCGGGTGAAAGAACAGACACACCGTGCCCGGGGAAGAAATGGGCACATCAGGGCGTTTTCGCCCGTACAGGGAGGCGGAATGACAGAGACGACGAGCGGCCCGGCACGAGGCTCCCGCTCCAAGGGCAGCAAGGCGAACAAGGGTCTGCGTATCGAGCGCATTCACACCACCCCCGGCGTGCATCCGTATGACGAGGTGGTCTGGGAGCGCCGTGACGTCGTCATGACCAACTGGCGCGACGGTTCGGTCAACTTCGAGCAGCGCGGCGTGGAGTTCCCCGACTTCTGGTCGGTGAACGCGGTCAACATCGTCACAAGCAAGTACTTCCGTGGTGCGGTGGGCTCCCCGGACCGCGAGGCGAGCCTGAAGCAGCTCATCGACCGCGTGGTGCGCACCTACCGCAAGGCCGGTGAGGACCATGGCTACTTCGCCTCGCCCGCGGACGCCGAGATCTTCGACCACGAGCTCACCTACGCGCTGCTGCACCAGGTCTTCAGCTTCAACTCGCCTGTCTGGTTCAACGTCGGCACCAAGCAGCCGCAGCAGGTCAGCGCCTGCTTCATCCTCTCCGTGGACGACTCCATGGAGTCGATCCTGGACTGGTACAAGGAAGAGGGGATGATCTTCAAGGGCGGCTCCGGCGCCGGCCTGAACCTCTCCCGCATCCGCTCCTCCAAGGAGCTCCTCTCCTCGGGCGGCAACGCCTCCGGCCCCGTCTCCTTCATGCGCGGCGCCGACGCCTCCGCCGGAACGATCAAGTCGGGCGGCGCCACCCGCCGGGCCGCCAAGATGGTCGTGCTCGACGTCGATCACCCGGACGTCGAGGCGTTCATCGAGACCAAGGTCAAGGAGGAGGAGAAGATCCGCGCCCTGCGCGACGCGGGCTTCGACATGGACCTGGGCGGCGACGACATCACGTCCGTCCAGTACCAGAACGCCAACAACTCCGTCCGCGTGAACGACACGTTCATGAAGGCGGTGGAGTCCGGCTCCTCGTTCGGGCTGCGCAGCCGGCTGACCGGTGAGCCCATCGAGGAGATCGACGCCAAGGCGCTCTTCCGCAAGATGGCCGAGGCCGCCTGGGCCTGCGCCGACCCGGGCATCCAGTACGACGACACCATCAACCACTGGCACACCTCGCCGGAGTCGGGCCGGATCACCGCCTCCAACCCGTGCAGCGAGTACATGCACCTGGACAACTCCTCGTGCAACCTCGCCTCGCTCAACCTGATGAAGTTCCTCCAGGACGACGACGCGGGCAACCAGCGCTTCGACGCCGAGCGCTTCGCCAAGGTCGTCGAGCTGGTCATCACGGCGATGGACATCTCCATCTGCTTCGCGGACTTCCCGACCGAGAAGATCGGCGAGACCACCCGCGCCTTCCGCCAGCTGGGCATCGGCTACGCCAACCTGGGCGCCCTGCTGATGGCCACCGGCCACGCCTACGATAGCGACGGCGGCCGGGCGCTGGCCGGAGCCATCACCTCCCTGATGACCGGCACCTCGTACAAGCGCTCCGCGGAGCTCGCCGCCGTGGTCGGCACGTACGACGGCTACGCGCGGAACGCGGACGCCCACAAGCGCGTCATGAAGCAGCACTCGGACGCCAACGCCGCCGCCAAGCGCATGGACGACCTGGACACCCCGGTCTGGGCAGCGGCCACCGAGGCCTGGCAGGACGTGCTGCGCCTCGGCGAGAAGAGCGGCTACCGCAACGCCCAGGCGTCGGTGCTCGCGCCGACCGGCACCATCGGCCTGATGATGGACTGCGACACCACGGGCGTCGAGCCGGACCTGGCCCTGGTCAAGTTCAAGAAGCTGGTCGGCGGCGGCTCCATGCAGATCGTGAACAACACGGTCCCCAAGGCGCTCAAGCGGCTCGGCTACCAGGAGGAGCAGGTCGAGGCGATCGTCGCCCACATCGCCGAGCACGGCAATGTGATCGACGCACCGGGGCTCAAGCCCGCGCACTACGAGGTCTTCGACTGCGCGATGGGCGAGCGCTCCATCTCGCCGATGGGCCATGTGCGGATGATGGCGGCCGCCCAGCCGTTCCTGTCCGGCGCGATCTCCAAGACGGTCAACATGCCGGAGTCGGCCACCGTCGAGGAGATCGAGGAGATCTACTTCGAGGGCTGGAAGCTCGGCCTCAAGGCGCTGGCGATCTACCGCGACAACTGCAAGGTCGGCCAGCCGCTCTCCGCCAAGAAGAAGGAGGAGAAGGAGCAGGCCGAGCCCGAGGTCGAGAAGATCGTCGAGTACCGCCCGGTCCGCAGGCGCCTTCCCAAGGGCCGCCCCGGCATCACCACCTCCTTCACGGTGGGCGGCGCCGAGGGCTACATGACCGCCAACTCCTACCCGGACGACGGTCTCGGTGAGGTCTTCCTGAAGATGTCCAAGCAGGGCTCGACCCTGGCGGGCATGATGGACGCCTTCTCGATCGCCGTGTCGGTCGGTCTTCAGTACGGCGTGCCGCTGGAGACCTACGTCTCGAAGTTCACCAACATGCGCTTCGAGCCGGCCGGTATGACGGACGACCCGGACGTGCGGATGGCGCAGTCGATCGTCGACTACATCTTCCGCCGGCTGGCGCTGGACTTCCTGCCCTTCGAGACCCGCTCGGCGCTCGGCATCCACTCCGCCGAGGAGCGCCAGCGCCACCTGGAGACGGGGTCCTACGAGGCCGCCGACGACGAGGTGGACGTCGAGGGCCTGGCCCAGTCGGCGCCGCGCCATGTGGCCGCCCCGAAGAGCAGTGGGTCGTCGTCGCAGCCGCGGAGCGGGTCCGAGTCGGCGAAGGAGGCCCACAGCTCGACCGAACTGGTCGAGATCCAGCTGGGGCTGAACGCGGACGCGCCGCTCTGCTTCTCCTGCGGCACCAAGATGCGCCGTGCGGGCAGCTGCTACCTGTGCGAGGGCTGCGGTTCGACGAGCGGTTGCAGCTGATCGTGAACACTTACGGATGGCATCCGAGGGGATGACATCCCAGGCGGGGCGCGGACCTTCGGGTCCGCGCCCCGCCGCCGTTGTCCCCCGGCGCCGTACGGCGCGATGGCGAACCGGGGGCGGACTCTCCGGTATGTGATGAGGGCCACCGTACGGCCGTAGGATGGCGCGGTGCTGGTCAAGTGGATTCGCTGCACCGTGGTGGACCGCCCGGGTTTCGAGCGGGGGCAGCGGAAGTGGGCGGGGTTGCCCGGCGAACCGGGATTCCGGGGGCAGGGCGGTGGCTGGAGCCGGGGGCGGCCGAATGTGGCGCATGTCTTCTCGTTCTGGGAGAGCCGGGCGTTCTACGACTCCTTCATGGCGCGCTCGCACGACCGGCTGGCGGCCTCGCAGTCGGGCACGTACCGGGATATGCAAGTCCGGCTGTTCGAGCACCGATTCGATGTGAAGGTCGGCTTCGAGCCGCGGTTCTCCGACGCGGACGTGGTGCGCGTCGCGCACTGCCGGGTGCGCCCCGACCGGGTGGACCACTTCACTCTGGTGCAGGAGAAGGTGTGGAATCCGGCCATGGCCGGGTCGCCCGGGATGCTGCGCGGGGTGTTCGGGGAGGCGCCGGGGAACGAGTTCCTGGTGTTGTCGATGTGGGACTCGGCGGCCGAGCACGGGAAGTACCGCGTGGAGCGGGTCGAGCGGCTCGGCCTGCGCGCGCAGACGGAAGCGGATGTGGCGGCGATCGCCGGCGATGTCGTACGGGTCGTGTCCGCCTGGACGGTGTGAGGCGGAGCCCGCTGCCGGGCAAGGGGCGGCCCTGATCAGCGGCGGGCGGGGAGATAGGCCCCGGCCCGGACCGCGGCGGCGACGGCGGCCGCCGTCTGGTCGGCGAGCGGGGTGTCGATGGGCTCGCGGGTGATGAGCGCCCGGAAGAACAAGGGCGCGGAGACGGCGCGTACGACCGCCGCGGCGTCGGTGCCGGAGGGGGCCTCGCCTCGGTCGACGGCCCTGCGCACCACGGTTTCGCAGCGCGCGAAGCGCTCGGTGTAGAAGTCGCGCAGCGCCTGCGCCGCGCGCTCGGACTGGAACGCGGCCGCGATGAAGGCGGTCGGCGCGGCGGCGGCCGACGCGCTGCCGAAGGTCTCGGTCACCTCGCGGGCGAGGGCGCGCAGATCGCCCTCCAGATTCCCCGTGTCGGGCGGCGTCCAGGCGTCCTCTCCCGCCAGGTCCAGCGCGTCCGCCACGAGTCCCTCGACGCTGCCCCAGCGCCGGTAGACGGTCGTTTTGTGGATGCCGGAGCGCTCGGCGACATACTCCACGGTCAGCCCCGGATAGCCGTGCTCGGCGAGGCCGGTGAGCACGGCGTCGCGCACCGCCGAGCGGGTGCGCGCGGTGCGCCCGCCGGGGCGGACGGTGCCCGGCGTCGGGGCGGTGCTCTCTGTGGACAAGTGCAACTCCAGTTGTGTTAGTGGGTTCGCTGTGTCATGCTGAGGGTAACGCAACTTCAGTTGTGTTTGGAGTGTGCGGTCCGGATGGCCGCTCGCGTGCTCGGAGGTGCGCCCTTGCCCACTCAGATCTCGCTGCGAGGCGTCACGCTGTCCCGGGGTGACCGGCTGCTGCTCGACGACGTGTCCTTCGCGGTGCGGCCCGGGGAGCGGATCGGCGTCGTGGGGGAGAACGGGGCCGGTAAGTCCACCCTGCTGCGGCTGCTGGCAGGGCGCGAGTCGCCGGACGACGGCGCCGTGGTGATGGTGGCAGACGGCGGCGTCGGCCACCTCGGCCAGACGCCCGAGCTGCCGCCGGATCGCACGGTGCGTGACGCGGTGGACACCGCCCTCGCCGAGGTGCGCGCCATGGAGTGCGGGCTGCGCGAGCTGGAGGCGGATCTCGGCGGCGGAGCCCCCGACGTGCTCGCCGCTTATGGCGATCTGCTCACCGCGTTCGAGGCCCGCGGCGGCTATGAGGCGGATGCCCGGGTGGAGAAGGCCCTGCACGGCCTGGGGCTCGGCGGCATCGGATACGAGCGGCGGCTCGGCACTCTGTCGGGCGGTGAGCAGGCCCGGCTCGGGCTCGCCTGCCTGATCGCGGCCGCCCCCGAGGTGATGCTGCTGGACGAGCCGACGAACCACCTCGACGGCACGGCGCTCGGCTGGCTGGAGGAGGCGCTCCGGGCGCATCCGGGCACCGTCGTCGCCGTCTCCCACGACCGGGTCTTCCTGGAGCGGGTCGCGACCGCGATCGTCGAGGTGGACGCCGACCGGCGCACCCTGGTGCGGTACGGCGGGGGCTACGGCGGATTCGTCGCCGAGCAGACCGCCGCGCGCCGCCGCTGGGAGCAGGCGTACGAGGAGTGGTGCGCGGAGACGGCCGCGCTCTCCGAGGCCGCCACCACCGTCGCCCGGCGGGTGGCCCCGGGGCGCGGGATGAAGGACGGCAACAAGATGGCCTACGACCGGGACCGGGGACGTGTGCAGTCCTCGGTCTCCAGCAGGGTGCGGAACGCACGGGAGAGGCTGCGCAGACTCCAGGAGGACCCGGTGCCGCGCCCGCCGGAGCCGCTGCGCTTCTCGGCGCTCCCCGCCGCGGGCTCGGCGGACGGCCTGCTCGTCGACCTTCACGATGTCCGCGTGGGGGAGCGGCTGGCGGTCGACCGGCTCACGGTGGCAGCCGGAGAGAGACTGCTCGTCCACGGTGCCAATGGCGCGGGCAAATCCACGTTGCTGCGGGTCATGGCCGGGGTGGAGAAACCGGAGGCGGGGCGGGCGGCCCGCCGGGGCAGGATCGGCTACCTCGCCCAGGAGATACCGGTTGCCCGGCCCCGGGAGCGGCTGCTGTCGGCCTTCGGCCGCGGGCTGCCGGGGACACCGGAGGAGCAGACCGACCTGCTGCTGTCGTACGGGCTGTTCCGCCCGGATGCCCTCCACGTTCCGGTGGGGTCGCTCTCCGCGGGCCAGCGCCGCCGGCTGGCGCTCGCCCGGTTGCTGGCCCGCCCCGCCGATCTCCTGCTGCTCGACGAGCCGACCAACCATCTCGCCCTCGGCCTGGTGGAGGAGTTGGAGGAGGCGCTGGCCCAGTGGCCCGGGGCGCTGGTGGTGGTCTCGCACGACCGGCTGTTGCGCAGCCGCTTCACCGGGCGCCGCCGCGAGATAAGAGGAGGTCGGCCCATGGCAGAGGAGGGCAGCGAGGCGCCGGCCACGGCCTCGATCTAGGGTGGCGCCATGGCACGACCCCGGCGCATCGTCCTCCTACGGCACGGAGAATCGGAGGGGAACGTCGATGACTCGGTGTACGAAAGGGTGCCCGACCATGCTCTGAAGCTGACCGAGACCGGCCGCCGGCAGGCGGAGGAGGCAGGTGAGCGGCTGCGCGACACCTTCGGCGACGAGCGCGTGTCGATCTATGTGTCGCCGTACCGCCGCACCCACCAGACCCTGAAGCTGCTCGATCTCGACCCCTCCCGCACCCGGGTCAGGGAGGAGCCGCGGCTGCGAGAGCAGGACTGGGGGAACTGGCAGGACCGCGAGGACGTGCGGAAGCAGAAGGCGTACCGCAACGCCTACGGGCACTTCTTCTACCGGTTCGCTCAGGGTGAGTCGGGCGCCGACGTCTACGACCGGGTGGACGCCTTCCTGGACAGCCTGTGGCGCAGTTTCCAGGATCCGGCACATCCGCCGAACGTCCTGCTGGTGACCCATGGAATGACCATGCGGCTGTTCTGCATGCGGTGGCTGCACTGGAGCGTCGCCGAATTCGAGTCGCTGTCGAACCCCGGCAACGGCGAGATGCGGACCCTGCTGCTCGGCTCCGACGGCCGATACCACCTCGACCGGCCCTTCGAGCGCTGGTGCGCCCCCAAGCCCTACGGCCACACCGGTTAGAGTGCGCAACGATGACCGCTGACCGTTTCCACCGGGCTCTGCGGAGCCTGCGCGGGCTGGCCGTGGGCGACGCCCTCGGCTCCCAGTTCTTCGTCCCCGCCAACTATCCCTACCTCAAGCGCCGCGAGCTGCCGCCCACCCCCTGGCAGTGGACCGACGACACCGAGATGGCCTGCTCGATCCTGGCCGCCCTGGTGACCCATGGCCGGATCGACCAGGACGATCTCGCCCGGTCCTTCGCCGACCACCATGATTTCGACCGGGGCTACGGCCCTGCCGTGAACCGGATGCTCCGCCTGATCAGGGAGGGCGGTGACTGGCGCGACCTGGCCGCCGGGCTGTTCCAGGGGCAGGGCTCGTGGGGCAACGGCGCCGCCATGCGGATCGCCCCGCTGGGCGCCTGGTACGCGGGCGATGTGGAGCAGGCCACGCATCAGGCGGAGATCTCGGCGTACACCACGCATCAGCATCGCGAGGCGGTGGCGGGCGCCATGGCGGTGGCCGCGGCCGCGGCACTGGTGGCCGATCCGGTGGGCCACGGCCCGGGGGAACTGCTGGACCAGGTGGTCGAGGTGGTGCCGCGCAGCGCCGTCCAGGCGGGGCTGCGCCGCGCCCGCGACATGCTCGACTACGCGGACGCCGGGACCGTCGCCGCGGTGCTCGGCTGTGGCCGCCGCACCAGCGCTCATGACACCGTGCCGTTCGCCCTGTGGGCGGCCGCTCGCCACCTGGGCTCCTTCGAGGAGGCGTTCTGGAGGACGGCCTCGGCCGGCGGAGATGTGGACACCACCTGCGCCATCGTCGGGGGAGTGGTCGCGTCCGAGGCCGCCGGTGCGCCGCCGGCCGACTGGCTGGACCGCACCGAGGCGCTGCCGGAGTGGGTCCCGGGGACCGGCGATGGGCAGCCGGGGCGCGCGGGCGCCGACTGACCTTTGGCGTGGGCGCGCCGCGGTGCGCCGTCCGGTTTGCCCCACCCGTTGAACCAGCCGCGCACCGCGTCGTGTTGGGCGGAAACGGCCACCGGATCCACCAGGGTGGCAACCGCGGGCGGCGGTCGGTGATCACTGCGGGGGATCCGGGTTCCGAACGCAGGTAAGAGCGGCGTAAGGTTGTCCTCGCCATGGCCTATGAACCGCCCACCCACAGTGTCGAGCGCTCGCTCCGAGCCACGACGGGAGCCAAGATCGTCGTCGGTATCGACGAAGTCGGGCGCGGGGCATGGGCCGGTCCGGTGACGGTCTGCGCGGCGGTCACCGGTCTGCGCCGTCCGCCGACCGGGCTCACCGACTCCAAGCTGCTGAGTCCGAAGAAGCGCACGGCCCTGGCCCTGGAGTTGGACTCGTGGGTCACCGCACACGCGCTGGGTCACTCCTCTCCCGAGGAGATCGACGACCTGGGGATGACGGCCGCCCTCCGGCTCGCCGCCACGCGTGCGCTGGACGCGCTGCCGGTCCGGCCGGACGCGGTCATCCTGGACGGGAAGTACGACTACCTCGGCGGTCCCTGGACGGTTCGTACGGTCATCAAGGGCGATCAGTCCTGTGTGTCCGTCGCCGCCGCCTCGGTGATCGCCAAGGTCCGCCGGGATGCGATGATGGCCGAACTGGGAGCCGAGCACACGGACTTCTGCTTCGGGGACAACGCCGGATATCCGTCCCCCACGCACCGCGCCGCCCTGCGGGAACTGGGGCCCACGCCCCACCACCGGCTGTCCTGGGCCTATATGGACGGGCTGCCCCGCTGGCGGCACCTGAAGCGGTTCCGCAGCACATCCGAACCGGTCGGGCTGGAGGACGAAGGCCAACTCGGCTTCGACTTCTGAGCAGACCAAGCGGTCAAAACCGCCACCCGCCGATGCGACTCGCACCGACGTTTGATAGACATCAGCCCATGCCTCTCATCCCCGAGGAGCCTCAGATTCACGAGAGTGTCCCGGGTCCCCGCGCGACACCGGCCGCAGGCCGCACCGCGCCGACCCCTCGTCCTGTCCCTGGTCCCGGCCCCCGGCCCGCACCGCGGCGGCCAGGAAGCCCCGGTCCCAACCGTGGCTCCGCCGGAACCTCGTCGGCCCAGTCGCAGCGCACCACGAGCGATGCGACGAAGCCCGTGCCGACCGCCCCGGCGGCTTCGGCTGCCAAGGCCGCACCCACCGCCACAAAGGCCACGCCCCAGATCCAGCTGATCCCCGCCACGGTGGACGGCGCCCTGGACGCGGCGGACGAGGCGGTCGACCTGCTGCTGGATTCCGGCCGAGCCCCTGGTGACATCCTGGTGCTGACCACCGGGGAACAGCATCCGTGGGCGGCACATGAGTTGTCCTTCGGCGAGGCGTCCTACTGGGCGCAGCACGACGCCGGAGACGATGTCTTCTACGCCGGCGCGGATGCCGACCGCCTCAAGGGCCGTCCGGTCGTGGTCGTCGCCGTCAACGGCGGTGCGAACGACGCGGTGGCCCGCGCGCTGCCCGAGGCGATGGGCCGGGCCGGGGCGCTGCTGATCGTCTGCGGCGATCCGGAGCGCATCAACACCCTCATCGGTCCGGGCGCCTGAGGCCGCACGTCCCCGAACGCCCGGTGTCCGGCAGTCTCTGCCCCACGTGGCGGAGCTGTCCGGCGCCCGGACGGCCGGTGGCCGCGCGGCCCGCGACCGGTCAGACGGCGGCGGAGTGGCTCAGCGCCTCGCGCCGCCCTCCGAGGTGGGGCCGCGGCAGCGCCTTGGCGTCGCCGTCGCCCTCGACGGCCACGCCCAGCTCGGCCGGCAGCGAAGTGGAGTGCGGCCGACGGCCGCCCCGCCCCTCGCCGAGGACCCGCCATCCGTCGTGGGTCAGCGTGATGTACGCACCGCAGCGCAGGCCGTGCAGGGTGCAGGCGTCGCGCAGCCCCCACATCCAGGCGCCGTCCTCCTCCGTCCACCGGCTCTCGCCCTCGCGGCAGTAGAGCAGCACGGCGGTGCGGATCGGTGTGCGGCGGCGCAGATCGTGCGGGATCACCCGGCGCAACTGCGCCAGCAGCGCGTTCCGGAAGTCCCAGCCGTCGACGCCGGCGGCGCCGCGGCGGACGAACGAGGCGCTCGCCGTGAGCCGTTCCTCCGGATCGAGGACCGCGACGACGGCGGTCGAGGGCGTCGGCAGATGGCGGATGTGCAGTCCGGTGACCACCTCGCGCGGATTGCGCAGCAACGGGATTCCCGCTGCCGCCCACTCGGCGGGCTGGAGCATCCGGCCGGTTCGGGAAGCGGAATCGGCGGCCGGTGGCGGAACGAAGCCGAAGGTCACGGTCCTCCCTTCGTCTGCGCCCACGGTCCGTACGAAGGGTCGGGCCCGGGCGCGGGCCACGACACAGCCCCGTCGGTACCACGGCCGGACCGGGGGCGGGGGAGCTGCTGACAATTCTCGCGGTAGCGCCCGCGTGCGGCAATGCACAGTCGGCACCACTGACCGTTTTGCCTGGATGTGCGTTCTATATTCCTGGCCGGTTCGCGCCCCGCCGCGGCCCCGGCCCTCCCTACCCCTGCACGGCCAGGACCAGCGGAAACACCCCGGCCGCCCCGGCCCGGCGGAGCAGCCGGGAGGCGACGGCCAGGGTCCAGCCGGTGTCCGCCAGGTCGTCCACCAGCAGCACCGGTCCTCCCGCCTCGGCGAGGGCCGCCGCCAGCGGGGGCGGCACGGTCAGCGCGCCGTGCAGCGCCCGCAGCCGCTGGGCGCTGTTGGTGCGCGGCACCCGGGTGTCGATCTCGCCGTCGTGGTACGCGACGCTCCCGAGCAGGGGCAACCGGCCGACCGTGGCGATCCGTTCGCCGAGTGACTGGATCAACTGCGGGCGGGTGCGGGAGGCGAGGGTGACCACGCCCACCGGGCGGTCCGGGGCGTCCGGCGCGCCCGAGGCCCAGCCGCCGGGGCCCTTGGCCCAGTCGGCGAGCACCGTCACCACCGCACCGGCCACATCGTCGGGCACCGGGGCGTCCGGGCTCTGCGGGGCCAGCAGCGGCCGCAGCCGGTTTCCCCAGCCGATGTCGGACAGACGGCCCAGGGCCCGGCCCGGAGCGGCCTGCTCACCCGCCGGAATGCGGCCCTTGAGATCGACGCCCACCGCGGGCAGCCCGGTCGGCCACATACGGCGCGGCTCCACCTCGACACCGGGCCGCCCCAGCTCACCGCGCGCCGCGTCCAGCGATGCGGCGGACACCTCGGTGGTGAACCGCGCCCCCGCGCAGTTGTCACAGCGGCCACAGGGCGCCGCCTTCTCGTCGTCCAGCTGCCGCCGCAGGAACTCCATCCGGCAGTCGGCCGTCGTGGCGTACTCCCGCATGGCCTGCTGCTCGGTCTCCCGCTGGCGCGCCACCCACGCATACCGCTCCGCGTCATACGCCCAGGGCTGCCCGGTGGCGGTCCAGCCGCCGCGCACCCGCCGCACCGCGCCGTCCACGTCGAGCACCTTGAGCATGATCTCCAGACGCGACCGCCGCAGCTCGACCTGGGGCTCGAGGGCGGGCAGCGACACCGGCCGGTCCGACGCCGCGAGCACGTCGAGCGTGCGGCGCACCTGCTCCTCGGGCGGGAAGGCGAGCGAGGCGAAATACCGCCAGATCGCCTCGTCCTCGCGGCCGGGCAGGAGCAGCACCTCGGCGTGCTCCACACCGCGCCCGGCGCGCCCGACCTGCTGGTAGTAGGCGATGGGGGAGGACGGCGAACCGAGATGGACCACGAAGCCGAGGTCCGGCTTGTCGAAGCCCATGCCCAGCGCTGAGGTGGCGACCAGCGCCTTGACCCGGTTGGCCAGCAGGTCCTCCTCGGCCTGCTGGCGATCCGCGTTCTCCGTCTTGCCGGTGTAGGAGGCGACGGTGTGACCGCGCTGCCGCAGGAACGCGGTCACCTCCTCGGCCGCGGCCACGGTGAGGGTGTAGATGATCCCGGAGCCCGGCAGCTCATCGAGGTGGTCGGCGAGCCAGGCGAGCCGATGCGCGGCGTCCGGCAGCGGCAGCACGCCCAGCCGCAGGCTCTCCCGGTCCAGCGGGCCGCGCAGCACCAGCGCCCGCCCGGTTCCTTCGCCCGTGCCCAGCTGCTCGGCCACATCGGCGGTGACCCGCGCGTTCGCGGTCGCGGTGGTGGCGAGCACGGGCACGCCCTGGGGCAGATCGGCGAGCATGGTGCGCAGCCTGCGGTAGTCGGGCCGGAAGTCATGGCCCCAGTCGGAGATGCAGTGTGCCTCGTCGACGACCAGCAGGCCGGTGGCGGCGGCGAGCTGGGGCAGCACCTGGTCGCGGAAGTCGGGGTTGTTGAGCCGCTCCGGGCTCACCAGCAGCACATCCACCTCACCCGCGGCCACCTCCGCCTGGATGGTGTCCCACTCCTCGGTGTTCGCGGAATTGATCGTGCGGGCCTGGATACCGGCGCGCGCGGCGGCCTCGACCTGGTTGCGCATCAGCGCCAGCAGCGGGGAGACGATCACGGTGGGACCGCTGCCGCGCTCGCGCAGCAGCGCGGTGGCGACGAAATACACCGCCGACTTGCCCCAGCCCGTGCGCTGGACGACCAGCGCCCGGCGGCGCTCGGCGACCAGCGCCTCGATCGCCCGCCATTGATCCTCCCGGAGCCTGGCGGAGCCGGTGGTGTCCCCGACGAGGCGGGCCAGGACGCGGTCGGCCGAGAGGCGCAGATTTTCGTCGCTCATGCCCCCATGCAACCCGATCCCGCCGACATCGCGCCAACGCCCCCGGCAGCCTGTGGATAACGTTATCCACAGGGGTGGCGGGGTCGGCGGGGCTGAGGGACCGTCGGGCCATGACTCGACACAACGAAGCGGCCGGTCTGCCCGGCGAAGAGCAGGTCACCCTCCGCAGTCCGGCCGAGCTCGCCGATGCCCTGCCCTATGTCCTGGGCTTCCAGCCGGACGACAGCATCGTGATGATCGCGCTGCACGGCTCCCGCGGCCGGTTCGGCGGCAGGCTCAGGCTCGGCATTCCCCGGGTTCCGGAGGAGTGGCCGGAGGTCTGCGATCAGCTCGCCGAATGCCTGATCAGCGGCAGTGAGCGGCGTGGCGTGCGGCCGGACGGGGTCGTTCTGTTCCTGTGCCAGGAGCCGGCCGAGGGTGAGTCCGCGCAGCAGGCGATGGAGCGGCTGCGGCCCCTCGCCCAGCGGCTGCGCATCGCGTGCGGCGGGTTGGAGGTGCCGGTGTTCGAGGCGCTGTGCATCTCCCGCGGCCGGTTCTGGTCGTATGTCTGCCCCGACCGGCGCTGCTGTCCGCCGGAAGGCGTTCCGCTCGCTCTGCCCGGCACCTCGGTCATGGCCGCGGCGGCGACGTACGCGGGGGTTCAGGTGCGCGGCTCGCTGAGCGAGATGGAGGTCAGGCTCGCCCCGCTCGGTGCCCCTCGGGCCGATGTGCAGGAGCGGGCGCTGGACGTGGCCGGAGCCGATCTTGTGCCGAGGATTCTGGATGGCGCCGGCTCCGCGACCGTGCGTGCGCAGACCCTCGGTCTGGTGGGCCGGATGCTGGACACGTTCCAGGCCGCGCCGCCGGTGGCCGACGACTGCGCGGCCGATCTCCGCGATGACGGTCTGCTCGACGACCAGGAGGCGGCGGTGATGATCATCGGTCTACAGGACCGGCGGACCCGGGATCGGGTGGCCGGATGGATGGAGGAAGCGGACGCCGACGCGGCGCTGCGGCTGTGGCGCGCGCTGGCCCGTCGCTGTGTCGGCTCCTACGGGGAGCATGCGGCGGCGCCGCTCACCCTGGCGGGGTGGGTCGCCTGGTCGGCGGGGGACGAGCTCATGGCACGGGTGGCGCTCGGCCGTGCCCTGCGGGTCGATCCGGACTACCTCTTCGCGAGGTTGTTGCACCAGGCGTGCAATGAGGGAGTCCATCCGAAGCTGCTGCGCCAATGTCTGCGCCGGGAGGACTCCGAGCGCTACGACCGCGCCGACCGCGCCGACCGTGCTGTACAGGCCGCCGTGCACGCGGAGCTGGAGCGGCTCGGCGATTTGGCTGCCGCCGAACCGCGGGGAGCGGCCGGAACCCCGGCCGAAGCGGTCGTGGAAACGGCCGGTCCGGCCGGACCGGCCGAGTCGACTGAGCCCGCTGAGCCGGTCGACCGCGCGGAAGCGGAGGCGTCGGAGGAAGCGGAGGGGTTGGAGGAAGCGGAGGAGTCGGGGGAGTTGGAGGAAGCGGGGGAGGCGGAAGACCAGATGGAGCGGCAGTCGGCGCGGGAGCGGCGGAGCGGGACGGCGGCCCCGGGCGGCAGGAGCGGCCCGGCAGGGACGAGCACCCCCGGTGGCAGGCGCCGCCCGGAAGGGCGGCCACGCACCCGACGCCGCACCGGTGGCCGGGGCACGCGCAGCCGCCGCTGACCCGGACGGACTGGGGGAGCCCTGGGGCGGGGGCCAGGGGCGGCTGCGGGGTCGCCCTAGGGGGCGCCGATCCGCTGGACGGCTCGGGCCTGGGGCACGGCGGCCCGGGGGAAGCAGGCGGGTGTGCTGAGGTCCGGATGCCAGGGGCGGCCGGTGGGCGGCAGGAGGCGTGCCGAGGCCCGGCGGCGGGGGTGGACAGGGGGTAGACAGCGGGCGGTGAGGGAGGTGGGCCGAGGCGTGGCGGCCGGGGTGGACAGGGGACGGCGAGGGAGGTGGGCCTAAGCCGCCTCATTGAAGTCCGGTGCGGTTCGGGTGCGCCCCGAAGGGGCGCGGGCTGTGTCGATATGCGGCTCTGCCGCGTGGGCGACCAGCCACGACGGCGCCGCGGACGATCGACGACAGGTCGGGGCACTTCCAGCGGAGCGCTTAGGCGTGGCGGTCCGGGGTGGACGGTGGGTTGCGGGGTGGTGGTTCGCCCGTGTGGGGCGGGTCGGGGAATCGGAAGGGGGTGCGGGAATCGTGCAGGCGAGCGCTTGAGAGAGCGATTTCACGAACATCGGTGATCATGCTCAAGAGCCTGATTATCGTCAGGCAGACGACTATGATCGCGTTATGCCCTACGACCCGTCGGCCTTTCCGGCATTCGCCGTCACCGTTGATCTGGTCGTGCTCACCGTGCGGCGGCATTCGCTGTGTGCGTTGGCCGTTCGTCGCGGGGAGCCGCCTTTCAAGGGTCGGTGGGCGCTGCCCGGCGGTTTCGTGCGGCCCGATGAGGATCTCACCGTCGCCGCTGCCAGGGAGTTGGCCGAGGAAACCGGGCTGCTCGCCCATGACCCCACGCTTCCGGTCCCGCCGAACGCGGCCCATCTTGAGCAGCTCGCCACGTACGGCGATCCGAAGCGGGACCCCCGGATGCGCGTGGTCAGCGTGGCACATCTCGCGCTGGCGCCCGATCTGCCCGCGCCCCGGGCCGGGGGCGACGCGCACAGTGTGCGCTGGGCGCCGGTCGAGTCGCTGCTCGACCAGGAGGGGGCCTTCGGGCGCGACAGTGATCTGGCCGCCCCGCTCGCCTTCGACCATGCCCGCATCCTCGCGGACGGAGTCGAGCGCGCCCGCTCCAAGATCGAGTACTCCTCGCTGGCCACCGCCTTCTGTCCGCAGGAGTTCACGGTCGGCGAGCTGCGCCGGGTGTACGAGGCGGTGTGGGGCGTGGCCCTGGACCCACGGAACTTCCACCGCAAGGTCACCGGCACCCCGGGCTTCCTGGTGCCCACCGGCGGTACGACGACCCGTCAGGGCGGCCGCCCGGCCCAGCTGTTCCGGGCTGGAGGGGCGACGCTGCTCAATCCGCCCATGCTTCGTCCCGAGGTGTGACGGGCCATGACACGACGACTCCCCGAGAGTGCTATGTCCTGACGAAATAGGACATAGCGGGTTAACGTTCTCCGGTACGCCACCAGTCCCCACGTGCCATCGAGCGGTTCCATGCCCCGCGGGAGAAGCCATGATCCAGGCCACCGGACTGACCAGCACCCCCCGCCGCAACCATCCGCCCGTTGTCGACGACCTCACTTTCGAGGCCCCGGCGGGCCGGGTCACCGCACTGCTCGGCGGCCCCGGCGCGGGCAAGACCACCGCGCTGCGGCTTCTGCTACAGCTCGACCGGGGCCATGGCTCCGCCTTCTTCCGGGGCCGCCCCCTGCACCGCATCCGGCGCCCGGCTCATGAGATCGGCGTTCTCCTCGAGGACGTCCCGGGCCACCCGGGCCGCACCGTGCGGGGGCATCTGAGGATGCTCGGTGCCGCGGCCGGGGTGCCTGCCGCACGCGCCGATGTCGTGCTCGATGTGGTCGGCCTCACCGATCTGGCGGACGAGCGTCTCGGTGATCTGTCGACCGGGGCGGAGCGTCGTCTCGGGATCGCCACCGCGTTGCTGGGGGACCCGCACACCCTGGTCCTCGACGAGCCCGCGCGGGGCCTGTCGGCCCGGGAGACCGCCTGGCTGTACAGGCTGCTGCGTCAATTCGCCGCCCAGGGCGGTGCCGTCCTCGTCGCCACCGAGGATGCCGAGGGTGTGATCCGCCTCGCGGACCAGGTGCTCACCCTGGAATCGGGGCGGCTGGTGGCCGATCAGCCGGTGGACGAGTTCGCCCGCACCAGGCTGCGCCCCCGTGTCGTCGTCCACTCGCCGCTCGTCGGCCGCCTCGCCGCCGTCCTGGAGGAGGAGGTCGAGGCCGCCCGGCAGTTGGCCGAGGCCAAGGCGGCGGAGGAGGCCCGGGTGGCGGCCGAGCTCGCGGCCAAGGCCGAGGCCGCTCAGGCCGCCGACGTCGCCCAGCCCGACGTGGCCGCCGGGGGCGACGTCGTCAAGGCCGAGAGCGCCGGGCCCAAGGCCAGGAAGAGGGCGATCTGGCGCAAGGTCAGGATGGCCCCGTTCGCCACCCGGGGCTCGGCCACGGCCGAGGCGAAGAAGGCCACCGCGGAAGCCGCGGTCAGCGACAAGGCGATCAGCGACAAGACGATCAATGACAAGACGGTCGGCGGCAAGGCGGCCAAGGCCAACAAGGCGGACACGGCAAACCCGGCGGACAAGGCCGCCCCCGCCCCCGCCTCCATCCCCGCCCCCGCTGCCGACACCGACACGGCTGGCGCCGAAGCGGCCCGCACACGGACCGGCATCGCCGTCGGCGTCGGCGCCGGGGCCGGAGTCGGGACCGAGGCCGAGGAGGAGCCGGTCGCCGCGCCCGCCGACCCGTTCTCCGTGGTGCGGGACGACGACACCCATATCTCCGTCTACGGCCTGTCCCCCGCATCGGTCGGGGAGACCGCCTACCGCCACGGCATCGTGGTCCACCGGCTGGTCGAGGAGACCGCCGATCTGGGCCCGGGGACTCCCGCGGCCGCTCGCGCCCGCGACCCCGAGGCGCCCCCGCTGCGGCTGCTCCCCAAGCTCCGCTTCCCCGGCCCCGCCTGGCCGATGCGTTACGAGGTGCGCCGCGCCACGGGCGTACGGACCGGCTGGCTGATCGGCGTCGCCTCCATCGTGGCCTCCCTCCTCGCCTCCGTGCTGCTCGCCCGCGCCGGTGATACCGGGGAGCTGCACCGGCTCACCGGCTGGCCCGCCGACCTCCCGCTGCCTCCTGTCGCCATCGCGGCCGGTCTCCTGGGCGCCCTCGCCTTCGGCGACGAGTTCCGCTTTCCGGCACTGGCCGCGGCCCGGGACGCGGTGCCCCGCCGACTCGGGCTGCTGGCCGCCAAATTCGCGGTCTGCGCGGCCGGTGCCGTCCTGCTGTCGCTCGGCGTCATCGTGCTCGACAGCGCGGCGCTCCTGCTGCTCGTGGGCGGCAACGCGGTGCCGCTGCCGGGTGACTGGCCCGCACTGGTGGTCGGCGTCTTCGGCCTGACCATCGGCTCGTCATGGGCCGGGCTGCTCGCCGCCGGAGTCTTCCGTTCCACCGCGCTCGGGCTGGCCACCCTGCTCGCCGTGCCGATCCTCGCGGTGCCCGTCGTCCAGCGCGCCGGGCAGGACCCGTCGCTGCGTTCGCTGGTCATGCTGCCGCACCGGCTGCGCGCGGCGACGCTGGACCGGTCGCCCTCCATGATCGACCGAGGGCTCGCGGTCGCGCTGCGGCTCGCGTCCCAACCGGTCGGACAGGCGCTGATGTTGTCGGTGGCCGTCCTGCTGTGCGCCTACGCCCTCACCGGTCTGCGCGGCAAGAGCACCCGCCAGTAGTACCCGCCAGTAGTACCCGTCAGCAGCACCCGCCCCGCGCCGGGCGCCCACGCCCGCCCCGTCGACCACCCGCTCGCCCGCCCCGTCGACCACCCGCCACGCCCGCTCCCATGCCCGCCCGCTCCGCCGCATGCCCGCCCCCGCCCCCGCCGCCCGCTCGGTCCAGCGGCCGCCCGGCTCGTGCGCGGCCAATCGCCCGCCCCCAGGCCAGTGGATCAGGCCCGGAGCGGATTCGTACAGCCGTCGCGCGAACTGCTCGCAACTCCCCGAAGGATGCTTCTTTCTGTCCGATTGAGCGTCAATTATGAGGTAATGGGCGATCACCCTTTCGTGTGCTTTTCACCAAAGACCTCAAGGGCTTCCGGGGCGTCGCCGACAAAGGATGCGTGAGTACCCTTGCGCACACCACGATGACCGCGGCTCGCCCCGCCGACTCCGGCCTGGCCGGTTCGGGCGAGCTTGACCGCTACTCCTACGCCGAAGCCCCCGGCGCCGACCGCGGCAGCGCCCCCTCCTCCTGGGACGGTGCCGAGGCGGAGATCGGCCGGGTGGGCCGACGCGCGGCCGGCAACCGGGGCCGCGGGCTGCACGGCCAACTCGTTCAGCAGCTGGGCCAGATGATCGTCTCCGGTGACCTGGGCGCGGACCGTCCGCTCGTCCCCGAGGAGATCGGTCAGCGCTTCGAGGTCTCCCGCACCGTCGTTCGGGAATCGCTGCGCGTCCTCGAGGCCAAGGGCCTGGTCAGCGCCCGCCCCAATGTGGGCACCCGGGTCCGCCCGGTCAGCGACTGGAACCTGCTCGATCCGGACATCATCGAGTGGCGCGCCTTCGGCCCGCAGCGTGACGACCAGCGCCGTGAGCTGTGCGAGCTGCGCTGGACCATCGAGCCGCTGGCCGCCCGGCTCGCCGCCGGGCACGGCCGCGAGGAGGTGCAGCAGCGGCTCGGCGACATGGTCGAGATCATGAGCCACGCGCTGGCCCAGGGTGACGCCCTCACCTTCTCCCGCGCCGACGCCGAGTTCCACGCGCTGCTGCTCCAGGTCGGGGGCAATCGGATGCTGGAGCACCTGGCGGGCATCGTCGCCGCCGCGCTCCACGTCTCCGGGGCCCCGGTCTCCGGCTGCGACCGCCTCACCGAGGCGGGGGTCGCCCACCACCGCAGGATCGTCGAGGCGGTCGGCGAGGGCGACGCCGCGGCGGCCGAGGCGGCGATGCGCCAGCTGCTGACCGTCCACCCGGATCTCGATCATGCCGAGGTCGGGGTGCCCGCGCCGCGCGAGCACTGATCCGCGGCGCGTCCGGTCGCCCGGAGCGCCGGGCGTCCGGAGCGTGCGGCGTACGACGTACGGCAAGGCGGTGTCCGTAGGCGGCGAGTTCCGGCCCGATGGATGCCGTACGGCGTACGAGAGGGCGTCGCCGGATCCCGCGTCGCGGGTTCGGCGGCGCGGCGCGATCTGATCGATCGGCGCCGTATGACTCCCATCGGTGTGCGACTGGGAGTTTTCTGTCCCGTTGGATGGGCATTAAGACCGTTATGGGGTGTGACTCGGGCCACGAGTATTGGGCGTAACGCTCTTTGGGGCAGCGCGATGATTAAAGAGGTGGCAGCCGCGGAGGGAATACGGATGTCGCTCAAAACGCTGTACTCCTCCGCACTCCGCCCGCGCCGTCGGTTCATCCCTGCCGGCGGTCGTCGGCTCCGGTCCCCAGTGGACTGAGCCGGAAGCCGTTTCCAACGTTCCGAGAGGTTGTTCGTGTCGGCCAGCACATCCCGTACGCTCCCGCCGGAGATCGCCGAGTCGGAGTCTGTCATGGCGCTCATCGAGCGGGGAAAGGCTGAGGGGCAGATCGCCGGCGACGATGTGCGCCGGGCCTTCGAGGCTGACCAGATTCCGCCAACCCAGTGGAAGAACGTACTGCGCAGCCTCAACCAGATCCTCGACGAGGAGGGTGTGACGCTGATGGTCAGTGCCGCAGAGGCGCCCAAGCGCACCCGTAAGAGCGTCGCAGCGAAGAGCCCGGCAAAGCGCACCGCCACCAAGACTGTCGCGGCCAAGACGGTCACCGCCAAGAAGGCCCCTGCCGCCCCGGTCGCCCCCACCGCGGACCCGGGCGCCGCCCCGGCCGGTGAGGTCGCGGCCGCTCCCGCGAAGAAGGCCGCCGCCAAGAAGACCGCGGCCAAGAAGGCGGTCGCCAAGAAGACCACCGCCGCCGCGGCCAAGAAGACGGTCGCGAAGAAGACCACCGCCAAGAAGGACGTCACCGACGAGCTCCTCGAGGGCGAGGACGTCATCGAGGAGGCACCGGGCAAGCCCGGCCCCGAGGGCGCCGAGGCCGAGCCGGAGAACGCGGGCTTCGTGCTCTCCGACGAGGACGAGGACGACGCCCCCGCGCAGCAGGTCGCCGCGGCCGGTGCCACCGCCGACCCGGTCAAGGACTACCTCAAGCAGATCGGCAAGGTCCCGCTGCTCAACGCCGAGCAGGAGGTCGAGCTCGCCAAGCGCATCGAGGCCGGTCTGTTCGCCGAGGACAAGCTCGCCAACTCCGACAAGCTGGCCCCCAAGCTCAAGCGCGAGCTGGAGATCATCGCCGAGGACGGCCGCCGCGCCAAGAACCACCTCCTGGAGGCCAACCTCCGTCTGGTGGTCTCGCTGGCCAAGCGCTACACGGGCCGCGGCATGCTCTTCCTGGACCTCATCCAGGAGGGCAACCTCGGTCTGATCCGCGCGGTCGAGAAGTTCGACTACACCAAGGGCTACAAGTTCTCCACGTACGCCACCTGGTGGATCCGTCAGGCGATCACCCGTGCCATGGCCGACCAGGCCCGCACCATCCGTATCCCGGTGCACATGGTCGAGGTCATCAACAAGCTGGCGCGCGTTCAGCGCCAGATGCTCCAGGACCTGGGCCGTGAGCCCACCCCGGAGGAGCTGGCCAAGGAGCTCGACATGACCCCCGAGAAGGTCATCGAGGTCCAGAAGTACGGCCGTGAGCCGATCTCGCTGCACACCCCGCTGGGCGAGGACGGCGACAGCGAGTTCGGTGACCTCATCGAGGACTCCGAGGCGGTCGTCCCGGCCGACGCGGTCAGCTTCACCCTGCTCCAGGAGCAGCTGCACTCCGTGCTCGACACGCTCAGCGAGCGCGAGGCGGGCGTGGTCTCGATGCGCTTCGGCCTCACCGACGGTCAGCCGAAGACTCTCGACGAGATCGGCAAGGTCTACGGCGTGACGCGTGAGCGCATCCGTCAGATCGAGTCCAAGACGATGTCGAAGCTGCGCCACCCGTCCCGCTCCCAGGTCCTCCGCGACTACCTGGACTGATGCGGACCGCCGCTTCATAGCCGCCTTACGGCGTAAGCGGTACAGCGCGAAGGCCGGGCTCCTCCGAGGGAGCCCGGCCTTCGCGCTGCGCGGTGCCAAGACCCCGGCGTCCCGTTCCTCGCTTGGCCCACTCGGGATGCGCTTCGCGGCAGAGGGGGTAACGCTGAGTGTGCGTCTTGCTCCTTATGGTCAGGAGGCCGCATGCCCAGGTCGCCCCGCTCGCTCCTCATCGCCCTGGCGGTGCCGCTGGCCGCCGCGCTCGCGATAGTGCTCACCGCGCCCGCCCCGGCGACGGCCGACCGGGTGGTGATCGGCGGGCATCCGGCCCGTACGGTCGAGGCGCCCTGGGCGGTGGCCGTGGCCAGCCGTGCGCTCTTCGGGGAGAAGAGGTCGGGCCAGTTCTGTGGCGGGGCGGTGGTGGGCCCCACAACGGTCGTCACGGCGGCCCACTGCCTGAGCCGTGGGGTGCTCGGCAAGGACTGGCGGGAGGTGCGGGACCTGAAGGTGATCATCGGCCGCAACGACCTGCGCAAGAAGGACGGGGTGGAGTACCCGCTCGCGCGGGTGTGGGTCAATCCGGCGTACGAGGGCGACAACAGGGCCGGGGACATCGCGGTGCTCACCCTGGGGGTCGCGGTGCCCGCGGCCTACACGATCCGTATGGCGGCCACCGGCGACAAGGCGTACCAGCCGGGTGGGCGGGCCGCGGTGTACGGCTGGGGCGATACGGAGGGCGATGGCACCTATGCCTCGTCGCTACGCACCGCGACGGTCCAGGTGCTGGCCGACAGCGTCTGTGAGCGCGCCTATCCGGGCAACGCCGAGGGGGACTACGACCCGCGCTCCATGGTCTGCGCGGGGCTGCCGGACGGGGGCCGGGACGCCTGCCAGGGGGACAGCGGAGGGCCTCTGGTGGTCCGGGGGCGGCTGGTGGGCCTGGTGTCCTGGGGGAGTGGATGCGCCGTGGCGGGGCGGCCCGGCGTCTACACGAGGATCTCCTCGGTGGCGGGTCTGGTGGCCGCCCATGACTGACGCGGAGCCCGGGGGCGTCTGTGGGCCCGGGGGCGCCCGTGGAAGGGTCTGGAAGGGGTCCTTGAGCGAGCCCCGCGGGGCCCTTGGGTCATGGCGAGGGCGCCGAAAGTGCCGAAACCGCGGAAAGACCCACGATACGAGCGTGGGCGGCCGCCCCGGTCAGGGGGCAGACCGCCCGGAATCCGGCCCTGGGCCGGCGTCGCTCGTCGTCGTGGGTATGAGGCGTCAGCGTTCGTCCTCGGACGCGGACGCCGGAACGGCCGTGAGTCGCTCGGTCTCGTCCTGTATTTCCGCGGCGATCTTCTTGAGTTCCGGCTCGAACTTGCGCCCGTGGTGGGCGCAGAAGAGCAGTTCACCACCGCTGATCAACACGACGCGCAGGTACGCCTGGGCGCCGCAGCGATCGCAGCGGTCAGCGGCCGTCAACGGGCTCGCGGGGGTCAGAACAGTAGTCACGTCGCCTCTTCTCTAGCTCGACGAGCTGTCGTACCAGGGTCAACATCCAACCAGCCTGAAATCGTTCCCGCTCGTGGCTTTTTCCCAAAAGTTGCTTCTGAGTAGGCCGGATGGTGACGTTTGGCGGCGAATGAGCCGTATTGCCTAGCTTTGATGCTTCGCGTCGATTGTCTGGTTTGCCCTCCCGGCCGGGTTGCCGGTTGTGAATGAGGACGTGCCCGGAGCCTAAATGGTTCATGCCTGAAAGGGAACGTGATCTGTGTGGCACCGCCGCGAGCTATCGAACGTACGAGCGAAACGGAGGCCAGTGCGACTAGCATGGACGTTTCCATGGGTGGCGGCACAAAGGCTCTATCAGGCCTCGGTACGCTCTGTCGGGCGACCATGCCACCATCGTGCCCACAGCCGGGCCAACCAGAAATTCAGCGAGGAGCGAACCGCGTGACCGCCGACACGTCCGTGCCGTCCACTGCGCTGCTGACCGGAGCAGACCGGGGCGGCGGTAACTACACCGCGCGGCACCTTCTCGTCCTCGAGGGGCTCGAGGCGGTGCGCAAGCGCCCCGGCATGTACATCGGCTCCACCGACAGCCGTGGTCTCATGCACTGCCTCTGGGAGATCATCGACAACTCGGTGGACGAAGCCCTGGGCGGCTTCTGCGATCACATCGAGGTGATCCTCCACGACGACGGATCCGTGGAGGTGCGGGACAACGGCCGGGGGATCCCGGTGGACATCGAGCCCAAGACGGGGCTGTCCGGCGTCGAGCTGGTGATGACCAAGCTGCACGCCGGCGGAAAGTTCGGCGGCGGCGCGTACGCGGCCTCCGGCGGTCTGCACGGCGTCGGCGCCTCCGTGGTGAACGCGCTGTCCGCCCGCCTCGACGTGGAGGTGGACCTCAACGGCAGGACCCACGCGATCAGCTTCCGCCGCGGCGTCCCCGGGATCTTCACCGAATCCGGGCCGGACGCCCCGTTCGACCCGTCCAGCGGCCTCCTCAAGGGCAAGAAGGTTCCCAAGAACCGCACCGGCACCCGCACCCGTTACTGGGCGGACCGCCAGATCTTCCTCAAGGACGCCAAGCTCTCCGTGGAGACGCTGTACGCGCGCGCCCGGCAGACCGCGTTCCTGGTGCCGGGGCTCACCCTGGTGGTCCGGGACGAGCGGGGTCTGGACGGACAGGAGGGGCCGGTCGAGGAGACCTTCCGGTACGACGGGGGGATCAGCGAGTTCTGTGAGTACCTCGCCCAGGACAAGCCCGTCTGCGATGTGCTGAGGCTGTCCGGGCAGGGCACCTTCAAGGAGACCGTGCCGGTCCTCGACGAGCACGGCCACATGACCCCGACCGAGGTCGCCCGCGACCTGGGCGTCGACATCGCGTTGCGCTGGGGCACCGGCTACGACACGACGGTCAAGTCCTTCGTCAACATCATCGCCACCCCCAAGGGCGGCACTCATGTCTCCGGCTTCGAGCGCTCGATCACCAGGACGGTGAACGAGGCGCTGCGCGCCACCAAGCTGCTGCGGGTCGCCGAGGACGACGTCGTCAAGGACGACGCCATGGAGGGCCTGACGGCGGTGGTGACCGTAAGGCTGGCGGAGCCGCAGTTCGAGGGCCAGACCAAGGAGGTGCTGGGCACCTCGGCGGCCTCCCGCGTCGTGGCCAATGTGGTCTCCAAGGAGCTCAAGGCGTTCCTGACCTCCTCCAAGCGGGACGACAAGCAGCAGGCCCGCGCCATCCTGGAGAAGGTCGTGGCCGCGGCCCGTACGCGCATCGCGGCCCGTCAGCACAAGGAGGCGCAGCGCCGTAAGACCGCGCTGGAGTCCTCCTCGCTCCCCGCGAAGCTGGCCGACTGCCGCAGTGATGACGTGGACCGCAGCGAGCTGTTCATCGTCGAGGGGGACTCGGCGCTCGGTACGGCCAAGCTCGCCCGGAACTCCGAGTTCCAGGCGCTGCTGCCGATCCGAGGCAAGATCCTCAACACCCAGAAGTCGTCCGTCTCCGACATGCTGAAGAACGTCGAGTGCGGAGCGATCATCCAGGTCATAGGGGCGGGGTCGGGCCGTACGTTCGACATCGACCAGGCGCGCTACGGCAAGGTGATCTTCCTCGCGGACGCCGATGTCGACGGCGCCCACATCCGCTGTCTGCTGCTGACCCTCTTCCAGCGCTATATGCGGCCGATGGTCGAGCAGGGACGGGTCTTCTCGGCGGTGCCGCCGCTGCACCGGGTGGAGCTGGTCAACCCCAAGCGCGGCCAGGAGAAGTACCTCTACACCTACTCGGACAACGAGCTGCGGGAGACGCTGCTGGACCTGGAGCGCCGGGAGATCCGCTACAAGGACGGCATCCAGCGCTACAAGGGTCTCGGTGAGATGGACGCCGACCAGCTCGCGGAGACCACGATGGACCCGCGCCACCGCACCCTGCGGCGCATCAACATCAGCGACCTGGAGGCCGCCGAGCGCGCCTTCGACCTGCTCATGGGCAATGAGGTCGCGCCCCGTAAGGAGTTCATCACCAACTCGGCGGCGACCCTGGACCGGTCGCGCATCGACGTCTGACGCCCGGCCCCTCGGCGGGGCCGGCCCAGCGGGGTCTCCCACCCGGGAGACCCCGTCGGCGTCTCCCCGCGCCACTCACTCCTGTCGTGCCGTTTCCAGGCCGTTCATCACCTGAGTCACCTGATGGGGTGAAGGTCCAGTATTGAACGGCTCTGGATCTTTCTGATCTGCACATCCTTGGTCACGCGGCGAATGCCGCAGTGAACAAGGAGTGTTCGGGGTGGACATGCACAACGCGCGCGACACGGGAGCGGCGCGGCTGGAGGACCCGTGGTACGACGCGCTCGCGTCCGGCTGGGGTGAGGCGGACGACGCGGAGGGCGAACCCAGGCGCGCGCGTCCGCCCGCCGCCCAGGCGGTCTACACGGAGGTGCACGGCAGCGCCGCCTTCCAGGAGGTGCGCCGGCGCTACCGCCGGTTCGCGTTCCCCGCGGCCGCCGCATTCCTCATCTGGTACCTCGCGTATGTCGTCGCGGCCACCACCGCACCCCGGCTGATGGCCCGCCCGGTCGTGGGCACGCTCAATGTGGCGATGGTCGCGGGGCTCGCGCAGTTCGCCACCACCTTCCTGCTGACCTGGGCGTACGCCCGGCACGCACGGCTGCGCCGGGACCGCGTCGCGCTCGAACTCCGCTGGGTGACGCAGGAGATGATGCGGGGGCGCGGGCGGTGACCGGAGATCAGCGGAACCTGGCGCTGCTGCTCTTCGGCGTCTTCGTGGCGGCCACCCTGGCCATCACCACCTGGGCGGGGCGCCGGCGGCACGGCTCGCCGGAGGAGTTCTACGCGGGCGGGCGGCTGTTCTCCCCGATGGAGAACGGCTTCGCCATCGCCGGTGACTACATGTCCGCCGCGTCCTTCCTCGGGATCTCCGGCCTGATCGCGCTCTTCGGCTATGACGGGGTGCTGTACTGCGTGGGCTTCTTCGTGGCCTGGCTGGTGGTCCTGCTGCTGGTGGCCGAACTGGTCCGCAACTGCGGCCGGTTCACCCTGGCCGATGTGCTGGCTGCCCGGATGCGGGAGCGCCGGGTCCGGATCGCCGCGGGCATCTCGTCGGTCACGGTCTGTGTGCTCTATCTCGTGGCCCAGATGGTCGGCGCGGGCAGTCTGGTCGCCCTGCTGCTCGGGGAGACGGGCGGCCGCGCCCGCGCCTGGACGGTGATCGGCGTGGGCACCCTGATGGTGGTCTTCGTGGCGCTCGGCGGGATGCGTGCCACCACCTGGATCCAGATCGTGAAGGCCGTGCTGCTGATGGGCGGGGCGATCGCGCTGACCGCCCTGGTCCTCGTGCGCTTCCGCGGCGATCTCGACACCCTGCTCAGCACCGCCGCGCGGAACAGCGGCCACGGCGTGGACTTCCTCGCCCCCGGGCTCAAGTACGGCGGCGGCTGGACCGCCCGGCTGGACTTCGTGAGCCTCGGCCTCGCCCTGGTGCTGGGCACCGCCGGGCTGCCGCACATCCTCTCGCGCTTCTACACCGTGCCCACCGCCCGGGCCGCCCGCCGCTCGGTGATCTGGTCCATCTGGCTGATCGGCGGCTTCTACCTGATGACGATCGTGCTCGGCTTCGGCGCGGCCGCCGTGCTGGGCACCGATGCCGTACGGACCTCCAACGCGGCCGGGAACACGGCCGTTCCGCTGCTCGCGCTCGACCTCGGGGGCGGCGCCGGATCGACCGGGGGCACGGTGCTGTTCGCGGTCGTCGCCGCGATCGCCTTCGCCACCATCCTGGCCGTCGTCGCCGGGATCACCCTCGCCTCCTCGGCCTCCGTCGCCCATGACCTCTACGCCTCGCTGAGCAGGCGGGCGGGCCGCACCCCGCGCGGTGAGGTGGTGGTCGCGCGGATCGCGGCGGTGGGGATCGGGGCGGCGGCGATCGGGCTGGGGCTGCTCGCCGAGGACCTCAATGTGGCGTTCCTGGTGGGGCTCGCGTTCGCCGCCGCCGCGTCGGCGAACCTCCCGGTGCTGCTGTACTCGCTGTTCTGGCGGCGGTTCACCGCGCGGGGCGCGGTCTGGTCGGTCTACGGGGGGCTGCTTCCGGCGCTGGTGCTGGTGGTGCTGTCCCCGGTGGTCTCCGGCGGCCCGGACGCGATCTTCTCGGGGGTGGACTTCCACCTCTTCCCGCTCCAGAACCCGGGGCTGGTCTCGGTGCCCCTCGGGTTCCTCGCGGGTTGGCTCGGGACGGTCACCTCACCCGCCCCCGCGGATCTCCCCGGCCATGCCGCCGAGCACGCCGAGACGGAGGTGCGGGCGCTCACCGGGGCGGGCGCGGCCTGAGACGGGGGCGGGGCGTGAGGCGGCGGGCGTGGCCTGAGGTGGCGTGCGCGGCCAGGCGGGGAAGGGCTAGACCCAGTCGTAGCGGTGCTCGGGGCGGCCGGTCTCGCCGTATTTCAGGCTGAGCCGCACCCGGCCCGTGCGCTCCAGCAGCTTCAGATAGCGCTGTGCGGTCTGTCTGCTGAGCGAGGAGCGCTCGGCCACCTCCTGCGCCGACAGCGGACCCTCCGCGCCCCGCAGCACCTCCCGTACGAGATCGGCGGTGAGCGCGGAATGGCCCTTGGGCAGCTCCGCGGGGCCGGCTGAGGCGCCGCCCAGGGCGCCGAAGATCCGGTCCACCTGGTCCTGCCCGGCCTCGCCGTCGCCCTCAAGCGCGCGGCGCAGCGCCGCGTACCCCTCCAACTTGGCCCGCAGCCCCGCGAAGGTGAAGGGCTTGACCAGGTACTGGAGCGCGCCATGGCGCATGGCCGCCTGGACGGTCGCGATGTCGCGGGCCGCGGTCACCATGATGATGTCGGTGTGATGGCCGAGCTGCCGCAGCCGCCGCACCAGCGACAGCCCCGTCTCGTCCGGCAGATAGTGGTCGAGCAGCACCAGGTCGACGCGGGCGCCCTGGGGGCCCTCCAGGAAGGCCAGCGCCTCGGCGGCGGTGTGTGCCTGCCCGGCGACGCGGAATCCGGCCACCTTGCCGACGTACGCGGCGTTGACCCGGGCCACCCGGACGTCGTCGTCCACGACCAGCACCTCCAGGGGCCCGCCCGGTCCGGTTCCAAGGGTCATCGTGGCTCTCCTGTCGCGGTCAGCGGCGCGCCAGTCGGCTGTTCGGCCAGCGCCTCGGGGAGGACGACGGTGAACTCCGCGCCCCCGCCCTCGCGGTCGGACACGCGGACGCTGCCGCCCTGGCGTTCGGCGAGGCGGCGGACCAGCGCGAGCCCTATGCCGCGCTTGCCGTGCGCGGGCGGCTCCTTGGTCGACCAGCCCTCGGTGAAGACCACGTCGCGCCGGTCGGCGGGGATCCCGGGGCCGGTGTCGGAGACCCTCAGCAGCACCGTACGGTCGTCGGCGCACAGCTCCACCTCGACCCGTGGCTCCGCCGAACCGACCGCCGCGTCCAGGGCGTTGTCGATGAGGTTGCCGACGATGGTCACCACTCCCGGCGGATCCACCAGCCGGTTGGGCAGCAGGCTGTCCCCGGCGACGGACAGCGAGACGCCGCGTTCGGTGGCGACCGTGGCCTTGCCGACCAGCAGGGAGGCCAGCAGCGGATCGTGCACCCGCTCGGTGACCTGCTCGGCGGTGGCCCGGTGCACCCCGATCGCCTCGGTGATGAACTCCATCGCCTCGTCGTGCAGTTCGAGTTCGATCAGGCCGAGGAGGGTGTGCATCCGGTTGGCGTGCTCATGGTCCTGGGCCCGCAGGGCGTCGATCAGGCCCCGGGTGCCGTCCAGCTCGCGGCCCAGCCGCTCCAGCTCGGTGCGGTCACGCAGGGTGACCACCGCGCCGCCGTCGTCCGTCGGCATCCGGTTGGCGACCAGCACCCGGCCGCCGCTGACGGTCAGCAGATCGGCGCCGGTGACCCGCCCGGACAGCACATCGGTCGTACGACCCGGGGACAGCACCGCCTCCAGAGGCTGCCCGGTGTCCTCCGGGCGCAGATCAAGCAGCCGCTGGGCCTCGTCGTTGATCAGGCGGATGCGGCCGTGGGCGTCGAGGGCGACGACGCCCTCCCGGATGCCGTGCAGCATCGCCTCACGTTCGGCCAGCAGCGCCGAGATATCGGAGAAGGCCAGGTCATGGGTGCGTCGCTGGAGCCGGCGGGAGACCACGTACGCGGCCAGGGCGCCGACCGCGAGCGCGCCGCCCGCGTAGGCGAGCATCTCCGGGACCGCGGCGACGAGCCGGGCGCGCACGCTCTCGTAGGAGATGCCCACGGAGACGGCGCCCACGATATGGCCGTCCCCCGCGCGCAGGGGCACCTTGCCGCGGGCCGACCTGCCGAGGGTGCCGTCGTCGATCTCCATGACCTCCCGGCCCTCGAGGGCCTCGGTGGGGTCGGTGGAGACATGCTTCCCGATCTCGTCCGGGGAGGTGTGGGACCAGCGCACCCCGCGCCGGTCCATGATCACGACATATTCGGCGCCGGTCGACCGGCGGATGCGCTCCGCCTCGGTCTGCACCGGCCCGCCGGGGGTGGGCCGGGTGTGCTGGAGCGCGTCGGCCATCCGGGGCTCGGCGGCCGTGGTCTGGGCGATGGCGAGGGCACGGCGCATGGCCTGGTCGTCGAGGTGGTCGCTGAGCGGCGCGAGGAAGAGGCCGGTCGCGAGCACGGTGACACCCGTGGCGATGGCCAGCTGCATCAGCAGGACCTGGGAGAAGACGCGTCGGGGCCAGCCGATGCGCCACCTTGTGGCCGTGGCTCCCGGCCCCGGCGGTATCGCGGCGCTCATGGCAACGAAGGGTAACCAAGGGCGGGTGGGAGGGACCGGGGCAGGACCTGGGGAGGCGCCCGCGGAGGGGCCTGGGAGCGGAGGTCCCGGGGTGCTACGGGGGTGGGTGCGGGCTTATGAGAGCGTCGCGTGCCGCCCGGCTGCTGGCGCCCGGGGCGTCAGAGGCGCCCGGCGGCCATCGCCCGTACGCCGTGCGTGGGCCGCCGGACGGTCCGGATCCCGACGACCTCCATCCGGGCCGGGGAGCCCAGGGGGAGGCCACAGCTCTCCGGCCGCGGCGGCGCCGCGGCGAGCTGTGCGACGCTCACCCGCCAGGCCCGGCCGTCGCGGTGCGCGACGGTCACGGACCGGACCGGGGCCTCGCCCTCGGTCCGTACGACGGTCAGTGCGTCGGCCCCGTCCTCGCCGGTCAGCTCGCGGACGGCCAGCTCCGCCGCCTGGCCGGGGCGCTCCCAGGCGGAGCGGCCGCGGCAGCCGTCGGTGACCACCCGGCCGTTCCGCAGCGCCTCGATGACGTCCTTGACGCCCTGCGCGGTGGCACGGCCGTAGGTGTAGCCGTGGGGCAGCACGACGAGGGTGGGGGAGAAGCGGTGGCCGCCGATATGGGTGATCTCCCAAGTGCCGTGGACCCCGGAGGCGGCGAGCTCACCGGCCAGCGGGCGGCCGAGGAGGGCGCAGCAGCGGTCGCGCTTGCCGTTGGTGCACACCAGCACCAGCGGATCGCCGGTGTACTCCTCCCAGGCGGCGGGGTCGGCGGCGGGGTCGTGGGGCTCTTGGTGCTTGTGAGGCTTGTGGGGCCCTTGGGGCTTGTGGGGCCGCAGGGTGAGACCGCCGGGGTCGCCCGCGCCCAGTGCGGCGAGATCCAGACCGAGCAGCCGCGCCGGGTCGTCCAGGGCGGTGGTGCGGATCCAGGAGCGGCCGGGCCGGGTGTGGGCCACGAACACCCGGTGCCGGGCGCCGGTGTGCAGATCGGCGTGGCGGCCGGGGCGGCGGATCAGCGCGACCCGTACACCGGTGCCCTCGGCGGCGCGCTCCAGGGCGCGCCCTACGGCCGGGTCGAGCCGGCTGGCGGTGAGGGCCTCGGTGCCCCAGGGCCCGGGCTGTTCCACCAGCAGCCAGGTGGAGGCGGTGGCCGCCGTCCCGGCGAGCGGCTCGGACAGGTCGCGGGAGGCGGTCGCGCACGTGCTCACGAAGGTAAGCCTAACCTCTCTTGATCGAGAGCGCTCGCCGGGCCGTGCGTACGCGCCGGAGCCGTGGTGGAGCGACGAGCGACCGGGGCCGGACGGCGCCTCGTCGGCCCGGGCGGCGGAGCGCGGCAGTCCGGATTCCGCCGCGTATTCGCCGTTCCATGCGGTGGGAGCAGGCGGGAAAATGACGCCCAGGGGGCGGAGGGGGCGGATATGGGTGGGTTATGGGCGCGATGGCGCAGCCGCCGGGGGAGACGCGGAGGGAGACGCGGGGCGCGCTCGCTGGATCCCGGGCTGAGGGCCATGGTGAGGGCGGCCTACGACGAGGGGCGGCCGATTCCCGAATCGCTCGCCCGTAAGGCGGCCGAGGCCGGTGATCCGCGGGGGATGACCGTCTACGGCATCGGGCTGGGGCAGCGCGGCGCGTACGCCGAGGCCGTCCACTGGCTCGGTAAGGCCGCCGCGACGGGGGATCTCTCGGCCATGGTGGTGCTCGGCACGGTCCACCTGGACCGTGGCGAGCTGGGCGAGGCCGAGCGGCACTTCCAGCGGGCGGCCGACCGCGGCCACGACGGCGCGCGCCTCGCCCTCCGCCAGATGCGCGCCCGGCGCAACGGAAGCGGCCACTGAATCGTTTGCCGGGGCCGTCCGCCGTCCGGTGGCCGCCTTCATCGGGGCGCCCGGCCGCGAGCGGGGGCAGCTCCCGACGGCAGCCGGGGAAGCCTGGTGCGGTCGCGTGCCCGGCGGAGGATCGCCCCGTCGTGGGCGGGGCGTACGCGGGGCCCTTGTACGGCGCGGGGCGCGGCACCCTCGCGGTGCCGCGCCCCTGCGCGCTCGTCCTGCTCGTCCGGGCCCGTTCCGCCAGCCCTGCCCGGCTACACCGGCCCGGCCACCACCGTCACCGGCTTGGCGAGGGGTTCGCCCGAGCCGTCTCGGCGCGGGTCGATCTCCGGCAGGGCCGCCGGGGTGCCGTTCGGTCCCGCCGCGCGGGCCGGGATCGTGCCTGCCCAGGCCATGACCAGGCAGTCCTCGCCCTTCAGGAACCGCTGGCAGCGCACCCCGCCCGTGGCCCGGCCCTTGCGCGGGTACTGGTCGAAGGGGGTGAGCTTGGCCGACTGCTGCACCGAGTCATCGAGCGTGCCCCTCGCGCCCGCGACCGTGAAGACCACCGCGTCGCTCGCCGGGTCGACGGCCGTGAACGAGATCACCTTGGCGCCGGAGCCGAGCTTGACGCCCGCCATACCGCCCGCGGCGCGGCCCTGCGGCCGCACCTGGCTCGCCGCGTAGCGCAGCAGCTGGGCGTCGTCGGTGATGAAGACCAGGTCCTCCTCGCCGGTGGACAGCTCCACCGCGCCCACGATCCGGTCGCCCTCCTTGAGGCCGATGACCTCCAACTCGTCCTTGTTGGCGGGGTAGTCGGGGACCACGCGCTTGACGACGCCCTGCTCCGTGCCGATCGCGAGCCCCGGTGAGGACTCGTCCAGGGTGGTGAGGCAGATCAGCTCCTCGTCGTCCTCCAGCGAGAGGAACTCGGCGATGGGCGCCCCGCCCGACAGATTCGGGGGTGCGGCCGACTCCGGGAGCATCGGGAGGTCGATCACCGAGAGCCGCAGCAGCCGCCCGGTGGAGGTCACGGCGCCCACGAAGCCGCGGGCCGTGGCCGGAACCGCCGAGACGATCACATCGTGCTTGGCGCGCTTGGCCTTCCCCTCGACCGGGAACGGCTCGCCGTCGGCGGTGCGGGCCAGCAGCCCGGTGGAGGACAGCAGCACCCGACAGGGGTCGTCCGCGACCTCCAGCGGCACCGCGGTCACCGGCGCGTTCGACGACTCCAGCAGCACCGTGCGGCGCGGGGTGCCGAACTTCTTGGCCACCGCGGCCAGTTCGGAGGAGACCAGCTTGCGCAGCTCGGCGTCGGAGTCGAGGATCCGGGTCAGCTCCTCGATCTCGGCGTTGAGCCGGTCGCGCTCCGACTCCAGCTCCAGCCGGTCGAACTTGGTCAGCCGGCGCAGCGGGGTGTCCAGGATGTACTGCGTCTGGATGTCGGAGAGGCCGAAGCGCTCGATGAGGGACCGCTTGGCCTCCGCCGCGTTCTCGCTCTGCCGGATGAGGCGGATGACCTCGTCGATGTCGAGCAGGGCCACCAGCAGACCCTCGACCAGGTGCAGCCGGTTCAGCCGCTTGGTGCGCCGGAACTCGCTGCGCCGCCGGACCACATTGAAGCGGTGGTCGAGGTAGACCTCCAGCAGCTCCTTGAGGCCCAGCGTGAGCGGCTGGCCGTCCACCAGCGCCACGTTGTTGATGCCGAAGGACTCCTCCATCGGCGTGAGCTTGTAGAGCTGCTCCAGCACGGCCTCGGGGTTGAAGCCGTTCTTGATCTCGATGACCAGCCGCAGCCCGTGCTCACGGTCGGTGAGGTCCTTGACGTCCGCGATGCCCTGGAGCTTCTTCGAGCCGACCAGGTCCTTGATCTTGGAGATGACCTTCTCGGGTCCCACGGCGAAGGGCAGCTCGGTGACGATGAGGCCCTTACGGCGGGCCGTCACGTCCTCCACGGCCACCGTGGCGCGGATCTTGAAGGTGCCGCGGCCCGTCTCGTACGCGTCCCGGATGCCGCTCATGCCCACGATCCGGCCGCCGGTGGGCAGGTCGGGCCCCGGCACATGCCGCATCAGCGTGTCGAGGTCCGCGCCCGGATGCCTGATCAGATGGCGGGCGGCGGCGATGACCTCGCCCAGGTTGTGCGGCGGCATATTGGTGGCCATGCCGACCGCGATCCCGGACGTGCCGTTGACCAGCAGGTTCGGATAGGCGGCGGGGAGGGTGACGGGCTCCTGCTCGCTGCCGTCGTAGTTCGGGGAGAAGTCGACCGTGTCCTCGTCGATCGACTCGGTCATCAGCGAGGTGGCCGACGCCATCCGGCACTCGGTGTACCGCATCGCGGCCGGCGGGTCGTCGTTGCCCAGCGAGCCGAAGTTCCCGTGGCCGTCGACCATCGGCAGGCGCATGGAGAACGGCTGCGCCATGCGCACCAGGGCGTCGTAGATCGACGCGTCGCCGTGCGGGTGGAGCTTTCCCATCACCTCGCCGACGACGCGGGCGCACTTCACATAGGAGCGCTCGGGGCGCAGGCCCATCTCGTTCATCTGGTAGAGGATGCGGCGGTGCACGGGCTTGAGCCCGTCTCGGGCGTCGGGCAGCGCGCGCGAGTAGATGACCGAGTAGGCGTACTCGAGGTAGGAGCCCTGCATCTCGTCGACGACGTCGATGTCGAGGATGCGCTCCTCGAAGTCGTCCGGCGGCGGGGTCTTCGTGCGGCGGCGGGCCATCGCGCTTGGGGCTCCTTCAACTGCCGATGCGGGATCTGACGCGGACCATTGTGGCCCGGTCCACCGACAAGTGTGGAACGGGCCGGGGCGTGAGCGGCCCGGGCGGGCCCCGGAACCGCGCCCGGCGGCACCGCGCGAAGCCCCCGCGGAGGGGTCCGGATCCGGCGCCTGAGGGCCCGCGGAAACGGTTCGGGACCGCTCGGCGGGACGGGAGTGGACCGGAACTTCGCCAGATGTCCGTCCCCTTGCATACAGTGACAGAAGCGCTGCGCAAGCGGCTGGCACGCGCTCCATCACGCGATCGAAGGGACGTACATGCCCATGGGTCACACGGCCACGCAGCAGGCCGGCTCCGGCGGCTTGAAAGCGACTGAGCACCGCCTGGCCAATGGCCTGCGCGTGGTGCTCTCCGAGGACCATCTGACCCCGGTCGCCGCGGTCTGTCTGTGGTACGACGTCGGCTCGCGCCATGAGGTCAAGGGGCGCACCGGCCTGGCGCACCTCTTCGAGCACCTGATGTTCCAGGGCTCGGCGCAGGTCACCGGCAACGGCCACTTCGAGCTGGTGCAGGGGGCCGGCGGCTCGCTCAACGGCACGACCAGCTTCGAGCGCACCAACTACTTCGAGACCATGCCCGCCCACCAGGTCGAGCTCGCCCTGTGGCTGGAGGCCGACCGGATGGGGTCCCTCCTGACCGCGCTGGACGAGGAGAGCCTGGAGAACCAGCGCGACGTCGTCAAGAACGAGCGCCGCCAGCGGTACGACAACGTCCCGTACGGCACCGCCTTCGAGAAGCTCGTCGCCATGGCGTACCCCGAGGGCCACCCGTACCACCACACCCCGATCGGCTCCATGGCCGACCTGGACGCGGCCTCCCTGGAGGACGCGCGGGAGTTCTTCCGCACCTACTACGCCCCCAACAACGCCGTGCTGTCGATCGTCGGCGACATCGACCCCGAGCAGACGCTCGCCTGGATCGAGAAGTACTTCGGCTCCATCCCCTCCCACGAGGGCAAGCGGCCGCCGCGTGACGGCACGCTCCCGGAGGTGATCGGCGGTCAGCTGCGCGAGGTCGTGGAGGAGGAGGTCCCGGCCCGCGCCCTGATGGCCGCCTACCGGCTGCCACACGACGGCACCCGCGAGGCAGACGCCGCCGATCTGGCGCTGACCGTCCTCGGCGGCGGCGAGTCCTCCCGGCTCCACAACCGGCTGGTGCGCCGCGACCGCACCGCCGTGGCCGCCGGGTTCGGCCTGCTGCGGCTGTCGGGCGCCCCCTCGCTCGGCTGGCTGGACGTGAAGACCTCCGGCGGTGTCGAGGTGCCCGACATCGAGGCCGCCGTCGACGAGGAGCTGGCCCGCTTCGCCGAGGAGGGGCCGACCCCGCAGGAGATGGAGCGCGCCCAGGCGCAGATCGAGCGCGAGTGGCTGGACCGGCTGGCCACGGTCGGCGGCCGGGCCGACGAGCTCTGCCGTTACGCGGTGCTCTTCGGCGACCCGCAGCTGGCGCTGACCGCCGTGGAGCGGGTGCTCGACATCAGCCCCGAGGAGGTGCGGGCCGTGGCCGCGGCGCGGCTGCGCCCCGACAACCGCGCCGTGCTGGTCTACGAGCCCGTCCAGGGCGCCGAGGACGCAGCCGACACCGCCGAAGCCGCCGAGACCGACGCAGAAGGGGAGGCGGCCCAGTGAGCGACGCCGTCACCGCGACCATGACCTTCCACCCGCAGCCCAAGGGCGGCGCCCCCAGGCCGTGGGCGTTCCCCGCCCCCGAGCGCGGTGAGCTGCCCAACGGCCTCACCGTGCTGCGCTGCCACCGCCCCGGCCAGCAGGTCGTCGCCGTGGAGATCAACCTGGAGGCGCCGCTGGACGCCGAGCCGGCCGGGCTCGAAGGCGTCGCCACGATCATGGCGCGCGCCCTGTCGGAGGGCACCGACAAGCACGACGCCGAGGAGTTCGCCGCCGAGCTCGAGCGCTGCGGCGCCACGCTGGACGCCCACGCCGACCACGCCGGCGTCCGCGTCTCCCTGGAGGTCCCGGTCTCCCGGCTGCCCAAGGCGCTCGGTCTGGTGGCCGACGCGCTGCGCGCCCCCGCCTTCCCGGACGGCGAGGTCGAGCGGCTGGTGCGCAACCGGCTGGACGAGATCCCCCATGAGCTGGCCAACCCGGCCCGCCGCGCCTCGATGGCCCTCTCCGCGGAGCTCTTCCCGGCCGAGTCGCGGATGTCCCGGCCGCGCCAGGGCACCCAGGAGACCATCGAGGGCATCGACGCCGCGGCCGTGCGGGCCTTCTACGAGGCACATATCCGCCCCTCCACCGCCACCGCCGTCATCGTGGGCGACCTCGGCGGCGTCGACCTGGACCGGGCGCTCGCGGACACCCTCGGCGCCTGGACGGGCGGGGCGGGCGCGCCGCGCACGGCTCCGCCGATCGTCGCGGACGACACCGGCCGTGTGGTGATCGTCGACCGGCCGGGCGCGGTGCAGACCCAGCTGCTCATCGGGCGCGTGGGCGCCGACCGCCACGACCGGGTCTGGCCCGCGCAGGTGCTCGGCACGTACTGCCTGGGCGGCACCCTCACCTCCCGCCTCGACCGCGTGCTGCGCGAGGAGAAGGGCTACACCTACGGGGTGCGCGCCTTCGGCCAGGTGCTGCGCTCCGGGCCCCCGTCGCCCACGGGCGGCTCCTCGGGCGCCTCGATGCTGGCGATCAGCGGCTCGGTGGCCACCGAGGTCACCGGCCCCGCGCTGGACGACCTCTGGAAGGTGCTGCGCACGCTGAAGGAGCAGGGGCTGACCGACGACGAGCGCGATGTCGCGGTGCAGAACCTGGTGGGCGTCGCCCCGCTGAAGTACGAGACGGCGGCGTCCGTCGCGAACACCCTCGCGGACCAGGTCGAGCAGCATCTTCCGGACGACTTCCAGGCGCAGTTGTACGCCCGGCTGGCGGAGACCGGCACGGTGGAGGCCACCGCCGCGGTGGTGAGCGCCTTCCCGGCGGACCGGCTGGTCACGGTGCTGGTCGGGGACGCCTCGGCGATCGAGGAGCCGGTCCGGGCGCTGGGCATCGGCGAGGTCAGCGTCATCTCCAACTGAGGCGGGGAGAGTTGGCCGGATCCGTGCGCTGAACCACCGGTCCGGCCGACTCGCTGACGGTCCCGCGGACGGTCCGGTGGGCCTCCGGTCCATGAGCCGGCGGCGGAGGGACCCCGGCCCCGGAAGGGCGCCGGAGTCCATCCGACATGCCCGATTTATAGGATTGACTGCTTGTTTGGTTTGTGGGGAGAGCAACAAAAAACCGGAACCGTTTGGTGATCGAAAGCGAGCCCGTTTAGCGTCAGTCCGGCTGTTCGCCAGCGACCCGCCGCACCCGCGGCACCGGACAGTCATCGCCGAGTCCCCGTACGGCGCAAGCCAGGGGAGCCGGGGACCCAACACGTCCCCAGGGGTGAATCGGGCGCCTTCCCCGGCCGGGGGAGGGGTCCGTAGGAGACCTTCCTGCTCCGAACCCGTCAGCTAACCCGGTAGGCGAGAAGGAAGGAAAGGAGTGCGCCTCAGTATGGCGTCCACCCGCACTGCCACCGGGAAGCACCGCCGCACCACCAAGGTCAACATCCGCACGAGCGCCAACGTCGTGGGCATCACGACCGTCGCCTCGGGTGTGGTCGCCGGGATCACCGGACAGGCGTTCGCGGCCGACGGGGCCCCCGATCCCCAGCAGACCGGTCTGACCCAGGCGATCGTGATCGGCGACGGGATCGCGGACCACATCGAGGCCCAGGCGCAGTCCCAGGAGACCGCCGCCGAGCAGGCCGCCGCCAAGGCCAAGGCAGAGGCGATCGCCCGCCAGGAGGCCGCCAGGAAGGCGGAGGCCGCGGCGAAGAAGGCCAAGGCCGAGCGCGAGGCCAAGGAGCGCGCGGCGCGCGAGGCCGAGCGCAAGCGCCTCAACACCTTCGTGTCGCCGATCAGCGGCTCCTACGTCTCCACCGGCTACCAGGCGTCCAGCGGGCTGTGGTCCTCCGGCACCCACACCGGTATCGACTTCCACGCCTCCACCGGCACCACGGTGCACTCCGTGGGCATGGGCGAGATCGTCGAGGCGGGCTGGGGCGGCTCCTACGGCAACAATGTCGTCATCAAGATGAACGACGGCACGTACACCCAGTACGGCCACCTGTCGTCGATCAGCGTCTCGGTCGGCCAGAAGGTCACCCCCGGCCAGCAGATCGGCCTGTCGGGCGCCACCGGGAACGTCACCGGACCGCATCTGCACTTCGAGGCCCGCACCAGCCCGGACTACGGCTCGGACATGGACCCGCTGTCGTACCTGCGTAACCACGGCGTCAACGTCTGACGCACGGCGTCAACGTCTGACCCGTCGCGCGTCCGGCGCGAACGCCGCGCGGGTCCCACGATCCCGGGATCCCGGGATTCCGAGACCCCGTGAGACTTCCGAGAAGGCCCCGTCCGCCGGACGGGGCCTTCGGCGTGCCACCGCCCGGCTGACCAAAAAATATCCATGAAATGCTTCCCGCCATCGGAAATGGCGGCCGCGTGGAATAGAGTCTGTCAACGCGCGTTCCATGGTTAGTTTCGCGGGCGTTAAGGCGGAGGTTCGACAATGCGGGACCGTAAATGAGCGGGGATACGAACGCGGTCCAGGGCGGTCGCCGGATTTCGGCACACGCGATCTGCGCGGCGATTCGCGACGACATCGTCTCCGGTGCGTATCAGCCCGGCAGCCGCCTCACCGAGGAACTGCTCGCCCGGCGCTACGGCGTCTCCCGGGTGCCGGTCCGCGAGGCCCTGCGCACCCTGGAGTCCGAGGGCTTTGTGACCACCCGGCGGCACGCGGGGGCCTGCGTCGCCCAGCCCTCCGAGCGCGAGGCGGCCGATCTGCTGGACATCCGCGCGCTGCTGGAGCCGCTGGGCGCCGCACGGGCCGCACAGCGCCGCACCGAGGCCCATCTGAAGGTGCTGCGCGGACTGGTCCGGCTCGGCCGGGAGCGGGCCCAGGGCGGTCAGCTCGGCGAACTGCGGCCGCTGGGCGACTGGTTCCACGAGACGCTCGCCCAGGCGTCCGGCAGCCCGAGCCTGGCCGCGCTGCTCGTCCAGCTGCGCCGTAAGACCGCGTGGGTGTACGCGGCCGCTCCCGGCCCGCGGCCCGCGCCCCCCGAGGGCGCCGTGCGCCCCGACCCGGCCGCGCGGGCCATGGAGTCCTGGGCGGAGCACGGCGCGCTGGTGGACGCGGTGGCGCGCGGCGACGCCGACCGCGCGCGGGCGCTCGCCACCGCGCACACCGAGCGCGCGCTGTCGGAATACCGGCTGCGCCGCCCGATTCCGGTGAGGACTTCGAAACATTCCGTCAACACGGCGAGCGGCCGGAATTAACAGAGCTCCCGTATACAACTCTTGGGAATTCTGTACGCGGAAACATGAAAACGGCGGGGCTGCGGTGACCATTACGGCCACCGCGGCCCCGCCGTGCCGAATCCCTGAAATCACTCCGGGAATCACCAGGGAATTCCAGGCAGGGCTCGCCCGGGGTCAGACGGTCTCGGGAAGCTCCTCGAGCCCCTCCGCCACCAGCTTCGCCAGACGGTCGAGCGCCACCTCGGCGTCGTCCGCGTCGGAAGCGAGGACGACCTCCTCGCCGCCCTGCGCGCCCAGGCCGAGCACGGCCAGCATGGAGGCGGCGTTGACCGGGGTGCCGTCGCCCTTGGCGATCGTGATGGGGACGCCGGCGGCGGTGGCCGCCCGGACGAAGATCGACGCAGGGCGGGCGTGCAGGCCCTCGGCCCAGCCGATGGTGACGCGGCGCTCAGCCATGGTGTTGCCCTTCAGGTGTGACGGTGGTGTTGTCTAGACCAAAATCATACGGTGTCCGGATTCACCCGAACGATGTCCGAGTGAGCCCGGCCATGCCCGGACTGGCCCGACACGGACCTTCCCCCGACACTTGGCCCCGACGCAAGGGTGTCCACCATCCGGACCGGGCGGGCCCGTACCCTGGCTCCCATGCGGAGCCCGTCGGACCATCACGCCTACCCGACCCACTGGGAAGCCGATGTGGTGCTCCGGGACGGCGGCACGGCGCAGATCCGTCCCATCACCACCGATGACGCCCAGCGGCTGGTCAGCTTCTACGAGCGGGTCTCGGACGAGTCGAAGTACTACCGCTTCTTCGCGCCCTACCCCCGTCTCTCCGATCGCGATGTCCACCGCTTCACCCACCACGACTACGTCGACCGGGTGGGCCTGGCGGCCATCGTGGGGGATGAGTTCATCGCCACCGTTCGGTACGACCGCATCGACGGCCGGGGGATGCCCGCCGCGGCCCCCGCCGACGAGGCCGAGGTCGCCTTCCTCGTCCAGGACGCCCACCAGGGCCGTGGGGTGGCCTCCGCGCTCCTCGAACACATCGCCGCCGTGGCACGCGAACGGGGCATCCGGCGGTTCGCCGCCGAGGTGCTGCCCGCCAACAACAAGATGATCAAGGTGTTCACGGACGCGGGCTACACCCAGAAGCGCAGCTTCGAGGACGGGGTCGTCCGCCTCGAGTTCGACCTCGAACCCACCGACCGCTCCCTGGCCGTCATGCGCGCCCGTGAGCAGCGCGCCGAGGCGCGCTCCGTCCAGCGGCTGCTCGCGCCCGGCTCCGTGGCCGTCATCGGCACCAGCCGCACGCCCGGCGGTGTCGGCCGCACCGTGCTGCGCAACCTCCTGGACGGCGGCTTCACCGGGCGCGTCCACGCCGTCAACCACGCCTTCCCCGACGACATGACGCGCCTGGAGCCCGAGGGCGTCCCGGCCCACCGCTCGCTGCGCGCCATAGAGGAGCCCGTGGACCTGGCCGTCGTCGCCGTCCCCGCCGAGCGGGTGCCCGCCGTCGTGGCCGAATGCGGCGACCACGGCGTCCAGGGGCTCGTCGTGCTCTCCGCCGGATACGCCGAGAGCGGGGGCGAGGGCCGTGACCGGCAGCGGGAGCTGGTCCGCCAGGCCCGGTCCTACGGCATGCGCGTCATCGGCCCCAACGCCTTCGGCGTCATCAACACCGCCGACGGCGTCCGGCTGAACGCCTCCCTGTCCCCACAGCTGCCCAACCCCGGCCGGCTGGGCCTGTTCACCCAGTCCGGGGCGATCGGCATCGCGCTGCTGTCCGGGCTGAACCGGCGCGGCGCCGGGCTGGCGAGCCTCGCCGGGATCGCGGGGATATCGACCTTCGTGTCCGCCGGGAACCGCGCGGACGTCTCGGGCAACGACCTGCTCCAGTACTGGTACGACGATCCGCTGACCGACGTCGTCCTGATGTACCTGGAGTCGATCGGCAACCCCCGCAAGTTCACCCGGCTCGCCAGGCGCACCGCGGCCGTCAAACCAGTGGTCGTCGTCAAGGGCGCCCGCCACACCGGCAGCGCCCCCACCGGCCATGCCGTACCGACCACCCGGATCCCGGACGCCACCGTCTCCGATCTGCTGCGGCAGGCGGGCGTCATCCGGGTCGACACCGTGACCGAACTCGCCGACACCGGGGTGCTGCTCGCCTCCCAGCCGCTGCCCGCCGGTCCGCGCGTCGCCATCCTCGGCAACTCCGAGTCGCTCGGCCTGATCACCTACGACGCCTGCCTCACCGAGGAACTCCGCCCGCTGCCGCCCCGCGACCTGACCACGGACGCCACCCCGGACGACTTCCGGCGCGCCCTTGCCGAGGCCCTCGCCGACGACACCTGTGACGCCGTGATCGTCACCGCCATCCCCTGGGTCGGCGACGGCAGCGCCCAGGCCCTCGCGGCGGCCGTAAGGGAGGCGGCGCAGACTCCCGGGCCCGGTCCCGCCAAGCCGGTGGCGGTGGTCCACCTGGAGATCCAGGAACTCGCGCAGGCCCTGGCCGGGACCGGCGCCGAGCCCGCCCCGGGCACCCGCAGGATCCCCGCCTACCCCGCCGCCGAGCGGGCCGTGCGCGCGCTCGCCGAGGCCGTACGGTACGCGCGCTGGCGGGAGGAGGCCGCCGAGCCCGGGCGGGTCCCGGAGTACGACGACATCGACGAGGCGGGCGCCGCCGCCGACATCCAGGTGCTGCTGGCCCCGGCGGACGGCCACGGCGGCGACGGCACGGGCGGCGGCGCGAGCGTCGGAACCGCTGACGGGACCGGCCATGACGTGGCTGTCGGCACCGGCCCTGGCGTGGCTGTCGGGACCGGCGAAGCGACGAGCGGCGGGGCCTTCGACGGCCCGGGTCCCGGCGTCGAGCTGTCCGCCGCCGACACCCAGCGCCTGCTGGCCCGCTACGGCGTCAGCGTGCTGCCCGCGCTCCCCGCGCCCGACCCCGACGCCGCCGTGAGGGCCGCCGAGCGGCTCGGCTTCCCGGTCGCGCTCAAGCCCACCGCCCCCCAGCTGCGCCACCGCGCCGACCTGGGCGGGGTGCGGCTGGAGCTGGGCAGCGAGACGGAACTGCGCCGGGCCTACGCCGAGTTGACCGACTACCTGGGCCGCCCCGAGGAGCTGGGGCTGGTCGTGCAGCGGATGGCGCCGCGCGGCGTGGACACCGTCGTACGGGCCGCCATCGACCCCGCCGCCGGGGCCGTGCTCTCCTTCGGGCTCGCCGGCGCCCCGTCCGAACTGCTCGGCGACACCGCCCACGGCCTCGTCCCCGTCACCGGCCGGGACGCCGCCGAGCTGATCCGGTCCATCCGCACCGCGCCGCTGCTGTTCGGCTGGCGCGGCTCCAAGCCGGTGGACACCGAGGCCCTCGAGGAGCTGCTGCTGAGGGTGTCCCGCCTGGTGGACGACCACCCCGAGATGGTCGCCGTCGACCTCGAGCCCGTCGTCGTCGCCCAGCACGGACTGTCTGTGCTCGGCGCCTCGGCGCGGCTCGCCCCGCCGCCCCCGCGCACCGACCTCGGCCCCCGCCACATGCCCGCCTACTGAGCCGCCTGCCGAGCCGCCTGCCGAGGCGCCTGCCGAGGCGACCGAACCTCGGCGTGCGGTCGTCCGAACCTCGGCGGGAGTCGTCCGAGCCTTGACGGGCACGGGCGCCCGTGTCGGCGTCGCCCCGTAGGATGGTGCACATGGCGAAGACCGGTACGACGACCCAGGGGCTGCGCGCGGCGATCGAGCGCAGCGGCTATTACCCGGCACTCGTGGCCGAGGCGGTGGAGGCCGCCGTGGGCGGCGAGCCCATCGTGTCGTTCCTGGTCCACCAGGAGACCACCTTCGACGCCAACGAGGTCCGCCGCCATGTGACGGTGCTGGTCCTCACGGACAATCGCTTCATCGTCAGCCACACCGACGAGCAGGCCGCGGACGGCACCTCCCCGTCGCCGTACGCCACCACCTCCACCGAGTCCGTGAAGCTCCAGCGGATCTCCTCGGTCGTGCTCAGCCGCGTCGTCGCCAACCCCGAGTCGTACACCCCGGGCACGCTGCCCCGCGAGGTCGTGCTGACCATCGGCTGGGGCGCCGTCAGCCGCCTGGACCTGGAGCCCGCCGCCTGCGGCGACCCCAACTGCGAGGCCGACCACGGCTACACCGGCTCGTCCACCGCCGACGACCTCAGCCTGCGGGTCAGCGAGGCCGGGGACGGCCCCGACACCGTCCGTCAGACCCTCGCCTTCGCCCAGGCGCTCTCCGAGGCCACCGCGGCCACCCCGGACGCCGGTCGCTGATGTCCGGTCCCGCCACCGGCCCGCTGCCCTCCACCGCCTCCTTCTGGCCCGAGCCCGCCCCGCTCGACCCCCGCTCCGCGCCCCTGCCGCGGTACGGCACCGGCTCGCTCGCCGATCTGCTGCCCGCCGTGGCCGCGGGCCAGGAGGTCCCGGGGGTTACCTCCGGTCTGGCGCTGGCGCCCGCCGACCGCGTCTGCGTCTTCCTGGTGGACGGCCTCGGCTGGGAGCTGCTGCGCGCCCACCCCGACGAGGCGCCCTTTCTGACCTCGCTGCTGCCCAGTTCGCTGAACGGTTCGGGGGAGCCGCTCACCGCGGGCTTCCCGTCCACCACCGCGACCTCACTCGCCTCGGTCGGCACCGGACTGCCGCCCGGCGCCCACGGCCTGCCCGGCTACACGGTGCTGGACCCGGACACCGGCCAGCTGATGAACCAGCTGCGCTGGCAGCCCTGGACGGAGCCGCACGCCTGGCAGCCGTATCCGACCGTCTTCCAGCTCGCCGACGCCGCGGGCGTGCACACCTGCCAGGTCTCCGCGCCCACCTTCGCCGAGACCCCGCTCACCAAGGTCGCGCTCAGCGGCGGCACCTTCCACGGGCGGCTCACCGGTGAGGAGCGGATGGACCTCGCGGCCGAGCAGCTCGCCGCCGCGGGCCGCTCGCTCGTCTACACGTACTACAGCGAGGTGGACGGCAAGGGGCACCGCTTCGGCGTGGACTCGCCCGAGTGGCGCGACCAGCTCCGCTATGTGGACGGGCTCGCCCAGCGGCTGGCGGAGCGGCTGCCGCCCCGCTCGGCGCTCTATGTCACCGCCGACCACGGCATGATCGACATCCCCTTCGACCCGGAGTCGCGCATCGACTTCGACGAGGACTGGGAGCTGCGCGCGGGCGTCTCGCTGCTCGGCGGCGAGGGCCGCGCCCGCCATGTGTACGCCGTCCCCGGCGCCGCGGGCGATGTGCTGGCCGTCTGGCGCGAGGTGCTGGGGGAGCGGATGTGGGTGGCCGGCCGTGACGAGGCCATCGAGGCGGGCTGGTTCGGCGGGCCCGGCGGTGCCGATGGCGGCGGTAAGGGCGTCGACGACCGGGTGTACCGGCGGATCGGCGACATCGTGGCCGCCGCGCGCGACGATGTCGCGATCGTCGCCTCGCACACCGAGCCGAAGGAGTCCGCCATGGTCGGGCTGCACGGTTCGATGACCCCCCTGGAGCAGCTGGTGCCGCTCCTCGAAGTACGCTCCTGAGCGCCCCCGTTCACGCCCGCCCCGCTCACCTCCGCCCCGGTCACCCCCGCTTTACGAAAGGCCCCGCCTCCTCATGCCCGAGCTGGTGTTCTTTTCCGGAACGATGGACTGTGGAAAGAGCACCCTCGCTCTCCAGATCCAGCACAACCGCTCGGCGCGCGGGCTCCAGGGGATGATCTACACCCGGGACGACCGGGAGGGCGAGGGCAAGCTCTCCTCGCGGCTCGGGCTGGCCACCGAGGCCATCGAGGTCGCCGACGACCTCGACTTCTACACCCATGTGGTCCAGGCGCTGACCGCCGGGGGCCGGGTCGACTACGTCATCGCGGACGAGGCGCAGTTCCTGACCCCGCCGCAGATCGACCAACTCGCCCGGGTGGTGGACGACCTGGAGGTGGACGTCTTCGCCTTCGGCATCACCACCGACTTCCGCAGCAAGCTCTTCCCCGGCTCCCAGCGCCTGGTGGAGCTCGCCGACCGGGTGGAGGTGCTCCAGGTGGAGGCGTTGTGCTGGTGCGGCGCCCGGGCGACGCACAACGCCCGTACCGTCGGCGGCCAGATGGTCGTCGAGGGCGCCCAGGTGGTCGTGGGCGACGTCAACCGGCCGGGGAACGAGGTCGGTTACGAGGTGCTGTGCCGGCGCCACCACCGGCGCCGTATGACGGCCGCCCGGGCGCGCGCCGCCGCCCTGTCACCGGAGGTGCTGCCCGTCGACTGACGGGGTTCTCCCGTGGCCCGGCCCCGGCCCCTGGCCGGTGCTCGACTCATGGCCCCCCGGCCGGCGCCCGGCTCATCCCTCGGCGCGCCGTACGACGGTGAAGGCCGCCCCCTCCGGGTCCCGCACCGTGGCCCGATGGCCGCTCGCTCCCCGCGACGGAGGCCGCACCATCTGACCGCCCAGCGCGGTCACCCGGCGCACCGTCTCGTCCACGTCGTCCACGGCGAAGTGGGTCATCCAGTACGGGCCCCGGCCGCGCGGCAGGGCGTCGCCCACGCTCTGGACCGCGCAGACCGGTCGGCCGTCCAGCCGCAGGGTGCGGCAGCCCGGCTCCTCCGGGGCGGCCGGCTCCGGCTGATAGCCGAAGACCATCTTGTAGAACTTCAGCACCCCGGTGCCGTCACGGGTCAGCAGCTCGTGCCAGACCGGAGTGCCCGGCGCCCCGGGCTCCGCCGCCGCGTAGGTGCACTCCTGCCACACCCCGAACACCGCGCCCTCGGGGTCGGCGGCGATCAGCATCCGGCCGGCCTCGCCGGCGTCCAGCGGGCCCACCGCCACGGTGCCGCCGCACGCGCGGATCATCTCGGCGGTCTCATCGGCGTCGTCGGAGGCCAGATAGGTCATCCAGGCCACGGGCAGATGGCGTTCCGGAGGCAGCTCGCTCAACCCGGCGACCGGCCGGCCGCCCTGGACCGCGCGGACATACGCGCCGAGCTGCTGGGGGCCCGGGGTGAACTCCCAGCCGAACAGGGAGTGGTAGAAGTCCTGTGTCGCGGCAAGGCTGTGCACCATCAGACTCGTCCAGCAGGGCGTGCCCGGTGTGCGCCGAGTCGCTGCCTCGGTCATACGTCATTCTCTCCTCGGACCATCGTGGTGGACGTACGGCCCCGGGCCGGTCGGCGGCGCGGGGCGGTCGTGCGGAGGTGCTGATGCGGGGGGTCCGACAGATGTTTGCACCACCTGTGGCACATAGCGCCCTGGCGGAGCGGCAATTCACCGTGCCTCGAAGCAGAATGCCCGAATTACTACCTCGCATCCGTTTCGGCTTCATTGCGCTCTGGTGTCACCCGGACGTACACCAGGTGACCGGGTGGTCCAATCGACGCAGAGATACCTACGCAAGGATGATCCCTATGCATGCCATCATCACCGCATCCGATCTCATGAGCGAGCTGGCGGAGGATCATCCTCCGCTCCTGCTCGATGTGCGTTGGCAGCTCGGCGGGCCTCCCGGCCGCCCCGCATACGAGGCGGGGCATCTGCCCGGTGCCGTCTACGTCGACCTCGACACCGAGCTCGCGGGCCCGCCCGGAAAGTCCGGCCGCCACCCCCTGCCCGATCTTTCCGCGTTCGCGGCCGCGATGCGCCGAGCCGGGGTGAGCCAGGACCGGCGCGTGGTGGCGTACGACGGCGGACAGGGGTGGGCCGCGGCGCGCGCCTGGTGGCTGCTGCGCTGGGCGGGCCATCCGTCCGTCCGGGTGCTCGACGGGGGGCTGCCCGCCTGGACGGCGGTCGGCGGCTCGCTGACCACCGAGGTGCCGGACGCACCCGAGGGCGACTTCGTCCCGCGGCCCGGGGCCCTGCCGCTGCTGGAGGCGGACGACGCGGCGGCGCTCGCCCGGCGCGGGGTGCTGCTGGACGCGCGCGCGGCCGAGCGCTACCGGGGGGAGGTCGAGCCCATCGATCCCGTCGGCGGCCATATCCCGGGCGCGGTCTCCGCCCCCACGGCGGAGAACGTCACGGACGACGGCCACTTCCTGCCCGCCGAGCGGCTGGCCGAGCGGTTCGCGGCACTGGGCGCCACCGGGGACGCCGAGGTCGGGGTGTACTGCGGCTCCGGGGTCTCGGCCGCGCACCAGGTGCTGGCGCTCGCGGTCGCGGGCGTTCCGGCGGCCCTGTACGTCGGCTCCTGGAGCGAATGGTCCTCGGACAGCGCCCGCCCGGTGGCCACTGGCCCCGAGCGGGGCTGACCACACCGACGGGCCCCGCCACCGGCGTGCGGTGGCGGGGCCCGTCGGCGCGGCGGCAGCCGCTACTCCTGCTTCTTGCGGCGGGTGCCGAAGACGATCTCGTCCCAACTCGGCACCGCGGCCCGGCGGCCCGGGCGGACGCCGTCCGCCTCCGCCTGGCGGTCCGTCGTACCGGTCAGCCGGTCGCGGTGGCCCGCCACCGAGCGCGGCATCAGCACATCCGCGTACGCCGAACCCGCGCTCGCCGCGGAGGCGGGCGGCTCGACGGCCTCCGGCTCCTCGGCGGGCTCCTCCGGCGGCGGGGCCGCCGACGCGACCGGCGCCTCGGGCACGACCATGTCGCCCCGGAAGTTGGGCACGGCCTCCAGCAGGCTGGTGAGCGAGTCCCGCTCCCCGAGACCGTCGTCCAGCGAGACGGACGCGGACGCGGGCGCCGGGGCGTCGTCGTCGCCGAGGCGCTCGGGCGACGTCCGGTCCCGGTCCCTGTCGCGGTCCCTGTCCCGGTCACGCGGCAGCCGGGCGATCCGCGGCACGAACGGGAAGCTCGGCTCGGGCGTGTCGTCGGCCTCGCCGATCAGCGCCCGCGCCTCGTCGTCCACCGCCTGGACCAGCCGCCGGGGCGGGTCGTAGGTCCAGCTCGCCGAGTGCGGCTCACCGGCGACCCGGTAGACCAGCAGCACCTCCCAGGTGCCGTCGTCGCGCCGCCAGGAGTCCCACTGCGTGGTGTCCTTCTCGGCGCCGCGCAGCAACAGCCGCTCCGCCACGGCCTCGCCGAGCTGCGGTCCGGTGTTCTCGCCGGGGCGGCGCACGGGAGTCTTACGGGCGCGCTCGGCCATGAAGGCGCGCTCCGCGAGCACCGGGCCCTCGAAGCGCCGCACGCGGTCGACGGGGATGCCCGCCATCTGCGCGACCTCTTCGGCGGTGGCGCCGGCACGTATACGGGCCTGGATGTCACGGGGCCGCAGATGGCTCTCGACCTCGATCTCGATCTGGCCGAGCCGAGCGCGGTCGTTGCGCACCGCGGCGCGCAGTCGCTCGTCGATGGGAAGTGTGTACTCCGTGCTGTCCGCAGCCTTGAGCACCAGCCGTGTGCCGTCGTTGCTGACGGCCACGACACGCAGTTCGGGCATGGGGACCTCCCGGGTGGTGCCTGCCGACGTCACGGTTGCGTCGCTGCTCTCCCGCTAGACGAGTGTGGCCTGCCCGGGTGCAGCCTGCCACAACTTTGCCGAGTTGCCCGGGCCGGTTGATTGCCGCCCTCTGACCCCTCCCGTTGGGTCCGGGCGGCCGGACGGGAAAGCGGGGCCAAGGCTCGCCACAGTACTCCATTCGGGCCGCTCAGGTAGAGCGGCACGCCAGCCGAGTTCATGGCCGAGAGGGGGATGGCAGCCCGAATCCTTCGAAGTGAGGCCCAATTTGGGTGGCAAGTTTCACAGAAACGACAGAATCGGAACGATCCGCTTCGTTTATCGGTCACTTCTCCCTGCAAGCTGGAACGAATGTCCAAGCGAGGCGGGAGATGCACGGCAAGCTCGCCGCCGCGGTGCTCGCGTCCAAACTGGGCGTCTACGGGACGATCCGGGGTGCCAGCCGGGCCAGCCAAGGCAACCGAGCCCACCGAGCCAGCCGAGCCCACCGAGCCGGTCGCGCCAGCCGAGCTGGTCGCGGCCACCGAGCCGGTCGCGCCAGCCGAGGCAGCCGAGCCGGTCGCGGTCGTGCGGACCCCGGCCCCCGGTGAGTACGGCGAGCCGACCACGCACGGCGCCCGGCCGCGGGTCCGGCGGCGCCACGCCGTCGGGGCGGCCGCCGTCTTCGTCGTCGCCATGAGCGTGATCACGGGGATCGAGATGTTCTCCGGCGGCCCGGTGTCCAACGTCTGGGGGGAGAACCGGACCGGAACCACCGTCAGCGACAGCGTGAGCGGCTCCTCGGGGTCGGAGTCCACCCCCGGCCCCTCGCGCCGGGACCCGTCCGCCCCGCCGCGGAGCCCCGGCTCCTCCGGGCGCGGCGACGAGGCGCCGTCCCCGGACACCTCCCGCGGGGGCGGCGCGGCCGACGCCTCGACCACGCCGACGCCCGACGCGTCCGGATCGTCCGGCTCCGGCAACGGCTCTGACAAGGGCTCCGGCGACGGCTCCGGCCAGGACGGCGGCAGCGGCGGCGCGACCGCGCCCGGCACCTCCGCGTCCACCACCCCGGGCCCCTCCCGGACCCCGTCCGGCGGTGCCACGGAGAGCGGAACGGACGTGCCCGGCGAGGCCGTGCCCACCCCCGGCGCCACCGGCGCGCCGTGACCCGTCAGTCGGCGAACGGGCCATGCCCCGTCAGTCGGCCGACGGCCCATGCCCCGTCAGTCGCCGAGCACCCGCCGCAGATAGTCGTTGGTGAACAGCCGGTCCGGGTCCAGCCGGTCGCGCACCGCCGTGAACTCGCCGAACCGGGGGTAGACCCCGGCCAGATAGGCGGCGTCGCGGCTGTGCAGCTTGCCCCAGTGCGGACGGCCGCCGTGCGCGATCATGATCTGTTCGGCCGCCGTGAAGTACGCCCGGTGCGGAGTGCCCCGGTACAGATGGACGGCGATGTACGCGGTCTCGCGCCCGGAGGCGGTGGACAGCGGGATGTCGTCGGCGGGCGCGGTGCGCACCTCCACCGGGAAGCTGACCCGCAGTCCGGATCGCTCGACGGTCGCCTTGAGCTCCCGCAGCACGGTGACCGCGGCCTCGCGCGGCACGGCGTACTCCATCTCCACGAACCGCACCCGGCGCGGAGAGGTGAAGACTTTGTAAGGGATGTCCGTGTAGGTCCGGGCGGACAGGGCGCGGCTGGAGATTTTGGCGATTCCGGGGATGGTGGCGGGGACCGCCCGGCCCACCGAACAGGCCACCTGGAAGATGCCGTTGGACAGCAGTTCGTCGTCCACCCAGCCGCTGACCCGGCCCACCGGAGCGGCGGGGCCGGTGCTGCGGTTGTTCCGCTTGGTGTTGCAGTTTCCGGTGTGCGGGAACCAGTAGAACTCGAAGTGCTCGTTCTCGGCCACGAGCTGTTCGAAATCGGCCATCACGCGGTCGAAGGGCATGGGCTCCTCGCGCGCCGAGAGCAGGAACTCCGGTTCCACCCCGAAGGTGATCTCGCTGACCACGCCGAGCGCTCCGAGCCCGATCCGGGCCGCCGCGAAGATCTCCGGGTTCTCCTCCGCCGAGCAGCGCAGCACCGAACCGTCCGCCGTCACCAGCTCCAGACCCTTGATCTGGGCGGCGATCGAGGCGCTGTCCCGGCCGGTGCCATGGGTGCCCGTGGAGGTCGCCCCGGCCACCGTCTGCTCCATGATGTCGCCCATATTGACGAGCGAGAGACCATGGGCCGACAGCGTCTCGTTGAGCTGCCGGAGCGAGGTGCCGGCCGCGACGGTCACGGTCCCCGCCTCGCGGTCGAGACCGCGCACCCCCGCCATCCGGTCCGGGCGTATCAGCAGCCCGTCGGTGGCGGCCGCGGTGGTGAAGGAGTGGCCGGTGCCCACCGCCTTCACCTTCAGCCCCTCCGCCGTCGCCCGGCGCACCATCTCGGCCAGCTCCTGCGTGGACGACGGGGCGACGATCCGCGTCGGGCGGGCCATCACGTTCCCCGCCCAGTTACGCCACACGCTGCTCCGTACGGTCTTGACGGTCCTGACGGCCATCCGCACCCGACCCCTCCCGCTGTGGCGCCGGCCGGAGCCGGCGGTACCCGAGGAACGCCACCGCGGCCGCGAGCGCCCCGGCCACGGCCGGCACCGCGTACCCCGCCCGGGCGCCGGCCGCGTCCACCACCCATCCGGCGGCCGACGAGCCGAGCGCCACCCCGACCGCGAGCCCGGTGCTCACCCAGGTCATCCCCTCGGTCAGATGCGCGCGTGGTACGTGCCGTTCGACAAGGGCCATGGTGGTGACCATCGTGGGTGCGATGGCCAGGCCCGCGACGAAGAGCGCCACAGCCAGGAACGGCAGGTTCCCGACCAGTTGGAGCGGGATCATACTCACGGCGATCGCACAAATACCCCACAACCAACGACGGGACACCGGACCGCTCAGCCGCAGCACCCCGAAGACCGCGCCCGCGAGGCAGGAGCCCGCCGCGTACACCGCCAGGACCAGACTGGCCGCGCCCTTGTGGCCCTCGTCCTCGGCGAAGGCCACCGTCACCACGTCGATCGCCCCGAAGATCGCGCCGGTCGCCATGAAGGTGGCCACCAGCACCTGGAGCCCGCGCGAGCGCAGCGCCGAACCGCCGGTGTGGTGCCCGCGCGGATGCGGTACGGGCTCGGTGGCCCGCTGCGCGGTCAGCGAGAAGACCCCGGCCGCCAGGAAGCAGGCGGCCAGCAGCGGGCCCGCCTCCGGGAACCAGGAGGTGGACAGCCCGATCGAGATGACCGGCCCGACGATGAAGCAGATCTCGTCGACGATGGACTCCCAGGCGTACGCGGCGTGCAGCTCGCGCGGGGAGTCCCCGTAGATCGCCGCCCAGCGGGCCCGCACCATGGAGCCCACGCTGGGCACACAGCCGGACGCGGCGGCGAAGACGAACAGCGTCCAGTCCGGCCAGCCCTGGTGCGCGCTCAGCAGCAGCCCGCAGACGGCGGCGAGTGCCATGAGGGTCGCGGGACGCAGCACCCGGCGCTGGCCGTGCCGGTCGACCAGCCGGGAGATCTGCGGGCCGATGACGGCGGCGGAGAGCGCCAGCGTGGCCGACAGGGCGCCCGCGAGCCCGTACCGGCCGGTGAGTTCGGAGACCATGGTGACCACGCCGATGCCCGCCATGGACAGCGTCATCCGCCCGAGGAAGCCGGCCGCGGAGAACTGCTTGGCGCCGGGGGCGGCGAAGATCGCGCGGTAGGGGCTGGGACTGGGCAAGGCAGACTCCGCCGTGAGCAGGGTAAGGATCGTAGAGCGCTGATACAGATTACGGGCCTGGGCCCGGTTCGCGCAGGGCCGTTTCCCGCCCGTCAGCGCCGGGTGGCAGGATCGGGAGCATGCCGGATCAGTCAGTACAGCCTGCCCCCGACCCCTATGACGCACTGCTGTTGCTCTCCTTCGGCGGTCCGGAGGGCCCCGATGACGTCGTGCCGTTCCTGGAGAACGTCACGCGCGGGCGGGGCATCCCCCGCGAGCGGCTGAAGGAGGTCGGCCGGCACTACTTCCTCTTCGGCGGGGTCAGCCCGATCAACGCGCAGAACCGCGAGCTGCTGCACGCGCTGCGCAAGGACTTCGCCGAGCACGGCCTGGACCTGCCGGTCTACTGGGGCAATCGCAACTGGGCGCCGTATCTGACCGACACCCTGCGCGAGATGGCCGCCGACGGTCACCGCCGGATCCTGGTGCTGGCCACCAGCGCCTACGCCTCGTACTCGGGCTGCCGGCAGTACCGCGAGAACCTGGCGGACGCGCTGGCCGCCCTGGAGGGCGAGGGCCTGCCGCTGCCGCGCGTGGACAAGCTGCGGCACTACTTCAACCACCCCGGCTTCGTGCGGCCCATGGTGGACACCACGCTGGCCGCCCTCGCCGAACTGCCCGAGGACCGGCGGGCCGGGGCCCACCTCGCCTTCACCACCCACTCCATCCCGACCGCCGCCGCCGACACCTCCGGCCCGGTGGAGGCGCACACCGCGGACGGGGAGGGCGGTGCGTACGTCGCCCAGCACCTCGATGTCGCCCGGCTGATCGCGGACGCGGTGCGCGAGGAGACCGGTGTCGAGCGCCCCTGGCGGCTGGTCTACCAGTCGCGCAGCGGCGCCCCGCACATCCCCTGGCTGGAGCCGGACATCTGCGATCACCTCGAGGAGCTGCACGGCGAGGGCGCGCCAGCCGTCGTCATGGTCCCGATCGGCTTCGTCTCGGACCATATGGAGGTCAAGTACGACCTCGACACCGAGGCCACGGCCAAGGCCGCCGAGCTCGGTCTGCCGGTCTCCCGCGCCTCGACCGTCGGGGCCGACCCGCGGTTCGCCGCGTGCGTACGCGAGCTGGTGCTGGAGCGCGCGGCCACCGAGCGCTTCGCCGAGGGCCGGGCGGCGGTCGCCCCGGTGCGCTGCGCCCTGGGCGCCCTCGGCCCGAGCCATGACGTGTGCCCGGTGGGCTGCTGCCCGGCCCGGTCGCCGCGCCCCGCCGCCGCGGGCGCCGACTGACCGCGCCCGCCCGCACGCCCCGGGCTCCGGCCGGCCGCGCCCACCGTCCCGGGCTCCGGCCGACCGCGCCCTCCCGCCCCAGGCCCCGGCCGACCGAGCCCACCGTCCCGGCCCGCCACCGCCGCTCGCCCCTCCGGGCAATCCGCTAAGGAGCACGATGACCGACCCGCTCATGACCGAACTCCTCGAGACGGCGCTGGAGGCCGCCCGCGGCGCGGGGGACCTGCTGCGCGACGGCCGCCCGGCCGACCTCGGGGTGGCGGCCACCAAGACCAGCCCGATCGACGTCGTCACCGAGATGGACATCGCCGCCGAGAAGCTGATCACCGACCTCCTCGCGCGCCGCCGCCCGCGGGACGGGGTGCTGGGGGAGGAGGGCTCCAGCAGCGAGGGCAGCAGCGGGGTGCGCTGGGTGATCGACCCGCTCGACGGCACCGTGAACTATCTCTACGGCCTGCCGTCGTGGGCGGTCAGCATCGCCGCCGAGAAGGACGGCGAGGCGGTCGTCGGGGTGGTGATCGCCCCGGCGCGCGGCGAGACCTTCCACGCGGTCCTGGGCCAGGGCGCCTGGCGGAACGGGGAGCAGGTGCACTGCCGCCCCGCGGCCCCGCTGGAGGAGTCGCTGATCGGCACCGGCTTCGGGTATGTGCGCGAGCGCCGCATCGGGCAGGCCAGGGTGCTCAATGAGGTGCTGCCGCGGGTGCGGGACATCCGGCGCGGCGGATCCGCCGCCATCGATCTGTGCGATGTGGCCTGCGGCCGGCTCAACGGCTACTACGAGCGCGGGCTCAACCCCTGGGACTTCGCGGCCGGTGCGCTCATAGCGCGCGAGGCGGGCGCGCTGACCGGAGGGCGGCCGGGCGTCCCGGCCTCCACCGAGCTGACCATCGCCGCCGCCCCCGGCCTCTTCGAGCCGCTGCGGGGGCTTCTGGACGACCTGGGCGCCTGGCACGACTGATCCCGTCCCCGGCCCTCCACACACACGGAAGCGCCCCGGAGTCACAAGGACTCCGGGGCGCTTCGGCGTGGTTACCGGATGTTTTCTGGATCGCCATCCGGCGGTGAATGGGAATCGGTCACACGGTCACATGGAATCCGGATCTGGATCGGGTCCGGAATCCACAAGGGATCAAGCAAACGAGGCGCTTACTTCGACGCCGTGCTCGGCGGCGAGGCGACGGAGGTCTTCCAGCTCCGACTGCTCCACGTCCACAAGAAAGTCGTCGCCCGTCTCACGGGCGCGAATGAGATCGGACTTGGTGTTCTCTATGCGCTGCAGAATGCCTGCGGTGAACGCGTCCATGTTGCGCCCCCTCGTCGTGGGTCGGTGGCACGGGGGTGTGCCGACGGCGGGTTGATCACGTGAGTGGCCCCTGCCGACGGCAATGCCAGCCAGATATGCCGGGGACAGGGCGTGATCGCGGGTGTGCAGTCGTCCTCCCCACCCCGTCTTCGGGGGAAACCTCCGGACCCGAAAGAATCTGAATTCGGTGTTCCGACCGCCGCGGACCCCTCCGCCGCGGCCATGATCCGCACTCGGGATCCCGCGGCGATCCCGCGGCGACCCTCTTACCGCCGGTTTATGAGACTTCGAGGCAGGATGGAGGCGCCGAACACTCATCGAGTTCGGCGAGATCACCCCGCCCACTGCGGCAATCATGGAAGGACCAACGACGTGCGCGTACTCGTCGTCGAGGACGAGCAGCTGCTCGCCGATGCGGTGGCCACCGGACTACGCCGGGAGGCCATGGCCGTCGACGTCGTGTATGACGGAGCCGCCGCCCTGGAGCGGATCGCCGTCAACGACTATGACGTCGTCGTCCTCGACCGGGACCTGCCCCTCGTGCACGGTGACGACGTCTGCCGCAAGATCGTCGAACTCGGCATCCCCACCCGTGTGCTGATGCTCACCGCCTCCGGCGACGTCAGCGACCGGGTGGAGGGCCTGGAGATCGGCGCGGACGACTATCTGCCCAAGCCCTTCGCCTTCAGCGAACTGATCGCCCGCGTCCGGGCGCTCGGCCGCCGGACGACCGTCGCCCTGCCGCCCGTCCTGGAGCGCGCCGGGATCAAGCTGGACCCCAACCGCCGCGAGGTGTTCCGGGACGGCAAGGAGATCCAGCTGGCGCCGAAGGAGTTCGCGGTGCTGGAGGTGCTCATGCGCAGCGAGGGCGCCGTGGTCTCCGCGGAGCAGCTGCTGGAGAAGGCTTGGGACGAGAACACCGACCCGTTCACCAATGTGGTGCGGGTGACCGTGATGACCCTGCGCCGCAAGCTGGGCGAGCCCGCCGTGATCGTCACCGTCCCCGGCTCCGGTTACCGGATCTGATCAGGCATGGCGACGACTCCGACCCCGCTGCCGCCGACGGTCCCGCCCAAGCCCAGCTGGGACCCGCAGGCCGGCTCGCGTACCAACCCCTGGCTGCGCCCCACGATCCGGATACGGCTCACCCTGCTGTACGGCGGGATGTTCCTGATCGCCGGGGTGGTGCTGCTGACGATCATCTACCTGCTGGCCGCTCAGGCCCTGCACGTCGGCAACGAACTGCCGTTCAAGCTGGTCGGCGGCAGTGTCCAGCCGACCAACAACACCTGCCCCGAGATCATCGGCCAGAGCAGCCCCGACCAGTTCAACGCGGTCCTGAACACCTGCATGAAGGAGCAGCGCCAGCTGGCCCTCGACGGGCTGCTGCGCCGCTCCCTGATAGCCCTGCTGGGCCTGTCCGTGATCGCCTTCGCCTTCGGCTACGCGATGGCCGGGCGGGTGCTCTCGCCGCTCGGCCGGATCACCCGGACCGCTCGCCAGGTGGCGGGCTCGGACCTGTCCCGCCGGATCGAGCTGGACGGCCCGGACGACGAGCTCAAGGAGCTCGCCGACACCTTCGACGAGATGCTGGAGCGCCTGGACCGGGCGTTCACCGCCCAGCAGCGGTTCGTCGCCAACGCCTCGCATGAGCTGCGCACCCCGCTGGCGATCAACCGCACCCTGCTGGAGGTGCAGCTCTCGGACCCGCAGGCGTCCCCGGAGCTGACCCAGCTGGGCAAGACCCTGCTGGCCACCAACGAGCGCAGCGAGCAGCTGGTGGAGGGCCTGCTGCTGCTGGCCCGCAGCGACAACGAGATCGTGGACCGCAAGCCGGTGGACCTCGCCGAGGTGGCCTCCCAGGCGCTGGAGCAGGTGCGGTCGGAGGCGGAGGACAAGGGCGTGGAGCTGCGCGGACAGCGCGCCCCCGCGGTGGTCCAGGGCAACGGGGTGCTGCTGGAGCGGATCGCGCTGAACCTGGTCCAGAACGCGGTGCGGTACAACGTGGCCAAGGACGGCTGGGTGGAGGTCACCACCGAGAGCCGGCAGGGCCAGGCCGTGCTGGTGGTCGCGAACACCGGCCCGGTGGTCCCCGCCTACGAGATGGACAACATCTTCGAGCCCTTCCGCAGGCTCCGTACGGAGCGCACCGGCAGCGACAAGGGCGTCGGCCTCGGGCTGTCGATCGCGCGCTCGGTGGCGCGCGCCCACGGCGGACGCATCGCGGCGGAGCCGCGCGAGGGAGGCGGCCTGGTGATGAGGGTGGTGCTGCCGGTGTGATGCCGAAGATCCCGCGGCCGGGGGCCCGCCGGGACGTGTTCGCTTTGGGCGGAATTTTCGTGATCCGACCACCCGATGTAGGGTGTGTGATCGATCACATGGGCGATTTTCCGGCCATATACGCTGTGTGATCGTCACGGTCGACAGAAAGCCGGGAAAATCCGGGTTTTCGGGGGCCGTGATCACGGGAAGTACACGTCATGGCGCATGTGAGTGCGACATTCGGACCGTGTACGGTCCCGATGGCCATCCAACCCGATCACCTCTTCAGGGGTGCGGTTGGGTGTCGATTGAGTAACAGACCTTGATGTGAGGCAAAATCTCCGCCTCGGGTCGGGCACAAGTCCGGCCTCTCACGCGTTACGTGCGCTGGAGACACCACAGACACCCAGAGGGGGAGACAGACATGGCAACGGATTACGACACCCCACGCAAGACCGACGATGACGTCAACGAGGACAGCATCGAGGAGCTGAAGGCCCGGCGGAACGACAAGTCCGCGTCCACCGTCGACGTGGATGAGTTCGAGCAGGCCGAGGGCCTGGAGCTGCCCGGTGCGGACCTCTCCAACGAGGAGTTGTCCGTCCGGGTCCTGCCCCGCCAGGCCGACGAGTTCACCTGCATGAGCTGCTTCCTTGTGCACCACCGCAGCCAGCTGGCCGCCGAGACCAAGAACGGCCAGCCGATCTGCCGCGACTGCGCGGCCTGAGCCGCGGGGTCGGCGTGGAGGTGGAACACGACGACATGAACGAGACCGAGCGAGGCCGGATGGCCTCGCTCGCGACCGCTGTCGGCCGTGGTGCACGACGAGGCGGTGAGCGCGCGAGAGCGGGGGTCTACGCGGTCGCCGACCGGATCATCGCGAACGCTCCACGCATTGCTGTCCGCGATCTCGCGACGCTGCGCAAGCAGTTCCCGGGGCTGGGCCCCGAAGAGCTCGCGGACAAGCTGGTGGCCGGTGCCGCGGGCGGCACCGCCACAGTGGGCGCGGGCGTCGGTGCCGCGGCGATGCTGCCGGCCCCGCCCGCCATGCCCACCGAGCTGGCCGCCGAGATCGTCGGCGTGGCCTCCATAGAGTTCAAGCTGATCGCCGAGCTGCACGAGGTCTACGGGGTGCGGGCGCCCGGCTCCACGCGTCAGCGCGCCATCGCCTACCTCGGCGCCTGGGCCGAGGAGCGCGGTATCGACGTCGCCCAGCCGGCGACCGTCAACGCGGCTCTCGGCGTCCAGATGAAGCGCGAGCTGCGGCAGCAGGTCCTCAGACGCGGCTTCCGGAACATGCCGACCCTGGCGCCCTTCATGATCGGCGCGGCCGTGGGAGCCGCGATGAACCGGCGCGACACCAAGAAGCTCGCGCGCAAGGTCCGCAAGGATCTGCGGGCCAAGCAGGTCCCCTGGGACCTCCCCGTGGCCCTGGAGAAATGAGCTCCTCGCGCGCCCCTGTCACGCCGAGCGCACGGCCGTGAGCGCGGCGGCGAGCGCCTCCGGATTCCGTGTGGACACATACACATACGGTGTCGGGTCCTCCGGATCGGTGACCTCCACCCGCAGCGCGGTGGGGATGTAGCTGCGCAGCAGCATGAACGCCCGCGGATCGGCCTTGTAGGACCGCCAGGCGACCGCCTCGGCGGCGTCCAGGACCTCAGGGGTCCCCAGCGCCGACACCGGGATCCTCGCCTCGCCGGCCACCAGCGAGTCCGCCACCACGCGCACCCGCGCCGAGCCGTACGAACTCACCGCCACACAGGCCAGCGCCGCCCCGCCGATCAGCCCGCCGAGCATCGGCAGGGTGCCGAACGGCAGCATGATCAACCCCACCGAGACCCCCATCAGGACGGCGATGAACCACCAGGAACGGGGCGCGCTGAGGCGTTCTTCGTAAGGCTGCATGCGTATCAGCTTGGCACGGCCGCCGACCCGGACTGTTCTCGCGGGTAAGGTCAGCCGTTGTGAGTGGACGAACGACAGGGCTGACGCCGCCGGAGGACTCCAAGGCCCCCGTGCGCCACCCCGACGCGCCCGCGCCAGGGGAGGCCCTCGGCGCGCACTACGACCATTGCTTCGGCTGCGGCGACAAGGCCGGGGGCCTGGGGCTGACCACACGGGCGGGCGAGGGCGTGAGCGTCACCGCCGAGTTCACCGTGCGCGGCGGCCATCAGGGCGCGCCGGGCCTGGCCCACGGCGGGGTGCTGGCCGCGGCGCTGGACGAGACGCTCGGGTCGCTCAACTGGCTCCAGCGGGTGATCGCGGTGACCGGGCGGCTGGAGACGGACTTCGTACGGCCCGTGCCGGTCGGCGCCGAGCTCCACCTGGAGGCACGGGTGAACGCCGTGCACGGCCGCAAGATCTACTGCACGGCCACGGGCCGGATCGACGCCCCCGACGGCCCCGTCGCGGTGCGGGCGCAGGCCCTCTTCATAGAGGTGCGGGTCGACCACTTCATCGAGAACGGCCGGGCGGAGGAGATCGACGCGGCGCTCGCCGATCCGGATCAGGTGAAGGTCGCGCGCGCTTTCGAGGTGAACCCATGAGCCCGCTCCCCGTCGACGTGCTGATCCGCAGGGTGGACCCCGAGGTGCCGGTCCCGGGCTACGCCCACCCCGGCGACGCCGGGGCCGACCTGGTCACCACCGAGCCCGCCGAGCTGGCCCCCGGGGAGCGCGCGGTCCTGCCCACCGGAGTGTCTATCGCGCTCCCGGAGGGGTATGCCGCCTTCGTGCATCCACGGTCCGGACTCGCCGCGCGCTGCGGCGTCGCCATGGTGAATGCCCCGGGGACCATCGATGCCGGGTACCGTGGAGAGATCAAGGTGATCGTGGTCAATCTGGACCCGCGCGAGAGCGTGCGGTTCGAGCGCTTCGACCGGGTCGCTCAACTGGTCGTCCAGCAGGTCGAGAAGGTGCGCTTCCAGGAGGTGGCGGAGCTTCCCGGGTCGGCGCGGGCCGAAGGGGGCTTCGGGTCCACCGGCGGTCATGCCGCCGTGGACGGCACAACGGGTGGGAATGGATACGCTTCGGTCGGTTCCGACCGGGAAGGACGATGACGTGTTCGGACGTCGCCGCAAGCGCAGCAAGGAGGACGTCGAGTCGCTCGACGTGACCTCCGACGAGTTGGCCGAGGACGCGGAGGACGCGGACGGCGCTGAGGACACCGCCGCACCCGTGGAGAGCGAGCGGGTGAGCCTGCCTCCGGCCCCGCGCCCCGAGGGCCCCTGGGACGTGTCCGAGGTGCGTGAGCCCGGCGAGGGCCGGGTGGACCTCGGTGGTCTGTTCGTGCCCGGCGTGGAGGGCATGGAGCTGCGGGTGGAGGTCGCGGGGGACGCGATCGTCGCCGCGACCGTGGTGCTGCGGGACAGCGCCGTGCAGCTCCAGGGGTTCGCCGCGCCCAAGAAGGAAGGCATCTGGGGCGAGGTGCGCGACGAGATCGCCACCGGCATCACTCAGCAGGGCGGGATCGTGGACGAGGTCGAGGGTCCGCTCGGCTGGGAGCTGCGCGCCCAGGTGCCGGTGCAGCTCCCGGACGGCAAGAACGGTGTGCAGGTGGTCCGCTTCGTCGGCGTGGACGGGCCCCGCTGGTTCCTGCGCGGTGTGATCTCCGGGCAGGGCGCGGTGCAGCCCGAGACCGGCAGCCTCCTGGAAGCGATCTTCCGGGACACGGTCGTGGTGCGCGGCGAGGGCCCGATGGCCCCGCGCGACCCGATCGTCCTCAAGCTGCCGGACGACGCGCAGATGGTGCCCGACGGGGTGCAGCAGGACGAGGCGCAGGGCTCGCGGTTCGCGGGCGGCGCCGACCGGCTCCAGCGCGGCCCGGAGATCTCCGAGGTGCGCTGAGCGGTCCTCGCGTACGAGAGTCGGCGTACCGCGTACGAGAGCTCGCGTACGGCGCGTGAGAGCTCGCGTACGGCAGCTCGCGTACGGCGGAGAGCCAAGGCCCGGAAGGGGCCCGGGGCAGGACCCCGGGCCCCTTCGGCATGTTCCGGAGCCCGCCCTTCGGGTTTTCGGGGTTTTCCCGGAACCCGTTGAACACATCCGCCGCACCGGCCGTACTCATGGGCGCGAGACCTTGTGACGCTCCGAGGGGGAGAAGGCGCGTCGCGAGAGACACCCCCTGTCCGACCTCAACGAGGTGAGTGATCAGATGTCGCGTGGCCTTCCGTTACTCCACCGCCGGAGAATCCTCCTCTCCGGGGCGATCGGCGGTATCACCTGTGCGGCCGTCGTGGTGGGAGCCGCCATGGCCGGTCAGGACGGCAGCGGTGACGCCAGTGCGTCGACCAAGGCGGCCTCGGCCATCAGCTGCCCCGCCGTCTCCGGTTCCCTCCCGGAGATCCCGGCCGAGGCCCGGGCCGAGGTGGACCGCAACCTCGCCCTGCTGGACACCCAGCTGGTGGAGGCCAACAAGCGGCTCAGCACCAGCCAGGGCGAGGGCGGCCCCAACTTCGTGCAGAACGCCATCCTCGGGCCGCTGGCGGACAAGCGGAAGTCCACCCTGGACCGCATCGCGATCTCCATAGGACGGCATGCCGAGAAGCCGGCGGGGCTGGACGCGCTCGCCGAGTGCACGCTGTCGGACGGCGGGGCGGGAGCGGGCTCCGACACCGGCGCGGGCGGCGAGGCGGGCGGCGCCGCGAGCCCGACCGCCGCCGCCTCCCAGCCCGCCGAGGAGCAGGGCGGGGGAGCCGACCAGGGCGGGCAGGAGCAGGGCGGCGGGGCCGGCGCGGGCTCCGGCCAGACCATCAGCTGCCCCGACGTCGCCTCCGGGATCGGCGACGTACCGGCCGCCGCCCAGGCCGAGGTGGACCGCAATCTCGCGCTGCTCCAGACCCAGCTCGACGAGGCCAACAAGCGGCTGGCCTCCTCCGCTGGCGAGGGCGGCCCCAACTTCGTACAGAACGCGATCCTCGGTCCGCTGAAGGACAAGCGCGCCTCGACGATCGACCGCATCGAACTCTCGATCTCCCGCCAGGGCTCGACCGCCCCCTCCGGTCTTGACGCCTTGGCGGGCTGCTCGCTCGCGTCCGGCTGAGCCGACGGCGTAAGGCCCGGCCCGATGTGAGCGTCTACCGGTGGGCCGTACTCTTCTCTGCGGAGTACGGCCCACCGGCTTTTTCCTGCTGGTTCGCCCCGAGGGCTTCGGGCGCCCCGCGTCAGAGACGCGTCAAGAGGGCGCCACCGGCCGTAAGGGAGGCGTCAAGGGACGGCCGGTCCGGCCGGGGGCGAGGTTTGCTCGACGGGTATCGCCCGCCGGAGGCTCGCCGAGCGCTCAGGCGCCGTCCAACAGGGAAAATAGGGGCATGGGACGCGGAAAGTTGCGGATCTACCTCGGTGCGGCACCGGGCGTCGGCAAGACCTACGCGATGCTGTCCGAGGGGCACCGCCGGGTCGAGCGCGGCACGGACCTCGTGGTCGGCTTCGTGGAGCACCACGGCCGCCGGCGCACCCAGGTGATGATGCACGGGCTCGAGGAGGTGCCCCGCCGGGAGGTGGAGTACCGGGGGTCCGCCTTCAGCGAGATGGACGTGGACGCGGTGCTGGCGCGCCGCCCCTCCGTCGCGCTCGTCGACGAGCTCGCCCACACCAACGTCCCCGGCTGCCGGAACGAGAAGCGCTGGCAGGACGTCGAGGAGCTGCTGCGGGCGGGCATCGACGTCGTCTCCACCGTCAACATCCAGCACCTGGAGTCGCTGGGGGACGTGGTGGAGTCGATCACGGGGGTGCGCCAGCGGGAGACCGTCCCGGACGAGGTGGTGCGCCGGGCCGACCAGATCGAGCTGGTCGACATGTCGCCCCAGGCGCTGCGCCGCCGCATGGCGCACGGCAACATCTACGCGCCCGACAAGGTCGACGCCGCGCTGTCGAACTACTTCCGGCCCGGGAACCTGACCGCGCTGCGCGAGCTGGCCCTGCTGTGGACCGCCGACCGGGTGGACGAATACCTCCAGCAGTACCGCGACGAGCACTCCATCCGCTCCACCTGGCAGGCCCGTGAGCGCATCGTCGTCGGGCTGACCGGCGGCCCGGAGGGGCGGACGCTGATCCGCCGGGCGGCCCGGATGGCGGCCAAGGGCTCCGGCAGCGAGATCCTCGCCGTCTACATCGCCCGCAGCGACGGTCTGACCTCGGCCTCGCCCAAGGAGCTTGCGGTCCAGCGCACCCTCGTCGAAGACCTCGGGGGCACCTTCCACCACGTCATAGGGGAGGACATCCCCGGGGCGCTGCTGGAGTTCGCCCGCGGGGTCAACGCGACCCAGATCGTGCTCGGCTCCAGCCGTCGCAAGACCTGGCAGTACATGTTCGGGCCCGGGGTGGGCGCCACCGTCGCCCGGGAGTCCGGGCCCGATCTGGACGTCCATATCGTCACCCATGACGAGGTCGCCAAGGGGCGCGGGCTGCCGGTGGCGCGCGGCGCCCGGCTGGGCCGCTCCCGGCTGATCGCGGGCTGGGTGGTCGGGGTGGCCGGACCGGCCCTGCTCACGCTGCTGCTCACCGCCACCGGCGCCACCCTCGCCTCCGAGGCCGGGCCCGGGTTCGCCAACGAGGTGCTGCTCTTCCTGTTCCTCAATGTGCTGGCCGCCCTGCTGGGCGGCATGGTGCCCGCGCTCGCCTCGGCGGCCGTCGGATCGCTGCTGCTCAACTACTACTTCACCCCGCCCACCCACACCCTGACCATCGCCGACCCCGAGAACATCGTCGCCATAGCGATCTTCGTGGCGGTGGCGGTCTGCGTGGCCTCCGTGGTGGACCTCGCCGCCCGCCGCACCCATCAGGCCGCCCGGCTGCGCGCCGAGTCCGAGATACTGTCCTTCCTCGCGGGCAGCGTGCTGCGCGGCGAGACCAGCCTGGAGGCGCTGCTGGAGCGGGTCCGCGAGACGTTCGCCATGGACTCCGTCGCGCTGCTGGAGCGGGAGAGCGATGTCGCCCCCTGGACCTGCGCGGGCAGCGTCGGCGGCCACGGCGGCACCCCGCCGCCCGAGCGGCCCGAGGACGCGGAGGTGGACATGCCGGTCGGCGACCATATGGCGCTCGCGCTCTCCGGCCGGGTCCTGCCCGCCGAGGACCGCCGCGTGCTCGCCGCCTTCGCCGCCCAGGCCGCCGTCGTCCTCGACCGGCAGCGGCTGGCCCAGGAGGCCGGGCAGGCCCGCGAGCTGGCCGAGGGGAACCGCATCCGCACCGCGCTGCTCGCCGCCGTCAGCCACGATCTGCGCACCCCGCTCGCGGCCATCAAGGCGGCCGTGAGCTCCCTGCGCGCCGATGACGTGGCCTGGTCGGCGGAGGACGAGGCCGAGCTGCTGGAGGGCATCGAGAGCGGCGCCGACCGGCTGGACCACCTGGTGGGCAACCTCCTGGACATCTCCCGGCTCCAGACCGGCACCGTCACCCCGCTCATCCGGGAGATCGACCTGGACGAGGTGGTGCCGATGGCGCTCGTCGGCGTTCCCGAGGCCGACGTCGCCCTCGACATCCCCGAGGAGCTGCCGATGGTCGCGGTCGACCCCGGGCTGCTGGAGCGCGCCGTCGCCAACATCGTGGAGAACGCGGTGAAGTACAGCCCGCCGGACCGCCCCGTGCTGGTCTCCGCGAGCGCCCTCGGCGACCGGGTGGAGCTGCGCGTGGCCGACGGCGGGCCGGGCGTGCCGGACAGCGAGAAGGACCGTATCTTCGAGCCCTTCCAGCGGTACGGGGACGCCCCGCGCGGCGCCGGGGTCGGCCTCGGGCTCGCCGTCGCCCGCGGCTTCGCCGAGGCCATGGGCGGGCGGCTGACCGCCGAGGACACCCCCGGCGGCGGGATGACCATGGTGCTCACGCTGCGGGTCGCCCGGGGCCGCCCGCCGGCCGCCCCCGGCCTCCCGGTCCAGGTCGGCTCCACGTCAGGCACAACAGAGCAGAAAGGCAGGCCCGCCAGATGAACCGGGTGCTCGTGGTGGACGACGAGCCGCAGATCGTGCGCGCCCTCGTGATCAACCTGAAGGCGCGCAAGTACGAGGTGGACGCGGCCTCGGACGGTGCCACCGCACTCCGGCTCGCCGCCGCCCGCCATCCCGATGTGATCGTGCTCGACCTCGGACTGCCCGATATGGACGGGGTGGAGGTGATCAGGGGGCTCCGGGGCTGGACCCGGGTGCCGATCCTGGTGCTCTCCGCCCGTCAGACCTCGGACGAGAAGGTCGAGGCGCTCGACGCCGGGGCGGACGACTACGTCACCAAGCCGTTCGGCATGGACGAGCTGCTCGCCCGGCTGCGCGCGGCCGTCCGCCGCGCCGAGCCGGTGGGGCGGCCGGAGGACTCGGTGGTGGTGGAGACCGACGCGTTCACCGTCGACCTGGCCGCCAAGAAGGCCCATCGCGACGGCCGCGATGTGCGGCTGACCCCCACCGAATGGCATCTGCTGGAGGTCCTGGTGCGCAACGCCGGCCGGCTGGTCAGCCAGAAGCAGCTGCTCCAGGAGGTCTGGGGCCCCTCGTACGGCACCGAGAGCAACTACCTGCGGGTGTACATGGCGCAGCTGCGCCGCAAGCTGGAGACCGACCCCTCGCATCCGCGGCACTTCGTCACCGAGCCGGGCATGGGTTACCGGTTCGAGCGATGAGCGCGGGGACGGCGTTTCGCCGATGGCGCACCGGTACGCTGGCCGTATGAGTTCCGTACGCCACCCCTCCGACGGGGCTGACAGGGGAGACAGGTCCGACAAACCGGTCGGCCGGTTCCGGCGGATGCTGGACCGGCTGTCGAGCTCCCAGGAGGAACTGCACTCCGCCGAGTTGCAGCAGGACGCGGAGGCCGCGGGCTGTACCAAGATCGGCGACTGCGGTGACCGTCAGATCGTCAAGGTGACGGGCACGCTGCGCACGGTGACCCTCAGGCCGCGGGCCGGAGTTCCCGCACTGGAGGCGGAGCTCTTCGACGGCACCGCCGCGCTGGACGTGGTGTGGCTGGGCCGTCGCTCCATCATCGGGATAGAACCGGGGCGCAAGCTGATCGCCTCGGGCCGGATCTCCATGAGCCATGGGCGCCGGGTGCTGTTCAATCCGAAGTACGAACTCCGACCGCTCGGACAGGAGTAGCCGGTGACGCCAGACGACAAGACGCCCCCGACCGGGCACCGACGCACCGCCGCCGACAGCAGGGCGGCGGCGGACACCGCGCTCCTGGAGGCGTTCGGCGGGGTGCGGGGCATGGTGGACACCACCGTCCCCGGTCTGGTCTTCGTCCTGCTGTACACGATCAAGCGGGACATTCACCTCGCCGCGATCGCCGCGCTCGGCCTCAGCGTGCTGCTCGGGCTCACCCGGCTGGTGCGCAAGGAGACGCTGAAGCACGCCTTCAGCGGGGTCTTCGGGGTCGCGTTCGGCGCGATCTTCGCGATGATGTCCGGCGACGCGAAGAACTTCTATCTGCCGGGCATGCTCTACACCCTGGGCCTGGCGATCGCCTACATCCTCTCGGCGATCTTCCGCTTCCCGCTCATCGGCGTGCTGCTCGGGCCGATGCTGAAGGAGAACCTCTCCTGGCGCACCCGCAACCCCGGCCGGTTCCGCGCCTACACCCGGTCCACCTGGGCGTGGGGGCTGATCCTGCTGGCCAAGTCGGCGGTGCTGTTCCCGCTCTACTGGTGGGGGGACGCCACCCAGCTCGGCTGGGTCAAGGTCGCGCTCGGCATTCCGCCGTTCCTGCTCTGCGTCTATCTGACCTGGATCTTCCTGGCCAAGGCCCCGCCGCCGATCGATGTCATCGCGGAGATGGAGGCGGAGGAGAAGGCCGAGCGGGACCGCGAGCGGGCGAAGGCCGAGGCCGGCAAGGCCGCCGATCCGCTGCTCTCGGAGTGGACCGGCCAGATCGTGTCCGAGGCCCGTACCGAATCCGCCGACCGGCAGCCGCCCCGGCACTAAGCGCTCCGCGGGAAGTGCCCTGAGCTGTCGTCGATCGTCCGCGGCGCCGTCGTGGCTGGTCGCGCCCACGCGGCGGAGCCGCACATCGACACAGCCCCGCGCCCCTTCGGGGCGCCTGGGCTCCCGGCTCGGGAGCCCAGGGCGGCGGACCTCAGTGCCTAACCGGCCCGGCCGGCGGCCTAACCGGCGGTGTCCTGGCGCTGGACGGACAGCAGCTGCTCGAGCTGCTCCTCGCGCGCCTGCGCCGCGACGAACAGCAGCTCGTCCCCGGCCTCCAGCACATCGTCCTTGTTCGGGGTCAGCACGCGGGTGCCGCGGATGATGGTGACCAGCGTGGTGTCCTCGGGCCACTCCACATCGCCGACCCGGGTGCCCACCAGCGCCGCCTCCGGCGGCAGCGTCAGCTCCACCAGGTTGGCGTCGCCGTGGCTGAAGCGGAGCAGCCGCACCAGATCGCCGACGCTCACCGCCTCCTCGACCAGCGCCGACATCAGACGCGGGGTGGAGACGGCCACATCGACGCCCCACGCCTCGTTGAACAGCCACTCGTTCTTGGGGTTGTTGACCCGGGCGACCACCCGGGGCACCCCGTACTCGGTCTTGGCGAGCAGCGAGACGACGAGGTTGACCTTGTCGTCACCGGTGGCCGCGATGACCACGTTGCAGCGCTGAAGCGCCGCCTCGTCCAGCGAGGTGATCTCGCACGCGTCGGCCAGCAGCCATTCGGCCTGCGGCACCCGCTCCACCGAGATGGCGGTCGGCGCCTTGTCGATGAGGAGCACCTCGTGCCCGTTCTCCAGCAGCTCGCTCGCGATGGAACGCCCCACGGCGCCCGCACCGGCAATGGCAACTCTCATCGGCCGGCCTCCTCGGGACCCTTTTCAAAGGCCGCCTCGACCTTCTCGACCTCGTCCGTGCGCATCATCACATGCACCAGGTCGCCCTCCTGGAGCACCGTCTCGGAGGTGGGCAGCATCGCCTCGCCGAGCCGGGTGAGGAACGCGACCCGCACACCGGTCTCCTCCTGGAGCTTGCTGACCTTGTGGCCCACCCACGAGGGGGAGATGTGCACCTCGGCGAGCTGGACCCCGCCACTGGGGTCCCGCCACAGCGGCTCCGCGCCGGACGGCAGCAGCCGCCGCAGCATCTGGTCGGCTGTCCAGCGCACCGTGGCCACGGTCGGGATGCCGAGGCGCTGATAGACCTCGGCGCGGCGGGGGTCGTAGATCCGGGCCGCCACGTTCTCCACGCCGAACATCTCGCGGGCCACCCGGGCCGCGATGATGTTGGAGTTGTCGCCGCTGCTGACCGCGGCGAAGGCGCCCGCCTCCTCGATGCCCGCCTCGCGCAGGGTGTCCTGGTCGAAGCCGACGCCGGTCACCCGGCGCCCGCCGAAGCCCGCGCCGAGGCGGCGGAAGGCGGTGGGGTCCTGGTCGACGACCGCGACCGTGTGCCCCTGTTGCTCCAGGGTCTGGGCGAGGGCCGCGCCCACCCGGCCACAGCCCATGATCACGATATGCATGCGTCCTACCCCGCACTCCTGATGACCGTGCCGACCTGCGCAAACACCCTGCTCACATCTTCCTTCCAGGACCTACGGGGCGACAGCGGGGCGGAACCCCGATGCCGGTGCCCGGGGACGACGGGAATCGGCCGCCGCGGCACCTGTCCCCACCGTATCCGTACCGGCGGCCCGCTCCCCCGTCCGCGCACGACGGTCCGGGAACGAAGGTGGTGACGTATGACATAGCGCGAAAGTTCCCACGGTGATCGGTGATGAGCGGAGCTGGCCGGAGGTGATCGCGGACACGCCGGGAGGAAAGAGGTAACGATCATTTCCGGTTGCGGATGCCCAGTGAAAAAGCTGTCGGTGATCAGCCGTGACCACTACGGTGGGGCCGGGTTACGGCGCTCCTCAGGTGGTCGCGACCCTTCATCTTCGTCTGAAATCCCGGATCTTCACCGAAACCACATGACAAATGGCGGGTGATTCCCGCCGGTTCGAACTTTGTCACGGGTGTCGGACGCTAGGTCACGACATGGCTAAGATGATCGTCGTATTCCGTTTCCGGACGGGACATCAGGGCTCTGAGCGTTCCTTCCGCGCCCGCGTTTCCCCTGCACGAGGTTCCTGATGACTGATCACATATCGGAGGCGGTGAGCTGGTGTCTGGCCGCCGCGCTTCTCGTCGTCCTGGTGCTTCTGATCCGCCAGCGGCAGATCACCGCCGGAGTCCGCAGGCGCAACGCCACGCTCGAGGACAGCCTGCGCGCCCGTGACGAGGAGGTGCGCCACCTCGTCGACGTACGCCTCCCCTCGATCGCCGACGCGCTGAGCCAGCCCGGCCCGCTGCCGGGCCTGCGCGACGAGAAGCTGGCCGGCACGGCCTTCGCGCAGAGCCTGCACGCCGTCATGGAGCAGTTCACCCGGGCGGTGGACAAGGCGCAGACGCGCGCCGACGCCTCCGCCAAGGCGGCGCTCAAGGCGTCCATGCGAGCCGTCCAGGGACTCGCCAACGAACAGCAGGTCTCCATCTCCGAGATGCAGGAGCGGCACGACAACCCCGATGTGCTGCGGGACCTGCTGGAGATCGACCACGCCAACGCCCAGTTCGGCCGGCGCGCCCAGGCCATCGCGGTGCTCTGCGGCTCCTGGCCCGGCAGGCAGCGGCTGGCCTCCTCGCTGACCGATGTGGTCCGCGGCGCCAAGTCCCGCATCCGCGACTACCAGCGGGTGCAGGTGCACACCCTGATCGACGTCGCCGTGGTGAGCCGGGCCGTGGAGCCCACCGTGCTCGCGGTCGCCGAGCTGCTGGACAACGCCGCCCGCCATTCGCAGCCCAACACCTCGGTGGAGGTCAGCCTCCAGCCGGTGCACAACGGGGCCTGCATCGTGATCGACGACGCCGGTGTGGGCATGGACGGCCTGGAGGTCCAGCGCGCCGCCAACCTGCTCTCCGGCCAGCGCGCCGTGGACGTCTCCCGGCTCGGCGACCCGCCGCAGTTCGGCTTCGCCGTGGTGGGCCTGCTGGCCGCGCGGTACGGCTTCAGCGTCTCGGTGGACACCCGGTCCCCGTACGGCGGTGTGCGCGCCGTGCTGTTCCTGCCGACCGAGCTGCTCACCCACGTCGACCCCGACGGGCGGCCGGGCACCGCCGGGCAGGATCCCGAGGGCGCCGAACCGCTGCACACCCTGCCCTCCCGCCGGACCCGTCCCCCCAGAAGGGCGCCGCAGGCGCCGACCGTCCCGGCCCAGGCGCAGGAGCCGTCCCCGATCCACCAGGCCCCGGCCCCGCATGAGGCCCCGGCTCCGCACGAGGCCCCGGCCCGGCACGAGGCCCCGGCCCCGCACCAGGCGCCGATCCCGCACCAGACCCAGCCCCCGGGCCCGGCCCCGGCCCCGGCGGCAGCCGCCCCGGAACCGGCACCCGCCCCGGCGCCCCAGCCGTCCCCCGACGGCGAGGCCACACGCGTGTACGGCACCACGGCGGGCGGTCTGCCCAAGCGCCGCCGCCGGGAGGCCGCCGCCACCCCGCCACCCGGCGACTGGACCACCGGCGCCGGGCAGACCGGCGCCGCCGACCCCGACACGGGCGCGTTCCGTGTGCGGTCGGCGAAGGAAACCGCTTCGCGGATGGGCGCGTTCGCCCGCGGCACCCGCTCCGGCCGTTCCGCCACCCAGGACTCCGCCCCTGACCATGACGAAGGGAATCGCCAGGCATGAACGACCATCTCAACAACGAGCTCGGCTGGATGCTCGACGAGGTCGTCAAGATGCCGGAGGCGCGGCACGCGATCCTGCTCTCCGCGGACGGGATGCTCCGGGCACACTCCCAGGGCATCGCGCGCGACGAGGCCGAGCGCCAAGCCGCCGCACTCTCCGGGCTGCAATCGATCAGCCGCTCCACCTCCGAGTTCTGTGATCCGCACGAGACGCCCTGGCAGCAGACGCTCGTCGAGTTCGTCGGCGGGTACGTCTTCCTGATCGCCGCCGGGCCCGGCGCGTATCTGGCGGTCTCGGCCACCGAGGCGGTGGACATGGAGGCGGTCAGCTACCGGATGCAGAAGCTTGTCGACCGGCTCGGCAAGGAACTCACCAGCCCGCCGAGGCAGGGCCTCCCGCGGCAGGGGATCGGCAGTCACGCATGAGTCCGGGGAGGCGCGAACGAGGATTGGTACGGCCGTATGTCGTGACCGACGGCCGTGCCTACCCGACTCGTAACACCTTCGACCTGGTGACCCTGGTCATGGCCCACCCCGACCGGCCGCTCACCGGGCTCAGCCCGGAGAAGCGGCGGGTCATGGAGCTGTGTCTGGGCGGCGCGCTCTCGGTGGCCGAGGTCGCCGGGTATCTGGAGCTGCCCGTCAGCGTCACCAAGGTCCTGCTCGGCGACCTCGTGGACAGCGGTCACATCAGCGCGCGGGCCCCCATCCCGCCCGCCGAGCTCCCCGAGGTCCAGCTGCTCCAGGAGGTGCTCGATGGACTCCGCGCTCGCCTCTGACCAGGCGGCCTATCTCCCGGCCACGGTGCGGGTGGCGGCGAAGATCCTGGTCGTCGGGCACTTCGCGGTCGGCAAGACGACCTATGTGAGCTCGCTGTCCGAGATCCGGCCGCTGCGCACCGAGGAGACGATGACCGAGGCCGGTGCGCTCACCGACGATCTGCGGGGCACCGAGGACAAGACGACCACCACCGTCGCCATGGACTTCGGCCGGCTCACCCTCAGCGAGTCCCTGGTGCTCTATCTGTTCGGCACACCGGGGCAGCAGCGCTTCACCCGGCTGTGGCGGGACATGACGCTCGGGGCGCTGGGCGCGCTGGTGCTGGCCGACACCCGGCGGCTGGAGCAGTCCTTCCCGGTGATGGCCGTCCTGGAGGAACACGGACTGCCGTACGCCGTCGCCGTCAACCACTTCGAGGGCGCTCCCCGCTTCGCCGAGCCGGAGGTCCGGGAGGCCCTCGATCTGCTTCCGGAGACGCCCCTGGTGACCTGCGACGCCCGGGACCGGATCTCCTCCACCCACGCGCTGATCGCCCTCGTCCAGTACCTACAGGCCCGCCAGACCCGTAGTTCTCAGGAGATTGTGTGACCAATAGTCCAGCCGCCGGGCCCGTTCCGCCGCCCGGCTGCCCCGCGCACGCCGCCCCCGCCGAGGCCGGGGGCGCCACCGGGTCCCGCGCCGCCGTACCGATGTACGGGCAGGAGTTCGCCGACGACCCGCACGGCGCCTATGCGCGGATGCGCGCCACCTTCGGGCCCATCGCACCGGTCGAGCTGTCACCGGGGGTGTACGCCTCGCTGGTCACCAGCTATCAGCTCGGCCTGGAGATCCTGCGCGACACCGAGCGGTTCGCCAAGGACCCGCGCGGCTGGCGGGCGGTGCAGGACGGCACCGTGGGGCCGGACAACCCGGTCGCGCCGATGCTGATGTACCGGCCGAACGCGCTGTTCAGCGATGGTGAGGCACACGCCCGGCTGCGTGGGGCGATCACCGACAGCCTGGACCGGGTGGATCCGCACGCCCTCAGCGAGTACGTCGAGCGCAGCGCGGAGACGCTGATCGACGCCTTCGCCTCCCGGGGCCGGGCCGATCTGATCACCGAGTACGCGTCGGTGCTCCCGCTGCTGGTCTTCAACCAGCTCTTCGGCGCCCGCCCGGCGGACGGGCCGAAGCTGGTCGAGACGATGATGAAGCTCTTCGACAGCGGCGAGGACGCGGCGGCCGCCAACGACGAACTGCTGCGGTGGATCTCCGGCCTGGTGGCGGAGAAGCGCGAGCAGCTCGCCGCCGACGTCACCTCCTGGCTGATCGCGCACCCCTCGCAGCTCGCCGACGAAGAGCTGATGCAGCAGATCATCCTGCTGATGGCGGCCGGTACCGACCCCCAGCAGAACCTGATCGCCAACGCGCTGCGGCTGCTGCTGTCGGACGACCGCTTCGCCGGTGAGCTGTCCGGCGGCAGCATGCCCGTCCAGGACGCCCTGGACGAGGTGCTCTGGAACGACCCGCCGATGGCCAACTACGGCACCCGCTTCCCCCGGTACGACTGCGAGGTCGCCGGCGTACGGCTGCGCAAGGGCGACCCGGTGCTCATCAGCTACGCGGCGGCCAACCACGAGGCCGCCCTGGCCTCCGACCGCCGCTCCGGCAACCGCGCCCACCTGGCCTGGAGCGCGGGCGCCCACCGCTGCCCCGCCGAGCGGCCCGCCCGGGTGATCGCCTCCGTGGCCATCGAGCGGCTTCTGGACCGCCTTCCGGACATGGAACTCGCGGTCCCCGCCGAGCGGCTGACCTGGCGGACCGGACCCTTCCACCGTGCCCTGGCCGCCCTGCCGGTGCGCTTCCCCGCCCAGGCGGCGGCTCAGGCCGAGCCGTTCGCGGCGTCCGTGTCCAAGTCGGCCCCATTCGACGAGAGCCCTGGAGGCAGCCAGTGGAACCCCGTCCCATCGTCCTCGACCCCGCCGGCCGAGACATTGTCGGAGAGGCAGCCCGAGTCGCAGCGGGCGGCGAGGCGACGCTTGTTGAGCTTCCTGACGGCGTGGTGGCGTGGGCAATAACCCGCCAGCGCACGCTCAAACAGCTGCTGACCGACCCCCGGGTCTCCAAGGACCCCCGGCAGCACTGGCCCGCGTGGAACAACGGTGAGATCTCGCCCGAGTGGCCGCTGATCACCTGGGTCGCCGTGGAGAACATGTTCACGGCCTACGGCGGTGAGCACCGGCGGCTGCGCACCCTGGTCTCCAAGGCGTTCACCGCCCGGCGCACCGCCGCCCTGCGGCCGCGCATCGAGGAGATCTGCGCCAGGCTCCTGGACGACCTGGCCGCCGCCGGGCCGGGCGAGGTGGTCGACCTGCGCGAGGCGTACGCGTACCCGCTGCCCATCCAGGTGATCTCCGAGCTGTTCGGGCTCGAGGACGAGCACCTGCGCGAGCGGATGCGCCGGGTCGTGGACAGCATCTTCCACACCTCTGCCTCCGCGGAGGAGGTCACCGCCACCTACGGCGAGATGTACGCCGTCCTCGGCGAGCTGGTGGCCACCAAGCGCGAGACGCCCGGCGACGACCTGACCAGCGGGCTGATCGCGGTGCGGGACGAGGAGAGCGACTCCAGGCTCAGCGAGAAGGAGCTCACCGACACCCTCGCCCTGTTCCTCTCGGCCGGCCACGAGACCACGGTCAACCTCCTGGACAACGCCATCCACGCGCTGCTCACCCGGCCCGAGCAGCTCGAGCACGTCCGGGCGGGCCGGGCCACCTGGGACGATGTGATCGAGGAGACACTGCGGCACTCCGCCCCGGTCGCCAACCTGCCGCTGCGCTACGCCGTGGAGGACATCGAGCTGGACGGCGGCGTGGTGCTGCGCAAGGGCGACGCGATCCTGGCCGCCTACGCGGCCGCCGGACGCGACCCGGAGGTGCACGGCGACGCGGACGCGTTCGACGTCACCCGGCAGGTCAAGAGCCATCTGGCGTTCGGCCACGGCGTCCACCTGTGCGTCGGCGCCCCGCTGGGGCGGCTGGAGGCCGCGATCGCGCTCCCGGCGCTCTTCGACCGCTTCCCCGGGCTCACGCTCGCGTCCGGGCAGGGCCCGCTGGAGCCGGTGGAGTCCTTCATTTCCAACGGCCACCGCACCCTGCCCGCGCGGCTGGCCTGACCGCCCCGGGGTCCGCGCTCCCGTCCGCCCCTTTTCCCGGGGGTGGGCGGGTGGGCGGGGGCCCGGGCTACCCCTTACGATCCTCTGCGTGTCCAAACTGACCGACCTCCCGAAACGGATCCTGATCGGGCGGGCGCTGCGCAGCGACAAGCTGGGGGAGACCCTCCTCCCGAAGCGCATCGCGCTCCCCGTCTTCGCCTCCGACCCCCTGTCCTCCGTCGCGTACGCGCCGGGGCAGGTGATGATCGTTCTGTCCGTGGCGGGTGCGTCGGCCTACCACTACAGCCCGTGGATCACGATCGCCATCGTCGTGCTGATGTTCACGGTGGTCGCCTCGTACCGCCAGAACGTCCACGCGTACCCCAGCGGAGGCGGTGACTACGAGGTCGCCACCACCAACCTCGGCCCCAAGGCGGGACTGACCGTCGCCAGCGCCCTGCTGGTCGACTACGTCCTCACGGTGGCGGTGTCGATCTCCTCGGGTGTGGAGAACCTCGGCTCGGCCGTCCCCTTCTTCGTCGAGAACAAGACGCTGTGCGCGGTCGGGATCATTCTGCTGCTGACGCTCATGAACCTGCGGGGCGTACGGGAGTCGGGCAAGCTCTTCGCGATCCCCACCTATGTCTTCGTCGGCGGCGTCTTCGCAATGATCCTCTGGGGCGCCTACCGCGGGCTGGTCCTGGGCGACGACATGAAGGCCCCCACCGCGGGCTACGAGGTGCACGCCGAGCAGACCGGGCTGGCCGGCTTCGCGCTGATCTTCCTGCTGCTGCGCGCGTTCTCCGACGGCTGTGCCGCCCTGACCGGCGTCGAGGCGATCAGCAACGGCGTGCCCGCCTTCCGCAAGCCCAAGAGCCGTAACGCGGCCACGACGCTGGCGCTCATGGGCGGCCTCGCCGTGGCCATGTTCGTCGGCATCATCACCCTCGCCCTGGCCACCAACGTCAAGATGGCCGAGAACCCCGCGCGGGACCTGCTGAAGAACGGGGCACCGCTCGGTGCCGACTACACCCAGAACCCGGTGATCTCGCAGGTGGCGGCCGCCGTCTTCGGCGACGGCTCGTTCTTCTTCGTGGTGCTGGCCGCGGCCACCGCGCTGGTGCTGTTCCTGGCCGCCAACACCGCGTACAACGGCTTCCCGCTGCTCGGCTCGATCCTGGCCCAGGACCGCTATCTGCCCCGCCAGCTGCACACCCGCGGCGACCGGCTCGCCTTCTCCAACGGCATCGTGCTGCTGGCCTCGGCCGCCGCCGTCCTGGTCTACCTCTACGGGGCCGACTCCACCCGGCTGATCCAGCTCTACATCGTCGGTGTCTTCGTCTCGTTCACCCTCAGCCAGACCGGCATGGTGCGGCACTGGAACCGCCATCTGGCCACCGAGCGGAACCCCAACAACCGCCGCCGCATGATCCGCGCCCGCGCGATCAACACCTTCGGGGCCTTCTTCACCGGCCTGGTGCTGGTCGTGGTGCTGCTGACGAAGTTCACCCACGGCGCCTGGGTCGCCCTGCTCGGCATGGTCATCTTCTACGTCACCATGACGGCCATCAGGCGCCACTACGACGGCGTCTCCGAGGAGCTGGCGGCGGCCACCGAACAGCTCGACGAGGAGGAGGTGCGCCCCTCCCGGGTGCACTCCATCGTCCTCGTCTCCAAGGTCCACAAGCCGACGCTGCGCGCCCTGGCCTACGCCAAGCTGATGCGCTCCCACCGGCTGGAGGCGCTGAGCATCAACGTGGACCCCGCCGAGACCAAGGCGCTCCAGACGGTGTGGCACGAGCGCGGCATAGACGTGCCGCTCAAGATCCTCGACTCGCCCTACCGCGAGATCACCCGGCCGGTCATCGACTACGTCAAGAGCCTGCGCCGGGAGAGCCCGCGCGATGTGGTCTCCGTCTTCATCCCCGAGTATGTGGTCGGCCACTGGTACGAGCATCTGCTGCACAACCAGAGCGCGCTGCGGCTCAAGGGGCGGCTGCTGTTCACCCCGGGCGTCATGGTGACCTCCGTGCCGTGGCAGCTGGACTCCTCCGAGCTGGCCCGGAAGCGGGCCCGCAAGCGGGCCGAGTGGAACGCGCCGGGTGCGGTGCGGCGCGGCCCGGTGATCCCGCCCAAGCGGGAGCGGGGCGAGAAGGGGGCGAAGGGCGAGAAGCCGGGGGTCACCTCGCAGGTGCCGGGACGCTGAGCGCTCCGCGGCGGAGCCGCATATCGGGTCTTCCGGGGTGACGGGGTGCGGTCCGGCGCGACGTAGACTGGTGGGCTGTTGTCCCACCGTGCCCCCTCACCCCTTCTGGAGCCTGAGCCCGCCATGCAAAGTGAACCCAAGGCATCGCTGGTCGGCGAGGAGTACGAGGTCGAGGTCGGCCCGGTGGCGCACGGCGGTCACTGCATCGCCAGGACCGCCGAGGGCCAGGTGCTGTTCGTCCGGCACGCGCTGCCCGGCGAGCGGGTCGTCGCCCGGGTGACCGAGGGCGAGGAGGGCGCGCGCTTCCTGCGCGCCGACGCGGTGCGGGTGCTGGACGCCTCCAAGGACCGGGTCGAGGCGCCGTGTCCGTTCGCCGGGCCCGGCAAGTGCGGCGGCTGCGACTGGCAGCACGCCGCCCCCGGCGCCCAGCGCAGGCTCAAGGCCGACGTGATCACCGAGCAGCTGGCCCGGCTGGCCGGGCTCACCCCGGAAGAGGCGGGCTGGGACGGCACGGTCGAGCCCGCGCCCGGCGACAAGGTGGCCCGCGGCGAGGTCCCGGCCTGGCGCACCCGGGTGCAGTACGCGGTGGACGAGCAGGGCCATCCCGGGCTGCGCCGCCACCGCTCGCACGAGGTCGAGCCGATCGACCACTGTCTGATCGCCGCCCCCGGCGTCACCGAACTCGGCGTCGAGAAGCGCGAATGGCCCCAGATCGCCACCGTGGAGGCCATCGCCGCCACCGGCTCCTCCGACCGGCAGGTGGTCCTCACCCCGCGCCCCGGCGGACGGCTGCCGATCGTGGAGCTGGACCGGCCGGTCTCCGTGCTGCGGGTCAGCGAGTCCCGCGGCCGCGACCGCGCCCGTCTGGTGCACCGCGTCCACGGCCGCCCCTTCGTCCGCGAGCGCGCGGCGGGCCGCACCTGGCGGGTCGGCGAGGGCGGCTTCTGGCAGGTCCACTCGAAGGCGGCGGACATGCTCGTCGAGGCCGTGATGCAGGGTCTGATGCCCCGTAAGGGCGAGATGGCCCTCGATCTGTACTGCGGCGTCGGCCTCTTCGCGGGCGCGATCGCCGAGCGGGTGGGGGAGCGCGGCGCGGTGCTGGGCATCGAGTCGAGCAAGCGCGCGGTCGAGGACGCCCGGCACAACCTCCAGGACCTGGAGCGCGTCCGTATCGAGCACGGCAAGGTCGAGCAGGTGCTGCCCCGCACCGGGATCACCGAGGCCGACCTGATCGTCCTGGACCCGCCCCGCGCGGGCGCGGGCCGGGAGACGGTCACCCGCCTCGCGGCCCTGGGCGCCCGCCGCATCGCCTACGTCGCCTGCGACCCGGCGGCCCTCGCCCGCGACCTCAAGTACTTCCACGACGCGGGCTACGCCCCACGCCGCACCCGCGCCTTCGACCTCTTCCCGGTGACGCATCACGTGGAGTGCGTGGCGGTGCTGGAGCCCGTCCGCGAGGAGCGCTGAGGCGGAAGGCTCCGGCCCGCGCGGCTGTTGTCGTCGGGCGGCGTCAGGCGGCCGGGGTCGCGGCCGGGGTGGTCCGGGACGGGGTGCGGGTGAGGGTCCACATCATCGTGCCGCCCGCCAGGACGGCGCACAGGTGGAGGGTGATCGCGAGGCCCAGCCGCTCCGGGAGGACCACGTCGGGGGGCGAGGCGATCGCCACGTACAGGGTGAAGGGCAGCTTCCAGCCGCTCCACGCGAAGAGCGAGCCCGAGCCGAGCCAGCCGAGGACCGTCGGCAGCCAGCGGGGGAGGCGGCCGGGGCGCTCGCGGCGCGGGTGGGCGACGGCGGACGCGGCGACCAGGGCCCAGGTGCCGCAGATCCCGCACAGCAGGCGCCAGGTGGTGCGGGCCTCGTCGGGGTGGGCGAGGCCCGCGGTGCCGCCCGCCGCCCAGTACAGCCACACCAGGCCGACGGCGGCGCCGAGCGCCACGGCCGCCCGGCCGGGCGGTGAGGGGGCGCCGGCCCGGCCGGTGAACGCTTCCGGCCAGCGTCTGCGCAGATAGGCGGGGAGCGCGAGGGTGAGGCCCAGACCCATGCCGATGAAGCCGAACTGGATCAGGGCGGCCTCCCAGCCGGGCATCCGCGGGTCGCTGTCGCCCCCAGACCCAGACCCGGTCCCGGACCCGGAGGTGTCCGGCTCCGACAGCAGTGAGTCGGCCACCGCGTACGGCAGCATCGACACCAGGAACCCCGCGCCGACCCAGGCGCAGAAGAGCAGCGGCACCCCGGGCAGCCGCATCCCCCACGGCCGGGCCAGGGCCAGTCCGAGAGTGATCCCGACGACCGCCATGCCGATCGTGACGGTGTTGAGCACCACCCATTCGGCGAGCCCGAACCCGGCCCCGACGGGCGCGAGTCCGAGCAGTGAGCCGACCACCCACGACACCTTGATGACGACGTAGGGGGCCATGGCGGCGGAGCCCCCGTACGCGGCCAGCCGCCCCAACCGGTCACACCGGTCCGCCCGGTGGCCCTCCGCGACCGGGTCGCGAAGGGCCACCGCGGCGTTTCGGCGGCCGCGTAAGCCGCGGATCACACCCGTACGGTCTCCGTGGTGTCGGTCTCCTCGGCCCGCCCCGGGCCGGAGGCACCGGAGGCGTGCGGGGAGTCGAAGCGGTGGTTGGGCCACCACGCCTTGGAGCCGAGCATCGCGGTCACCGTCGGCACTAGCAGCAGCGCCATGATGAACGCGGTGAGCAGGATGCCGAAGGCGACGGCGAAGCCCATCTGCTGGAGCATGGTGTTGCTTGCCAGCATCAGCACACCGAAGGTGCCCGCCAGGATGATGGCGGCCGAACCGATCGTCGGCGCCGACTGGGCCACCGCGAGCCGGGCCGCCTCGGCCGGGGACTTGCCCTTCCCGACCTCCTCCCGCAATCGGGCCACCATCAGGATGTTGTAGTCCGTGCCGATCGCCACCACGAACAGATAGACCACGATCGGCAGCATGAAGAGCAGGCCGTGCTCGCCCCTGATGTCCTGGAACAGCCAGACCGTCGAGCCCAGGGTCGCGGCGAAGCCGAGGCCCACGGCGAGCATCAGGTACAGCGGCGCCACCACGCTGCGCAGCAGCAGGCCGAGGATCAGCATGATGGCCACGCCCGCGACCGGGAATACCAGCCGGTAGTCGTGGTTGACCGCGTCCTCGATATCGCCAAGCACCGCGGTCGTCCCGCCCACCAGGGCCTCGCTGCCCTGGGGCGCGGAGCTGTGCGCGGTGTCCCGCAGGTCGCCGGCCACCAGCTCGATGGCCTTCTCGGAGGCGGGCCGGTACTTCAGCACGACGCTGAACTGGGCCACGTCGCCCTTGGGGTTGGGCACGGCGGGGGAGACCTCACCGACGCCCTCGACCCCCTCCAGCTTCTTCCGGAATCCGGTCAGCGCCGCGGCGTCGAGCTTGGCGCCGTCCTTGGACTCGACGTACACCAGGCTCGGGTCGGACTCACCGGCCGAGAAGCTCTTCTGGAGCTCCGTCATGGCCTTGACGGACTCCAGGTCCTTCGGCAGCGAGCTGTCGGTGTCGAACTCGGCCTTGAAGCCGAACGCGCCCACCGCGAGCGCCGCCAGCACACAGGCGGACACCGTGGCGATCAGCCCGGGACGGCGCGAGACCAGGGAGCCGGTGCCGTTGGCGAGCCGGTTGCGTGGCGACTGCTTCCACGCCTTGGACGGCCAGAACGCCTTCGTTCCCAGCAGCGAGAACACCGCGGGCACCAGGGTGAGGGCCGCCACCAGGGTCACCGCGACGGAGATCGCCAGCGAGGGCCCCATGGCGCGCATGCTGCCCATAGTCGACAGCGTCAGGGCGAGGAACGCCACGATGACCGCGCCGGCCGCCGAGGCGATGGTCTCGCCGACCCGGGTGACCGCCTGGATCAAGGCCTCCTTGGGCTCCTGGCCCTGGCGGAGGTTTTCGCGGTAGCGGAACAGCAGGAACAGCATGTAGTCCGTGCCGACGCCGAACAGCACCACGATCAGGATCGCGGAGACGCTGCTGTCGGCCTCGAGCCCGAACCAGTCGCTGGCGGTGCCGATCAGACCCTGGGCCATGATGAACATCACCAGGATCATCAGCACGGGCATCAGCGCGATGAGCGGACTGCGGAAGATGGCGCCGAGCAGCACGATGATCAGGACCAGGGTGGCCATCATGATCATGGCGTCGGTGTCACCCTCGGACTCGGCGGAATCGAGCCCCGAGGCCGCGGGACCGGCCACATCGACCTTCAGTGAGGTGCCCTTCAGCAGTTTGTCGCGGTCCTCGCGCAGATCCTTGATCGACTGCTGGGTGTCCTCGTCGTAGAGGTTCTTCTTGGTCGAGTAGATGTTGCCCAGCGCCATCTTGCCGTCCTTGGAGACGGCCTGGGGCGTGGTCACCACGGACTTGAAGGTCTTGTACTTCTTGTCCTGGAACCCCTTGGTCGCCTTGATGACGGCGGCCTTGTCGGCCTCGGAGAGCTTTCCGCCGTCCGACCGCTGGTAGACCAGGATGGCGGCCGCGCTCTCCTGCTGCGGGAACGCGTGCTCCTGGAGCTTGGTCACCCGCACCGACTCGTAGTGCGAGGGCAGGAAGTCAGCTTGGTCGGAGCTGGACTTCAGCGGTGGGGCAAGGATGGCCAGGCCGACCGCGGCGATGACCCACATCGCGACGATCAGCCATGGACGGTTGACGGCGAACCGTCCTATTCGCCCGAACATGACGCTCCTTAGGGAGTTAAGGTTCCAGTAAGAGGCACGCTAGGACAGCCGTTCGGGCCGCACCACGTGTCCTCGTGGAAATCGGCCTGGGGGGTGAGGGCGGCTCCGCCAAAGGGTTTAGGGAAGCGATCCACGTCTCAGCATCGGTGCTGATGGCGCCCCTCGGGCCCCGGGCCGACGGCCACCGTCCGAGTTTCAGGGGCGGCGGTGCGGGCGGGCCGTGAAGTGGGCCGGACTGACATGTAGTTGACAAACTCGGTGCGTCCGGCGGCTTCTCGCGGAGGCGTTCCCGCCCGTCCCGTCCGCTTCCTGACAACGCGCCCCATACGCCTCGTCATGCCCCGTCGGGCCGTCCCGCCACGCCTGGTCAGGGCGCCCCACCAGACCTCCTGGAGGGCCTGGCCAGGGCGCCCCGCTAGACCTCCTGGAGAGCCGTCTTCGCGGCGTCCACGAACTCCGTCAGGGCCTGCCAGAACGGTCTGAACGCGGCGTGAAAGCGCTGCCCCGCCTCCGGCTCGCCGGAGCGCATCGCGCCCAGGGCGCGGTGGAACGGGCCGGTGGCCTTCTGCAACGCGTTCGCCGCGGTGGCCGCGGCGGCCGGGCCCTCCAGCTCGACGACGCGCACACAGCGGCGCATCTTGCCGTACTCGTCGCGCTCCCGCTCGGCCAGCTCGTCCAGGAGGGCGAGGCGGCGTTCCGTCGCGCCGGTGCGCTCGACGGCGGCGACCTCCCAGTACAACTCGCCGATGCTGTGGGTCTGTTCGATCAGATCGAGATACGCGGTGCGCCTGCTGTCGCGCAGCCGCTCCGCGCGCTGGGCGAGCGCCGCGGTGTCCGCCTGGATCCGGGCAGCCCGGGTGTTGCCGCGGCTGGTGACCCAGCTGGCGAGGACGGCGGTGCCACCGGTGAGGGCCGCGATCCAGAACGTGCTGTCAGCCATGGGCCCCCGTACCGTCCTCAATTCCTCGAGCGCTGAACATCCGCTGTCCCTTGGTCATCATCGGCCACGGCGGCTATCCCCCGATGGTAGGAAGATACGGAAGGAGTAACGGTTCGGCGGTATGTGCCACAGATATGTTCCGGAGCATGAGCGCATCCGGGCTGCTGCCCGCAAGGACCGAACTGCGGCCCATCGTCTCCGAGTTGAGGCTGTCGGCCTTCAAGAGCCACCGCCGTGCCGCGTTCCGGCTGGGACCGCTGACCTTGATCTCCGGTCCGAGCGGCAGCGGCAAGTCCGGGGTGCTGGAGGCGTACGCGGCGCTCGCGCGGCTCGCGGGCGGCGCCCGGCTCGCGGAGGTGTTCCGCGATCCGGCCGCGTACATCCCGCGCCGGGCGCGGCCGGACCGGCAGGGGCGGCGCGGCTTCCGCATCGGCTGCACCGTGGACGGCCCGGTCGGGCCGGTACGGGTCGATGTCGCCGTCCAGGCCGAGCCCGAACTGCGCATCGTGGGCGAGCGGATGACGGGGGCGGGGGAGACCCTGCTGGAGACGGCGCTGCGCGACCCGGGGCGGCGCTGTGTCCAGGCCGCCTGGCACACGGCGGGCGCGGTCGCGGTGACCCGCGCCCCGCTGCCCGACGACCGGCTGGCGACCTCGCTGCTGCCGCTGCGGGTCGCGGGCACGACGGAGGGGCAGCGGCTCGCGCTCGCCGCCGCCGAGCAGGTGGTCATCGCGCTGCGCTCGGTCTTCCCCTGCGATCCGCGGCCGGACCGGATGCGGGCGCCGGCGGCGCCGAGGGACGGGCGGCTGCGCGGCGGCTGCGAGAACCTGGCGGCGGTGCTGCGGCGGACCAGCCGGGAGTGCGGCACGCGGCACGCGGCGCTGGTCGCGGCGGTCCGGGCGGGGTGCGCCGGGCCGGTCGAGGGGCTGGTCACGGAGGGGCGGGCGGACGGGGTGGTGCGGGCCCTGGTCGAGCAGGGGGAGCTCGGCGCGATGCCCGTGGAGCGCCTCGGCGACGGCGAGCTGCGGTATCTCGCGCTCGCGCTGGTGCTGCTGACCGGGCCCGGTGTGCTGGCCGTGGACCCGGCGGCCGATGTGCTCCCCGCGCGGCAGGTGCTGACCGTGCTGGCCGACGGTTTCGACCGGTGTCTGGACCGGCGGCAGGCGCGGGAGCTCCTGGGGGTGGCGGCCCGGATGTGCGCACGGGGGCACATCCGGCTCGTGGGGACGGTGGGGGACGTGACGGGGGCGGTCGGGGACGCCCCCGTCACGGTGGTAAACCTGGGGCGTGAGCGAGTCCCATGAGAGCGAGCGACGAACCGACGGCGACGGCCTGGATGTGGCGATGCTTCAGCGCAGGCTGGCCGCCTTCGCGGCGGCGCGCGACTGGCAGCAGTACCACACCCCGAAGAACCTCGCGGCGGCGCTGAGCGTCGAGGCGTCGGAGCTGGTGGAGATCTTCCAGTGGCTGACGCCTGAGCAGTCGGCGCGGGTGATGGAGGACGAGGGGAGGGCGGGCCGAGTCGAGGACGAGGTCGCCGATGTGCTGGCGTATCTGCTCCAGTTCTGCGAGGTGCTGGGGATCGACGCGCTCGCGGCGCTCTCGGCGAAGATCGACCGGAACGAGACGCGGTTTCCGGTGAACGGGGCGCGCTGAGGGCGTACGGGCGTTGAGCGCGTACGGGTGGGGGTGCGGGTACGCGTGCGGGGCGCGTAGCCGTGCGGGGCGCGGCGCCGGCGGGGCCGACCGCGAACGGGGGCTTTCGCGGTGAATGGGTGGTCTCGCGGTGAACGGGGGGCTATGCCGGTGAACGGGGGCTGTGGCGGTGAACCGTGATCTCCGGTGGCTCGCGGGGCTCCGACCCCTTGATCCGTCACTCTCTGTGATGATGAAGTTATCCACACCGCAACTGTTGTCAACAGATTCCTGAATTCCCCTAGCTTTTCGGCCTGTTAGTCATCACTCTGGGTAGTGGAGGAGTGACGGGCTCGGAAGTCCGTTGAGAGGGGTGCGGGGAATGGACGCGATGCGGCTGATCGGTGTCACCCGGCACGCCCTGGCGAAGGCCGGGAGCGTGCACGACATCGTGGCCGAAGCCTGGCAGGTTCAAGCGCTGGCCGAAGCGGTCGGCGGATATTTCGTGGTGAGCGGCCCGGCGGCCGCGCGAGCGGAGGCGCGCGGTCTGTGCGAGGCGGGCGGGCGGGCGCGTGGCGCCCTGTTCCACCCGGCGCTGCACCACCCCACATTGCGCGGCGGCGGTTTACGGGCCGCCCAGCTCTCGGAGGTGCGCGATCCGAGGGAGGTGCTGCTGGCGCTGGGCGAGCTGTTGGCGGAGGCGGGCTTCGCGCTGGTCGGAGTCGCCTCCAATACCGAGGAGGAGGCGCTGTACTGGCAGTGCGTGGAGGCGATCGACGCGGCGGACGAGGCCCGGGACCGGGTGCACGGCATGCTCAGGCACCTCACCTTCCGCGAGTGGGGTGGGGAGTGGGGTGGTGCGGCGTGACGAGGCAGGATGGGTGCCATGGATCTTCGCATCTTCACCGAGCCCCAGCAGGGGGCGACCTACGACACGCTGCTCACCGTCGCCAAGGCCACCGAGGACCTCGGATTCGACGCCTTCTTCCGGTCCGACCACTACCTCCGCATGGGGGACGTGGACGGCCTCCCTGGGCCCACCGACGCCTGGATCACCCTGGCCGGGCTGGCCCGCGAGACCCGGCGGATCCGGCTGGGCACCCTGATGACCGCCGCCACCTTCCGGCTGCCCGGTGTGCTGGCGATCCAGGTCGCGCAGGTCGACCAGATGTCGGGTGGACGAGTCGAGCTGGGCCTGGGCGCGGGCTGGTTCGAGGAGGAGCACCGGGCCTATGGGATCCCCTTCCCGAAGGAGAAGTTCGCCCGGCTGGAGGAGCAGCTGGCCATCGTGACCGGGCTGTGGCAGACCCCGGTCGGCGAGACCTTCGGCCATGACGGTGCCCACTACCAGCTGGTGGACTCCCCGGGGCTGCCCAAGCCCGCGCAGAGCAAGGTGCCGGTGCTGATCGGCGGCCAGGGGGCCACCCGCACCCCGCGGCTGGCCGCTCGGTACGCGGATGAGTTCAATATGCCGTTCGCCTCGCCCGAGGACAGCGAGCGCCAGTTCGGCCGGGTGCGGGAGGCGGCCGAGGCCGCCGGCCGCAAGGGCGACGACCTGGTGTACTCCAACGCGCTGGTGGTGTGCGTGGGCAAGGACGACGCCGAGGTCGCCCGGCGGGCCGCGGCGATCGGCCGGGAGGTCGGCGAGCTGAAGGAGAACGGTCTGGCGGGCTCCCCGGCCGAGGTGGTCGAGAAGATCGGCCGCTATGCGGAGGCGGGCGCCTCCCGGCTCTACCTCCAGATGCTGGACCTGACCGACCTCGACCACCTGGAGCTGATTTCCTCGCAGGTCCAGACCCAGCTGGGCTGAGCGCACCACCAGGAGCACCCGTGATGTCCGTACCCCCCACCTCCCTGGCCGCCGCGCTGGAGCGCGGACCGCTCGTCCTCGACGGCGGTCTCTCCAACCAGTTGGAGGCACAGGGCTGCGATCTCTCCGACGAGCTGTGGTCGGCTCGGCTGCTGGCCGACGACCCGGGGCAGCTCGAGGCGGCCCACACCGCCTACGCCCGGGCGGGCGCTCGGGTGCTCATCACGGGCAGCTATCAGGCCACCTACGAGGGGTTCGCCCACCGGGGTGTGGGTCGTGAGGAGGCCACGGCGCTGCTGCGGCGCAGCGTCGAGCTGGCGCGCACGGCCGCCGAACGGACGGCGGGGGGCGAGCGGGGCGCGGGGCCGGTGTGGGTCGCCGCCTCCGTCGGCCCGTACGGGGCGATGCTGGCCGACGGCAGCGAGTACCGCGGGCGGTACGGGCTGAGCGTGGCCGAGCTGGCCCGGTTCCACCGGCCGAGGATCGAGGCCCTGGCCGCGGCCGGGCCCGACGCGCTGGCGCTGGAGACGGTGCCGGACGCCGATGAGGCCGCGGCGATGCTGAGTGCCGCCGAGGGATGCGGGGTTCCGGTCTGGCTCTCCTACAGCATCGCAGGGGAGACCACCCGGGCCGGACAGCCGCTGAGGGACGCGTTCGCCCTGGCCGCGGGGGTCGACCAGGTGATCGCCGTCGGCGTCAACTGCTGTGAGCCGGGCGACGCGGACCGGGCCGTGGAGATCGCGGCCGAGATCACCGGCAAGCCGGTGGTGGTCTATCCGAACAGCGGAGAGGAGTGGGATGCCACGGCACGGAGCTGGCGCGGCCGGGCGACCTTCGACCCGGGACGGGTGAAGGCATGGCGGGACGCGGGTGCGCGACTCATCGGCGGCTGCTGCCGAGTGGGCCCGGAGCGGATCGCGGAGCTGGCGGCGGTGGTGAGAAACCATTAGGTGAGGGAGGGGCGTCGGGCGATACTCGGACGGGTGTTCTTGACGATAACCACCACCGGCACCGCCGAGCGCCCCGCGACCGACCTCGGGTTTCTGCTGCACAAGCATCCCGACAAGGCGCAGCGGTTCTCGACCTCCTACGGCACCGCGCATGTCCTCTACCCCGAGGCGACCGCCGAACGCTGCACCGCGGCGCTGCTGTTGGAAGTGGACCCCGTGGCGCTGGTGCGGCGGGGCCGCGGCAAGGGCCGGGGCGGCGCCCCCGACTCCGCGCTCGCGCAGTACGTCAACGACCGCCCGTATGCCGCCTCCTCCCTGCTGGCCGTCGCGCTGAGCGCGGTCTTCTCCAGCGCTCTGCGGGGCCAGTGCAAGGCCCGGCCCGAGCTGCCGGAGCGGGCGCTGCCGCTGCGGATCGAGGTGCCGGCGCTGCCCGCGCGCGGCGGCGCCGCCCTGGTCGAGCGGCTCTTCGAGCCGCTGGGCTGGGCGGTGACGGCCGAGCCGGTGGCGCTGGACGAGGAGTTCCCGGCATGGGGCGACTCGCGGTACGTACGGCTGGTGCTGGAGGGCGAGCTGCGGCTGGCCGACGCCCTGCGCCATCTGTATGTGCTGCTGCCCGTGCTCGACGACGCCAAGCACTACTGGGTCGCCCCGGACGAGGTCGACAAGCTGCTGCGCTCCGGTGAGGGCTGGCTGGAGAGCCACCCCGAGCAGCGGCTGATCACCAACCGCTATCTGGCCCGCCGCTGGTCGCTGACGCGCAGCGCGCTGGAGCGGCTGGAGCTGGCGCGGCTCGCCGAGGCCGACGACACCGCGGCGGAGGAGATCGACAACGCCGTGGGCGAACCGGCGGCGGCCGAGCTGATGGAGGAGGACGAGAGCGAGGAGGGTTCCGAGGAGCGGCCGGTGCCACTGGCGGTACGGCGGCGGGAGGCGATACTCGACGCCCTGCGCGGGGTCGGGGCGGCCCGGGTCCTCGATCTGGGCTGCGGCCAGGGCCAGTTGCTGGGTGCGCTGCTGAAGGATGCGCGGTTCACCGAGATCGTGGGCGTCGATGTGTCGATGCGCGCGCTCAACGAGGCGGCGCGGAGGCTGCGGCTGGACCGCCCCGGCTTCGACACGGGCGCGGCCGAGCGGCAGTCGGCCCGGCTGAAGCTGACCCAGGGCGCGCTCACCTACACCGACTCCCGGCTCGCCGGATATGACGCGGCGGTGCTCAGCGAGGTGATCGAGCATGTGGATCAGCCCCGGCTGCCCGCCCTCGAACATGTGGTGTTCGGCGCCGCACGGCCCAAGGCCGTCGTGGTGACCACGCCCAACGTGGAGTACAACGTGCGCTGGGAGACCCTGCCCGCCGGGCGGATGCGCCACGGCGACCACCGCTTCGAGTGGACCCGCGAGGAGTTCCGGACCTGGGCGGGGCAGGTCGCCGAACGGCATGGCTACGCGGTGGAGTTCCGCCCCGTCGGCCCCGAGGACCCCGAGGTCGGCCCGCCCACCCAGCTGGCGCTCTTCCGTATCGGCGCCGCGAGCGGTGACAGCACCGCCCCAGAGACCACCACGACCACGACGAAGGAGGCAGCGGCATGACCGAGGAGAAGCGCACCATCGGCGTGCCCGACCTGTCCCTCGTGGTGCTCGTCGGCACCACCGGCTCCGGCAAGTCCACCTTCGCCGGGCGCCACTTCCTGCCCACCCAGATCGTCTCCTCCGACATCTGCCGCGGGCTGGTCGCCGACGACGAGAACGACCAGAGCGCCACCCCCGACGCCTTCGACCTGCTCCACTACATCGTGGGCAAGCGGCTGGCGGCCGGCCGGCTGACCGTCATCGACGCCACCAACGTCCGCAGCGAGTCCCGCCGCAGCCTGATCGCGCTCGCGCGGGAGCACGACGTCCTGCCCGTGGCGATCGTCCTCGACGTCCCCGAGGGCGAGTGCGCCCGGCGCAACGCGCAGCGCCCCGACCGCGCCGGAATGCCCGGCCATGTCATCCCCCGCCAGCGCCGTGAGCTGCGCCGCTCGCTGAAGTCCCTGGAGCGCGAGGGGTTCCGCAAGGTGCACGTCCTGCGCGGCGCCGAGGAGGTCGAGGTGGCGCAGGTCGCCACCGAGCGCCGCTACAACGATCTGCGCCATCTCAGCGGCCCGTTCGACATCATCGGCGACATCCACGGCTGCCGCTCCGAGCTGGAGACCCTGCTGGGCAAGCTGGGCTACGCCCTGCGCCGTGACGACCTCGGCCGCCCGGTCGACGCCACTCACCCCGAGGGCCGTACGGCGGTCTTCGTCGGCGACCTCGTCGACCGCGGCCCCGACAGCCCCGGGGTGCTGCGCCTGGTGATGGGCATGGTCGCCTCCGGCGCGGCCCTGTGCGTGCCCGGCAACCACGAGAACAAGCTCGCCCGCTACCTCAAGGGCCGCAAGGTCCGGGTCACCCATGGCCTCGCCGAGACCGTGGAGCAGCTGGACCGGGAGCACCGGGCGGACCCGGCCTTCGTCGACCGGGTGCGGGACTTCATCGAGTCGCTGGTCAGCCACTACGTACTGGACGGCGGGTCGCTGGTGGTGTGTCACGCCGGGCTGCCCGAGAAGTACCACGGCCGCACCTCCGGCCGGGTACGTTCGCACGCCCTGTACGGGGAGACGACCGGGGAGACCGATGAGTTCGGCCTGCCCGTGCGCTATCCGTGGGCCGAGGACTACCGCGGCCGCGCCGCCGTCGTCTACGGCCACACCCCCACCCCCCGCGCCTCCTGGCTCAACAACACCATCTGCCTGGACACCGGCTGTGTCTTCGGCGGCCGGATGACCGCGCTGCGCTGGCCGGAGCGCGAGCTGGTGGACGTCCCGGCCGAGCGGGTCTGGTACGAACCGGTCAAGCCGCTGACCACCGAGGCCCCCGGAGGCTCCGACGGCCGTCCGCTCGACCTGGGCGACGTACGGGGCCGCCGTATCGTCGAGACCCGCCACATGGGCCGGATCGCGGTCAAGGAGGAGAACGCGGCGGCGGCATTGGAGGTCATGAGCCGTTTCGCGGTCGACCCCCGGCTGCTCGGCTATCTCCCGCCCACCATGGCGCCGACCGCCACCTCCAAGGAGGGGACCGGCGGCGAAGCCGCCGACGGCGGCTTCCTCGAGCATCCGGCGGAGGCGTTCGCCGCCTACCGCGCGGACGGGGTGCGCCAGGTGATCTGCGAGGAGAAGCACATGGGCTCGCGTGCGGTGGCGCTGGTGTGCCGTGACGCGGATGTCGCGCGGGAGCGGTTCGGCACGCCGGACGGCGTCTCCGGCGCGATCCACACCCGTACCGGACGGCCGTTCTTCGACGACGCCCGGCTCACGGAGACCGTGCTGCGCGGGCTGGGCAACTGCCTCGACCGGGCCGGGCTGTGGCAGGAGCTGGACACCGACTGGCTGCTGCTGGACGCCGAGTTGATGCCGTGGTCGCTCAAGGCCGAGGGGCTGCTGCGCCACCAGTACGCGGCGGTGGGCGCCGCCTCGCGCGCCGTCCTCCCCGGCGTCCTCGCGGCGCTGGAGGGCGCGGAGGCGCGCGGTGTCGAGGTGTCCGCGCTGCTGGACAAGCAGCGTGAACGGGCGTCGGACGCGGCCGCGTTCACCGATGCCTACCGGCGCTACTGCTGGCCGGTCGACGGGCTGAACGGTATCCGGATGGCGCCGTTCCAGATCCTGGCCGTCCAGGGCCGCAACCTCGCCACCGCGCTTCCGCACGACCAGCAGCTCGCCCTGATCGACCGGATGATCGAGGCGGAGAAGCCGGCCGCCGACGGCGCCCGGCTGCTGACCCCCACCCGCCGGCTGATCGTCGACACCGAGGACGAGGCGTCGGTCGCCGATGGCGTGCGGTGGTGGCTGGAGCTGACGGCCGAGGGCGGCGAGGGCATGGTGGTCAAGCCGCTCCAGGGCTTTGTCCGAAAGGGCGACGGGCGGCTGGTCCAGCCGGGCGTGAAGTGCCGGGGCCGCGAGTATCTGCGCATCATCTACGGTCCGGAGTACACCCGCCCGGAGAACCTGGCCCGCCTGCGCGAGCGCCACCTGGGTCACAAGCGCTCACTCGCCCTGCGCGAGTACGCGCTCGGCCTGGAGGCGCTGGACCGGCTGGCGGAGGGCGAGCCCTTGTGGCGCGTCCACGAGGCGGTCTTCGCGGTGCTCGCGCTGGAGTCGGAGCCGGTGGACCCACGGTTGTAGGGGCGACGGTTCAGGAATCTTTCCCCTCCCCGCCCCTTCCCGATACCAAGGGCTTCGCCCCTGGACCCCGGGGTCTGGGGCGGAGCCCCCCACGCGGCGGAGCCGCATATCGATACTGCCGGGAAGGGGCGGGGAGGGGAAACATCCGCCGGGCTCAGACGGCCGAGGGCGTTCGCGCCTCGCGGGCGCGGAAGGCGCGGCGGTAGTCGTGTGGGGGCACCCCGACCGCCCGGGTGAAGTGGCGGCGCAGGTTGGCCGCCGTACCCAGTCCGCACAGTTCCGCGATCCGGTCCACCGGCAGATCGCCGCCCTCCAGCAGCTCCCGGGCGCGCGCGATCCGCTGGCCCTGGAGCCAGCGCAGCGGCGTCGTGCCCGTGGCGGCGTGGAAGCGGCGGACCAGGGTGCGCGGGCTGGTGTGGGCGCGGTGGGCCAGGTCGGCCACGGTCAGCGGCTCGTGCAGCCGCTCGGCGGCCCAGTGCAGCAGCGGGGCGAGCGAGTCGTCGGTGCGCTCCGGCAGCGGGGCCTCGATGTACTGGGCCTGACCGCCCGGCCGGTGGGCGGGCGCGACGAGCTGCCGGGCCAGGGTGTTCGCCGCCTCGGTGCCGTAGTCCTCGCGCACCAGATGCAGACAGACGTCGATGCACGCCGTGGACCCCGCCCCCGTCAGCACATCGCCGTGGTCGACGTAGAGCACGGACGGGTCGAGCCGTACGGCCGGATAGCGCTCGGCGAACAGCGCCGCGTACATCCAGTGGGTGGCCGCCGTACGGCCGTCGAGCAGTCCGGTCGCGGCGAGGGTGAACGCGCCCGAGCACAGCGACACGATGCGGGCGCCGCGCCGATGGGCCTCGCGCAGCGCGTCGATCAGCTCCTCGGGTGGATCGCCGCGCACATCGGCCGAGGCCGGGACGATCACGGTGTCCGCCGCGATCAGCTCCTCGGTGCCGTACGGGGTGTGGGTGGCGAACCACGAGCGGGCGGCGACCGGCGCACCGGCCCCCTCGCCGCCGGGCCCGATCGCACAGACCCGCAGCTCGTACCAGGGGTCGGGGAGTCCGGGGCGATCGGAGCCGAAGACATGGCAGGGCACCGCCAGATCGAAGATCGGCATGCCCGGGGTGACGGCGAGGGCGATGGACCGCATGGCAGAAATGTAGCGCATGCTGTCACTCCTGCCATTCGTTCCGCCGTGCCCCGGGGTTGATGCTGGACGGGCATGACGACCCCTTCCTCGAAGGCCCAGGGGAGCGGTGTGCCCGCTCCCGATACGGCCCCTGCCCCCGATGCGGCCCCCGGTTCGGACGCCACCTCCGACGCGGTCCCCGGCCGCCGCCGCTGGCTGATCCTCGCCGTCGCGTCGGCGGCCCAGTTCCTCGCCGTGCTCGACATGATCGCGGTCAATATCGCCTTCCCCGCGATCGGCGCGGACTTCCGCTCGGCCTCCACCGCCGACCTGTCCTGGGTGCTCAACGCCTACACCATCGTGCTCGCGGCGCTGCTGGTCCCGGCCGGGCGGCTGGCCGACGCGATCGGCGGGCGGCGCTCGTTCCTGACCGGTATCGCGCTGTTCGGGCTCGCCTCCCTCGCCTGCGGGGCCGCCCCCGGGCTCGGCACGCTGATCGTGGCGCGCGTGGTGCAGGGCGTGGCGGCGGCCGTTCTGGTGCCCACCTCCCTCTCGCTCGCCCTGCCCGCCTTCCCGCCGCGCGAACGGGCCACGGCGGTCGGCGTCTGGACGGCGGTGAGCGCGGTCGCGGCGAGTTCGGGGCCGGTGGCGGGCGGACTGCTGGCCGCCACCGACTGGCGCTGGATCTTCCTCATCAACCCGCCCGTGGTGCTGCTGGCCTGGGTGGCCGGGCTGCGGCTGCTGCCGCGCACCGGGCCCGTACACGGTGAGCGTCGCCGCCTCGATCCGCTGGGCACGCTGCTGGTCCTCCTCGGCACCGGGGCCCTCACCACCGCCTGCGTCGAGGCCGCCGACTGGGGCTACGGCGCCCCGGCCACCCTCGGCTTCCTCGCCGCGGGCCTGGTCGTGGGGGCGCTGGCCGTGGCGCACGTACGCCGCCATCCGGATCCGGTGGTGGACCCCGCGCTGTTCCGGACCCATGCCTTCACCGCCGCCGCGCTCGGGCTGCTCAGCTACTTCCTCGCCTACGGCTCCGCGCTCCTCGCCGCGACCCTGCTGTTCACCGGGGTGTGGGGCTGGTCCCCGGCCGGTGCGGGCCTCGCCGTCACGCCCTGGCCGCTCACCGTCCTGGTGGTGTCGATGCTGTCGGGGCGGATCGTACGGGCGCTGGGGGAGCGGACCGCGGCCATCGTCGGCGGGCTGTGCTTCGCCGCGGGGCCGCTGTGGTGGCTGCTCCTCGCGGGCGGCGACGGTGCGCACTACGCCGTGGAGTTCATGCCCGGGCTGGTGCTCACCGGGCTCGGCGCGGGGCTCTACCAGCCGGTGATGTTCGCGGCCGCCGGACTGCTTCCGGCCCGTCAGCTCTCCCTCGGCTCAGGGGTGCTGATGATGTCCCGGCAGGGCGGCTCGGCCCTGGGCGTCGCGGCGCTGGTCGTGATCACCGGCGGCGCCGCCCGGCCGGGTCTTGACGCGCTGCGCGCCGGGTGGGTCTGCACGGCGGTGACCGCCGCACTCGCGGCCGTCGCGGGCGCCGCCTTGCGCACGCGCGTTCGTACCGACGACGGCGGGCGCCGTGGATCCGGCACGGACCCGATACGGCACCATTGACGTGCCCGTGCCACCTGCCTAGCGTGCTGAGCTGAGCGGCCCCTGGATTCTCCGCAGGCAATGACGACGACGAGCTGAGCGGGGAGGGCGGATGAGTCTCTTCGAGGACGGACGGCCGTTCCTGCACGCGCTCCCCGCCGAGGACCGCCGCGCGCTGCTCGCCCTCGGCACCCCCCGCGCCTACGCCCCCGGCGAGGTCGTGCTGCGTGAACACGACCGTACGACCTTCGTCGTGGCGATCACCTCCGGCTGGGCCACCGTCTCGGTGGAGACCGAGCGCGGGGTGCGGCTGATCCTGGCGCTGCGCGGGGCGGGCGAGGTCGTGGGCGATCAGGCCGCGGTGGACCACGGCTCGCGCAGCGCCACCGTCACCGCGCTCGGCCGGATGGAGGCGGTGGTGGTCTCCGGTGACCGGTTCCGGGCGTATCTGGCCGCGCGTCCCGTCGCGACCGTACTGATCATGCGTCAGTTCAGCTCCCGGCTGCGCAGCTCCGACGGGGAGCGGCGGTCACTCGCCTCGGAGAAGGTGCTCCAGCGGCTGGCGGCCCGGCTCGTGGAACTCGCCGAGCGCACCGGCCACTCCGGTGCCGACGGCACCATCACCATCGATCTCCAGATGCCCCAGCACGACATCGCGGCCGCCGTGGGCTCGACCCGGGAGGCGGTCGCCAAGGCGCTGCGGCTGCTGCGCGGCCAGGGCGTGGTCAGGACCGCCTCGCGCCGCTTCGAGGTGATGGACATCGGACTGCTGCGGCTGCTGGCCGAGGGCCGCGCGACGGGGGAGCAGATCCCGGCGCGCCCCCGGGATTGAGCGCGCCCTCGCGATTGAGCGCGCCCTCGCGACGAGCGCGCCCCCGCGATTGAGCGCGGGCGCGCGCGCCCCCGCGTTTTGGCGCGACTGTGTAAACGGCTACAGCCGTCCCGCCGTCCCCCGGCGACCCTGGAGTCGGCACAGGGCGCGGGACCGTGGGCGACGGGGGTGCGCACGGCCCGGCCGCAGTCCGGTGACGGCCTGCCGGACACGGCACGAGCGCCCCGCACCGGAGAAGGGCGGCGGGGTGGGCCGGGGGACGAGCCCCGCCGCCCGCTTCCGGCAATCACCGGCACCCCGTCACCACCACATCGCGAGACGGGGGCCACGGCATGAAGGACGGCGGGCGATGAGCGCACCGGAAGACATAACCGCGCCGGACGACGTGAGCGCCCCGGCACCGTCGCGGGGACGACGGCTGGACATCCCCCAGGGGGACCCGCTGGACGGGGCGGGCCAGCCGGGCGGCGCCCGTGCGGCGCGCGAGGCGCGTGCCCATCTGCACATCGCCTACGGCCCCGCCCGGATGTGCGCCGACCCGGCGCCGCACCCGCTGCCCGAAGGCCCGGTGCCGCGCGAGGAGTTGGCCCGGCTGCGTCGGCTCCACCGGGCCGTCCCCGAGCATGCCGCGATGCGCGACCAGCTGCGCCGCACCCACCTGCTGGCGCTGTGCGGCGAACCCGGCACCGGCCGCGCCTGGACCGGGCTCGCCCTCCTCGCCGAGCTGGCCGAGCTGACCGGCGGCGGGGTCTCCCGGCTCGGATACACCGGCCCGGACGGGGCGCCCGGCGTGGAGAAGGGCGTGGAGAAGACCGAGCGCGGCCACGGCTATCTCCTCGAACTCCCCGCCGACCAGGCCGAAGCCACGGCCGAGCCCCTGCTGGACCGGCTGCGCGCCCACTTCGCCGAACACGAGGCGTTCTGCGTGGTGCTGGTCGCGGGCGGCCCGGCCGCCGACCGGCTGCTGCGCGGCCGCCGCCACGCCATGGCGTACCGGCCCCCGGCCGCCGCCGACGTCCTCGACCGCCACCTCACCGAGCTGCTCGCCGACCGCCCCGCCGGACTGCTGGAGACGGCGCGGGCCACCGCCCGGCGCCCCGAGCTGACCGAGGCGCTCGGCCTGGACGAGCCGCGGCCCGGCGAGGCCGCCCGGCTGGCCGGTCAGCTGGCCGCGCACGCCGAGGGCCGGCTGACCGACGAGCGGCTGCTGGAGCACTGCCGGTCGTTCGCCCCGCGCCAGGCCCGGGAGTGGTTCCTCGAGGCCGGGCACCCCGGCACCCTGCCCGCCGCGCTCCCCGCGCTGCGCGCCGCCGCGCTGCGGATCGCGCTCGCCGTCTTCGACGGTTCGGCGCACAGCGTCATGGCGGAGGCCGCCGAGCTGCTGGCCTGGGAACTGGCCGTCACGCTCGATCCGCAGTACGCGCCCGGCCGCCCGCTGTTCTCCGCCCGCCCCGGGGCCTGCCTCGCCACGGCGCGCGCGGTCCACGGCGAGGGGGTGGAGGACCTCGGGGACGCCTCGGTGCCCGTGCGCGCGGTGTGGTTCGAGGGGCGTCGGCTGGCGCCCGCCGTGCTCCACGAGTCCTGGGACGGCCACCACAACCTCCGCGGCCCGATGGCCCGTTGGCTGCGCGCGCTGTGCGACGACCCGCGCCCCCAGGTGTGGGTGCGCGCGGCGGTCGCCGCGGGCGTGCTGTGCGCCCGCGACTACCTCTACGGCCTGGTCGAGCTGGCGCTGCCGCTGGCCCGCACCGACAGCCCGGTGCAGCGGATGGCCGCCGCCACCGCGCTCGCCGAGGCGTCCCGCGCCCCGCAGGTGCGCCCCGCCGTGCACGGGCTGCTGCACGCATGGGCGCGCGGCGACGACGAACGGGAGCGCGAGACCGCCGCGCTCGCCCACGGCTACGGCCTGGCGGCGGGCTCGGTCGCGGCGTCCCTGGAGGAACTCGGCCGGCTCGCCCGCGCCGACGACGGCCGCACCACCTCCCACAGCGTGGTGCGGCTGCTGGCCGGGGCCGAGCCGGAGACCGTACTGGCCGCGCTCACCCACTGGCTGCGCGACACCCGGCGGGCCCGCCGGGACCTGGCGTTGCTCGCGACGCTGCGCGCGGTCACCACCCGCACCTCGCAGCTGTGGGGTCTTGGCGAGGTGCCGGAGCTCGAGCCGTACGCCGCCTGGCCGCTGGCCACGGCGCTGCTCGCGGCTCGTCCGGAGTGCGGGCCACGGCTGGCCGAGCTGCTGCGGGCCGCGCTGACCTGGGCCAGATCGGCGGGGGCGGCGGAGGACGCGCTGGTCGGCTGGATCCGGCGGGCGGCGGGGGACGCGCGGCAGCTGGCCGTGTTGTGCGACTTCCTGCCCCGGCTGGCGCAGGACGGCGACGAGCCGCTCGACGCCGGGGCGGCCACGCGGATACGGGAGGTGCTGGAGGCACTGTGAGGAGAACGTCGATGGTGAAAGAGACAGAGGACCCGACAGGCGCGGAGATCGCCCACGAGACCACCCACGGCCATGCCCATGGCCATGCCCACGAGAGGCCGGCGAGCGCGGGGGCGCGCCGGATCTCGGTCACCGGGGCGCGGATGCTGCGCGAGGCGCTGCGCCACGGCGGGGACGCCCTGTCCGCGGCGCTGCGGGAGGCCGACGACGGCCTGCTGCTGAGCGCGCTCGACGAGGGGCTGCCCGCCGAGCGGGCCACCCGCGTCGTGGTCGAGCTGGTGCGCCGCGCGCCCGAGCGCGGACCGGAACTGGCGGACGCGGTCTGCGAGAAGGTGCTGCTCGCCCAGCTCTATCTCGACCCGCCGCACCGCGCCCCGGGCGGCGCGGCCGGACCGGCCCCGGACCCCGACCGCAGGCTGCGGGTGCGCAACGCGCTGATGCTGTACGAGGGGCTGGTCCGCCCGTACGCGCGGCGCGGCGCGGCGCCGGAGCTGATGGCCTGCGTCTTGCCCGGCCTGTGGACGGCCGGGGACGGCATGGGCCGCGAGGTGGTGCGCCGGATCGTCGGTACCCGGCAGAGCACGGGGTTCGGCGAGAAGGGCTGGAAGGCGCTGTTCGGCGGCGTGGCCGAGGAGTGCGGGGAGCACCAGGAGGCGGCGGCCCGCGCCGCCCGGCGCGCGGCGCGGCGGCGATGGCGGCGCGGGGGCGCCGAGGACGGCAGCCGTATCGATCTGAAGCCCGGCCAGCTGTGGGTCTCCGCCCTGCTGGGGTTCATCGCGGTGGCGCTGGTACTGATCGTGGTGATCGCTGCCGGCTGAGCGGCCTCGCTGAGGTCCGGTGCGGTTCGGTTGCGCCCCGAAGGGGCGCGGGGCTGTGTCGATGTGCGGCTCCGCCGCGGCTGTGTCGAGATGCGGCTCCGCCGCGCGGGCGACCGGCCACGACGCGGCCGCGGATGAACGACCGCACCTCGCGCCACTTCCCACGGAGCGCTCAGCCGCCCGGCGCGGGACCCGGACCCGGGCCCCGCCCCCGCCGGGGCCCACACGGCGCGCGAATCCCCCACCTCTGCCGGAGGCGCCAGCGCGGGAGATCCAGAGATCCGTGTCGTGGAGCGTTCACAATGGGCCGCGAGCGGCGAAGATGGGGGCATGGGATTCCATGTCGACTCCGAGGCCGGGCGGCTGCGCCGCGTCATACTGCACCGCCCCGACCTGGAGCTCAAGCGGCTCACCCCCACCAACAAGGACGCCCTGCTCTTCGACGACGTCCTGTGGGTGCGCCGTGCCCGCCAGGAGCACGACGGCTTCGCCGATGTGCTGCGGGACCGCGGGGTCGAGGTGCATCTCTTCGGGGATCTGCTGACCGAGAGCCTGACCCTGCCGGACGCGCGGGCGCTGGTGCTGGACCGGGTCTTCGACGAGAAGGAGTACGGGCCGCTGGCCACCGACCATCTGCGCGCCGCCTTCGACGAGCTGACCGCTCCGGAGCTGACCGAGGCGCTGATCGGCGGCATGACCAAGCGGGAGTACCTGGAGCGGTACCCGGAGCCGGTCTCCGTCCGCTTCCACGCCATGGAGCCCGATGACTTCCTGGTCAATCCGCTGCCGAACCACCTCTTCACCCGGGACGCCTCCGCGTGGGTGTACGACGGGGTGTCGATCAACGCGATGCGCTGGCCCGCCCGCTGGCACGAGACGGTGCACTACGAGGCCGTCTACCGCCATCACCCGCTCTTCGCGAAGGAGGACTTCCACGTCTGGTCGGAGGGCCAGGCCGCCTACCCCTCGACCATCGAGGGCGGCGATGTGCTGGTGCTCGGCAAGGGCGCGGTGCTGATCGGGATGAGCGAGCGGACCACCCCGCAGGCGGTGGAGATGATCGCCCACCGGCTCTTCGAGGCCGGTTCGGCCCGGACGATCGTGGCGCTCGACATGCCCAAGGGGCGGGCCTTCATGCACCTGGACACCGTGATGACCATGGTGGACGGGGACACCTTCACCCAGTACGCGGGGCTGGGGATGCTCCGCTCGTACACCATCGAGCCGGGCGCGGGCAGCGAGGACCTCAAGGTCACCGACCATCCGCCGGAGCATATGCACCGCGCGATAGCCGCGGCCCTCGGCCTGGACTCCATCCGCGTGCTCACCGCCACCCAGGACGTCCACGCGGCCGAGCGCGAGCAGTGGGACGACGGCTGCAATGTGCTCGCGGTCGAGCCGGGCGTGGTGGTCGCCTACGAGCGGAACGCGACGACCAACACCTTTCTGCGCAAGCGCGGGATCGAGGTCATCGACATTCCGGGCAGTGAGCTGGGCCGGGGCCGGGGCGGGCCGCGGTGCATGAGCTGTCCGGTCGAGCGGGACCCGGTGGAGCCGTAGCGCCGGAGTCTCGCGAGCCGTGGCGCCGGAGTCTCGCCCTCGAACCGCGGGGCCGGGATCCACCCTCGAGCCGTAGAAGGCCAGGATTCACCTACCCGTCTCCGCATATATGCAGAGCGTCGTATATGCTTCCATGGTTCCGGGCCGCGGCACCCTGCCGTAGCCGCTGATCCGCCACGTGTTCGCCGTGACCTAGGAGCCACCCTTATGGCGATTGACCTCACCGGCCGCCACTTCCTCAAGGAGCTGGACTTCACCGCCGACGAGTTCCGCCGCCTGATCGACCTGGCCGCCGAGCTGAAGGCGGCCAAGCGCGCGGGGACCGAGGAGCGGCGGCTGCGGGGCCGGAACATCGCCCTGATCTTCGAGAAGACCTCCACCCGCACCCGCTGCGCCTTCGAGGTCGCCGCCGCCGACCAGGGTGCCTCGACGACCTATCTCGATCCGGTCGGCTCCCAGATCGGTCACAAGGAGTCGGTGCGGGACACCGCGCGGGTGCTCGGCCGGATGTACGACGCGATCGAGTACCGGGGCCATGGCCAGGGCGTCGTCGAGGAGCTCGCCGCCCACGCCGGGGTGCCCGTCTACAACGGCCTCACCGACGAGTGGCACCCCACCCAGATGCTCGCCGACGTGCTGACCATGACCGAGCACAGCGACAAGCCGTTGGATCAGGTCGCCTACGCCTACCTCGGCGACGCCCGGTACAACATGGGCAACTCCTACCTCGTCACCGGCGCCCTGCTGGGCATGGACGTCCGTATCGTCGCGCCCAGCCTGCTGTGGCCCGACAAGACCATCGTGGAGCTGGCCCGGCAGCTCGCCACCGTCTCCGGCGCCCGGATCTCGCTCACCGAGAGCGTCGAGGAGGGCGTGCGCGGCGCGGACTTCGTCGCCACCGATGTGTGGGTGTCCATGGGCGAGCCCAAGGAGGTCTGGGACGAGCGGATAGCGCTGCTCGGGCCGTACGCGGTGACGATGGATGTGCTGCGCGCCACGGGCAACGACGCGGTGAAGTTCCTGCACTGCCTGCCGGCCTTCCACGACCTGGGCACCGACGTCGGCCGGGAGATCCACGAGCGGCACGGGCTGACCGAGCTCGAGGTCACCGACGAGGTCTTCGAGTCCGAGCACTCCGTCGTCTTCGACGAGGCGGAGAACCGGATGCACACGATCAAGGCGGTGCTGGTCGCGACGCTCGGCGCCCGGTAGCACTCGACGGGCGGCCGTCAGCCGGGGCGCCCTCAGTCCTCCGTGGGCGGGAGGACGAACCAGACGGCCTTGCCGTAGGGGGTCGGCCGGTAGCCCGCGTCGGCGCTGAGGGTCCGGATCAGCAGCAGACCGCGTCCGCCCTCGGCCAGGCCCTCGGGTTTCCTGGGCCCCTCGGGGCGCCCCAGCGAGTCCAGCCCGCCGGGCGGATTCGGGTCCTGGTCGTGCACCTCGACCTGCCAGCCCCCGGTCGGCACCAGCTCCACCACCAGCTCTATCGGCTCGTCGCCGGTCGTGTGCCGCACCGCGTTGGCCACCAGCTCGGCCGTCAGCAGCTCCGCCGTGTCGCCGTCCACGGGGGCCCCGATGTCGGCCAGGGTGTTCCGGATCAGAGCGCGCGCCAGCGGTACGGCGGCCGTCGTGTGCGGCAGGGCGAAGCGCCAGGTGGCGGCGTGGGGGGGATCGGGCACGAAGGCGTCCAGTCGGTCGGCGTGAGGCGGAGTACCGCAGCCCTTGACGGTATGAAGCGGACGATAGTTCCGGAAGGGGCTGTGGGCCACTCTTGGCAGGACCTAGGGACTGAAAGGCGCATTCACGCCATACGAGGCAAATGGGCGGCGCCGGTTGTTCGGCGGGAGGCTCAGGGAGGCTCAGCGCGCGGCGCGTCACGGCTCCGGCGACGGCTTCAGGCGCGCGCCGCCCACGCCTGTTCCGTGAGCCCGAGCAGCCGCTCGACCGTGGCGGCGTCCGGCAGCGGGCCGTGATCCCCGGTCACCCCGAGCGCGGACGCGGCCGTGATGTGGCCGAGCCGCAGCGCCGAGGTCAGGGCCCCGCCGCGCACCAGCCCCGCCAGGAAACCGGCGGCGAAGGCGTCACCCGCGCCGACCGGCTCCACCACCTCCGTGCGCGGGGCCGGCACCGTGACCACCCGTCCGTCGCCGTCAAAGGCGGTCGCCTCCCGTCCGCCGTCCTTGACGACGAGCAGACGCGGGTGGGGCAGCAGCTCGCGTACCCCGCCCGCGTCGAGGTCCGCTCCCCACAGGTGCTGCGCCTCGTCGAGGCCGACGAAGACGATGTCGGCGCGGTCGGCCAGGTCGCGCAGGACCGTGGCGGCCGTGCCGTGCGGCCACAGCGCGGGGCGGTGGTTGACGTCGAAGCTGATGGCGTGGGCGCGTTCGGCCGGAGAGGTCGCGAGCGCCCGTTCCACCAGGGCGCCGCAGGACGGCGAGAGCGCGGGCGTCACGCCCGTGAGGTGGACGAGCGCCGCCGACTTGAGCCGCGGATCGTCAAGGATGTCGGGGCCCAGCGCCGAGGCCGCCGAACCGCGCCGGTAGTAGTGGACGCGGGTGCCCGCGGGGCCGGGGTCCTTCACCAGCAGGCCGGTCGGCCGGTGCGGGTCGGACCGTACGCCCGAGACGTCGACGTGCGCCGCGGCGACGGCGGCACGCACCCGCCGCCCGAACGGGTCGTCGCCGAGGGCGGAGAGCCATACGGCGGAGACGCCCAGGTCCGCGAGGTACATCGCCACATTGGACTCCGCGCCCGCCACGGCGAGCCGCAGGCTCTCACTGGTGTCCAGCGACTCGGGCGGTTCGGGGGCGAGCGCGGCCATCGTCTCGCCGACGCAGACCACGGTGCTGTCGGCGGGAGGCCAGGGCGCGGCGGCCCGCGATACCTCGCCGCCACGGACCGGCCACTCGCCCCCCGTCCGTGCCGCCCCACCGCCACCGGCCACCGCGCCCGGCGGGGTCGGATGTGCTCCCGTATCGCCCGCGGCACGCGACCCGCTCACACCCGGCCCCCGATCGGCCCGGCCGCCGGGCGGTACTCCGCCGCCGGAGGCCCCGGCACCGCCACCCGGACCGAGAACAGGGCGCCGTCGTACGGGCCCGGTGCCGCCAGGCCGAGGCGGTCGGGGCGGGTGGGGCGCGGGTCCTTGGTCATGCGGCGGCCTCCCGGACCGCGGCGTGGAAGGCGCGGGCGCGGGCGCGCAGGGCGTCCTGACCGCCGCCGTCGGCGGCGTCGCCGATGAGGGGCGAGCCGATGCCGACCGCGGTCGCCCCGGCGGCCAGATAGGCGCGGGCCGCGGCCTCGTCGACGCCGCCGACCGGTACGAACACCTCGTCCGGGAACGGCCCCCGCAGCGCCTTGAGATAGCCGGGCCCACCCGCCTGGGCGGCCGGGAAGATCTTCAACGCCTCGGCGCCGAGCGCACGTGCGCCGATCACCTCGGTCGGGGTCATGACCCCGGCCAGCACCGGGAGGCCCAGTTCGCGCGCGGTGGACATCCCCTCGCCCAGACCGGGGGTGACGGCGAAGTCGGCGCCCGCCCGGTGGGCGGCGCGGGCGTCGTCGGCGGTGAGCACGGTGCCCGCGCCGAGGGGGCGGCCGGGGCCGAGGGCCGTGCGGGCCCGCTCGATGACGGTCAGGGCGTCCTCGCAGGTCAGCGACACCTCGATCAGTTGGATGCCTTCGTCGGCCAGGGTCAGTACGGTGCGCAGCGCGGCCTCGGGGTCGCTGCCGCGCACGATGGCGACCAGCCGGTGGGCGGCCAGGGCGGCTCGCAGGTCCACGGGCGGAACTCCTCGTCAGCGGTGGGGCGGGTTCAGGGGCAGCGGCAGGTCGCGGTGAGCGTGAGCCGCCAGCGGACCTCGCCCGAGGCGGGGACCCGCGCGGCGTCGTCGGGTCCCGCGTCGGCGAGGTCGAAGGCGCGGCCGAGCATCGGCTCGACTCCCGTGCTGCGGTAGGGGTTTACGGCGGGGAAGCCGCCGAGGTTGCGCCATACGGCGACGGACAGCGGCTGGCCGTCGGCCTCGAGCGCGAGGGCCAGGCACCGCGCGCCGTCGTGGACGCAGGCGCGCGGGGTGTCCACGACCGCGCCGACCGCGGTGCCGTCGTCCGGTCCGAACCGGTCGAGGGCCAGGCCCAGGGGCGCGGGCCAGTCGCCCTCGACCCACGGCGCCCCGGCCGGCCAGGCCCGGTCCAGCAGCGGCGCGGCCTCCGGGAAGACCCGGGTGCGCGCCCCCTCGCGCAGCCGCAGGGCCGCGCGCGGGGTCAGGTCGAGCAGGGCGTGGGCGGCCCAGATGAAGCGGAAGCCCGGCTCGGCGCGGAGGACGTAGTCGGCCTCGGCCCCTTCGGCCGTGCCGCGGATCGTGCGCGTCAGCGCGAACCGGCCGCAGCGCACGGTGTTCGCGTCCCCCTCGCGCCGCCACGGACGTGCCCAGGCGTCGCCGTGGTCGGGGGCGCCGCGGACGGTGGGGACGCACTCTTCCAGGCCGCCCGCGTCCACGAAGGGGTCCCCGGGCGACACCCGCTCCCGCTCCGGATCCGGGCGGTGCCACAGCCATTCGTGTCCGTCCGCGCGGAGCGAGGTCCAGCGGCCGCCGTGCGCGGGGTCGGTGACGATCTCCAGCACGCCGTCACCACTCCGCGAACGAGCCGTCGGGGTGCCGCCAGACCGGGTTGCGCCAGGCGTGCCCGGTGCGGTCGGCCGCGCGTACGGCCGCCTCGTCGATGGTGATGCCGAGACCCGGGGCGTCGCCGCGCGGCGCATGGCCCGCCACGAAGCGGAACGGCTCGGGGTCGACGAGGTAGGACAGCAGATCGGCGTCCTTGTTGTAGTGGATGCCGCGGCTCTGCTCCTGGATCAGGAAGTTCGGCGTGGCGAACGCGACTTGGAGGCTGGCCGCCAGCGCGATGGGACCGAGCGGGCAGTGCGGGGCGAGCTGGGCGCCGTAGGTCTCGGCGAGCGAGGCGATGCGATGGACCTCGGAGATGCCGCCCGCGTGGGACAGGTCGGGCTGTGCGACGGCGATGCCCGCGGCGAGGACCGGCAGGAACTCCGTACGGCCGTAGAGCCGTTCACCGGTGGCGAGGGGTACCGGGCTCGCGGCCACCAGGCCGGGGAGCAGATGGCCCTGCTCGGGCACGACCGGCTCCTCCACGAACAGCGGGTGGAGGGCGGCCAGTTCGGGCAGGACGCGGCGGGCCCCGGCGGCGGTGAAGCGGCCGTGGAAGTCGACGGCCACGTCGCGGTCCGGGCCGAGCGCCTCGCGGGCGGCGGCCAGGCGGTCCACGACCGCGGCGGTCTCGGCCGCGGTGGGCATCGGGGAGGTCGCCCCGGCGCCGTTCATCTTCACCGCCGTGAACCCCGCCTCGACCTGCGCGGCTATCTGCTCGGACAGCTCCGCGGGCTCGTCGCCGCCGACCCAGGCGTACACCCGGACGCGGTCGCGCACGGGGCCGCCCAGCAGGGCGTGCACGGGGGCGCCGTAGGTCTTGCCCGCGATGTCCCACAGGGCCTGGTCGAGACCGGCGACGGCGCTGGACAGGACGGGTCCGCCACGGTAGAAGCCGCCCTTGGTGAGCACCTGCCAGTGGTCCTGGATGCGCAGCGGGTCCTGGCCGACCAGGTAGTCGGCGAGGACGTCGACGGCCGCGCGCACCACCTCGGCGCGCCCCTCGACCACGGGCTCGCCCCAGCCGACCACGCCGTCGTCGGTCTCGACGCGGCAGAACAGCCAGCGCGGCGGTACGAGGAAGGTCTCGATACGGGTGATCTTCACTGGCCGGTGGGCCCTTCCGTGTCGTTGTGGGAGCCGATGTCGGGGGAGCCACCGAGGTCGGGGGAGCTGATGTCGGGGGAGCCGCCGATCCGGTCCAGGTCGCGGCCGGCCTGGTCGAGTAGGGCCCGCATGGCGGCCTCGGCGGCCCGCGGGTCCCGGTCGCGCACGGCGTCCAGGACGGCGCGGTGGGCGGGGACCGGATCCTCGCTGTGCGGGGAGCTGTGCACGATGCGATCGCGGTAGGCGAGGCCCGACTCGATCACCATCTCCATGCGTTCGAGGAGTTCGTTGTGGGTGGCGGCGAGCAGCGCGCGGTGGAAGGCGAGATCGGCCTCGACGGCGTGGGCGGCGTCGGAGCCGCCCTGCCCCATCGCGTCCACGGCGGCGTCCAGGGCGGCGAGGTCGGCCTCGGTGCGCCGCTCGGCGGCCAGCCGTACGGCCGCCGGCTCGATGATGCCGCGCACCTCGGCGAGGTTGCGCAGCAGCGCGCTGTCGGCGTCGGTGGTGCGGTCGCTCTCGAACTGCCAGCGCAGCACGTCGGCGTCGAGCAGGTTCCAGTCCGAACGGCTCCGCACGAAGGTGCCGCGCTTCTGCCGGGCGTCGACCATCCCCTTGGCGGCCAGCACCTTCAGCGACTCGCGAAGCGCGGTGAGGCTGACATCCAGTTCGCTCTGGAGGGCGACCAGGTCCAGGGTGGATCCCTCGGGGAGGTCGCCGCTCAGGACGCGGCGGGCGAGTGCCTCCACCGTCTGGCCGTGCACGCCGCGGCGGGCGTAGGGCGTCATGTCGTACTGCCTTTCTGATGCGAGCTGATCGCGGTGGTCATGCGGAGGACTTGACGACGCTCCAGCCGCCGTCCACGAGAAGACTCGCACCGGTGATGTACGAGGACTCGTGGGAGGCGAGGAAGGCGATGGCAGCGGCCACCTCCTCCGGGGTGCCGAACCGGCCCGCCGCGGTCTCGGCGACGCTGCGCGCGCGGTCCTCGGGGGAGACCCGGTCCCAGGCCGCCGTCAGGATCGGGCCGGGCAGCACCGCGTTGACCCGCACCTCGGGGCCGTACTCGACGGCGAGCTGCCCGCACAGCGACAGCAGCGCCCCCTTCGAGGCCGCGTAGGCCGGGTGGCCGGGGATGCCCTTGTGGGCGTGGACGGACGAGGTCAGGACGACGGCTCCGCGGCGGGCGCGCAGATCGTCCAGGACGGCCCGGAAGCCGAGGAAGGCGCCGGTGAGGTTGACGGCGAGCTGCCGCTGCCAGGAGTCCAGGGACGTTTCGTGGGCGGGGGTGACGTCGACGGTGTAGGCGTTGCTGACGAGCACGTCGACGGGCCCGAAGTCGCGGGCGGCCGCCGCGATCCGCCCCCAGCCCTCCTCCGTGGAGACGTCGGCGGTCACGAAGCGGGCGCGGCCGCCGTCCTCGGCGATCCGCTCGGCGACCGCCGCGCCGCGCTCCTCGGCGATGTCGGCGAGCACGACGGCGGCGCCCTCCTGGGCGAGGCGTTCGGCGGTGGCGGCGCCGATGCCGGAGGCGGCTCCGGTGACCACGGCCGTGCGGTCGGTGAAGCGGTCACCGTGGCGGCGGGGCTGTTCCATCGGGGGTCGGGCTCCTTCGCTGGGCTTCGGGCGGGTGCGGGTGCGGGCGCGGGTGCGGGTGCGGGGGCAAGGGCTCTACTGCCGGGTCAGGACCACCAGTTCCGCGTCGTGCCCGGCGCTCCAGGCGAACGGCAGCCCGTAGTGCAGCAGATGGGCGCCGCTGTAGGTGGTCGCCGCCGCGGCGTCCCGGTAGCGGGCGGCCGGGTCGAGGCCGCGCAGCCGGAGCCGGGCCGGACGCCCCGGGACGAGCGGGGCGCCGTCCAGGCGGCCGGTGCCGAGCGCGGCGACGACGGTGCGTCCGTCGGGACCGTCGTACTGCACCCCGCAGGTGGCGTCCAGCGGGCTGCCCAGGAGCCGGGCCTCGCCGAGGTGGATGACATCGCGCACCTCCTTGTAGCGGGCGATCCAGCGGGCGGCCTCGGCGCGCTGCCCGGCGTCCCAGCGGCGCAGGTCGGCGCCGATGCCCAGAACTCCGCACATGGCGGTGACGAAGCGGAAGGCGAGGCTGCGCGGCCGGGGGTCGAAGACACCGGGGGCGTCGGTGACCCAGGAGCTCATCACATGCGGGGCGTGGGCGTGCAGGAAGCCGTACTGGACGGCCAGCCGGTCCAGCGGAGCGGTGTTGTCGCTGGGCCAGACGACGTCGGTGCGGGCGATCGTCGCGTGGTCGACGCGCGCGCCGCCGCCCGCGCACCCCTCGACGGTGATCCCGGGGTGGGCGGTGCGCAGCCGGTCAAGGACCCGCAGATAGCCCGCGACGTGCTGGGCGTCCAGGTCGAGGCGGTCGGCGGGACCGGCGCCGGGGCGGCCGCGCTCGGTCGGCGGCCGGTTCATGTCCCACTTGAGGTAGCTGATGTCATGGCCGGTCAGCAGCCGGTCCAGAGTGGCGATGACGAAGTCCTGGACATCGGTCCGGCCCAGGTCCAGCAGGAGCTGGTGGCGCACCAGCCGGGCCGGACGGCCCTCGATCCGGTACACCCAGTCCGGGTGTTCGGCGTACAGCGCGCTGCCGGGGCTGACGGCCTCCGGCTCGATCCACAGGCCGAAGTCGAGCCCCAGGGCGCGGACTTCCGCCACGAACCGGCCGAAGCCCTCCGGAAACGCCACCGGGTCGGGGTACCAGTCGCCCAGCCCGCCGGTGTCGTCGGCGCGGCCGGTGAACCATCCGTCGTCGACGACGAAGAGCTCGGCCCCGATGTCCGCCGCCGCCTTCGCCAGCTCCAGCTGCCCCGCCGCGTCGACGTCGAAGGAGGTGGCCTCCCAGGAGTTGTAGAGGACCTTGCGGGGGCGGTGCAGCCGCTCGCCGGTCAGCCGGCGTTCGTAGCGGTGCCAGACGCGGGACAGCCCGTCCAGACCCTCGGCGCTGAAGGCGCAGGCGAGCCGTGGTGTGGTGAGGATGTCGCCGGGCGCGAGGGGCACCCGGCCCTCGTGGGGTACGCGGCCGGCGCGTATGCGCACGGCGCCGCCGGGTTCGGCCTCCGCGGTGAGATGCCAGTTGCCGGGCCACTCCAGGGCCATGCCATAGGCGGGGGCGCCGTCCGGGTCGGCGGCGTCCTGGACCGCGAGCCAGGGCGCGTAGGCGTGTCCGGGCACGCCCTGGCGGCTGCCCATGGTGAACGTGCCCCTGGTCAGGGTGAGTTGGGTGCGCTGGAACTCCTGCGACCACTGGCCGGCCAGGTAGGTCAGCCGGGCTCCGGCGGTGACGGGGACGTTCACGGCGGCCGAGTCGAAGCGCTCGAGCCACAGCTCCTCGTCGCCCGTGCAGGTGAGCTCGGTCCAGCGGTGGATGACATCGGTGCCCGGCACCGTGGCGTAGCACAGGGCCGTGCGCAGGCCGAGCACATCGTCGGTGAAGGTGAGCCGCAGGCTCCCCGGCTCCTCCGCGGCCCCCGCGAAGGCCCACCACACGCCGCGCTCCGCGCCCGGTCGCGCGGCCACCAGGTCGGCGCCGGTGAACGGCCGCAGCCCGTACGGCAGATACTCGGCGGGCGCCGCGTCGGCGGGGGTGATGAAGTGGGTGCGGTGCGACCAGTCCAGCGCGGACGGGCCGGTCTCGACGCCGAGCGGACCCCAGGCGTCGAGCTCGGCCCAGGGGCCGTCCGGGGACAGCCGCACCGTATAGCCGGTGTGGTCGGTGCGCAGCGTCCAGCGCCGGCCCGGCGTCACTTCACCGCTCCCAGGTTGAGACCGGCCACGAAGTGGCGCTGGAACCGGAGGAAGACGGCCACGGTGGGCGCCGCCGCGATGACGGACCCGGCGGCGATCACGTTCCACATCGACACGAACTGGCCCTGGAGCCCGATGAGGGCGGCGGTGATGGGCATCTTGGTGTCGCTGCGCAGCACGGTGATGGCCCACAGCAGATCGTTGAAGATCCAGGTGAAGGACAGGGCGCCGAGCGCGGCGAGCGCCGGGCGGCTGAGCGGCAGGATGATCCGCCAGAAGATCTGCCAGGGACCGGCGCCGTCCACGACGGCGGCCTGCTGGATCTCGACCGGGATGGACCGCATGAAGCCGTACAGGACGAAGACGTAGAAGCCGACGCCGAAGCCGATCTGCACGCCGATGAGGGCGGGCAGCGTGTCGTAGACGCCCATCAGCTCGCTCAGCTTGGACACCGGGATGAGCAGGATCTGCGGCGGAAGCAGATTGCCGCCGAGCATCAGCAGCAGCAGGGAGCGGCGGAAGGGCACCTCGTAGCGGCTGAGGGCGAACGCGGCCATGGCGGCCAGGGCCAGGGTCACCAGCACGCACGGCACGGTCACGATCAGGCTGTTGATCAGGGCGCGCTGCTGGCCGCCGTCGCTCCACGCCTGCTGGAAGTTGCCGAGGGTGAAGGAGCGGGGCCAACTGCCCAGGCCATGGGCGGAGATGTCGTCGAAGGAGCGCAGGCTCGTCACCACGACCAGGGCGATGGGCAGCAGCCACAGAGCGGCGAGCGCCCCGGCGCCGAGGTGGAAGCCGGCGGTGGCCGCGCGGCGCCGGCGCAGGGCCGCGGAGCTGTCAAGTGCCGTCATCAGTCGGCCTCCCGGAAGGCGCGGACGAGGTAGGAGGCGATGACGCCGAAGGCCAGTACGAAGATCACGACGGCCAGGGCGGAGCCGTATCCCAGCCGCAGGGACTGGAAGGCGGTGGAGTACATGTAGGTGCTCAGCAGTTCGGACGAGTGGTAGGGGCCGCCCCGGGTCAGGGACCAGACGACGTCGAAGGAGCGCAGCGAGTCGATGATGATCACCGACAGGACGACGGCGTTGACGCCGCGCAGCTGGGGCAGCGTCACATGCCGGAAGCGCTGCCACCGCCCGGCGCCGTCCCCCTTGGCCGCCTCGTACAGCGCCGGGTCGATGCCCTTGAGCCCGGCCAGGTAGAGCACCATCACATAGCCGACCTGGCGCCACAGCGCGGGCACGATGACCGCGTAGAGGGCGGTGTCCTGGTCGGCGAGCCAGGCGTGGCGCAGACTGTCCAGGCCGGCCGACTCCAGGAGCCGGTTGAGGACGCCGTCGGGCTGGTAGATGGCCTGCCAGACGAGGGCGGTGGCCACCAGGGAGAACACCACGGGCAGGAAGAGGGCGGCGCGGTAGAAGCCCACGCCCCGGCGCTCCTGCTGGAGGAGCAGCGCGGCGCCGAGGCCGAGGAGCGCGGACAGGCCGCCGAACAGCACCAGCCACAGCACGGTGTCGACGGCCGCGGTGCGGAAGACCTCGTCGTGGGCCATCTCCGCGAAGTTGCCCAGGCCGACGAACTCGGGCGCCGACACGCCGTCCCAGTTGGTCAGGGCGAGGTAGAAGCCCTGGAGCGCGGGCCAGAACACCCACAGCGACTCGGCGAGCAGCGGGAGGAGGAGGAAGGCGAGCACCAGCGGGGGCGTGCGCCGGATGCCCCGGGCCCGCCTGCCGCGGGGCCGGGGCGGGGCCGGGGAGGTGCGCTCGGGCGCGGTGAGGACGGCCACGTCACGCCTTCCAGATCTTCTCGGCGTCGCGCTGCCAGTCGGTGAGGATCGAACCGATGCTCTTCGGCTTGGCGAGGAACTTGGTCAGCGCGGTGTCCGCGGTGGGCTGGAGGGCGTCGCTCGAGTCGCGGTTGAAGAACTGGGTTATCTCGGCGGCCTCCTCGACATGCTTGCGGCCCTTCCTCACGAGCGCGGTCCCGGCGTCCTCGGCGTCCGGGTGGCAGGGCAGGACGGTGCCCGACGAGCCCTTGATGTAGATCTCCTGGGCCTCGGCGGTGGCGAGGTAGCGCAGCAGCTCGAACACCCCGTCGCGGCGTCCGGTGCGGGCGCTGGCGAAGTAGCCGTCCGTGGGCGCTTCCTCGGCGAGCGGGACCTTGGGGTCGATGACCGGGAAGCGGAAGAAGTCGATGTCGTCGAGGGCGCCCTTGGGCGCGGCGTCGGCGAAGAAGGTGCCGATGAGCATCATCCCGGTCCGGCCGGCGAGCAGGGCGGTCGTGGCGTCCTGGAAGGCGAGGGCGGTGCCGTCGGGGTCGAAGTAGGGGAGCGCGTCCTGCCAGCGGTCGAAGACCTTGCGCACCTCGGGGTCGTCGAAGCGCTGCTTTCCGGCGAGGAGGCGGCGGTGGTAGTCGGCGCCGTTGACGCGGATGTTGAGGTAGTCGAACCAGGCGGACGCCACCCAGGGGGTGTTGCTGCCCGCGCCGAGGCCGATCGGCGTCACGCCCTTGGCCTTCAGCTTGTCGCACAGGTCGAGGAAGTCGTCCCAGCTCTTGGGCTCCTCGACGCCCCACTTGGCGAAGTGGGACTTCCGGTAGAACATGCCCCACCAGTAGTAGGTGCTGGGCACGAAGACCTTCCTCCCGGCGGTCGAGGTGCACTGGGCGGTCAGCGCCTTGGAGTAGCGCTTGAGGTCGGGCGAGGAGGTCCACACCTCGCCGAGGTCGAGCAGCAGGTTCTTGCGCGCGTACGCGTCCGCCACCGAGCCCGGGTACCAGGTGTACACATCGGGCGGGTTCGCCGAGGTCAGATAGGTGGGCAGCTGGGTGCGGAAGGTCTCGGCGGCGACCGTGTTGAGGGTGGCGCGCCCGGAGCCCCGCTTGGCGTAGGCGGCGACGAGGTCCTCCATCGCCGCCTTCGCCTGCGGCGCGGACAGATTGGACTGGAAGGTCACCGCTCCGCCCCCGGAGGAGCTCTTGCCGGAGGAAGCGGACGTGACACAGCCGCTGAGCAGCGCGGTGGTCCCGGCGGCGCCGAGGCCGGCGAGGAACAGCCGTCGGCCGGGGAGTGCGTTCGTCATGAAGTGCTCCTTGTGGATCCACTCGGCGGGGCCCGGCCCCGCTGACGGGGACCGGGGCGCGCTCGTGGCGGATCCAGGTTCGCGTGGCGCTCGCACCACGTCAATAATAATTCCTAATTTATTTGAACTGGGTTCGGCGTACGGAGCCGTCGACCCCGCGGTACACGGCGTCGACCGCGCCGTCCGGACCCGCGACCGCCCCGAGCGCACCGTCGAACGCGGCGCCGGGGAACTCCTGCCGCTTGGTCCATCCCTGCCAGCCGCCGGTCTCGTACCGCCGCTGCCAGAGGGTGTAGTCACCGGCCCGCGCGTACAGCACCACCGCGTCGCCCACGGCGACCAGCGTCGGGCTGCCGCTCACCGTCCCGCCGAGCGAACTCCACTCCGACCACTGCCCGGAGGTGTCGCGCGACCGCGTCCACACCTCGTCCGCGGAGGTCCGGACGGCCACATGGACCCGCCCCCGCGCGTCCACGACCGCCGACGGCCTGCCGTACGTGGGCCGGTCGCCCGGCGCGCCGAGCGACGACCAGCCGGACGACGGCCCCCGCTGGGCGATCCGCCCGTCGGCGCCGCGCGCGGTCAGCGTCCAGTGCGTCGCGTCGGTGAACGCCACCGAGGGGGCGTCGGTCAGCCTCCCGCCGAGGTCCTGCCAGCCGCCCCAGCGCCCGTGCGCGAAGACCCGCCGGTACGCCCGGGAGTCGGCGCCCCGCACGAAGACGTCGATCCGCCCGCCCGCCGAGGCGTGGGCGGAGGGCTGGCCGAGTATCTTTCCGTGCGCCGGGCCGCCGAGGTCCCTCGTCCGCGGCCCGCCGTCGCCGCCGTCGTCCGTGTGCTGGACGAGGGCGCCGCCCTGCCCCCGGAAGAAGGTGGTCAGCGTGTCGCCGTCGCGTACGACGGCCGGGCTCGCCGAGGTCTTCCCGCCCAGGTCCGCGCCGGGGAGGGCGTCCGCGCCGGTGAGCGTGAGGAACGCGGTGCCGTGCGCGGGAACCTCGACGGTGTACGACCCGGTGTGCGTCCCGCGGCCGGCCCGCGCGCGCAGGTCGCGGACCGCGACCGGGCCGCCCAGCGCCACGTCGGAGAAGTCCACCGTCCGCTCGGCGGGCCGGTCCGAGCGGTTGAGCAGGACGACGGCGCGCCGGCCGTGGCCCGAGAGGACCTTGCTGTAGACGTCGCCGACGGAGTCGGTGGCCACCCGCACGCCCTGGACGGCCAGGGGGTCCTGGTCGACGGCGATGATCTCCGGGTTGCGCAGCGTCCGGAGCATCGCGTCGGACAGGGTGCGGGGGTCGGAGCCGATGACGAGCGGGGAGCCCATCTCGGCCCACATCACCAGCTGCGTGGTGGACTCCTCCTCCGTCAGCTCCAGCGAGCCGTCGGCCATGCGGCGCATGGGGATGAGGTAGTCGGGGTCGTTGTAGTGACCGGGCCCCTGCGCCTCGGGATGCCAGGCGTTGGCGTCCATGGTGCGCAGCACATTGGGCCACTGTCCGGGGCTCGGGGTGCCCCAGGCGATGTCGGTGCCGGTGCGCCAGGAGTCCGCGATCGTCGGGGCGTAGGCATAGGCGTTGTGCGCGTCCTGCTCGGGCGTGTGCGGCAGGCCCCAATCGTCGGTGAGCGGATTGCACAGGTTCAGCAGCATCGGGCGTCCGGACCTTGCGACCGCGTCGCCGAACTCCTTGAAGGCCGGGCCCGGATCGAGCTTCTCGCCGATACCGCACAGGAAGTCGACCTTGATCGCGTCGATCTTCCAGTCCGCGAACTGCCGTGCGTCCTCGGTGTAGTGGCCACGGCTGCCGAGGCCACAGCTCTTGCCGCCGTCGTAGGTGCCGGCGTCGGTGTAGATACCGGCCCGCAGACCGCGCTGGTGCAGATAGGAGACGAGGGCCGGGATCCCGGAGGGGAAGCGGTCCGGGTGGGCCGCCAGCCGCCCCCGCGCGTCCCGCGGGTCGTCGGCCTGCCAGCCGCCGTCCAGCCACACGATGTCGTACCCGCTGTCGCGCAACCCGCTGCTGACGAGCCTGTCGGCGACCGCGCGCACCTCCTTCTCGGTGGGCGCTCCCAGGCCGTAGTAGGTGTTCCAGCCCATGTAGGGCGTCGGGGCGAGCCCGCTGTCGTAGTAGTCGGGCGCGCCCTGGTCCACGGTGGGTGACTTCGGGGCCGCGGCGGTCTTCTGGTCCACGGCGGGCGCTTTCTGGTCCACGGCGGGCGCGGCCGTGGCGGTGGGGCCCGCGGCCGTCGCCAGGACCACGGCGATCGCGGTCGCGACGGCGCCGCGGGTGAGGGTGCGGTGGCGGGGTCTCCGTGCGGGCGGGCCGGCGGGCGGGGGTGAAGTCACGTGCCTCTCCCGAGGGTTGGGAAGCAGGAAGGAGACATGACGCGGCCGCCCTCGGACAGGGCGTCGTCGGCGTCACGGCGAAGACTGTGGCCCGCGGCCGAAACCCTGTCAAGAATTATTCCTAATTTATTTAAACACCCCTCCGCCGCACTGGGGGTGCGGCGCCCTGCCCGGCGAGGGCGCAGGAGCTGGCGGGCGGCTCGTCGTCGTCCGCCGATGTCGAGCAAAACTTGCCGACACGACGGTGACGGCCGTGGCCGTCACCGTCAGTGGACCCGTAGTCGCGGTTCTCGGTGATGAGTCCATTGGTCCGCTGGGAGGCTGGGGCACTCCGAATATCAGCGGCCTTCGCGGATCAGATGTCGCGGAAGGTCTCGATCTGGGCGCCGATCGAGTTCAGCCGCTCCGCGAGGTCCTCGTAGCCGCGGTTGATGACGTACACGTTGCGCAGTACGGAGGTGCCCGGCGCGGCCATCATCGCCAGCAGGACGACCACGGCGGGGCGCAGGGCGGGCGGGCACATCATCTCGGCGGAGCGCCAGCGGGTGGGGCCCTCGACCAGGACGCGGTGCGGGTCGAGGAGTTTGACGTGGGCGCCGAGGCGGTTGAGCTCGGTGAGGTAGATCGCGCGGTTGTCGTAGACCCAGTCGTGGATCAGCGTCGAGCCCTGGGCGACGGCCGCGATCGCCGCGAAGAAGGGGACGTTGTCGATGTTGACGCCGGGGAACGGCATCGGGTGGATCTTGTCGATGGGCGCCTGCAACTTGGACGGGCGCACCGTGAGGTCGACCAGCCGGGTGCGGCCGTTGTCCGCCGCGTACTCCCGGCCGCGCTCGTGGTCCAGCCCCATCTCCTCCAGGACGGCCAGCTCGATCTCCAGGAACTCCACCGGCACCCGGCGGATCGTCAGCTCCGACTCGGTGATGACGGCGGCGGCCAGCAGGCTCATCGCCTCGACCGGGTCCTCAGAGGGCGAGTAGTCGACATCGCGGTCGATGTGGGCCACGCCATGGACGGTCAGCGTCGTGGTGCCCACGCCCTCGACCTTGACGCCCAACTCCTCCAGGAAGAAGCAGAGGTCCTGGACCATGTAGTTGGACGAGGCGTTGCGGATCACCGTGACGCCGTCGTGCCGGGCGGCCGCCAGCAGCGCGTTCTCGGTGACGGTGTCGCCGCGTTCGGTCAGCACGATGGCGCGGGTGGGGGCGACCGAGCGGTCGACGTGGGAGTGGTACATCCCGTCGGTGGCGGTCACTTCGAGGCCGAAGTGGCGCAGGGCGGTCATATGCGGCTGCACGGTGCGGGTGCCGAGGTCGCAGCCGCCCGCGTAGGGGATCCGGAAGCGGTCCATCCGGTGCAGCAGCGGGCCGAGGAACATGATGACGCTGCGCGTCCGGCGCGCGGCCTCGGTGTCCATGGCCTCGAGGTCCAGCTCGGCGGGCGGCACGATCTCCAGATCGGCGCCGTCGTTGATCCAGCGGGTGCGGACGCCGATGCTGCCCAGGACCTCGAGGATGCGGTAGACCTCCTCGATCCTGGCGACCCTCCGCAGCGTCGTGCGGCCCGCGTTGAGGAGCGTGGCGCACAGCAGCGCCACACACGCGTTCTTGCTCGTCTTGACGTCGATGGCTCCGGACAGCCGGCGGCCGCCGACCACCCGGAGGTGCATCGGGCCCGCGTAGCCGAGGGAGACGATCTCGCTGTCCAGGGCCTCGCCGATCCTGGCGATCATCTCAAGACTGATGTTCTGGTTTCCCCGCTCAATGCGGTTGACCGCACTCTGGCTTGTGCCGAGTGCCTCCGCGAGCTGGGACTGGGTCCAGCCCCGGTGTTGACGGGCGTCACGGATGAGCTTGCCGATGCGCGAGAGGTAGTCGTCAGTCATGGAGAAGAGGCTATCTCACATATGAGATGCGCACGCGACGCGGGAGGTGGAAGGGGTGACATCTCACCACTCCGCATTGTTCTATTAGTATGCAAACAACCGGGGAAATGTGTGGTGAAGCGAGGGGTCGATATGCGTCCTGTCCGACGGCGCGCGGTCATCGTCGTTCTGCCCTTTGTGCTGGCGTGGGCCGTGGTCGTGGCGACTTTCGCCGGGCTGCGCGACCGGCTGCCGGATCCGCTCGCCACGCATTTCGGCGCGGACGGTAGGGCCGACGGATTCACCGATACGGGTGCGTTCCTCTCGGTGGTCACCGCCGTCCTCCTCGGCTCCGGCCTCCTCACCCTCGTCCCCACCCTCCGCCTGACCAAGGGCCTCGGCGCCCAGCGGTTCGCGGTCGCCCTCGGCTACGGCTTGTCCGGCCTGCTGGGCTACGCCTTCGCGTCCCTGCTCTTCGCCAACGCTGACACCAATGCCGACGCCAATGCCGACGCCGACGCCACCCGCGTCTCCCGGGTGTCCCTGCCCCTGTGGCACCTGGGCATCGCCCTCGCGGTCGCGGCCGTGATGGGCGCGCTGGGCGTGCTGCTCGCGAGCCGGGACGCGGCGTCCGCGACCGGGCCCGGGAAGGGGCCCGCCGCGCCCCGGCTCCCGCTGGCCGAGGGGGAGGTGGCCACCTGGACGCGCTCCGTCGGCTCGCCCGTGCTGGTCACCGTGGGGGCGGGGACCGCGCTGCCGGGCGCCGTGCTGGTCGCCGTGGGCTCGGGGACGGGGGCGTTGCTGATCTTCGTCGGGCTGGTCTGCGCGGCACTGGCCCGCTGCCGGGTGACCGTCGACCGCCGGGGCCTCGCCGTCGCCTCATGGTTCGCCCCGCGGCCCCGGATGCGGATAGCGCTGGAGCGGATCGAACGCGCCACCAGCCGCGAGGCCGCCGCGCTGAGCCTCGGCGGCTGGGGCTACCGGGTCCGCGGCGGCGGCAGCGCGCTGGTGTTCCGCTCCGGCGACGCGCTGTTCCTGACGCTCACCACGGGCCGGGAGTTCGCGGTGACGGTGGACGACGCCGCCACCGCCGCCGCCCTGCTCAACACCCTGATCGAGCGGGACCGCCCGACGGCGGGGGAGCGCGGCTGAGATGCTCTTCCGCGTCGACCCCGGCTCCGCGGTCCCGCTGGCCGACCAGATCGCCGCATCGGTACGCGGCGCGATCGCCGACGGCACCGTACGCCCCGGCGAACGCCTCCCCGCCGCCCGCGCGCTCGGCGAATCCCTCGGCGTCAACGTCCACACGGTCCTGCGCGGCTACCAGCGGCTCCGCGAGGAGGGCCTGATCGAACTCCGCCGAGGCCGCGGCGCGGTCGTCACCGGCGACCAGCCCAGGGCCCGCGCCGGGCTCCTGGAGGGCGTCCAGGGCCTGGTGGACCAGGCCCGCGCCCTGGGCCTCTCCGACGAGGAGGTCCTGACCCTGGTCAGAACCCGCCTCGCGGGCGGCTGAGGCCCATCAGAATTCAGAATTTGGAGGTGTCCAACTCCAGGTCGAACGGCTCCGGGAGCGGGAGCGGGGTGCCGAAGGGGTGAGGGCCGTCCACCTTGGTGTAGCCGAGGTTCCCGGGCACCGAATAGAGCGTGCAGGTGCGCTGCTGCCGGTCGACCAGGAGGTACAGCGGGGCGCCATACTCGGCGTAGCGGCGCCGCTTGACGAACCGGTCGGTGTCTCCGTTCGAGTCGGAGGTCACCTCCCCGACCAGGAGGGTCTGGTCGGGGAGCAGGGCTCCGGCGCCCTTGGCGAGCTCCCTGGGGACGACGGCGAGGTCCGGCACAAACCAGTTGGGGGTGCCGGGGAGGTCCAGGTCGCCTGATCCCGACATGCAGCCCAGGGCGTTCACCTTGGGCGCGATGCGCTCCCGGAGCTTCGCGATCGTGCCCTCGTGATCCCAAGCCGGCGACAGCGGTTCGATGAATCCCTCGATGACCTGAACGCGGTCGAAGCCCCGGATGCGCTGGACCGCGTACTTGAGGGCGGTCTCGGGGTCGTCGGCCGGGTATGCGGGTGGTCGTGTGCTCATCGGTCCTCCACCGGGTGTCGGAACGCGAGGTCTATCGCGGCCGGTACGCGGCGTGCGGGGTTCCGGCCCGGGGATCACCCATACCGGTGACGATCCCCCGTCACCACCGCCGCCAGCGTCCGCGCCGGGCCGTCGACCGCCGGGCCGTGGAGGAGTTCGGTGCGGTGGAGGAGGCGGGGGGCGATCAAGGGGGATGTGACGATGCCGTGGGTGCCCTTGGTGGCGGGGTGGGGGAGGAGGGCCAGGCCGTGGCCGGCGGCGGTGAGCGTGAGGAGGCCGCGGACATCGGTGCCCTCGTACGTCAGCGAGGTACGGAAGCCGTCGGTCCGGCTGACCGCGCGCAGTTGCTCAAGCGGCATGGCGGCGTCCGGGGCGTCCAGCCACTGGGCGTCGGCGAGGTCGGCCAGCCGCAGGCCGAGGCGGCGGGCCAGGGGGTGGCCGGTGGGCAGGGCCACCACCAGCGGGGCCTCCGCGACCGTGACCGTGGTGAGCGGGCCCACCTCGGGCAGCGGCAGTGCGTCGGCGGGGGTGGCCGGGCCGTCGATCAGCCCCAGGTCCAGGGTCCCGGACGCCACCGCGGCCGGGATCTCCCGGCGGCCGAGGATCCGCAGGGAGGCTTTGGTGGCCGGATGCGCCTGGCGCACCCGGTCCAGGGCCGCGGCGATTCTCGGGGTCATCGCCAGCGGCGAGGCACCCACCACCAGCCGGGCGGCGCCCGCCCCCGACAGCCGCTCGACGTCGGCCCGCGCCGCGTCCAGACGGAGCAGCAGCGGACCGGCGTGTTCCAGCAGCCGGGCGCCCGCGCTGGTGAGCATGACCGGCCGCCGGGTCAGCAGCGACGTCCGCAGATCCGCTTCCAGGGACGCGATGTGCTCGGAGACCGCCGCGGGGGTGAAGCCCAGCTCATGGGCGGCGTCGGAGAAGGATCCGCAGCGGGCCACGGAGATGAACGTGCGGAGCAGATGCGGGTCCATGGCAGCAGTATCGCGGTGGCGCGGGCCGCTCAGTCGGCGATCACCCTTACCGGTGAAGCCGCCCCTTACCGGTGAAGCCGGGGAACCCGGGCGAAGTCGAACAGATGAGTGATCGCGCTGTTGCAGTCCGCTCACCCCGAGGGACTTCACCCCGTCCGCGGTGCAACTGACCTTCGGCGGCCCGTTGACCCTCTCCTTCCCGCTCCCCTCCGACGTGGCCCCCGGGACGTACACCATCGCTGCGCGCCTGTCCGACCAGGCGGGGACGGTCACCTGGGCGAGAGCGGTCACCCGGGCAGGGCATGACCGCGCGGGGGCGATGTACTAGAGTTATCTCGACATCGAGATATCTGCTGGAAGGCGCACTGCCGCCCGCGTCGGTAAGGCTTACCTAACTTAGCCATACCTTAGCGGATCGGCGCGGGCATGTGACGGCAGCATTGCGGTGGTACGCGCGAAATCATGCATGAAGGAGACTGTCGTGTCGGCGAACAGCTTCGACGCCCGCAGCACCCTGCAAGTGGGCGACGAATCGTACGAGATCTTCAGGCTGGACAAGGTCGAGGGGTCGGCCCGGCTCCCTTACAGCCTCAAGGTGCTGCTGGAGAACCTGCTCCGCACCGAGGACGGCGCGAACATCACCGCCGACCACATCCGCGCGCTGGGCGGCTGGGACTCGCAGGCCCAGCCCAGCCAGGAGATCCAGTTCACGCCGGCCCGCGTGATCATGCAGGACTTCACGGGTGTGCCCTGCGTGGTCGACCTCGCCACCATGCGTGAGGCCGTCAAGGAGCTCGGCGGCGACCCGGCGAAGATCAACCCGCTGGCCCCGGCCGAGCTGGTCATCGACCACTCCGTGATCGCCGACAAGTTCGGCACCAACGACGCCTTCACCCAGAACGTGGAGCTGGAGTACGGCCGCAACAAGGAGCGCTACCAGTTCCTGCGCTGGGGCCAGACCGCGTTCGACGAGTTCAAGGTCGTCCCGCCCGGCACCGGCATCGTCCACCAGGTCAACATCGAGCACCTGGCCCGCACCGTCATGGTCCGCAACGGCCAGGCGTACCCGGACACCCTGGTCGGCACCGACTCCCACACCACCATGGTCAACGGCCTCGGTGTGCTCGGCTGGGGCGTCGGCGGCATCGAGGCCGAGGCCGCGATGCTCGGCCAGCCGGTCTCGATGCTCATCCCGCGCGTCGTCGGCTTCAAGCTGACGGGTGAGCTGAAGCCCGGCACCACCGCCACCGACCTCGTGCTGACCATCACCGAGATGCTGCGCAAGCACGGTGTCGTCGGCAAGTTCGTCGAGTTCTACGGCGAGGGTGTGGCGGCCACGAGCCTCGCCAACCGCGCCACCATCGGCAACATGTCGCCGGAGTTCGGCTCCACCGCCGCGATCTTCCCGATCGACGACGAGACGATCAAGTACCTGAAGCTCACCGGCCGCAGCGAGCAGCAGCTCGCGCTCGTCGAGGCGTACGCCAAGGAGCAGGGCCTCTGGCTCGACCCGGCCGCCGAGCCCGACTTCTCCGAGAAGCTGGAGCTCGACCTCTCCACGGTCGTCCCGTCGATCGCGGGCCCCAAGCGCCCCCAGGACCGCATCGTGCTCGCCGAGGCGGCGCAGCAGTTCGCCCAGGACGTTCGTAACTACGTCGCCGAGGCGGAGGAGGACGAGGCGGGCAAGGAGTCCTTCCCGGCCTCCGACGCCCCGGCCGTCTCCAACGGCGTGCCGAGCAAGCCGACTCAGGTCACCGCCCCCGACGGTTCGACCTACGAGATCGACCACGGCGCCGTCACCGTCGCCGCGATCACCTCCTGCACCAACACCTCGAACCCGTACGTCATGGTCGCCGCCGCCCTGGTGGCCAAGAAGGCGGTCGAGAAGGGCCTGACCCGCAAGCCGTGGGTCAAGACCACCCTGGCCCCGGGCTCGAAGGTCGTCACCGACTACTTCGACAAGGCGGGCCTGACCCCCTACCTCGACAAGGTCGGCTTCAACCTCGTCGGCTACGGTTGCACCACCTGCATCGGCAACTCCGGCCCGCTGCCGGACGAGGTCTCCAAGGCCGTCAACGAGGCCGACCTCGCCGTCACCTCCGTCCTCTCCGGCAACCGGAACTTCGAGGGCCGGATCAACCCGGACGTCAAGATGAACTACCTGGCGTCCCCGCCGCTGGTCGTCGCGTACGCCATCGCCGGTTCGATGAAGGTGAACATCACCACGGACGCGCTGGGCACCGACCAGGAGGGCAAGCCGGTCTACCTCGCGGACATCTGGCCGACCGAGGCCGAGGTCAACGACGTCGTGGCCAACGCCATCGGCGAGGACATGTTCAACAAGTCCTACCAGGACGTCTTCGCCGGTGACGCCCAGTGGCAGGCGCTGCCGATCCCGACCGGCAACACCTTCGAGTGGGACCCGCAGTCCACCTACGTCCGCAAGCCCCCGTACTTCGAGGGCATGACCATGGAGACGAGCCCGGTCGAGGACGTCACCGGCGCCCGCGTCCTGGCCAAGCTGGGCGACTCGGTCACCACCGACCACATCTCCCCGGCCGGTGCGATCAAGGCCGACACCCCGGCGGGCAAGTACCTCACCGAGCACGGTGTCGAGCGGCGTGACTTCAACTCCTACGGCTCCCGCCGAGGCAACCACGAGGTCATGATCCGCGGCACCTTCGCCAACATCCGGCTGCGCAACCAGATCGCGCCCGGCACCGAGGGCGGCTTCACCCGCGACTTCACCCAGGACGGCGGGCCGGTCTCCTTCATCTACGACGCCTCGCAGAACTACCAGGCGGCCGGCACCCCGCTGGTCATCCTGGCGGGCAAGGAGTACGGCTCCGGCTCGTCCCGCGACTGGGCGGCCAAGGGCACCGCGCTGCTGGGCGTCAAGGCCGTCATCGCCGAGTCGTACGAGCGCATCCACCGCTCGAACCTCATCGGCATGGGCGTCCTGCCGCTCCAGTTCCCCGAGGGCGCCTCGGCGCAGTCGCTGGGCCTGACCGGCGAGGAGACCTTCGACATCACCGGCGTGACCGCGCTCAACGAGGGCGGCATCCCGGAGACGGTGAAGGTCAAGGCCGGCGAGGTCGAGTTCGACGCCAAGGTGCGCATCGACACCCCCGGCGAGGCGGACTACTACCGCAACGGCGGCATCATGCAGTACGTGCTGCGCTCGCTGATCCGCAAGTAAGCACGGCTCAGCGGCTCACGGCAGCGATGGCGGGCCGCACCCCCGGGCGGGGGTGCGGCCCGTCCGCGTACGGTCCCCGATGCCTCGCGGTCAGAGAAAGGTCCCCGAAGGGATGTACGGCATCGGCGGCGGCATGCCCCGCAGACACACATAGCCGCCGGTGGACAGCTCGAGCCCGGCCTCGATCCCCACGTCCACCGCCCACTGCTGCTCGGCCGTCAGCGCCGGCACCCGGGCGTCGGCGCCCTCCGGTAGGCACAACAGGGCCGCCGTCAGCAGCCGTTTCGCCAGCCGCCGCGAGGTCGCGGCCAGCATTTCGACCTTGCCGTCCTCGCCGACGTAGCAGTAGCCGCTGCCCGCGAGGTCGTCCACCACCAGCAACCGCCGTTGGGTGAGCAGCAGTTCGTGGTCGGCGCCGTGCGCGCCGCCCCGGGTGCGGCGGTCCACCGAGTCCAGCAGGTCCCGGTGGCGGGCCACGCCCTCGTGCACCGCGCCGTCCGGCGGGGACAGCCGCTCCTTGGTCTCCGGTCCGACCGTGCCGCGCAGCCGCATCGCCGGATGCAGCGCGAACCCCGCGCGCCGGTAGGTGCTCGCCGCGCGCGCGTCCTCCGATCCGCAGATGATGCCGCGCAGACACCCGCGTCCGTACAGCAGCGCCGCGGCCAGCAACTCCCGGCCGACGCCCTGCCGCTGGGCCCGTGGCAGCACCGCGAACATCGACAGCCCCCAGGTGCCCTCGCGGCGGGCCGACAGCGCCACGCCGAGCGGCATCCCGTCCTCGTCCAGGGCGAGCCAGCAGCCGCCCGGGTCGGTGCGGGCGAGATGGCGGTGCCGCTCATGGACCTCGGCCACGTACCCCGGCGGCCATCCGTCCTCGCCCGCGAGGGCGGCGGAGCCCCGGTGGGCGGCCGAGCCCCGGAGGGCGGCGGGGTCCCCGAAGGCGGCGGCCACCACCTCCCATGCCGCCTCTGCGTCCTCGTCGGTGTCACGTAGCTGGCGGAGGATCATGCGCCCATGATGGCGCGTCCGGTGAACGATTGCCGGTACGCGGTGGCGGCTTGCTCGACCGGCGAACGCGACAACGTTGTCAGGCTGACTGTAACGATCAGTACGCCGCCAACCAGGCGTCCCTGTCAAGACCGTCTCCGCACCCTTACGGCCGATGGCCCCCGTGCGGTACGGTCCCCACGGCTTGCTCGACCCGGCGATCGCGGCCCTTCCGGACAAGGTGGGACCGCAATGCCCTCAAGACCCCTGGCCGCCCTGGCGGCCGCGGCCCTGACCGCGGGGCTCCTCGCCACCGCGGCCACCGCGCCCGCGTCGGCCGCCCCGCCGCCGACGCTGGTCAAGGACCCGGCGGCGTACGTCGATCCGCTCATCGGCAGCTCGGCCGGCGGCAACACCTTCCCCGGTGCCGTCGTGCCCTTCGGCATGCTGTCGTGGAGCCCGGAGAACACCCGTGGCGACGCCACCCGGACCGCCGCGCCCGGCGGCTACCACTACGACGCCACCCGCGTCCGCGGCTTCAGCCTCACCCATATGTCCGGCACCGGCTGTGCGGGCGGCGCGGGCGACATCCCCTTCTTCCCCCACGTCGGCGAGGTCACCTCGTCACCCGCCGCCGACACCAAGGACCAGGTCTACGCCTCCGACTTCAGCCACTCCGACGAGACCGCCGAGCCAGGCCGCTACAAGGTCTCCCTCGCTTCCGGCGCCGGTGCGGAGCTGACCGCCACCGCCCGCACCGGCTCGGCCCGCTTCACCTACCCCGAGGGCAAGACCGCCTCCCTGCTGATCCGCACCTCCTCCTCCGAGGTCGGCAGCTCGGACGCCGACCTCACCATCGACCCGGCGCACCGCACTGTCTCCGGCTCGGTCACCAGCGGCAACTTCTGCGGCTATCTCGACCCCGAGGGGCGCCGCAGCTACTACACGCTGCACTTCACCGCCACCTTCGACACCCCGTTCGCCGCCCAGGGCACCTGGCGGGACGGCACCCTGCGGCCCGGCACCACCAGCGCCGAGGGCGGCTCCGGCGGCTATGGCGGCGACGGCCGCCCGGTGGCCGGAAAGGGCTCCGGCGGCTATCTCCAATTCGCCCCGGGCACCCGCAAGGTGGGCGTCAAGGTCGGCATCAGCTACGTCGGCGACCAGGGCGCCCGGGCCAACCTCGCCGCCGAGAACCCGCCGCGGCGCGGCTTCGACCAGGTGCGGAGCGCCGCGTACGACGCCTGGCGGCGGCAGTTGTCGGCCATCCGGGTCGGCGGCGGCGCGGACGCGGACCGCACCACCTTCTACACCGCGCTCTACCACTCGCTGCTGCACCCCAACGTCGTCAGCGACACCGACGGCCGCTACCGGGGCAGCGACGGCGAGGTGCACCGAGTGAGCCGGGGCCACCGGGCCCAGTACGGCACCTTCTCCGGCTGGGACGTCTACCGCTCCCAAGTCCAGCTGCTCACCCTGCTGGAGCCGGACAAGGGCTCCGACATCGCCCAGTCCCTGCTGAACCTCGCCCAGCAGAACGGCGGCGTCTGGGACCGCTGGCTCCAGGGCGCCTCGGGGACGCATGTGATGAACGGCGACCCGTCGGCCGCCGCCCTCGCCGGGATCCGGGCCTTCGGCGGCGACGACTTCGACCTCGACGCCGCCCTCGACTCGCTCGTCAAGGCGGCCACCGAGCCGACCGGGAAGGACCTCAGCCCGGCGGGCAAGCCCATCATGTCGGTCGGCCAGCGGCCCTCCCTCGACAAGTACCTGAAGCTGCACTACATGCCGTCCGTCTCCAACGCCTGGGGCGGCGCGGCCGAAACCCTCGAGATGTCCGGCGCGGACTTCGCCCTCTCCCAGCTGGCGCGGGCCGCCGGCCGTAAGGACACCGCCGAGACCTTCGCGCGCCGCGCCCAGTGGTGGCAGAACAACTTCAACGCCGCCGCCGACCCGGAGACCGGCGGCTACGCCGCCAACCGTAAGGCCGACGGCAGCTGGGTCACCGGCTTCACCCCGGCCACCGGCAACGGCTTCGTCGAGGGCACCAGCGCCCAGTACACCTGGATGGTCCCGCACAACCCAGCCGGTCTCTTCGCCGCCATGGGCGGTAAGGACGCCGCGGTGAAGCGTCTGGACGCCTTCTTCCACGACGCGGACGGGGGCTGGGCGCTCACCGGCAAGGGCGGCGAGAAGTCCGAGCTGGACAACGAGCCGTCGATCAACGTCCCCTATCTGTACGCCTACGCCGGACAGCCGTACAAGACACAGGAGACCGTGCGCGCCGCGATGCGGCAGCTGTGGACCACGAAGTCCAACGGCATCCCCGGCAACGACGACCTCGGCGAGATGTCGTCGTGGTACGTCTTCTCGGCGCTCGGCATGTATCCGCAGGTGCCCTCCCGCGCCGAACTGGTCCTGGCCTCGCCCCTCTTCCCGCGGATCGAGATCGACCGCGGCGGCCGGGACATCTCCGTCCGCGCCCCGCAGGCCGCGCCCGGCGCGCCGTACGTCCAGGCGCTGAAGGTGAACGGGCGGGCGAGCGACCGCCCCTGGCTGCCGGAGTCCTTCGTGACGCACGGCGGAACGCTGGACTACACCCTGTCCGACACCCCCGACCGCGCCTGGGGCTCGGCCCCGTCCGACGCCCCGCCCTCCTTCCGCGAGGGCGAGCAGCCGTACCAGATCGGGGTCGGGCCCACCACGGGCACGCTCGCCCCGGGCGACGGCCTGACCGTGAAGGTGGCCGCCGTCCCGGTCAGCGAGGGCGACCGCCCCGAGGTGCGCTTCACCACCGACGCCCCCGACGGGATCACCGCCTCGCCGGCCTCCGGGACGGTGGGCCCGGACGGCACGGCGGAGATCTCCCTGCGCGCGGGCAAGGACACGGCCGAGGGCTTCTACGACGCGAAGGTGACGGTGACCAGCGAGGGCACCGAGGTCGTCCAGCCGATCACCCTCACCGTCGCCGCCCCCGGCTCCCTGCTCGCCGCGTACAACAACGTCGGCGCGACCGAGGACGCCGGTGAGCACGACGAGGGCGACTACGACGGCGGCGGCTGGAGCTACTCCCGCCAGGCCCTCGCCGCGGCCGGCCTCGAGCCGGGCGCCAAGGGGACCACCCAGGGCCTGGACTACACCTGGCCCGCCTCCCCGTCCGGCCGCCCCGACAACGCCTCCGCCACCGGCCAGACCATCGCCCTGCCCCCGTCCACCGGCCTCTCCTTCATCGGCAGCGCCGTCAACGGCAACCAGAAGGCCACCGCCAAGGTCACCTACACCGATGGCAGCTCGGACGAGGCGGACCTGTCCTTCACCGACTGGACGGTGGGAGGCGGCGGCGGAACGGTCCAGTACGGCAACGTGACCGTCGCCAGGACCCCGTACCGCAACATCAGCGGCGGCGACAAGGATGTGGTGGACGCCTACATCTTCGCCACGAAGGCGTTCCGTGCCCCCGAGGGCAAGACGGTCAAGACCGTCACCCTGCCCGACAACGCGGACCTCCACGTCTTCGCGATCGCCCGCGGCTGAGTCCGGACCCATCCCGCACGGTTCGCCGGGCCGCCCTCCCAAGGGGTGGCCCCGAAGAGTCAGCGCCGCGGGGGCCGGGAGGGGGAGGTGTCGATGTACCACTCCCGGCCCAGCAGCAGGCCGAAGAGCGGGGCGGGCAGCCGGAGCATTCTCCGCATGACGGGGTTCATGCGACCCGCGCCGTCCACCTGGGAGTGGTGGGCGGCCGCGGCCGCCTGCTTCTGGCGGGCGTAGCGGCGGACGTCGTAGCGGTGGGTGATGGCCGAGCGGGGGCTGAAGCGGGTGGTCAGCTCGGCGGGGTCGTGGCGCAGGGGGATGCGCAGGAGTCGTACGAGGCGTAGCAGGCGTTCGACGGTGTCGCGGGGGATCGTCGCCTCGAGGACCCTTGGCGTCCGGGCCAGTTCGGCGGCTCGGTGGCCGACCTCGTGGACCTTGATGTGGTCGCGGTGGCCGTAGCCGCCGTTGGCGTCGTACGTGAGCAGCATCGCCGCGTCCTCCTCGCGCAGGACCGCGGCCAGCCGTTCCGCCGCCTCCTCCGTGTCCGCCCGCGCGAAGCGGGTGCGGTCCGGCGGGTCGGGGTAGAAGAGCGGGCCGTGGCCGCTGTCCGCGTAGCCGAGGTGGACGACGCGGTCGACGCCGAGGATGGCCGCGCTCGTCCGCAGTTCGCGCAGGCGGGGCGGTTCGCCGTGCGCCGGGGCCGCGTCCATATGGCCGTCCGTGGCGACCACGAGCACGACCCGATGCCCTTCGTCGGCCAGCCGGGCGAGCGTGCCGCCGGTCAGCAGGGCCTCGTCGTCGGGGTGCGCGTGAAACGCCAGGACGGTAGCCATTCGCCCATCCTGGCATCGACGTGGATTCGAGGGCCGCGATACGGCGGATCCGCCCGAGCGGGATGGGGCCATGCTGAAGCGCGGACGTCCTTCGGGGGCCAGTGATGCGTTCCGATGTCCCCTGCTGGTGGCGCTCCCGGGCTCGGCGGTCGCGTTCATCGGGAGCCCTGGGATCTCAGGGCTCCCGCGTGCGCGGCTGTGCATGGCGTCAGCGTGCGAACTTCTCGATGGCCGCCGGGGTGACGGGGGTGAAGAAGTTGACGAGGTTGCCGTCGGGGTCACGGAACAGCAGCGACCGGTTGCCCCAGGGCATCGTCGTGGGCTCGGTGACGAAGTCGGTGACGAAGCCGGTCAGGTTCTGGTGCACACGGTCCACGTCGTCGACGAGGAACTCGGTGATCACGCTGTGGTTGTCCGCCGGGCGGGCGGAGCCCGGGGCGAACAGCGGGACGGTGCGGGTGCCGGCGATCGCGAGGGTGGCGCCCGCGGTCCTGAGTTCGGCGAAGTCTTCGGTGGCCCACGTCGCCCGCGCCCCCGTGGCTCGCTCGTAGAACTCGACGAGGCGCGCTACGTCGCTGGTGATGATGCGGATCGAGACGAAGTCCATGGGGATCTCCTTGGCTGTGCTGAAGGCGTGCACTGCGCAGGCTAGGAGAGATAGTGGACAGAATCGGTCCTGTATTCGCCTTAGGCTGCGCACATGCCTCGACCCACTGCCCGCGTGCTGACACTCCTGGAGCTGCTTCAGTCGGGCGGCACCCGGACAGTGGCCGAGCTGGCCGACCGGCTCGGCGTCGAAGGGCGCACCGTGCGGCGGTATGTGGACCAGCTGATCGACCTGGACGTGCCCGTGGAATCGGTGCGCGGCCGCTACGGCGGGTACCGGCTCGCCCCCGGGTACCGCTTGCCGCCGCTCATGCTCAGCGACGACGAGGCGCTGGCCGTGCTGCTCGGCCTGGTCGCCGGCGGCCGAGCGGGGCTGACGACGGCGCAGCACACGGCGAGCGAGACGGCGTCGGCGAAGATCCGGCGGGTGCTGCCCCAGCACATCGCCCGTCGGCTCGACACCCTTCTGGAGGCTCTCGCCGTCACGGACCGGCCCGGCGCGTTCGACACCCCGGACGCCGGGGTCCTGCTCACCATCGCCGATGCGGTGCGCCACCGCCGGCCGGTCTCGATCCGCTACACCGACCGCGACGGACGGCGCAGCGACCGCACACTGCACGCGTACGGGATCGTCGCCCATGCGGGCCGCTGGTACGTCACGGGCCAGGACGCCCGGATCGGCGAGGACCGAACCTTCCGCCTCGATCGCATCGCGGACGCGCGGACCCTGCCCGGCTCATTCGAAGCACCCGCGGACCCCGATCCGGCACAGCGCGTGCTGTCGGGCTTCGCCACGGCCGAGTACCGGCATGAGGTGACCTTGCGGATTCACGGGACGGTCGATCAGATCCGCGCCCACCTTCCCGTCAGCGTCGCGAGCCTGGAGGAGCACGAGCCCGCGGCGGGCCAGGACCGGGCGACCGAGCGCTGGCTGCGCGTCGAGCTGCGGGCGGAGCGGCTCGATTGGCTGCCTCCGGTGCTCGCCTCGCTCGACCGGCCGTTCGTCATCGAGCGCCCCGATGAACTGCGCGACCTCGTCATCGCGCTCGCCGATCGCCTCGCGTCCCACGCCCGCCGAGCCTGTCGAGATCCGTCCTGAGGAAGCTGTCCGCGCCGGTCTTGCGGGCGGGCCGGGCCCGTGCGTACGGACCCGGCCCACCCGAAACGGTTCAGCCGAGCAGCTCCACCTCCGCCAGTGTCGACTTGTCGTCCGGGACCAGCCGGTAGTGCGCGTAACTACCGGGCGTGCGCACCGAGAAGACGCGGGTCTGCTTGTCCCAGGCGAAGGACTCTCCCGATCTCCGGTCCAGGTCCTTCCAGCTCTCGCCGTCCGACGAGCCCTGGAGCACCCAGCCCGTCGGGGCCTTGCCGCGGTCCGACGAGGTCAGGGTGTACTGCACCGCGCGGCCCGGCTCCGTGACCGGCAGGTTCACCGACTCGAAGGTGGCCTCCGTCCCCGAGGTGTTGTCCAGCAGCGCCGTACCGCCGCTCGGCACCGTCAGGTCGTGGCGCGGGGTGGGCACCTTGGCGTCCTCGGTGATGGAGGACGGCGCGGCGTTCTTCCCCGTGCCCCAGGCCGACGGCTTGGGGCCCATCGCGAACTCCAGGGTGCCGCCCTTGGCGATCAGCGAGTGCGGCAGCGCGGTGGAGTTCCACGCCTTGCCGTTGACCTTCAGGCCCTGGACGTACACGTTCGCCCGGCTGTTGCGCGGGGCCTTGACCACCAGGTCGCGGCCGTTCTCCAGATGCACCGTGACCTTGGTGAACTGCGGCGAGCCGACCGCGTACTCCGAGCCGCCCATCACCAGCGGATAGAAGCCCAGCGAGCTGAAGAGGTACCAGGCGGACTGCTCGCCGTTGTCCTCGTCGCCGTGGTAGCCCTGGCCGATCTCGCTGCCGGTGTAGAGGCGGGAGAGCACCTCGCGCACCTTCTCCTGGGTCTTCCACGGCCGGCCCGCCGCGTCGTACATGTACGCCACATGGTGGGCGACCTGGTTGCTGTGGCCGTACATGCCCATGCGGACGTCCCGTGCCTCGGTCATCTCGTGGATGACGCCGCCGTAGGAACCGGCGAACTCCGGCGAGGCGGTCTCCGGGGTGGAGAAGTAGGTGTCCAGCTTCTTCGCCAGGCCCGCCCGGCCGCCGTAGAGGTTGGCCAGGCCCCGGCTGTCCTGGGGCGCGGTGAAGGCGTAGCCCCAGCCGTTGGTCTCGGTGTAGTCGTAGCCCCAGATCCGGGGGTCGTACGTGTCGGAGGGCACGCGCCACTTTCCATTGGCGTCCTTGCCCTGGAAGAAGCCCGCCTTGTCGTCGAAGAGCGAGACATAGCCCTGCGCGCGGTGCAGGAAGTACTCGGACTCCTCCTTGTAGCGGGCCTTCTTCGTCTTCGCGTAGAGCGCCTTGCCCATGTTGGCGAGGCCGAAGTCGTTGAGGTAGCCCTCCAGCGCCCAGGAAAGACCCTCATGGGTCTCGGTGCTGGTGTAGCCCAGGAAGGGCGAGGTGGACATGCCCTTCCGGCCGACCCCCGATGTGGGCGGCACGGCGGTGGCGTTCTTCAGCGCCGCCTCGTACGCGGCCTCGGCGTCGAACCGCACGCCCTTCAGATACGCGTCCGCGAAGGCCACGTCCGAGCTGGTGCCGGTCATCAGATCGGCGTAGCCCGGGGAGGACCAGCGGGATATCCAGCCGCCGTCCTTGTACTGCTGCACGAAGCCGTCGACCATCGTGCCCGCCCGCTTCGGGGTGAGCAGGGAGTAGGCGGGCCAGGTGGTGCGGTAGGTGTCCCAGAAGCCGTTGTTGACGTACACCTCGCCGTCGACGATCTTCGCGCCGGTGTGGGTCGGGGTGTTCTCCCCGGTGGCCGGCGAGAAGGCGCTCGCGTACTGGTTGCGGGGTTTCGCCGCCGTGCCCGTGTTCTCGAAAGCGGAATTGGGATAGAGGTACAGCCGGTAGAGGCTGGAGTAGAGCGAGGTGAGCTGGCCGCGGTCCGCGCCCTCGACCTCGACCCGGCCCAGGATGTCGTCCCACTCCGCCTGGGCGGCCCGCTTGACCTGATCGAACGACCGCGACGCGGGCAGCTCCCGGTCGAGGTTGGCCTTCGCCTGGTCGACACCGATCAGCGAGGTGGCGAGCCGGAGGGTGACCGTACGGTCCTTCCCCGGCTTGAAGCGGAAGTAGCCCGTGACGTCCTTGCCGCCGCCTCCGTCCAGCTTGCCGCTCGCGCTCACCGGGGAGTCGAAGACGCCGTAGACGAACATCCGGCTGGCGCCGGTGGACAGTCCGCTCTTGACGTCGGAGTAGCCGGAGACGACGCCGTGCTCGGCGTCCAGGGTCAGCCCGCCGTTGTTGTTGACGTTGTCGAAGATGACGCTCGCGCCCTCGCCCGGATAGGTGAAGCGCATGGCCGCGGCGTGGTCGGTGGGCGCCATCTCGGCCCTGAGGCCGTTCTCGAAGGTCACCCCGTAGTAGTAGGGACGGGCGGTCTCCTTCTCATGGCGGAAGGGGAGCGCGCGGGCGGTGCGCCCGGCGTCCGGAGTGCCGGCCGCGCCGGACGGCATCACCTGGAAGGTCTGCCGGTCGCCCATCCAGGGGCTGGGCTCATGGCTGGCGCTGAACGCCTGGATGGTGGGGAGGTTGTCGGCGTTGTTGGCGCGGGCGTACTGGTAGAGCCAGTCGGTGGAGCCCGCGTTGGTCACCGGCGTCCAGAAGTTGAAGCCGTTGGGGACGGCGGTGGCGGGGAAGTTGTTGCCGCGCGAGAAGCTGCCGCTGGAGTTGGTGCCGCGGGTGGTCAGGGCGTAGTCCGACAGGTGCGCCAGCGGCTTCTCGGGCGCCTTGGGGGCGATGGAGATGTCGTCCACCCAGCCGCGGAACTGCGCGGGGCCCTTGGGGGAGTCGTAGGCCACGAGGATCCGGTCGACCGTCTTGCCCGCGGCGACCGCGCCGATCCGCGACTCCTTGTGGTTCCACTGGTTGACGTAGAGCGTCTTGGAGGCGGCCTGGCCCTGCGGGCTCATCCGGGCGCCGTGCTGGTCGACCGCGCCGGGCAGCTCGCTGAGGTAGGTGCCGTCGGTGAAGGCGAGGTCGACGGAGACATGGGTGGCCGGGTAGTTGAGGTCCGTCTCGGTCATCGACGGGAAGATCCGGTAGGACAGCTGGGTGTCCCGGGTGACGGCCGTGTCGACGTCGAAGACCTTGTTGTACGAGTACGCCCGGCCGTCCGGCTTGTGGGTGCCCGCGTAGCGCAGGGCGCGGGTGCCGGTGAAGCCCGCGTTGGCCTTGGCGGTGGGGGAGCCGGTCGGGCCGCGGTCGATCTGGGTCTGCATGTCGGAGGCCGCGGGCGGAGTGGTGTCGGCCGTTGCGAACTGCACCTCCGCGAGCTGGACGATGTCGTCCCCGGCGTTGCGGGTGATCTCCAGCCGGAAGTGTTTGAAGGCCGTGGAGTTGCTATAAGAGAACTCCCGCGTCTGCTGGCGCGAGGAGAACGTCTCGTCCTTACGGGTGTCCAGCGTCGTCCAGTCGGAGCCGTTGGCCGAGCCCTTGAGGGTCCAGTCCTTCGGGTCCCGGCCGGGGGCGTCGTTCGCGGAGGTGAGGGCGTAGCGGACGGCCTCCACCGGCTCGCTCAGGTCGAACTCGAGCCAGGCGGTGGTATCGAAGGACAGCCACTTGCTGGTGACCTCGCCGTCGACGAGGTTCTCCTTGATCTCCCCGCCGTCGGTGTTCTCGTCGCTCGCACGGACCTCGGTGACCTTGTCGGTGACATTGCCGGGGATGCCGGAGGAATAGCCTCCGTCGACTCCCGACGCCTTCTTCTTACCGTCGGCGCCGGTCTCGACCGTGTTCCGCCAGTCGGGCTGGGGATCGCCCGACTCGAAGGACGAGGCGAAGGTGCGGTCGGCGTGGTGCGCGGAGTCCGGGCCGGCGGGGGCGGCGACCGCACCGCCCTGGGCCGTCACCGCCAGCAGGACGGCCGCCACCAGGGCGGCCGACCGTCCGATCCCACGCCATCGTCTCTGGGGTCGTCTCTGTCGCATACTCAGCCTCTCAACGAGTCTGACAACGTTGTCCACTGGTTCGGGCAGAGATAAGTAGGGAGGCAGGGGGAGGGTGGTGTCAAGGATGCGGACAGCGCTCAATAGGCGTCCGTGCGGCGGCTGGTACGCCACGGGCCGTACCGCCATCGGTGGTACGGTCCGGGTCCATGGGGGCGAATCCGCGCGCCCCTCGGGGTTGCTCCTGGTGTGTCGTCAGCCCGCGCTGTCGGACTTGGTGGCCAGCGACAGCCGGCACTTCTTCGCGGTGTGGGAGCTGTCCGCCTTGATCCCGGTGACCTTGATGGTCTTCTCCGAGCCGCCCGCCACGGCCGCGTCGGACTCCACCCCGGTGGTCACGACCTCCTCGGAGCTGTCGACGAAGCCGACCAGCAGCGAGTAGTAGGCCGTGCCGGAGCCGGAGTTGCTGATCTTCACATTGGCGTAGGGCTTGCCGTTCGAACCCCAGCCGCAGGTGCCCATCTTTGCGTCCGGGGTGACCAGGCCGGAGCCGCCGGTGGGGGAGTCCGACGGCTCGTCATACGGATCGTCGTACGGGTCGTCGGTGGGCTCCTCGGTCGGCGCCTGGGTGGGCTCCACCGGCAGCTGGGCCATGCCCTTGCCGATCGCCGCGCCGCCCTTGCTGTCCCCGGCGGACGAGCCCCCTCTGCCGGAGCCGCACCCCGCGGTGGCCGCGAGTGTCGCGGTCACGACAATGCTGGTGGCGAGGGTGAGCTGCTTCCGGGACACGGGAACCGCCTTTCGGGGAGCGCGCACGGCGGCGTGCCGCGCGGCTTGTCTCCCCTTACGGTATGTCGGACAGGTCTCAACTCGGGAAAGACTGGTACCCGATGACCTCTCGATCTTGCCCATATGAGGCCCAGTGGACTATACCTGTCGCCCCAGGGGGAAGGCCGCACCGCGGCCCATATCGGAGGGCCTCGGCGGGTCATCCGCACTCCCCGGCGTACACCCAGCAATACTCCGCTTGACGCTTCAACTGACCCGCGGTGTCGGGCCCCTCGCCGGAGGCGAGTATGTACGGGAGACCGTTACACCGCCTGAGTCCTGACGAAGGCGAGGACTTGAGCATGGGATCCACCTCAGATGTCGGCCGTCGCGATCTGATCAAGCGCTCGGCGGCGCTCGGATTGATCACCGTGCCGGCGATGAGCGCGCTGTCCGCCTGTGCCAGCGGCGGTGACGACGACTCCAAGAAGGTCGACAAGGGCAAGAAGAGCGCCAAGAACCCGCTGGCGGTCAATGAGAGCGCCGCGCTCGACGTCGTCATCTTCGACGGCGGCTTCGGCCAGCAGTACGCCAAGGACGCCGAGGCGGAGTACGCCAAGGCGTTCCCGAAGACCAAGGGCAAGGTCAAGCACGCCGCCACCCAGAAGATCCAGACCGTGCTCCAGCCGCGGTTCAACGGCGGCACCCCGCCGGACCTCGTCGACAACTCCGGCGCCGAGCAGATGGACATGGGCACCCTGGTCGCCAAGAACCAGCTGACCGACCTCACCCCGCTGCTGGACGCGCCCTCCCTCGACGACCCGAACAAGACGGTGCGCGAGACACTGCGCCCCGGTGTCGTGGAGATGGGCCAGTTCGACGGCAAGCCGGTGTGGATCCTCTACTACGCCTACACCGTCTACGGCGTCTGGTACTCCAAGTCCAACCTCGCCAAGCTCGACGCGGAGTACCCCGAGACCTGGGACGACATGCTCAAGGTCTGCGAGAAGGCCAAGAAGAAGGGCATCGCGGGCTGGACCTACCCCGGCAAGTACCCCTACTACCTGCCGTTCAGCCTCTACCCCTTCATCGCCAAGATCGGCGGCCGGGAGGTCCTGGACTCGATCGACAACCTGGAGGCGAACGCCTGGAAGCACCCGGCCGTCAAGGCCGCCTTCGAGGCGTACTACGAGCTCTACAAGAAGGGCTACATCCTCAAGGGCACCCCGGGCCTGACCCACATCGAGTCCCAGACCGCGTGGAACCAGGGCAAGGCGCTGTTCATCCCGAACGGCTCCTGGGTGGAGAACGAGGCGAAGAAGACCACCCCGAAGGACTTCCAGATGGCGGTGTCCGCGCCCTCCAGCCTGGACAAGAGCGACAAGCTGCCGTTCGGCACCCTGTGGGCCTCCGGCGGTGAGCCCTTCATCGTCCCGAAGTCGGCGAAGAACCCCGAGGGCGGCATGGAGCTGCTGCGGATCATGCTCGGTGAGAAGTCCACCAAGAACTTCATCAAGCAGGTCTCCTCGCTCTCCTCCCTCAACGGCGGCACCGAGGGGCTCAGCCTGCCGCCGGGTCTGGCGTCGGCGCAGGAGGCGCTGACCAAGGCGGGCAAGAACGTGGTCAACCCGCGGCTCCAGGACTGGTACGTGACGCTCCAGAAGCAGCAGATCGGCGTCGGCGCGCTCGGCGAGATGATGGCCGGCCGGATGACCCCCGCCGAGGCGATCAAGAAGTGCCAGAAGTTCGCCGATGACACGGCGAAGGACGACGCCGTCAAGAAGTACAAGCACGTCTGATGAGGCTCCACGCGTCGCCGGCGGCATTATCCGCAGGGGAAGACCGAGGTCGGTAGAAATGCAGCATGGGAAGTACCGGTTCATCGCGGGGTTCCTGGCCCTGCCGGTGATCCTTTACGCGGTCTTCGTGATCTCGCCGTTCGTCCAGGCCATCTACTACTCCTTCACGGACTGGACGGGTCTGAGCTCCGACTTCAAAATGGTCGGGTTCAAGAACTACGACTGGCTGCTGCACGACGACCTCTTCTGGAAAGCGGTCGGGCACAATGTCCTGCTGCTGCTGGTGGTGCCGCTGGTGACGCTCGGCCTCGGGCTGTTCTTCGCCTTCATGCTCAATGTGGGCGGCCGGGGCCGTAAGAACGCGGCGGTCTCCGGGGTGCGCGGGTCGGGCCTGTACAAGGTGATCTATTTCTTCCCGCAGGTGCTGTCGATCGCGATCGTCGCCCTGCTGTTCCAGTTCACCTACAACCCGCGCAACGGCGCGATCAACTCCTTCCTCGACGGAGTCGGCCTGGACTCGCTCCAGCAGCAGTGGCTGGCCGATCCGAAGCTGGCGCTGTGGTGCCTGATGGCGGTGATGGTCTGGAGCAACGTCGGCTTCTACGTCGTCCTCTTCTCCGCCGGGATGAGCTCCATCCCGAGGGACTTCTACGAGGCGGCGCTGCTCGACGGGGCCAACCGGATCAAGACCTTCTTCAGGATCACCCTGCCGCTGCTGTGGGACACGGTCCAGACCGGCTGGATCTACATGGGCATCATCGCTCTCGACGCGTTCGCCGTGGTGCAGATCATGACCGTGGGGCCGGGCGGCCCCGCCGACTCCACCCAGGTCATGGGCTACTACGTCTACACCAAGACCTTCCACGACGGGCAGGCCGGACGGGCCACCACGATCGGCGTCGCGATGCTCATCGTCACCATGATCTTCGCGGTCATCGTGACCAGGCTCGGCCGGCGCGAACGGCTGGAGTACTGATGCCGATCCCACCGACCGCACCCGGCCACCGCCGCCCGACCGTCGATCTGGGGGTACCACAGTGACCTCGCACGCAGAGCCCTCGGAGCTCCCGGGCGTCACCAAGGAGGACGAGGCACCGGCCACCGGGCCCGTCGCCAAGCAGCCGCCGCCGGGCTTCACCCCCGAGGGCCGGATCGGCAGCGAGGGCAAGGTCCTCAACGTCTTCTCGCACGGCATCCTGGCGGTCTGGGGGCTCCTGGTCACGCTGCCGCTGCTGTGGGCGGTGATGAGCTCCCTCAAGACCGACAAGCAGATCTTCACCTCGCCCTGGGGGCTGCCCTCCGCCCTGCACTTCGACAACTGGACCAGGGCCTGGAGCAAGTCGAACATCGGCGACTTCTTCCTCAATACGATCCTGGTGGTGGGCTGCTCCCTGATCGGGACGATGCTGCTGGGCTCGATGGCGGCGTACATCCTGGCCCGCTTCGAATTCCCGGGAAAGCGGTTCATCTATTTCATGTTCGTCGGCGGGATGAGTTTTCCGATCATCCTGGCGCTGGTGCCGCTGTTCTTCGTGATGAAGAACATGAGCCTGCTCAACACCTTCCATGGACTCATTCTGGTCTATATCGCCTATTCGCTGCCGTTCACGGTCTTCTTCCTCACCTCGTTCTTCAAGACGCTGCCGTCCTCGGTCGCGGAGGCGGCCCTGATCGACGGGGCGTCCCATACCAGGACGTTCTTCCAGGTCATGCTGCCGATGGCGAAGCCCGGGCTGATCAGCGTGGGGATCTTCAACTTCCTCGGGCAGTGGAATCAGTACATGCTGCCCACGGTGCTCAACACCGATGAGGACAAGCGGGTGCTCACCCAGGGCCTTGTGCAGCTCGCGGCCAGCCAGCAGTACAAGGGCGACTGGTCAGCGCTTTTCGCCGGTCTGGTGCTGGCGATGCTTCCCGTACTCGCCGTCTATATCCTCTTCCAGCGGCAGGTCCAGGCGGGTCTGACCGCGGGCGCGCTCAAATAGGGGCACATCACAGAGACGCATCGCAGAGGCATATCACAGAGGGCTTTTCACGGCTCCGTCCTTTCCGGTCACCGGAAAGGACGGAGCCGTGCCGCTGTGGGCGGCGGAGGGTACCGCGAGCGGTCCCACCGCCGTCGGGGGCTTGACGTGGGACAACCGTGGCGGCTCAGCTTAGAGTTCACATGTTGGAGACACAGCCGGGCCTCATTGCTGCGGTCCGGTCGGGCGGAGCGGCCGTCGTGCCGCCCGCGAAGGCGGGAGTGGATGGGCGTGGAGACTCCGGGATCGCAGTCGTCGCTGCACCGGGCCAATCTCGAGCGGGTGGTCCGTGCGGTGCGCATGGCGGGCTCGCTGACCCAGGCGGAGATCGCCCGGTCCACCGGGCTGTCCGCCGCCACCGTCTCCAACATCGTGCGCGAGCTCAAGGACGGCGGAACGGTCGAGGTCACGCCCACCTCGGCGGGCGGCCGCCGGGCGCGCAGCGTCTCGCTCAGCGGTGACGCAGGCATTGTCGTAGGGGTGGATTTCGGCCATACCCATCTGCGTGTCGCCATCGGCAACCTCGCCCATCAGGTGCTGGCCGAGGAGGCCGAGCCGCTGGATGTGGACGCCTCCTCCTCCCAGGGCCTGGACCGGGCCGAGCAGCTGGTCAGCAGGCTGATCACGGCCAGCGGGCTGAGCCAGGACAAGGTGGTCGGCGTCGGGCTCGGCGTGCCCGCGCCGATCGACGTGGAGACCGGCACGCTGGGCTCGACCGCGATCCTGCCGGGCTGGGCGGGCACCAATCCGCGCGACGACCTGGCCCAGCGGCTCGGGGTGCCGGTGCACGTGGACAACGACGCCAACCTCGGCGCGCTCGGCGAGCTGGTCTGGGGCTCCGGCCGCGGGGTCGGCGACCTCGCGTACATCAAGGTGGCCGACGGTGTCGGCGCGGGGCTGGTGATCAGCGGGAAGATCTACCGCGGCCCCGGCGGTACGGCGGGCGAAATCGGCCACATCACCCTGGACGAGTCGGGCCCGGTGTGCCGCTGCGGCAATCGCGGCTGTCTGGAGACCTTCACCGCGGCCCGCTATGTGCTGCCGCTGCTGCGTTCCAGCCATGGGGCGGACCTCACCGTGGAGCGCATGGTGCAGCTCGCCCGCGAGGGCGATCCGGGCTGCCGACGGGTGATCGGGGACGTCGGCCGGCACATCGGCAGCGGGGTGGCCAACCTCTGCAATCTGATCAACCCGAGCCGGATGGTGCTGGGCGGCCAGCTCGCCGAGGCGGGGGAGCTGGTGCTGGGGCCGATCCGGGAGTCGGTCGCGCGGTACGCGATCCCGAGCGCGGCCCATCAGCTGTCGGTGATGCCGGGGGCGCTCGGCGGCCGGGCCGAGGTGCTGGGCGCGCTCGCGCTGGTGCTCAGCGAGATGGGCGACTCGACGCTGCTGGACGGCGCGCTCTCGGCGGGGGCCCCGGCCCTCACCTGAGAGTCCGTGCCGTATCCCCGGCCGGCCGGGGGCTGTTGGGCCGTGGGCTTCCCTGAGAGGCTTTGTCCGGTCACGCTCCGTCTATCCGGCCTGTCCGACTGCGTTCACTCAGATAACGAATGGCACCGTTGCCATCTCGTTAAGGATTTACTTCTTGACGCCATGCGGGCGGCCGAGTTGACTTCCAGCCACCTCGGCCGCAATGACGCGGCCTCGTCAGGGAGGTCACCCCTAAATGAACGCAACGATGCGTCGCGTCGCTCTTGCCGCTTCTGTCATGTCGATGACGGTAGCCCTCGCCGCCTGTGGCTCGGCGAAGGAAGCCGACAACGACAAGAAGGACGACAAGAAGAAGACTGGTCCGCTCACGATCGGGCTACTGCTGCCCGAGGATCAGACGGCCAGATACGAGAACTTCGACCGGCCCTTCGTCACCAAGAAGATCAAGGCACTCTGCGCCGACTGCAAGGTTCTGTACGTCAACGCCAAGTCGGACCCCTCGGTCCAGCAGCAGCAGGTCGACTCGATGATCACCAAGAAGGTCGACGCGATCATCCTCGACTCGGTGGACTCCAAGTCCATCGCCAGCTCGGTCAAGAAGGCCGACGAGGACGGCATCCCGGTCATCGCCTACGACCGGCTCGCCGAGGGCCCGGTCTCCGCGTACACCTCGTTCGACAACGAGACGGTCGGCAAGGTCCAGGGCAAGGCCCTGCTCGAGGCGCTGGGCGACAAGGCCAAGAGCGGCAAGATCGTCATGCTCAACGGCTGGGAGGCCGACCCCAACGCCGCCATGTTCAAGAAGGGCGCGATGTCCGTCCTCAAGGGCAAGGTGGACGTCGGCAAGTCGTACGACATCGACCGCTGGCTGGCGGACAAGGCCAACGAGGCCATGACGGGCGCCATCTCCTCGCTCGGCAAGGACAACATCGTCGGTGTCTACTCGGCCAACGACAGCATGGCCGGCGGCGCGATCACCGCGCTCAAGAGCGGCGGCCTCAACCCGCTGCCCCCGGTCACCGGACAGGACGCCGAGATCGAGGGTGTGCGCCGGGTCGTCACCGGTGAGCAGTACATGAGCGTCTACAAGTCCTACCTGGACGAGGCCACCGCCGCCGCCGAGATGGCCATCGCGCTCGGCCGCGGCGAGAAGGTCAACGAGTCCAACACGGTCGACAGCCCGACCACCAAGGACATCCCGGCGACGCTGATCACGCCGGTCTCGCTGACCAAGAAGAACATCAAGGACACCGTCATCAAGGACGGCATCTACAAGGTCGACCAGATCTGCACCGCCAAGATCAAGGCGGCGTGCGCGGAGATCGGTCTGAAGTAACGGCCGGTCTCCGGCAAAGGGTGGAGCAGGGCCGTCCGAACCTCGCGGACGGCCCGCCCGCCCCCTGACTCACCCCCCATCCGAGGGGAGAGCGCGCTCTCCCCTCCGTCACACAGCAGGGACCACCCTGCCCGGAACGGAGATGGCCATCGTGCCGAACGGACCCGTGTTGGCGTTGCGCGGGATCTCCAAGCGGTTCGGCGCCGTCCAGGCGCTCACCGACATCCATCTGGAGGTCCACGCCGGTGAAGTCGTCGCCCTGGTGGGCGACAACGGCGCCGGCAAGTCGACCCTCGTCAAGAGCATTGCCGGAGTCGGCCCCGCCGATGAGGGCGTCGTCGAGTGGCAGGGCAAGCCCGTCCAGGTCAGCCGGCCGCACGACGCCCAGGAGCTGGGCATCGCGACCGTCTACCAGGACCTCGCCCTCTGCGACAACATCGACGTCGTCGGCAACCTCTTCCTCGGCCGCGAGATCCTGCGCGCCGGGGTGCTGGACGAGGTCGAAATGGAGCGGCGCTCCCGTGAGTTGCTCCAGACCCTGTCGATCCGCATCCCCAGTGTGCGGATCCCGATCGCCTCGCTCTCGGGTGGCCAGCGGCAGACCGTCGCCATCGCCCGTTCGATGCTCGGCGAGCCCAAGCTGGTGATCCTGGACGAGCCGACCGCCGCCCTCGGCGTCGAGCAGACCGCACAGGTCCTGGACCTGGTCGAGCGGCTGCGTGACCGGGGCCTCGCCGTCATCCTCATCAGCCACAACATGGCCGACGTGAAGGCCGTCGCGGACCGGGTCGCGGTGCTGCGGCTGGGCCGCAACAACGGCATCTTCGATGTGAAGACCACCTCTCAGGAAGAGATCATTTCCGCCATCACCGGCGCCACGGACAACGCCGTGACCCGCCGCAAGGCGCGTAGCGGGGAGGTCGCGAAGTGACCACGAACGTGGACAAGACCAACGGCGGCCCGTCGAACGGCGCCAACAAGGCGAGCGGCCCGGCCGACGCCAACCCCGTCGCCAAGGACGCGGTCACCGTCGTCGACCCCCGGCTGCTGGTCCGTCAGGAGGGCTTCAAGGGCTATCTGACGGAGTTCGGCCGCAAGATGCGCAGCGGTGACCTGGGCGCGGTCCCGGTCATCGTCGGCATCGCCATCATCTGGGCGGTCTTCCAGGCGAAGGACAGCGCCTTCCTCTCGCCCAAGAACCTCTCCGACCTCTCCATCCTGCTCGGCGGCACCGGCATGATCTCGGTCGGGATCGTCTTCGTGCTGCTGCTCGGCGAGATCGACCTGTCCGTCGGCTCGCTCAGCGGTCTGGCCGCGGCGACCCTGGCGGTGCTCAACGTCAACCACGGGGTGCCCGAGGGGATCGCGGTGCTCGCGGCGCTCGCCAGCGGCGCGGTCCTCGGCGCGGTGCACGGCTTCTTCTTCGCCAAGATCGGCGTACCGGCCTTCGTGGTGACCCTGGCCGGTCTGCTGGCCTGGAACGGTCTGATGCTCCAGGTGCTCGGTACCACCGGCACCATCAGCATCGCGGACGACAGCTTCGTGCGCGATCTGACCGCGCACTACTTCAGCCAGCTGATCGCCGCGTACGGGGCGGCCACGGTGGCGACGGCGGGCTTCTTCCTCGCCCAGTTCCTGGACAGCAGGCGCCGTAAGGCGGTCGGCATACCCTCGCGGCCGCTGAGCGAGATCCTGGTCCGTACGGGCGTGCTCGCGGTGATCGTCTACGCCGCGGCCTGGCGGCTCAACGAGTACAAGGGTCTGCCGCTCGCCCTGGTGATCTTCGTGGCGGTCCTGGTGATCCTGGACTTCGTGGTCCGCCGCACCTCCTACGGGCGCAAGGTGATCGCCCTGGGCGGCAGCGTCGAGGCCGCCCGCCGCGCGGGCATCAACGTCGTCGCCATCCGGATCTCGGTCTACTCGCTGGCCGGGCTGATGGCCGCGTGCGGCGGCATCATGATCGCCTCCCGGATCGGCTCCGCCAGCCAGCAGGCCGGCACCGGCAACCTGCTGATGGAGGCCATCGCGGCCGCCGTCATCGGCGGCACCAGCCTCTTCGGCGGCCGGGGCTCGGTCTGGTCGGCGCTGCTCGGCATGCTGGTCATCGGCTCGATCTCGTCCGGGATGAACCTGCTGGGCGTCGCGAACTCCGTCCAGTACATGATCACCGGTGGGGTGCTGCTGGCCGCCGTCGTCATCGACTCGGTGTCGCGCAGGACTCAGCGGTCCGCGGGTCGCGGCTGACCCCGGACGCCCCATCCGCTCACCCGGCTGCCCGGCGCCTTCCTGGAAGGCGCCGGGCAGCTGTCCGAAAAGAACACGCGTGACGGAGATCGCATGGGGGGAGGTCTGCGCCCGAGGGCGGAACATTAGACTCGGGCGGACGGCAAGCTCCATGGAGACGCTCGAAGCAAGGAGGCACGGGTGCTGCTGACCCGCATCACGGGACCGCGCGATCTGGACCGGCTCACTCCGGAGGAGCTGGACCAGCTGGCCGCGGAGATCCGCTCCTTCCTCGTCGACGCCGTCTCCAAGACCGGTGGCCATCTCGGCCCCAACCTCGGCGTGGTGGAGCTGACCATCGCCCTGCACCGGGTCTTCGACTCGCCCCGGGACAAGGTGCTGCTGGACACCGGCCACCAGTCCTATGTGCACAAGCTGCTCACCGGCCGCCAGGACTTCTCCAAGCTCAAGAGCAAGGGTGGTTTGTCCGGTTATCCCTCGCGCGCCGAGTCCGAGCACGACGTCATCGAGAACAGCCACGCCTCGACCGTCCTCGGCTGGGCCGAGGGCCTCGCCAAGGCCAATGAGCTGCTCGGCAAGCAGGACCATGTGGTCGCCGTGATCGGCGACGGGGCGCTCACCGGCGGTATGGCCTGGGAGGCGCTCAACAACATCGCCGCCGCCAAGAACCGCCCGCTGGTCATCGTCGTCAACGACAACGAGCGCTCCTACGGCCCGACCATCGGCGGCCTGGCCAACCACCTCGCCACCCTGCGCACCACCGACGGCTACGAGCGCTTCCTGGCCCGCGGCAAGGACCTGCTGGAGCGCACCCCGGTCGTCGGCAGGCCGCTGTACGAGACGCTGCACGGGGCCAAGAAGGGGCTGAAGGACTTCATCACCCCGCAGGGCATGTTCGAGGACCTGGGGCTCAAGTACGTCGGCCCGATCGACGGCCATGACATCGAGGCGCTGGAGTCGGCGCTTCAGCGGGCGAAGCGTTTCGGCGGCCCGGTCATCGTGCACTGCCTCACCGAGAAGGGCCGCGGCTACCAGCCCGCCCTCCAGGACGAGGCGGACCGCTTCCACGCCGTCGGCAAGATCCACCCGGACACCGGGCTGCCGATCTCGGCCTCCGGCGCCGACTGGACCTCGGTCTTCGGCGAGGAGATGGTCAAGCTCGGCGAGGAGCGCGAGGACATCGTCGCGATCACGGCGGCCATGCTGCACCCGGTGGGGCTCACCGAGTTCGCCAAGCGCTTCCCGGACCGGGTCTACGACGTGGGCATCGCCGAGCAGCACGCGGCCGTCTCGGCGGCGGGCCTGGCCACCGGCGGTGTGCACCCGGTCTTCGCGGTCTACGCCACCTTCCTCAACCGCGCCTTCGACCAGGTCCTGATGGACGTGGCCCTGCACAAGTGCGGGGTCACCTTCGTCCTGGACCGCGCCGGTATCACCGGGACCGACGGGGCCTCGCACAACGGCATGTGGGACATGTCGCTGCTCCAGGTCGTCCCCGGCCTGCGGATCGCCGCCCCGCGCGACGCCGACCAGGTCCGCGCCCAGCTGCGCGAGGCCGTGGCGGTGGAGGACGCGCCGACCGTGGTGCGCTACTCCAAGGGCGCGGTGGGCCCGGCGGTCGCGGCCGTCGGCAGGATCGGCGGCATGGACGTACTGCGGGAGCCCGCGGCCGCCGACCGCGAGCGGCCCGATGTGCTGCTGGTCTCGGTGGGCGCGCTGGCCCCGATGTGCCTGGAGGTCGCCGACCTTCTCGACAAACAGGGCATTTCCACAACGGTCGTGGACCCCCGCTGGGTCAAGCCGGTGGACGAGGAGCTGCCCGCCCTCGCCGAGCGCCACCGCGTCGTCGTCACCGTCGAGGACAACAGCCGGGTCGGCGGTGTGGGCTCCGCCGTCGCCCAGGCGCTGCGCGACTCGGGCGTCGACATGCCGGTGCGCGACTTCGGCATCCCGCCCCGCTTCCTCGACCATGCCTCCCGTAAGGAGGTCATGGCCGAGATCGGGCTGACCGCGCCGGACATCGCCCGGCAGGTCACCGGGCTGGTCGCCAGGATCGGCGGCCGCTACGGACACGAGTCCGCGGCCGCGGACTCCCAGGGCGCCGATGTGACCCGGCCGACGACGGCCGAGCCGGTGCGCGACTGAGTCACTGCGGCTGAGCGACCGCGGCTGAGCCACCGCCCCTTTCCGTCTGGGTCGGCCGGAGCGCTTCCTGCTCCGACCGGCCCAGCGTGCGTCGCACCGCCCGCCCCCATCGGGTGAATCGGGGACGGCCCTGAGCGTGCATACCTCGCCGCCGATCGGTAACCAGAACCATGAACCGCACGGCAGGCGTGGAGGTGGCACCGGTGAGCGTTGACGAACCAGGCGGAGGCACCGGAGGCAGAGTCCGGCCGCGCTACCTGCGGACGAAGAGCATCGAGCAGTCCATCCAGGACACCGAGGAGCCCGAGCACACCCTCACCCGGTCCCTGTCCGTCCTGGACCTCACGGTCTTCGGCGTCGGTGTCATCATCGGCACCGGCATCTTCGTGCTCACCGGCTCGGTCGCCAAGGAGCAGGCGGGGCCCGCCACCGCGCTGTCCTTCGTGGCCGCCGGGGTGGCCTGCGCCCTGGCCGCGCTGTGCTACGCCGAGTTCGCCTCGACGGTCCCGGTCGCGGGGTCCGCGTACACCTTCTCGTACGCCTCGCTCGGCGAGCTGCCCGCCTGGATCATCGGCTGGGACCTGGTGCTGGAGTTCGCGCTGGCCTGTGCCGTGGTCTCGGTGGGCTGGTCGGGGTACATCCGCTCACTGCTGGACAACGCCGGATGGCATCTGCCCGACGCCCTGTCCGGGCCCGAGGCGGCGCACGGCTTCTCCTTCGACCTGCTGGCCTTCCTGCTGGTCCTGGTGATCACCGCGATCCTGGTCTTCGGCATGAAGCTCTCCGCGCGGGTCACCGCCGCGGTGGTCGCGATCAAGGTGGCCGTGGTGCTGCTCGTCATCATCGCGGGCGCCTTCTTCATCCACCCGGAGAACTACCACCCCTTCGTCCCCGAGGCCCAGGGCACGGTCTCCGGCTCGGGGCTGAAGGCGCCGCTGATCCAGCTGATGTTCGGTTACGAACCGACGACCTTCGGCGTCCAGGGCATCTTCACCGGCGCCGCCGTGGTCTTCTTCGCCTTCATCGGCTTCGACATCGTGGCGACCGCGGCGGAGGAGACCCGGAATCCGCAGCGGGACATGCCCCGCGGCATCCTGGGCTCGCTGTTCATCTGCACGGTGCTGTACGTCGCGGTGTCCATCGTGGTCACCGGCATGCAGAAGTACACCAAGCTGTCGGTGGATGCCCCGCTCGCCGACGCCTTCAAGGCGACCGGCCATCCGTTCTACGCGGGCCTCATCAGCTTCGGCGCCGCCGTCGGGCTCACCACCGTGTCCATGATCCTGCTGCTCGGCCAGAGCCGGGTGTTCTTCGCGATGAGCCGCGACGGGCTGCTGCCCAGGGTCTTCTCCCGGGTGCATCCGCGCTTCGGCACGCCGTACCGCTCGACGATCCTGCTGGGCGTGGTCATCGCCGTGGTGGCCGGGTTCACCTCCATCTCCGAGCTGGCGGCTCTGGTGAACATCGGCACGCTCTTCGCCTTCGTCGTGGTCGCGCTGGGCGTCATCATCCTCCGCCGCACCCGCCCCGACCTGCCCCGCGCCTTCCGCACCCCCTGGGTGCCGGTGCTGCCGATCCTGTCGGTGGCCGCGTCGCTGTGGCTGATGCTCAACCTGCCCGCGGAGACCTGGGTGCGGTTCGGGGTGTGGATGGTCATCGGCTTCCTCGTCTACTTCCTCTACGGGCGCCGCCACAGCCGGGTGAGCGAGGCGGGAACGCGCACGGGGTAGGTGCCCGCGGATTGTTCCCGCTACCAGGGGCTCCGCCCCTGGACCCCGGCGGTCAGCGCCGGGGCGGCGGATGACCGGGTGGACCCCCGCGCACATCCGAGTCGCCCGGCTGAAGTGCGGGGCGGAGCCCCGGGTTCGCTCCGCCCCTGGCCCCCGGGAGGCGACGACGAGCCGATGGTCGCCGGGGTCAGCTCGTCGGCCGGGCCACCTGGGGTGGGGCCGGGGCTGGGGTGGAGCTCCAGTTGTGGGAAGGGGCGGGGAGGGGAATGGCTCGCCGCAGGCGGCACGGTCCGGCGGATGCCTGGCCACCGCCTGACCGGCTCCAAGCGCTCCGCGGGAAGTGCCGCGATACGTCGTCGGCCGACTGCGGCGCCGCCGTGGCTGGTCCCCCACGCGGCGGAGCCGCATATCGACACAGCCCCGCGCCCCTTCGGGGCGCTGCCCGAACCGTAGTGGACTTCCTCCGACCTGCTCAGGGCGAGCCGTTCGGGCGGACCGAGCGGGGGCCCGTCGTCTGCGCGCCCAGCGCCGTGACCCGGGCCCGCAGTTCCTGGTCCGCCGTCACCACCAGGCAGGGGCGGCCCTCCTCGCGGGCCGCCGCCACCACCGCCACGATGTGGTCGTCGCCGCTGCCCGGCGCGGACTCCACCCGTACGCCCGCCACCGGCTCGACGCCCCGCGCCGGGCCCTCGACCACCATCACGATGTCCACCGGAGGGACGGTGGCCCAGCCGGGCACGCCCGGCCGGTCGGGGAGCCCGGTCCCGGCGAGGACGGCCAGCCGGTCGCGGAGTCGCTCGGCGGCGCCGCGCCGGTCGCGCCACCAGCCGTCCGGAACCGAGCCGACCACATTGGCGGCGTCCACGACCACAACCCCATCCATAGTCAAGGCAAATTACTATGGACATCGTTCGATTAGGTGGACCGGCTCGGGGAAGGGTTGGCAGCGGGCCATGGCGTTGCGGTTGCTCCGCGGCAAGGACGGCAGGCTCACGGCCTACGCACCGGTGACGGGCGGTGTCGCCCGCTGGACCGAGGACCGCCCCGGAGGGGCGGAGTGGTCGGGGCCGTGGTTGATCGAGGTGTCCGGCCGCCTGGCCGGGCTGACCGTCGTTCAGAGTCCCGAGGGCTATGCCCATCTGGTGGGACTTCGGCACCGGCCGGGCGGCGCCGGGGAACCGGCGCGCGTGGACATCGTCCACGCCACCCAGTTCCAGTCCGGCCGCCCGCTGACGGCGTGGCACTCGCTGGGCACCCCGCATCCCAAGGACGCCCGCAAGGCCGAGCGGACCGGCCCGCCGGCCGCGGCGGTGGACTCCACCGGCGCGCTCCGCGTCTTCGTGCGCAACGCCGGGGGCGGGGTGAGCGCGCGGCGACAGGACCCCAAGGGCACCTGGGAGCGCTGGACCGACTGGAAGGGCACGCACGTACTGGGCGGCATGTCGGCGGCCGCGACCGCCGACGGCCGTCTCGAACTGCTGGCCCCGGCCGGGAAGGGCACCGCGCTGCGCTGGTACCAGCCCAAGCCGGGCGCCGCCCCCAAGCGGGGCGAGGACGTCCCCGCCGACGCCCGGCCGGATTCGGCGTCCATGGTGGAGAGCAGCCCCGGCACCCTCACCCACTACTGGCGGGACGCCGGCAGCGGTGAGGTCATGGCCTGGCGGCCGGACTCCCCGGCCCCCGCGCCGCTGGGCGGGGCCACGGGCACCGGCCCGGTCGCCGTGGTGCGCGCCACGGTGGACGGTCACGACTGCACCGTCCTGGCCCACCAGGACCGCGCGGCCGGCGGGCTGGCCGTCGCCGCCCACCCCTGCGAGGACGAGGCGGCGGGGGTGTGGTGGACGCCCTCGGGCGAGCAGGGCGCCCACACCCCGGCCCTGGCGCTGGACGGCCAGGGCCGAGTCGTACTGGCCGCGCTGGCGCTGGACGGAAAGCTCCTGGTGGCCCGTCAGAAGACCGACGAGCGCGGGCTGGCACTTGGGGCCTGGACCCGCGTGGGAAGCGGCTGAGCGGCGCCACAGCCCGGCTGAGGGCCCGTTCGACGTCGCGGCCCCACGCCCGGGGAAGGCGCCGCCGGTGGGGCCCCGGAACGGGCGGGCAAGCCCCAGAACGGATGGGCAGGCCCCCGAACGGGCGGGCAGGACCCCGAACGCCCAAGTGCCGGGGGGGGGCTTTCCCCCCCCCGGCACCCGGGTATGTCACGCGCCGCCGACGCTACGCGGGAACGCTCGCCACGCCCTGCGCCAGGAACGTCTTCCCGTTCACCCGCTCCGAGACGCCCTCGCGGTCCAGGTACGGCGTGATGCCGCCCAGGTGGAAGGGCCAGCCCGCGCCGGTGATCAGGCACAGGTCGATGTCCTGCGCCTCGGCGACGACGCCCTCCTCGAGCATCAGCCCGATCTCCTGCGCGACCGCGTCCAGCACCCGGGCGCGCACCTGCTCCTCGGTGAGGACGGTGTCGCCCTGCTGGAGCAGCTCGGCGACCTCCGGGTCCAGCTTCGGCTCCCCGGAGTCGTGGACGTAGAAGCCGCGCTTGCCCGCCTCGACCACGCGCCTGAGGTTCTCCGAGACCGTGAAGCGGTCCGGGAACGCGCCGTGCAGGGTCTCCGAGACGTGCAGGCCGATCGCCGGGCCGACCAGCTCCAGCAGCACCAGCGGGGACATCGGCAGGCCCAGCGGCTCGATGGCGCGCTCGGCGACGTCCACCGGGGTGCCCTCGTCGATCACGTTCTGGATCTCGCCCATGAAGCGGGTCAGGATCCGGTTGACCACGAACGCCGGGGCGTCCTTGACCAGGACGGCGGTCTTCTTCAGCTTCTTGGCCACGCCGAAGGCCGTGGCCAGCGACGCGTCATCGGTCTTCTCACCGCGGACGATCTCCAGCAGCGGCAGGATCGCGACCGGGTTGAAGAAGTGGAAGCCCACGACCCGCTCGGGGTGCTTGAGCTGGGACGCCATCTCGGAGACCGACAGCGAGGAGGTGTTGGTGGCGAGGATGGCGTGCTCCGGCACGACCGCCTCGACCTCGGCGAACACCTTCTGCTTGACGCCCATCTCCTCGAAGACGGCCTCGATGACGAAGTCGGCGTCGGAGAACGCGGCGGCCTTGTCCAGCGAACCGGTCACCGCGGCCTTGAGGCGGTTGGCCTTGTCCTGGTTGATCCGGCCCTTGAGTAGCAGCTTGTCGATCTCGCCGTGGACATAGCCCACGCCCTTGTCGACCCGCTCCTGGTCGATGTCGGTCAGTACGACCGGCACCTCGAGACGCCGCGCGAACAGCAGCGCCAGCTGCGAGGCCATCAGACCGGCGCCCACGACGCCCACCTTGGAGACCGGGCGCGCCAGCGACTTGTCCGGGGCGCCGGCGGGGCGCTTGCCGCGCTTCTGCACCAGGTTGAAGGCGTAGATGCCGCTGCGCAGCTCGCTGCCCATGATCAGGTCGGCGAGCGCCTTCTCCTCGGCCTCGTAGCCGCGGGCGAGGTCGCCGTTGCGCGCCGCGTCGATGATCTCCAGCGCGCGGTAGGCGGCCGGGGCCGCCCCGTGCACCTTGCCGTCGGCGATGGCGCGGCCGCGCACCACGGCCTCGTGCCAGGCGTCGCCGCGGTCGATCTCGGGCCGTACGACCTCGATCTCGCCCTTGAGGACGGCGGCGGTCCAGATCAGCGACTGCTCCAGGAAGTCCGCGCCCTCGAAGATCGCGTCGGCGATCCCGAGCTCGTAGACCTGCTCGCCCTTGAGCTGCTTGTTCTGGTTGAGCGAGTTCTCGATGATGACCGAGACCGCGCGGTCGGCGCCGATCAGGTTCGGCAGCAGGGTGCAGCCGCCCCAGCCGGGCACCAGGCCGAGGAACACCTCGGGCAGCGAGAAAGCGGGCAGCGCCGCGGAGACGGTGCGGTAGGAGCAGTGCAGCCCGACCTCGACCCCGCCGCCCATGGCCGCGCCGTTGTAGTACGCGAAGGTGGGCACGGCGAGCGCCGACAGCCGCTTGAAGACGTCATGGCCGCCCTTGCCGATGGCCAGCGCGTCCTCATGGCGCTTCAGCAGCTCCACGCCCTTGAGGTCGGCGCCCACGGCGAAGATGAACGGCTTGCCGGTGATGCCGACACCGGTGATCTCGCCGTCCGCGGCCTCCTTCTCGACCTGGTCGATCGCCGTGTTGAGGTTGGCGAGCGAGGCCGGGCCGAAGGTGGTGGGCTTGGTGTGGTCCAGGCCGTTGTCCAGCGTGATGAGCGCGAAGCGGCCCGCGCCCTGGGGGAGATCGAGGTGGCGGACATGCGCCTGCGTCACGACCTCGCCCGGGAAGAGCTCTGCCGCTCCCTTGAGAAGCTCTGCGGTGTTGGTCACTTGTTCCCCTCGAAGTGCGGGTTCTCCCAGATCACGGTGCCACCCATGCCGAAGCCGATGCACATCGTCGTGATGCCGTAGCGGACCTCGGGGCGCTCCTCGAACTGCCGTGCGAGCTGCGTCATCAGGCGGACACCGGAGGAGGCCAGCGGATGGCCGAAGGCGATCGCGCCGCCGTACTGGTTGACGCGCTCGTCGTCGTCCGCGATGCCGTAGTGGTCCAGGAACGACAGGACCTGGACGGCGAACGCCTCGTTGATCTCGAACAGGCCGATGTCCTCGATGGACAGACCGGCCTTCGCCAGGGCCTTCTTGGTGGCCGGGACCGGGCCGTAGCCCATCACCTCGGGCTCGACGCCCGCGAAGGCGAACGAGACCAGGCGCATCCTGACCGGCAGGCCCAGCTCCCGGGCGAAGTCCTCGGAGGCGATCAGCGAGGCGGTGGCGCCGTCGTTGAGCCCCGCGGAGTTACCGGCCGTGACCCGGCCGTGCGGGCGGAACGGGGTCTTCAGCGCCGCCAGGCCCTCCAGCGTGGTGCCCGGGCGCATCGGCTCGTCGGCGGTCGCCAGGCCCCAGCCGGTCTCGCCGCCCTCGGGCGAGGTGCGGCGCACCGAGATCGGCACCAGGTCCTGCTGGATCTTGCCGTTGGCGTACGCCTTGGCGGCCTTCTCCTGGCTGCGCACCGCGAACTCGTCGGCGCGCTGCTTGGAGATGTGCGGCAGCCGGTCGTGGAGGTTCTCCGCCGTCATGCCCATGAACAGGGCCGACTCGTCGACCAGCTTCTCCGAGACGAAGCGCGGGTTGGGGTCGACGGACTCGCCCATGGGGTGGCGGCCCATGTGCTCGACACCGCCCGCGACCACGGCGTCGTAGGCACCGAAGGAGATGGATCCGGCGGTGGTGGTCACGGCCGTCATCGCACCGGCACACATCCGGTCGATGGCGTAGCCGGGGACCGACTGGGGCAGCCCGGCCAGGATGCCCGCGGTGCGGCCGATGGTCAGGCCCTGGTCGCCGATCTGCGTCGTCGCGGCGATGGCCACCTCGTCGATGCGCTCCGGCGGCAGATCCGGGTTGCGGCGCAGCAGCTCCCGGATGCACTTGACGACCAGGTCGTCGGCGCGGGTCTCGTGGTAGATGCCCTTCGGGCCCGCCTTGCCGAATGGGGTCCGGACGCCGTCGACGAAGACGACGTCCCTAGCGGTACGAGGCACGTTGGCTCTCCTCCAGGTGCGGGATGGCACTGCTGCGGGCACGCCGGGGGCGCGCCGTCACACCCTCATGCTACTTATGAGTAACCAGGCTGCCCAGTCCCCACCACCGGAGGGTTGAAGGTCACAGCCGCGGACCGGCGGCGGGGCCGCCGGTCCACGCGCGTCACATCACGCCGGGGGCGTCAGCAAGGCGGCCGTCAGGACCGGGGTCACCTGGTCGATCTGCCAGGGGCGGGCGCCGTGACCTGCGAGAACGGAGGCGATCGCATCCGTGGTCGGCTCGGCGGGCGGCTCCCAGCACAGCCGCCGGACGGTGTCCGGGGCGATCAGGTTCTCCTGCGGAAGATTCAGCTGTTCGGCCAGTTGGGTGACGGCCGCACGCGCCGCGGAGAGCCGCGCCGCGGCCACCGGGTCCTTGTCGGCCCACGCCCGGGGCGGGGGCGGACCGGCCACCGGCTGGCCCGGCTGGGGCAGGTCCGCCTCCGGCAGCGCCCGCGCCCGGTCCACCGCGGCCTGCCACTGCTCCAGCTGGCGCCGGTTCATCCGATGGCCGAAACCGTTCAGCGCGGCCAGTGCCCGGACGTCTGCCGGCAGGGCCAGCGCGGCCTCCACGATGGCCGCGTCGCCCAGCACCTTGCCCGGTGAGACATCGCGGCGCTGGGCGATCCGGTCCCGGGCCGTCCACAGCTCGCGCACCACGGCCATCTGCCGGCGCCGCCGGACCTTGTGCATCCCCGACGTCCGCCGCCAGGGGTCCTTGCGCGGCGGGGCGGGCGGGGCCGCGGCGATCGCCGCGAACTCCTGGTGCGCCCACTCCAGCTTGTCCTGCCGCTCCAGCTCCTCCTCCAGCGCGTCGCGCAGGTCCACCAGCAGCTCGACGTCGAGCGCGGCGTAGTGCAGCCAGGGCTCGGGCAGCGGGCGGGTGGACCAGTCCACGGCGGAGTGGCCCTTCTCCAGGGCGTATCCGAGGATGTTCTCGACCATGGCGCCGAGCCCCACCCGGGCGAACCCGGCCAGCCGACCGGCGAGTTCGGTGTCGAAGATCCGGGCCGGGACCATGCCTATGTCCCGCAGGCAGGGCAGATCCTGGGTCGCGGCGTGCAGGACCCATTCGGCGTCGGCGATCGCGGCGCCCAGACCCGAGAGGTCGGGGCAGCCGACGGGGTCGATCAGTGCGGTCCCCGCTCCGGCCCGGCGCAGCTGGACCAGATAGGCCCGCTGTCCGTAGCGGTAGCCGGAGGCGCGCTCGGCATCGACGGCCACCGGGCCGTGGCCGGCGGCGAAGGTCGCGATGACCTCGGCCAGCGTGTCCGCGTCCGCGGTGACGGGCGGGATGCCCTCGCGCGGCTCCAGCAAGGGGACCGGCGCCGGGGGGAGGTCGTCCGGAGGAGCGCCCCCGGTGGTTCGCAGTGTCGTCTCTGCTGCGGTCTCTTGGGCGTCGGTCACCTGTCAAGGGTAGCTGTGTGCGGGGAGTACACAGGGCGCCCGTCGACGGAACGTTCCGTCGACGGGCGCGGGGGGTGGTGGGCGGCGGCGTGGCGGCCGCGCGGGCGGTACGGCTCAGTGGATGATTCCGGTCCGCAGCGCGACCGCGACCATTCCCGCCCGGTCCCCGGTACCCAGCTTGCGGGCGATCCGGGCGAGGTGACTCTTGACGGTGAGCGCGGACAGGCCCATCGAGACGCCGATGGCCTTGTTGGACTGGCCCTCCGCAACCAGCCTCAGCACCTCGACCTCGCGGCCCGACAGCTCCCGGTAGCCGCCCGGGTGGCCGGGGGCGCCCGGCGGGCGGCGGTGCATCCGGGCGGCGGCGCCGAGCGGGGCGGCGCCGGGGCGGCCCGGGATGCCGAGGTTGGTGCGGGTGCCGGTGACGACATAGCCCTTGACGCCGCCGGCCAGTGCGTTCCGTACGGCGCCGATGTCATCGGCGGCGGACAGGGCCAGCCCGTTGGGCCAGCCCGCGGCGCGGGTCTCGGACAGCAGGGTGAGGCCGGAGCCGTCGGGGAGGTGGACATCGGCCACGCAGATGTCGCGCGGATTCCCGATGCGGGGACGAGCCTCCGCGATGGACGACGCCTCGATGACGTCGCGCACCCCGAGGGCCCAGAGGTGGCGGGTGACGGTGGAACGAACGCGGGGGTCGGCAACGACCACCATGGCCGTCGGCTTGTTCGGGCGGTAGGCGACCAGGCTGGACGGTTGCTCGAGGAGAACAGACACCAGGTCCTCCTGGGGAAGTGGTGGGACGGGTCACCACGTCCTTCGGCACCGATACGGCCGGGCTTTAGAGAATGATCACGATTTGGTGAGTAACAATTCGGGCAATTAGGACGACTGATCGATCGCAGCTGGTCTTTTTCGGGACATCCGAGGGTTCGGCATCTTTTTCAGGACATCCCGAAGCTCAGCGCGCCTGGGGTCCCCTCCGCTGTGGCAGCGAGACGACCCCCGCCTCCGTGGCGCCGGCCGGGGGCAGGCCTGCGATCTGGCACAGGAGGTCGCACCACGCGGCCAGGTGTCCCGCGGTGTCCGGCACGCCCAGCCGTTCGGCGCCGCCCTCTCCCGTCGGCTCCGGGCGACGCGGGCCGGGGTGGGCCGGTTCGGGGGGCGGGTGCTCGGACGGGGTCCAGGAGGCCCGGATCTCGATCCGGGTGGACGGCTCCCGCTCGCCCATCGCGCCGAAGTAGTGCGAGCTCGCCCGGGTGACCGTGCCGCTGGGCTCCCCGTAGGGCAGCCCGCGTGCCTCCAGTGCGCCGGTGAGCCACGACCAGCACACCTCGGGCAGCAACGGATCCGCCGCGATCTCCGGCTCCAGGTCCGCGTGGACCAGCGTCACCAGGCGGAAGGTGCCGCGCCAGGAGTCGTGCCCGGCCGGGTCGTGCAGCAGGATCAGCCGCCCCTCGGCCAGCTCCTCGTCATCGCCCGCCGCGCCGGTGACCACCGCCTCCAGCGCGTACGAGTAGGGTGCGAGCCGACGCGGGGGTGGGGTCGGATCGAGCTCCACCTCCGGCCGCACCCGCACACCGCGCAGCGCGGTGACGGCATGCCGGAAGGCGGGAGGAGTGTCCTCACCGCCCGCGTCCGTGCCGTCAGGGCCGTCAGCACCGTTCGAGAGGTGTCCTTGAACCGCTGCCATGCCCGGAAGACTAGGCGCACTGAGGGCCCTAACCGGGGAGGAACACCCGGGTTGGCGGGTCACTCGTTCGGCCCGTGCGAAAATCTGGGGCATGAGCGCCAACGAGCGGCCCTCGGGCCAGCAGCAGACCGGCCGTGCCGCGGCCAGTGCCACAGCCGATTCGGCCTTTATGCGGGCCTGCCGCCGGGAGCCGGTGCCCCATACACCTGTGTGGTTCATGCGGCAGGCGGGGCGCTCGCTTCCGGAGTACCGCAAGTTGCGCGAGGGCATCGCGATGCTGGAGTCCTGCATGCGGCCCGACCTGGTCACCGAGATCACGCTCCAGCCGGTGCGCCGCCACCGGGTGGACGCGGCCGTCTACTACAGCGACATCGTCGTGCCGCTCATGGCCATCGGCATCGACCTCGACATCAAGCCCGGAGTCGGGCCGGTCATCGAGCGGCCGATCCGCACCCGCGCCGATCTGGAGCGGCTGCGTCCGCTCGACCCGGACGATGTGAAGTACGTCACCGAGGCCATCGGGGCGCTCGTCGGCGAGCTCGGCGCGACCCCGCTCATCGGCTTCGCGGGCGCCCCCTTCACGCTCGCCAGCTATCTGGTGGAGGGCGGCCCCTCGCGCAACCACGAGCACACCAAGGCGCTCATGTACGGCGACCCGGCGCTCTGGGCCGCGCTGCTGGACCGGCTCGCCGACATCACCACCGCCTTCCTCCAGGTGCAGATCGAGGCGGGCGCCTCGGCCGTCCAGCTCTTCGACTCCTGGGTGGGCGCCCTGGGCCCCGCCGACTACCGCCGCAGCGTGCTGCCCGCCTCCTCGAAGGTCTTCGCCGCCGTCGCCGGATACGGTGTGCCGCGCATCCACTTCGGCGTGGGCACCGGTGAGTTGCTCGGGCTGCTCGGCGAGGCGGGCGCGGACGTCGTGGGCGTCGACTGGCGGGTGCCGCTGGACGAGGCCGCCCGGCGGGTCGGCCCCGGCAAGGCGCTCCAGGGCAATCTCGACCCCGCGGTGCTCTTCGCCCCGCGTACGGCCGTCGAGGCCAAGGCGGACGAGGTGCTGGAGGCGGCCCGGGGGCTGGAGGGGCATGTCTTCAACCTCGGCCACGGCGTGCTGCCCAGCACCGATCCGGACGCGCTCACCCGGCTCGTCGAGTATGTGCACACCCAGAGCGCATAGCGCGCACCTTCTGTGAAGGTCTGAACCAAGCGGGAACCCGCGTGCCTCCCGTGGCGTCGTGAGGGGCATGACCGACATGCCCGCCACCGCGCTGTCAGACCCGCAGGAGTCGCCGGAGTGTGTCCACTTCGTCGACGACTGGCACGGCATCCTCCACGAGACCTATGGCGGCGACTCGGACCGGGTCGTCCTGGACTGTGCCAGGCGGCTGGCGGCCGATCCCGCGGGCGAGGGGGCGTACGCCTGGACGCTCGGGCTGGTCATGATGGCCGCGCACATCGGCCGGTTCTCCCGTAAGGACGTCGCGGCGGCGGCCCTGGAGGCGCTCCACGCCACCGACCGGCGGCTGCGCGAGGCCCCCTGCGCCCACCGGACGCATCCGTACGAGGGCGACCTGGACGACCGGATCGACCACTTCGTGGACGATCTGCCGCTGCTCACCAACGGGTTGGCCGAGGACCGGGACCCCGACTGGGAGGACGACGCCACCAAGGAGCAGTGGCTGTGCCCGCGCGACATCGCCGGGTACGCGCGGGTCGCCATCGACATCATCGCCCCCGGCAGCGTGGGCGGCATCCCGCCCCGGCTCCCGGTCCGCGACGCGCGCCGCGCCGAGGATCTGCGCTCGATCGTCTGGGACTACCCGAGCGCCGCGGTGGACCCCGCCCAGGAGCTGTCCGCCTACGCCAGGAACCTGGTCGCCAACCCCCTGGGCTACCACCGCGCCGGGCTCGTGGTCGTGCTGCACTCCGCCTGCTGGTACGCCGCCAGCGGCCGGATCCGCGACCGGCGGGTCCTGGACACCATGGTGGACGCCCTGGAGGCGGTGCTGCCCGGCCTCGGCGGCGCCTCCTGCGCGCACGGCGAGGGCGAGCACCCCGAGGTCGGCCGGGACACCGCGGAGCAGGCCACCGTGGGCATCCACCTGCTCAGCCCCGGCGGCCGGGGCGTCTACCGCCACTGGCACCGCGAGGAGCTGGAGACGGCGCCCCTGGAGGCGTGGCTGTGCCCCGCCTTCCTCGCCGCGATCGCCCGCGAGGCGCTTGACCATCTGCGCACCGGCCGTGAGCGGCTCTTCGGCCTCCGGGACACCGCCCACCTGGACGAGGCGCTGCTGCGCCCCGACGGCCGGCTCGACGTCGAACGGCTCACCCACGCCGTGCGCTTCCGCTGCCGGGACGGGCAGGCCGCGGAGGACGCCGGGCTGTGGGCCGCCCGGCGGTTCGCGGCGGGCCCGGCTGATTCGCGCGAGCGGCTGGTGCTGCTGCTGGTGGCCTGCTGGTCGGTGACCTCGGGCGAGGAGGCCCCGCCCGAGGCCGTCCACCGGGATCTGCGGGCGATCCTCGGCGCGGTGCGGGCCGACCTGGCGGTCGGGGCCTGCGCGCATGGGGACGCGCATCCGTGGGAGGTGCTGGCCGAGCTGGCGGGCCGCCGTCACTTCGGCTTCCACGAGGACCCTTACGGTGCCCATCTCAACCATCTGTACGCGCCGGGGGAGTACGACGCGCCTGAGCCGTCCTTTGGCGCCGAGGTGTGGGGCTGTCCCCGGCATGTGGCCGGGCGGGTCCGGGAGGCGCTGCGGATCATCGACGGCGCGCGCTGATCCGCGCCGCGGGCGCGCCTGCGGCGGGCTTTCCCCTACCCGCCCCTTCCCGAACCATGGGGCTCCGCCCCCTGGACCCCGGACGGGCTGATTTCAGCCCCTCCGGCGATTGAGGAGCGGGGTCCGGGGCGGAGCCCCGGTTGTGGGAAGGGGCGGGTAGGGGAAAGGCCCGCCGCAGGCGTCACGATCCGCCGGACACCCCGGAAAGAGCGCACGGCGCCGCTCAGCGGCGCTCCGTCGCCCTCACCGTCGTCGCCGCCTTGCGCGCCGCCACCAGTACCGGATCCCACACCGGCGAGAACGGCGGGGCATAGCCCAGGTCGAGCGCCGTCATCTGCTCCACCGTCATCCCGGCGGTCAGCGCGACCGCCGCGACGTCCACCCGCTTGCCCGCCCCCTCGCGGCCGACGATCTGCGTGCCGAGCAGCCGTCCCGTGCGCCGCTCGGCGAGCATCTTCACCGTCATCGGCCGGGTCTCCGGGTAGTACCCGGCGCGGCTGGTCGCCTCGATCGTGACCGCCTCGAACTGGAGCCCCACGGCGGCCGCTTCGGCCTCCAGCAGCCCGGTGCGGGCGATCTCCAGGTCGCAGACCTTGCTGACGGCCGTGCCGACGACACCGGGGAAGGTCGCGTAGTCGCCGCCCACATTGGAGCCGATGACCTGCCCGTGCTTATTGGCGTGGGTGCCCAGCGGAATGTGCCGGGTGCGGCCGGACACCAGGTCGAGGACCTCGACACAGTCACCGCCCGCCCAGATGTTGTCGTAACCGCGCACCCGCATGGCCTGATCGGTCAGCAGCCCGCCGTACTCGCCCACCGGAAGCCCCGCCTCCTGGGCGAGCCCGGTCTCCGGGGCCACTCCCAGGCCCAGGACCACCAGGTCGGCGGGGTATTCGCTCACCTTGGTGGCCACCGCCCGCACCCGGCCGTCCTCGCCCGTGACCACCTCGGTGACCTCCGCGCCGGTCACGGTGTCGATGCCGAGCCCCGACATCGCGTCGCGCACCAGCCGTCCCATGTCGGGGTCGAGCGTGGACATCGGCTGCTCACCGCGTTCCAGGACGGTCACCCGGGAGCCGCGCCGCATGAGCGCCTCGGCCATCTCCACCCCGATGTACCCGGCGCCGATCACCACCGCCCGCTCGACCGGGGTGGCCTCCAGGGACTCCAGCAGCGCCCGCCCGTCCTCCAGGGTCTGCACCCCGTGCACGCCGGGGGCGTCGATCCCGGGCATCCCGGGGCGGCGCGGCCGGGCGCCGGTCGCGATGACCAGGTCGTCGAAGCCGTACCACTGCTCGCCCTCGCCGCGCGGATCGAGGTCCCGCGCCAGGACCCGCTGCCCGGCGAGGTCGATCTCGACGACCTCGGTGTGGGTCCGTACGTCGATCCCGCGGCCCCGGTGGGTCTCGGGCGTCCGCGCGACCAGCTCGTCGGGGCCGTTCACCAGCCCGCCGACCCAGTACGGGATGCCGCAGGCCGAGTACGAGGTGAACGGGGAGCGCTCGAAGGCGAGGATCTCCAGCTCGCTCCGGCTCTTGAGCCTGCGCGCCCGCGACGCGGCGGACATGCCCGCCGCGTCGCCTCCGATGACCACCATGCGCCGTGCCGCCGTCATGTATGCCCCTCCGCCATTGATGTCCGGCTTTAGGCCACCAAGTTAAGCGTGCGAGGTCTGCTCCCGGATCAGGGTGTAGAGCAGCGCGCTGACGAGCATCAGCGCGCCGTCGATGTAGACCGCGTTCGTCCAGCTGCCGTAGTGGTCGAAGAGGGTGCCGCTGAGCGCCGGGCTGACCACCGCGCCGATCTCCCCGACCAGGTTGAACAGCCCGAAGGCCGCGCCGCGTTCGGCCGCGTCCACCACGTCGTTCAGCAGCGCGTGCGCCATCGGCTGGAGCGCGTTGAAGAACAGGCTGGAGACGAAGAGCAGCACGGACATCACCCAGAGGGAGGGCTTCTCATGGGTCTGTAGATACGCGGCGAACACCAGCACCAGCACCCCCTGCACCACGGTGAACGCGATCAGCAGCGGCCGCCGCCCCCACCCCCGGGCCTTCGCCCGGTCCGAGAGCATGCCCCCGGCCGGGAAGCCGAGGATGCCCGCGCCCGCGTTGAAGGTGGCCACCAGCGCGGCGTTCTGGAACGAGCTGTGGGCGGCGTCCGCGACGATCGACACCGACCAGAAGCTGAAGAACCACAGATTCCACATGACCGCGATGAAGGCGAAGCTGAGCAGCAGCACATTGCGGTTCCGCGAGACCGCGCCCAGCCGGCCGCTGCGCCGGGCGAAGATCGCCCCGATGAGCACGAACGCCAGCACACACTCGAGGACCGCCACACCCCAGCTCGGCATCCCGGCCCCGTCGGCGATCAGATAGACCGCCATGACCGCGGCGCACAGCACCGCCGAGATCCCCAGCAGCCGCAGCGTGGAGCCGGTGGCCTTGAGCGGCCCGCCGATGCGGCGCATATAGACCGCCGTGGCCCAGCCGAACGCGAGCGTCGCGGCGCCCAGCACCAGGAACGGCATCCGCCAGGCGTCCTCCTCGCCGAACACCTCCCCGCCCCAGTCGATCAGGTACGGCGCGCTGATGGTCGCGATCGTCAGCCCGATGGACAGTCCGGTGATGGCGACGCCCATGCCGAGACCGGCCTTGGCGGGCGGGGTGCGCTGGGCGATCAGCGAGCGGTCGTTGGAGTAGAAGACGCCCTCGCCGAGCCCGGTCAGCACCCGCAGCACCACGAAGGCGATCAGCCCGCTCATCAGGCCGCTGGCCAGCGTCGCGACCCCCGCCCACAGCAGCGAGACCGCGAGCATGGTGCGGTGTCCGAAGCGGTCGCCGAGATAGCCGCCGGGGAACTGGGTGAGCATGTAGCCCGCGAAGAAGAGACTGCCGATCAGACCGCCGAGCGCGTGCGGATGGCTGGCGGAGCCCAGCATGCCGTGGTCGTGTTCGATCAGCCAGGTGACGACGGGGCCGGTGATGGTGCGGTCGGCGTAGCTGAAGAGCCAGCCGCCCAGCAGCATGGCCCACAGGGTGTGATACGGCTGCCAGCCGCCGCGGGGCGCCTCCCGGCCCTGCGCGGCGGGCTCTGCGGTCACTTCGGGCATGTCTCCATGTCCCCTCTCGGGCCTGGGCGTGTCGGCTCGGCGGCTCGGTTGGTGCCACACAGAATGTGGCCGGGCACCGGGCGCGGCAAGGCGCGTTCCCGGGTCTTTCATCGACCGGAAGCCTCCGCCACGGGGTCTTGCCCCAGGGCGGCGGCGAGGGTACGGGAGATGCCGTGCGCGGCGACCCGTACGGCCGGGATCAGCCCCGGGGCCCGCCCCTCGGCGGCCGGCACCACCACCGACAGCGAGGCCACCACCTCCCCGCCCGGTCCGCGCACCGGGGCGGCGATGGAAAGGCCGTCCATGGTGATCTGCCGGTCGCTGACCGCGATCCCGGTCCGCCGCACCTCGGCCAGGGCGGCCCGCAGCCGGTGCGGGTCCTGGATCGTCAGCTCGGTGTAGCGGCGCAGCGGGCGGGCGCACACCCGCTCGTACAGCCGTGGCGGCCCGTACGCGAGCAGCACAAGACCGACGCCGGTCGCGTGCAGCGGCCAGCGGCTGCCGACCCGGGTGCGCACCTGGACCGCCGAGTGTCCCGAGATCAGCTCGACATAGACCACCTCCAGGCCGTCCCGCACGGCGAGCTGGACGTTCTCGTGGGTGGCCTCGTACAGGTCCTCCATGAACGGCAGGGCCGCCTCGCGCACCCCGACCCCGCGCGGGGAGAGCGTCGCCACCTCCCACAGCCGCAGCCCGATGTGGTACGCCCCGGTGGCGTCGCGCTCCAGGGCGCCCCAGCGGGTGAGCGAGGCGACCAGCCGGTGCGCGGTGGCCAGCGGCAGCCCGGCGCGCCGGGCGAGGGAGGTGAGGGACAGCGAGCGGTGCGAGGCGTCGAACGCGTCGAGGACCGCCAGCACCCGGCCCGCGACCGAGCGGCCGCCGTCCTCCCGGCCGCCGGTGGCGCGGGTGCCCGGTGGGCTGACGGGGATGAGGGGGCCGGAGGCGGTCATGACAGCGGGAGGCCGACGTAGTTCTCGGCGAGCTCGGCGGAGGCGGTGGGGGAGGAGGCGATCCGCTCCAGCCGCGCGATCCGCTCCCGGTCCTCGAACGGGGTCTCGTCCGGGCGCCGGTGGAGCGTGTCCGTCATGAAGTACGAGAACCGCTCGGCCTGCCACACCCGGCGCAGACAGGTCCGCGAATAGCCGTCCAGCAGCTCGGGCGAACCGGTCTCCTGGTGCTGGATCAGCGCCTTGGCCAGCGTGATCACATCGGTGACGGCCAGATTGAGCCCCTTGGCGCCGGTGGGCGGCACGATGTGCGCCGCGTCGCCCGCCAGGAAGAGCCGGCCGTGGCGCATCGGCTCCTGGACGAAGCTGCGCATCGGGGTGACGGAGGTGGCGGTGATCGGGCCGCGCTCCAGCGTCCGGCCCCCGTCGAGCGCGAACCGGGCCGACAGCTCGTCCCAGATCCGCTCATGGGACCAGCCGTCCGGGTCGGTGCCGTTGGGCACTTGGAGATAGAGCCGGGAGACATGGGGGGAGCGCATGCTGTGCAGGGCGAAGCCGCGCCGATGGCGGGCGTAGATCAGCTCCTCGCAGGACGGCGCCACATCGGCCAGCACTCCGAGCCAGGAGTAGGGGTAGGCGTGTTCGAAGGCGCGCACCCGGTCGGCGGGGATCGTGCGCCGTGCGATGCCGTGGAAGCCGTCGCAGCCCGCCACGTAGTCGCAGCTCAGGGTCTGTTCGCGGCCCTCGTGGCGGAAGCGGACGACGGGCGCGGCGGAGTCCGGCTTCTCGATGGCCAGTGCCTCGGCCTCGAACAGCAGCGGGGGACCGCCCGGCTCCTCGAGCTGAAGCGCGATCAGATCCTTGACGATCTCGGTCTGGGCGTAGACCATCACCGACTTGCCGCCGGTGGCGGAGGGGAAGTCCACGCGGTGGCCGCGGCCCTCGAAGCGCAGCTCGATGCCCTGGTGCGGCAGCCCCTCGCGGTCCAGCCGCCCGCCGGCGCCGCACTCCCGCAGCACATCCACGGTGCCCTGCTCCAGGATCCCGGCCCGCTGGCGCCGCTCGACATAGGCCCGGTCCCGGCTCTCCAGCACCACGCAGTCGATCCCGGCGCGGTGCAGCAGCCGGGCGAGCAGCAGCCCGGCGGGCCCGCCGCCGATGATGCCGACGGTCGTGCGCATCACATCGTCCCCCTGGTGTGGTGGTCCATGTCGCTGTGGTGATCCATGCGGCCCGCTTCGCCTTCGCCACTTGTTCGCTGAGTGAAACTTCGTTCATAATCGGCTGGTGATGAGTTTCAGCCCGGTGCCACCACCTGTCAATGGCCCCGTCGGGCCTCTCGAGCGCGGCCTCGCCGTGCTGCGCGAGCTGACCCGGCTGGCCGCGCACGAGGGGCGGACGACGGTCCGGCCCGGCGATCTCGTGCGCGGCACGGGGCTCGCCCGGTCCGTGGTCGACCGCGTCGTGGCCACGCTCGAACAGCTCGGTTACGTCACGCTCGACGGCCGCGACATCGGCCTGGCCGTCCGCCTGATGGAGCTGGGCAACGCCTATCTGGCCGCGAGCGGACTGCCCGCCGCGCTCGGTCCGTTCGCCGAGCGGCTCGCGGACGGGCTCGACGAGTCGGTCTCGGTCGCCGTCCCCGACGGCGGCGGGGTGCGCTTCGTCGTCCAGGTCACCCGCCGCCGCACCATGTCCCTCGCCTTCCGGATCGGCGATCTGCTCCCCGCCGAGCGCTGCTCGCCCGGTGCGCTCTTCGCCGCCGAGTGGTCCGGGGCCGACTGGGCCGCCTGGCGCGCCCGCCGCGCCGAAGACCCCCTGGACACCGCGTTCCCGGCCGTCCCGCCCCGCCATCGGCCCGCCTTCGGCGAGGACTTCGAGGCCCGCGTCAAGGAGGCCGCCCGCGACGGCTGGGCCGTCGACGACCAACTGATCGAACCGGGCCTGGTGGCGGTGTCCGTTCCGGTGCGGGACGCCTCGGGCCGTATCGTCTGCGCGGTCAACGTGGTCAGCCACACCAGCCGCCATGACGTGGACTCGCTGCGGGCGGCGGTGCTGGGGCCGTTGGGGGCGGAACTCCCGGCGATGGAGGCGGCTTTGACGGCGCGGCGGCCCAGGCCGGCTGCTTGGGGCGCTTCGGCTGCCTCGGGTGTCTCGGCTGCCTCAGGTGTCTCGGGTGTTTCGGTCGCTTCGGGCGTCTCGGTTGCTTCGGTTGCTTCGGTTGCTTCGGTTGCCGGGGACTCCGGTACGGCCGTGGGCGAGGATCCCGCGCGGATGGCCAAGCGGGAGCTGGGAGCGGGGTTCCTCCAGTCCCTCGCGCGCGGACTGGCCGTGCTGCGGGCCCTGGGCGGTGGCATGGCGCCCGGCCTCGTCGGCGCGGGGCCGGGCGGCGGCCGGGGCGGGGGGATGACGCTCAGCGCCGTCGCGGAGGCCACCGGGCTGGCCCGGGCCACCGCCCGGCGCTCGCTGCTCACCCTGGTCGAGCTGGGGTACGCGGAGGCCGACGGCCGCGCCTTCCGGCCGCTGCCACGCGTGCTGGAGCTCGGCTACGCCCCCCTCGCGGAGCTCGGCTTCACCGACATCGCCCAGCCGCATATGCGCGAACTGGTCCGCACCGTCCATGAGTCGGCGTCCCTGGCCGTACTCGACGACGGCGACATCCGCTACATCGCGCGCGTCCCCACCGTCCGCATCATGAGCGTCAACATCACCATCGGCACCCGCTTCCCCGCCTACGCCACCTCAATGGGCCGGGTGCTGCTCGCGGGCTTGGACGCCGACGCCCGCGCCGCCCACCTCGCCGGGGTGCGGCCGGAGCCGCTGACCCGGCACACCGTGACCGACGTGGCCGAGCTGGCGCGCGTCGTGGAGCGCGCGGCGGAGGAGGGGTACGCCCTGGTCGACCAGGAGCTGGAGGAGGGGCTGCGGTCGCTCGCCGTGCCCGTGAGGGACGCGCGCGGACGCGTGGTGGCCGCGCTCAACGTGGCCACCCACGCCGGCCGCGGCACCGCCGAGAGCGCCCGCGGCGAACTCCTCCCGGCGCTGCGCGCCACCGCGGCCCGTATCGAGGCCGATCTGGCCACGGCCTCGGCGCATCACGCCCTGGGGGCGGGTGAGAGAGTGGGGGCATGAGAGCGGCGAACACCCCGGGGGCGGGGCGAACCGGTCATGTCGTGGTCATCGGCGGCGGAATCGCGGGCCTCGCGGCGGCCCACCGGCTGCTGGACGGCGGGGCGCGGGTGACGGTCCTGGAGGCGTCGGGGCGGCTCGGCGGCAAGCTGCGCTCGGGGGAGATCGAGGGCGTACCGGTGGACCTGGGCGCCGAGTCGATGCTCGCCCGCCGCCCGGAGGCGGTCGAGCTGGCGCGCGCCGTGGGCCTCGGCGACCGGCTTCAGCCGCCCGCGACCGCGACCGCCTCGCTCTGGACGCGCGGGGGGCTGCGCCCGATGCCCAAGGGGCATGTGATGGGCGTCCCCGGCGATCTGGAGCCGCTGGCCGCGTCCGGGGTGATCTCGGAGGAGGGGCTGGCCCGGATCGCCCGCGACCGCGAGCTGCCGCCGACGCCGGTCGGCGAGGACGTGGCGCTCGGCGGATATCTGGCGGAGCGGCTCGGCCGCGAGGTCGTGGACCGGCTGGTGGAACCGCTGCTGGGCGGGGTGTACGCGGGCGATGTGTACCGCACCTCGATGCGCGCGTCGGTCCCCACCCTGTTCGAGGTGGCCCAGTCCGGGCGCCCGCTGACCGAGGGCGTCCGGGAGCTGGCCGAGCGCTCGGCGCGACGGCAGGACGGCCCGGTGTTCATGGGCATCGACGGCGGAATCGGGCGGCTGCCGCTCGCGGTCGCCGACGCCGTACGGGCCGCGGGCGGCGAGATCCGCACCGGGGCGCCCGTACGGGAGCTGCGGCGCACCGCGGACGGCTGGACCGTCGTGGTGGACGACGCGGGCGGTACGAGCGGCACGGGGGCCGTGGGCGGCGGGTACGGCACGGGCGGCGGGGACGGTACGGGCAGTACGGACAGCCCGCCGGTGGTGGTGGCGGACGCCGTGGTGCTGGCGGTCCCCGCGCCCGCCGCCGCCCGGCTGCTGGCCGCCGCGGCCCCGGCCGCCTCCGCCGAGCTGGCCACCGTGGACTACGCCTCGATGGCGCTGGTCACCATGGCCTTCCGGCGAACCGATGTGGCCTCGCTCGCCGAGGGCAGCGGCTTCCTGGTGCCGCCGGTCGACGGCCGGACGATCAAGGCGGCGACGTTCTCCAGCCGTAAGTGGGGCTGGCTGCGCGACGCCGGTCCCGAGCTCTTCGTGCTGCGTACCTCGATCGGGCGGTTTGACGACGAGGCGGATCTGAAGCGGGACGACGCCGATCTGGTAAGGATGTCGCTCACCGATCTCGGCGAGGCCGTCGGCCTGGCGGCGAAGCCCGTCGCGAGCCGGGTGGACCGTTGGGACGGCGGACTGCCCCAGTACCCGGTGGGCCATCTCGACCGGGTCGCCCGCATCCGCGCCGAGGCCGCCAAGGTGCCCGGGCTGGCGGTATGCGGCGCCCTCTACGACGGGGTCGGCATCCCGGCGTGCGTCGGCAGCGCCCGTAAGGCGGCCGATGAGCTGCTGGGCTCCCTGACGGCCACCCGGGAGCCGGGCGCCGGAGCCGGAGAGCGAGAATAGGGCCATGACTGCTGCACCTGAGAAGACTCCCAACGCCGGTAAGAAGGCCAAGGACCTCAACGAGGTCATCCGCTACACCCTGTGGTCGGTGTTCCGGCTGCGCGATGTGCTGCCGGAGGACCGGACCGGCTTCGCCGACGAGGTCGAGGAGCTCTTCTCCCAGCTCGCCGCCAAGGACGTCACCGTGCGCGGCACCTACGACGTGTCCGGGCTGCGCGCCGACGCGGACGTCATGATCTGGTGGCACTCGGAGACCTCCGACGCCCTCCAGGAGGCGTACAACCTCTTCCGCCGCACCCGGCTCGGGCGCCACCTGGAGCCGGTGTGGTCCAACATGGCGCTGCACCGCCCGGCCGAGTTCAACAAGTCCCACATCCCGGCGTTCCTCGCGGACGAGAACGCGCGCGAGTACGTCAGCGTGTACCCCTTCGTCCGCTCCTACGACTGGTACCTGCTGCCCGACGAGGACCGCCGCAAGATGCTCGCGGACCACGGCAAGATGGCCCGCGGCTACCCCGATGTGCGCGCCAACACGGTGGCGTCCTTCTCGCTCGGCGACTACGAGTGGATCCTGGCCTTCGAGGCGGACGAACTGCACCGCATCGTCGACCTGATGCGCCACCTGCGCGGCTCCGAGGCGCGTCGGCACGTGCGCGAGGAGGTCCCGTTCTACACCGGCCGCCGCAAGGCGCTCTCCGAGCTCGTCGCCGGTCTGGCCTGACGCGCTGACGGGTTGTCCGGCGGGTGCTTCCCCTCCCCGCCCCTTCCCACAGCATCGCTATGCGGCTCCGCCGCGTGGCGGGGGCTCCACCCCAGACCCCGGGGGCGAGGAACCGGCGGTCGCCAGATCAGCTCACCGGCCGGGCCGCCGACCGCGCCACCTGGGTGACGCGGTGGTCGAGCGGCTGGCTGGTCAGCGGGGCCTGGGTATGAGCGGTGCGGCACCCCGCGCTGCCAGCCGTCGACCAGCGCCAGCGACCGGATCCAGGCCATGGCGGCCGCCGGGTGGCCCCAGCAACCCCGCCACGGCAGCCGCGCCGCGAGCCGGTGGCCGTGCGCTGTTCGCGGCGGGCGGTGCGCGGCCGGGGGCTGGGGCGGGAGCCCCAGTTTCGGGAAGGGGCGGGGAGGGGAAAGCCGCCCGCAGGCGTCACTGGCGCCCTCCTACGGCGTGCCCGGGATCGCCGCAGGCTGCTTCCCCGACTCAGGCAGCGGAGCCGGCTCCGGCAGCGGCGTGGGCTCCGGGCGCGGAGCGCAGAAGGCGGACCGCCCCGGGGTCTTCCCGGTCAGCAGATAGGCGTCCACATGGCGGTTGACGCAGTCGTTCGGACCGCCCCACAGCCCATGCGTCCCCGCCTCCCGCTCGGTCACCAGCGAGGAGCCTGGCAGCCGGTGCCACAGCTCCTTCGCCCCCGCGTACGGCGTGGCCGCGTCCCGCTCCGCTGACAGCAGCAGCACCGGCGGCACCCTGACCCGGTCCGCCCTCCGGGGGCCCACGGCCTCCAGGTTCCCCACGTCGAGGGGGCGGCCGGGCTTCAGCGGCCAGAAGGCGCACGGCAGGTTCATCGCCACGTTGTCCCAGGTCTCGAAGGGCGCGCGGCGGGCGAGGGCGGTGTTGTCGCGGTCCCAGGTGGCCCAGGCGCGCGGCCAGGGCGCGTCGTTGCACTCCACGGCGGTGTAGACGGCGTTGCCGTTCTCGTCGTCGGCCGCCTCCGCCGGATCGGGCGCCGCGAGCTCGATCAGCGGCTCGGGGTCGCCACGCAGATACGCGGCCAGCGCCCGGGCGGCCGGGTCCCAGTAGGCATCGTTGTAGCCGGTCCGCAGGAACGCGTTCTGGAGCTGGGCGGTGCCGACGACCCCGCCCGCCGGTTTACGCGCCAGCCGCCGCCGCGCCGTGTCGTACGAGGCGAGCACCCGGTCCGCGGTGGCGCCCAGGTGGTAGGCGGTGTGGTGCCGGGCGACCCAGCGGCGCCAGTCCCGCCAGCGCCGCTCGAAGGCCAGCGACTGGTCGAGGTTGTCGCGGTACCAGATCCACCCGGGGGCGGGGTTGACCACGCTGTCGAAGACCATCCGGCGCACCCGCCCCGGGAAGAGCGTGGCGTACACGGCCCCGTAGTACGTGCCGTACGAGGCGCCCACGAAGGTGAGCCGCCGCTGGCCCAGCGCGGCGCGCAGCACCTCCAGGTCACGGGCGTTGTTCAGCGTGGTGTAGTGCGCGAGCGCGCGGCCCGAGCGGCGCACACAGCCCCGGGCGTAGGCGCGCGCCCGCGCCACCAGCCGCCGTTTGAAGGCGGCCGTGGGGTGCGGCGGGGAACTGGTCGGCGCCTTGGCGTAGGCCGACGGCCGCTGGCAGGACAGCGGGGCGGAGCGGCCCACACCCCGTGGGGCGTAGCCGACGAAGTCGTAGGCGGCGGCCACCCGGCGGAAGGCGTCCTCGGCCGCGTACTCGGGGAACGCCATGCTGGAGGCGCCCGGTCCGCCGGGGTTGTAGACCAGTGCGCCCTGACGCCGCGCCTTCGGGCCGGTGGCCCGGATCCGGCTGACGGTGAGGGAGATGTGCTTGCCGTGGGGACGGGCGTAGTCGAGCGGTACGGAGACCTTTCCGCAGGTGATGGGGGCGGCCAGCGCCTCGGCGCGGGGGCAGCGGTGGAAGGCGACACCGCGCTGCGCCGCGCGCCGGGCGGCGAACGCCACGCCGCGGGTCGCGGCCGCGTCGCCGGGCGGGGCGGCGGCCGGGGCGACCGAGGCGGGTGGGGCGGACCAGGTGGTCCAGGCGGGCGCGGCGGGGGCGACGGGGGCGGCGGGGGCCGAACGGGTCGCAGAGGGCGCGCCCGCGGTACCGGCCGGGGCCGCGGCGGACCTGGTGGACCTGGTGAACGCGGTGGGCGTCGCGGGATCCGTGGCGGCAGCGGGGGCGGTGGCCGCGGCGAGCGGGCGGCCGGTGGCGGGCGTCGCGAGCAGCGCGCTCATGGCCAGCGACAGGGACAGCGGCCCGAGGATGCCGTACAGCGCTGCTGCTCTCACTGGCCATCCCTTCGTGCATCGCGCGATGAAAGGGATATTTGGCGCGCCGGATGACCATGTAAAGCACCGGGCCGCGGTGTCGGGGTCAATGACCCCAATGCGTCTTCAGAGCCGCGCGCAGCGCCGGGTCGGGAAGGGCGGCGGTGCCGTGCACGGCGAGCGCGGTGAGCAGGTCGCCGTCGTCGTCACCGCCATCCGCGTCGCCGCCGGAGCGCTGGGCGAGGGTCCGCCGCGGGGGCACGTCGATCCGGCCCAGCAGCCGCTGACCGGCGGGGGAGGCCCACCGCGAGTACGGATGCGCCTCGACCCGGGCGATCAGCAGACAGCTCGCCGTGAGCAGCAGCGGCAGCACGAACCACGCGGCCACCGGACCGCGCCCGTCCGCGGGCGGCACCAGCAGCAGCGCGGCGGCGGCCGTCGCCAGCACCAGCAGGCAGGCCGCCCGCACATGGCGCACCGCGACCGCCACATTCGTACGGGCCGAGGCGGGCACCGCGAGCCCCGCCACCACCAGCCGGTCGCCCAGCGCCCGCACCGGGGCGGCGGTGGCGAGCGCGACCCGCACCGGCCGCACGGGGGCCTGGCCCTCCGGCCCTATCGCGCCGATCACCGCCCGCTCCAGCTCGTCCCGCGCGTCCGGATCCACCACGGTGACCCAGCCGGTGTGCGCGAGCAGCAGCCGCCGCTCCCGATACATCGTGACGAGTGCCAGATCCCCCACCCGCCGCGGCCCGCCGGACAGGAACGCCGCCTCGTACAGGCTCAGCCCCTTCCCGTCTGCCCCCGGATCGGGCTCCATCGGCTGAGCGGCGGCCACCGCCGCCAGGCACAGCCGAGTGCAACTGACGACTGCCGCGCCCCACGCGACGAGCAGGAAGAGGACCCACAACATGGCCGAGTTCTACTCGACTCGGCCACCGCCGCGCCACAGTTTTCACGATATGAACGACTCGCGCGAATGCGGATCGCTCCGCGCAAGCCCGCGACGGGGTGTCGGGCGGTTGTGACGCCTGCGGCGGCCCGTTCCCCTCCCCGCCCCTCCCCGAAACTGAGGCTCCGCCCCAGACCCCGACCGGGGCTCCGCCCCAGACCCCGGACCGGGGTTCGCCCCAGGCTCCAGGACGGGGTTCGCCCCAGGCTCCGGACCGGGGGTCTGCTCCAGGCCCTGGATCGGGGCTCCGGTCCAGGCTCCGGCCGGGGCTCCGCCCCAGACCCCGGACCGGGGTTCGCCCCAGACTCAGGACCGGGGCTCGCCCTAAGCCGGTCGGAGGAAGTCCACTACGGTTCGGGCAGCGCTCCGAAGGGGCGCGGGGCTGTGTCGATGTGCGGCTCCGCCGCGTGGGCGCGACCAGCCACGATGCGGCCGCAGACGCACGACGGCATCTCGTGGCACTTTCCGCGGAGCGCTTAGGCCCTGGAAGGGGGTCCGCTCCAGACCCCGGGGCCCGGTGGCTTGATCCGCCGTTGCTCGGCTCGGTCGGGCCGCGGTCGGCTGCCCGCACTCGGCGGGCCTCACCGCTGTCCGGCGGTGCTCACCGCTGTCCGGCGGCCCCCCCGGTGGGCAGTGGTGTCCACCGCTGCCCACCGGATGCCCGGCGGTGCCCATCCGTGCTCGGCGACCCCTCGGTGTCCGGCGGTCCCCCGGTGTCCACCCGGATGCCCGGCGACGCCCCCTGGTGTCCGACGGTCCCCCCGGGGGGCCCACCGGTGTCCGGCGATGCCTAGCGGTGCCCGGTGGTGCCCACCCGTGCCCCCCCCGCTACCCACCCGTGCCCGGCGGGCCACCCGTGCCCGGCGGGCCACCCGTGCCCGGCGGCTCCGCCGGGCCTTCCGGCCGCGGCGCGGCCTTTCTCGTGGCGGCTCAGCCGCCGCCTCCGCAGCCGCCGCCCCCGCCACCACCACCGCAGCCGCCGCCTCCGCCGCAGCCCGAACCGCCTCCGCCTCCGCCGCAGGATGAGCCGCCGCAGGAGGAGCCTCCGCAGCCGGAACCGCCGCTTCCACCTCCGCACCACGATCCGCCGCCGGAGTCCGAGGACCCCGAGGATCCCGGCGAACCTGCGGTGGCGGGAACCTTTTGTGCGTCCAGTAGTTGGGCGCGCAGCAGTGGGTCGTCCGCCAGGGCGGCCGCACCGGTCAGGGCGACGACGACCGCCACGGGGATCACCGCCGGTTGGCCGACGGACCGGGCGCGCCGTACGCCGACCCCGGACTCCCTCCGGAACGTCGCCAGCGCCCGCTGCCCGGCGGCGGTCAGCCTTCGCTTGCCCGCGCCGGCGCAGATTCCGCCGATGAGGAAGCCGGTGAACAGCGCGGGGGCGATCATCAGGATCAGCGGAGGCCCGTCGTCGGCGACGGAGGCGATGCTGATCAGGCCGGCCAGAAACACCCCCATCGCGCACAGCCCGACCTGTGTCCGTGCCACACCCCGCCAGAACCGGAGCGCGTCCGGCCGCACCATCAGCCCGCGCCCCGCCAACTGGTCGCCGATCATCTGCACCACCGGACTGCGCATCAGCTCCCGGCGCAGCCACTTCAGGCCGCCGTGCGGGGAGATGGCGCACAGCCGCAGCAGCTCCTCCTCGACCGGACCGCGCGCGACCGGCTGCCGTACCGAGACCACGCCCGGGTCGCCGATCGCCAGCCGCCCGTCCGCGTACATCGCGCTGATCACGGTGTCCGCCACCCGCCCCGGCCCGCCCGCCAGGAACGCGGCCTCCAGCAGGTCGTGCGTCTGGGCGTACACCGGCCCGGAGACCTCCCTGCGCCGGGCCCGGACCGTTCCGGAGATGAGCACCACCGATGACACGGCGACCAGCAGGTAGATCAGGGTCACGATCGTGCCCATGGCGCTCACCGCCCCCCGCTCAGCGCGAGCCGGACCCGGCGGGCCAGCCGTGCCGCCGGGTGGGACGGCAGGGGCGCGGGGCCGGACCGCTCCTGCCACCACAGCGTCAACCGGCGCCGGGCGGCCGCGTCGTCGGGCCGGCCGTCCGCCAGCAGATGCTCGGCGAACGACATCGCGTCGCGGCGGTAGCCGCCGGTCATCGGGCGGCCGTCGGCGTACCGCGTGAACGCCGGGCGGTAGCCGGTGCCCAGGATCTCGGGCAGCTCCGGCGCCACCTTGGCGACGACGGACGCCCGCTTGGCGGTCAGCGCCGCGCTCTGCACCCGCAGCCGCCGCCGGTCGAAGCCCTCGGGCGGCGGGGTGCCGCCGACCAGCGCGGACAGCAGCGCGGCCTGGGCGAGCGCCAGCCGTTCCCGTACGGCGTCCGGCACGGGCGCGTCGGGCGTGGCGGACGCGGTGGACGCGCTCACCGAAGCCTCGGAGGCCCCGGCCCCGGCCCCGGCCCCGGCCCCCGCCGCCGTCACCGCCCGGATCGCGTCCAGCTCGCCCGCGAGCTCCTCGACCGCCGGAAAGTCCTCGTCGCGCTCCAACAGCACCCCGGGCGGCGTCGTACGGGCGCACAGCTCGGCGAGCACGTCCAGCACCGGCTGGGTCACCGGATGGGCGTGGCTGTCGTGCCACACCCCGTCCCGCTCCACCCCGCCCGCCACATGGACGTAGGCGATCGCCGACGTGGGCAGCTCGTCCAGCGCCTTGGCCGGGTCCTCGCCCCGGTTGACGTGGTTGGTGTGCAGATTGGCCACGTCGATGAGCAGCCGCACCCCCGTGCGCTCCACGAGCTCGGCCAGGAACTGGCCCTCGGTCATCTCCTCGCCGGGCCAGGAGATCAGCGCCGCGATGTTCTCCACCGCGAGCGGCACCGGCAGCGCGTCCTGCGCGATGCGCACGTTCTCGCACAGCACGTCCAGCGCGTCACGGGTCCGCGGCACCGGCAGCAGATGCCCGGCCTCCATGGCCGGTGACGCGGTCAGCGGCCCCCCGGCCCTGACGAACGCGATGTGCTCGGTGACCAGCGGCGAGCCCAGCGCCTCGGCCCGTTCGGCCAGCGCCCGGAGGCGGCCGGGGTCGGGCCGCTCGGCTCCCCCGAGGCCGAGCGACACTCCATGCGGGACCACCGTGGTCCCGCGCTCGCGCAGCCGCCGGAGCGCGTCCGGCACATGGTCGGGGCAGATGTTCTCCGCCACCACCTCCACCCAGTCGATGCCGGGCAGCCGCGCGATGTCGTCGGCGATCTCCGGTCGCCAGCCGATTCCGGTACCGAGGCGCACCATGGCTCCTGCTCCCCCTCCTCGTTCCGTACCGCGTCCCCCGCGGTGTGTTCTCGCGTGCCGGGGTGATGACCCCATACAGGGAGGACGAATCCCCCGGCCGCATGGTTCAGAGGTTCATTTGAGCTTCGGGGTGTCACGGAGGGGATGCCCCCATGTCACGGAGGGGATGCCCCCGGGGGCATGCGCCGTGCCCCCGGGGCATGCGCCGGACCGTCGGCCGGTGCGAAAGGTCACCGGGTGGGTGGAGTCCCTGAATATGGTCACTGTTACAAAAATTTAGGGCCCTGTGGCGACAGACGTTCAGAGGGGAAAATAGGATCGGTCTGTCTGGGGGGATGGAAGATCACACCTTTGTGCCGCGCCCGCGCGCGGAGCGAGCGTGGGGGAAACACGTGCTGGGCAGCAGTGACAACGCCATGGGGAAGCACCGCAAGCACCGCCGTAAGCCGTCCTCGAGGAGCCGGGGGATGCGGCTGCGCCGCTGGGCGGCCGCGCGGATCCGGCTGGACTACCCCCGGGCGGGGCGGCGTGGTGTGACGCGATGGCTGCCGTCGTGGCGTCAGATCGCCCTGCTCTTCCTGTTCTCCCTCGGCAGTCTGACCGGTCTGCTGAGCTTTCTGTACCTTCAGACCGACATTCCCAAGAACCTCAACGACTTCGCCACCCAGCAGGACAACGTCTACTACTGGGCCGACGGCACCGAGATGGCCCGCACCGGCCCGGTCAACCGGCAGGAAGTGCCGCTGGACAAGGTGCCGGAAGATGTCCAGTGGGCGGTCCTCGCCGCCGAGAACGCCAGTTTCTACACCGACAGTGGAGTGTCCCCGAGCGGACTGATGCGCGCCGTCACGCGGATGGTGACGGGCGGTGAGACACAGGGCGGTTCCACCATCACCCAGCAATATGTGAAGAACGCCTATCTGAATCAGCGCCAGACCTTCTCCCGCAAGCTCACCGAGATGTTCATGGCCATCAAGCTGGACGACCGGATGACCAAGCGGGAGATCCTCCAGCGCTATCTGAACACCAGCTGGTTCGGACGCGGTAGTTACGGCATTCAGCGGGCGGCGTACGCGTACTACGGCAAGGACGTATCGGAACTCAACGCGAGCGAGGGCGCGTTGCTCGCCTCGCTGCTCAAGGGCGCCGGAACCTTCGATCCCACGCTCAGCGCCAAGAACCACAAGCGGGCCGTCGACCGCTGGAAGTGGGTGCTGGACCGGATGGTCGACATCGGAAAGCTCTCCAAGTCCGAGCGGGCGCGCTATACGACATTCCCCGAGCCCAAGGCGCAGCCCAAGCCGGTGGGGCTCACCGGTCAGGTCGGTTATCTGGTGGAGACGGCCAAGGCGTATGTCAGCTCCCACACCGACATATCCGACGCCGATTTCGACCTGGGCGGCTATCAGATCCACACCACCTTCGAGAAGCCGAAGGTCCAGGCGCTCGCCAAGGCGGTCAAGGAGACCCGGGACAACCTCGACCCCGAGAAGCGCCCCGAGGACCGCCATGTGCGCATAGGCGCCGCGTCCGTGGCCCCGGGAGGCGCCATACGCGCGCTGTACGGCGGCCCCGGCTATCTGGAGCAGGGATTCAACGACGCGAACGCCTCCACCGTCCCGGCCGGCACCTCCTTCACCCCCTTCGTCTACGCCGCGGCGCTGCGCGACGGCGTCCTGCTGGAGCGCAACGGCGCGCGGACGCCCGTGACGCCCTCGACGCTCTACGACGGCGACAACAAGATCGCGGTGCATACGCCCGAGGGTCCGTACTGGGACCGCGCCGGCAAGATCGTGCGGGCCACCAATGACGACGGCGCCTCCTATGGGCAGGTCTCGCTGCGCCAGGCGATCGTGCGGTCCATCAACACCCCGATGATCCAGCTGGGCATGGACGTCGGCCTGGACCGGGTCCGGCAGGCGTCCATCGACGCGGGGCTGCTGCCCAGCAGCTTCGGCGCACGGGTGCCCGCGTTCTCGCTGGGCACCGCGACGCCCAGCTCCATCCGTATGGCCAGCGCCTACGGGACGTTCGCCGCCGAGGGCACCCACTACGCGCCGTACTCGGTGAGCGGGCTCACCCACGGTGGGCAGAAGCTCGAGCTGCGCAAGGACCCCGCCAAGCGGGCCTTCAGCACGGCCGTCGCGGCGCAGGTGGACGACGCGCTGCGCGGCGCGGTCCAGAGCCCGGAGGGTTCGGCGCGCGAGGCCGCCGTGGGCGGTGGCGAGGTGGCCGGTAAGGGCGGCACGGCGCAGGACGGCACCTCCGCCTGGTTCGTCGGCTACACCAAGAAGCTCTCGACGGCGGTCTCGCTGTCCCGGGTGGACCCGAAGTCGCAGGAGCTGATGCCGCTCAAGGGAATGGGCGGGGGAGGCGCCGGCACCTCGGGCGACACCTACCCCATGGACATCTGGAAGAGCTATATGGCGGACGGGGCGGCGGAATGAGCCGCACCGGCGGAAGGGGCCCCGCAACGGGACCGCTTACTTGCTCTTGGTGTACGTGGACCAGTCCGGCGATTCCGCCGGGTCCAGCATCCGCAGCTTCGCCAGGACCTTCGGGTCCTGGGCGTCCAGCCAGTCGGCGAGCTGCTTGAACGACACGCACCGCACTCCGTCGCGGCGGCAGACACTCCGCATCACGTCCTCGATGGCCTGCATATAAATGCCGCCGTTCCAGGTCTCGAAGTGATTGCCGATGAACAGCGGTGCCCGGCTGCCGTTGTAGACCCGCTCGAATCCGTTCAGATATCCCTGGCGGGTCAGCCGCTCCCACTCCGCGTATTTCGCCGGGTCGCCCTCGGTGCTGTCACCGGACTGGTTGAAGAGGAAGTTGAAGTCCATCGAGAGGACCTGCTTCTCGCTCTCCGGGTACGGCACCAGCTGAAGCGGGAAGTTCCATATTCCATCGATCTTGGACGGCCAGAGCTGGAAGTCGCCCGGGGAACTCGCGTCATAGCGCCAGCCGAGGGATTTGATCGCCGGAATCAGCGTCTTCTGGCCCTCCAGGCACGGCGCGCGCCCGCCCACCAGCTCCACGTCGTAGTCGAACGGCAGCGGCTTGATGTCGGTGAAGCCGGTGTTCGTCTTCCACTGCTTCACAAACGAATACGCCTGCTCGGTCTCGCTCTTCCACTCCTGGGTGGACCAGTCCTGCCCGCCCTTGGCGCCGCAGAAATGGCCGTTGAAGTGGGAGCCGATCTCATTGCCGTCCAGCCAGGCCCCGCGCAGCTGCTCCAGGGTCTCCCTGATGTGCTCGTCGGTGGGGAAGGATATGGCGGCCGAGCCCGGCTTGTGCTGGGGCGGCCGATAGAGGTCGCTCTTCGACTTGGGCAGCAGATACATGCCGCTCAGGAAGAACGTCATGGTGGCGTTGGTCTCCTTGGCCACCTCGCGGAAGCGGGAGAAGAGATGGTCGTCGTTCTCCAGCGCGCCGTCCCAGGAGAAGACCACGAACTGCGGCGGCTTCTCGCCCGGTTTGAGCTTCTCGGGCTTGAGCTGGTGCGGCTGCGGTCCGGTGTACGACGTGGAGCCGTCCCCGAGCACCTTGGTCTTGCCGTCCCAATGGGCGTACTTGTCTTCCTTCTTGGGCTCCCTGGGGACCCGGTCCGACTTGGGGGACGCCGCGGCCGCGGGGAGGTCCCCGTCCTGCGCGCCCCCCGCGTCCCCCGGCGAGGTCAGGGCTATCAGCAGCGCCACCACGACGGCCACGGCCGTCAGCGCGCCTATGGGCGCGGCCACGCCATAGGCGTTCCTGGCGTTTAAAGCCTTCAACGCTTGCACGATCTTCAGCGCCTTCACGGGTCCCGCCCCCTGGCAACAGTACAGATGTACGTCCCCCTCAGTATCACAGAAGTATCACGTGCCCTTCACATCGGTCACCTCACCAACCGGTCAGAAGCAGGTGGTTGACGAGCAGTGAGAGACAGGACTGGACCAGGAGCCATCGGCGGCGATCACGGGCGGGCAGCAGCGCGGTGGTCGGCAGCAGCCAGACGAGGAACGGAAGCCAGATCCGCTCCGTCTCGGCCTTGCTCATCCCGGACAGATCGGCCACGACGAGCGCGAGCAGCGCGGCGAAGGTCAGCACGACGAGCCCGTCCGGGGCGCCAGGTCCGCCCGGGCGGTCCAGCCCGGCAGGGCGGCCAAGCCCGCCAGGCCCGCCCGGGCGCAGCCGCCGGGCGGCGTCGGGCACCGCCGACAGCATCCGCCGCGCGCCCGCGACACACGCGGGACCGGCGACCACCGACGCGACGGCCAGATTGGCCCAGACCCAGTACGCGTACGGGCGATCGGAGGCCACGCCCTGGTAGTAGCGCTCGACCAGCAGGGAGTACCCCTCCCACCACCGGAACCCGGCCAGCGTGAACGCCCCGGCCACCACCGCCACCCCGGTCAGAACGAAGGGCAGCGGCCGCGCGGTGCGGGCCAGCAGCAGTACGGCGACGGCGGGCAGCGCCAGCAGCGTCAGCCCGTACGAGAGATACGCCGTCAGCCCCAGCAGCAGCCCGGAGCCCAGCGCGACCGCCCCGGGCGCCCGTACCGTACGCGTCGCCGCGAGCGCCAGCAGTGCGAGCCCCCAGGCCGCGACGGCCGCGAAGTAGCCGTCGGCCGAGGCGCCCGCCCATACCGCCCCGGGCGCCAGGACCAGGAACGGGGCGGCCGTGCGCGCCGCCCGCTCCTGCCCCAGGGCGCGCAGCGTGACCAGGACCGCGACCGCCGCCGAGCCGCCCACGGTGACGCAGAAGGTCCCCGCCCAGCCACCGCCGCCCAGACCCAGCCGGTCCAGGCCCACGAAGGTGAGCACGGCACCCGGCGGATGGCCCGCGATATGGGCGGGCCAGTGGTCGGGCTGGGTGAGCAGGATATGGCCGGTGAAGCCGCGCAGGGCCGCGCCGATGTCCTGGAACCGGTCGATGCCGCGCAGATACTCATGGCGCGCCGTCAGCCGCTCCGCCACCCCGCGCCGCCATCCGTCGACCAGCGCCAGCGACCAGATCCAGGCCATGGCCGCCGCCCAGACGGCCCCCAGCAGCCCCCGCCACGGCAGCCGAGCCGCCAGCCGGTGGCCGTGGAGGACGACCGCCGCGGCGACGGCCAGGGCGAGGGGCGTACCGGGGCCCACATGGGGCAGCCAATCGGCGTACAGCGGCGCCCAGTCGACGTACAGGGAGTGATCGGCCCGCTGGATCAGGGTGCCGACGACGGCGGCGACGGCGAAGAGCAGGGCGGCGGCAGCGGCGGCGAGCACGTCCCTGCGACGGCCGGTCCGCTTGTCGTCCTGGGCGGGCCGGATGTCGGCACCGGTGCGGAGAGGGAGCTTCACGACGTCACGCTACGTCGCCGATCACGCCGCCGGGCCGCCGCGCCGCGCGCTGTCATCGGACCGTCAGATCTTCCCGGTCAGGGCCCGTGACGTCACCGTTTTGTCATGGGCTCAAGACGCCTGGAGGCGGTGCGGCGGTCCTACGGTCATGCCATGAGCCACCCTCCCCGTACCGACCGTGAGCGCCGCGACCGTGAGCGCCGAGCCCTGTGGCGCAGCCCGCTGCGCGGCCCCTGGCTGACGTCCGTCTTCGGCCTGGTCCTGCTCTTCGGCATCCCCGTGCTCTTCGTGACCGGACTGCTGTCGTACGCCGCCTACAACCCCGATCTGTCCCCGGTCAACGACAAGACACCGGACAAGGGGCTGCTGGGCTTCTACCTGTTCTCCTGGCCGACAGACCCCTCCTGGCTCTACCGCGTCACCCAGGGGGTGCATGTCACGCTCGGGGTCGTGCTCGTCCCCGTGCTGCTGGCCAAGCTGTGGTCGGTCATCCCCAAGCTGTTCGCCTGGCCGCCGGTGCGGTCCCTGGGGCACGCGCTGGAGCGGCTCTCGCTGCTCCTGCTGGTCGGCGGGGGGCTGTTCGAGTTCGCCACCGGCGTGCTCAACGTCCAGCTGGACTACATCTTCCCCGGCTCCTTCTACCCGCTGCACTTCTACGGGGCGTGGATCTTCATGGCCGCCCTCGTGGTCCATGTGGCGCTGCGGCTCCCGCTCATGGTGCGGACGCTGCGCAGCCGCGAGCTGCGGGCCGAACTGCGCACCCGTACCTCCGACACCCGGCCGGAGCCGCCGGACGAGACCGGCCTGGTCAGTCCGCGGCCCGCCGCGCCGACCATGTCGCGGCGCGGCGCGCTCGCCATGGTCGGCACCGGCTCCTTCGCGCTGCTGGTGGTGACGGCCGGTCAGAGCATCGGCGGGCCGCTGCGCACGAGCGCGCTGCTCGCCCCGCACGGGCGTGAGCCGGGCCGAGGGCCGAACGGCTTCCAGATCAACAAGACCGTGGCGGCCGTCGGCATCCGCGCCCGCGACATCGGGCCCGACTGGCGGCTGGTGGTGTGGGGCGCGGCGGGCCACGAGACCGTCCTCACCCGGGAGCGGCTGCTGCGGCTCGAGCACCATGGCGCGGCGCTGCCCATCGCCTGTGTGGAGGGGTGGTCCACGGCCGACCAGCGGTGGGAGGGGGTGCGGCTGGCCGACCTCGCCGCGCTGGTGGGGCATGCCGACCGGCCGCCGAGGGTCCTGGTGGAGTCGGTGCAGCGGCACGGCTCCTTCCGCAGCGTGGTGCTGAGCGAGCACCAGGTCCGCGATCCGCGCTCGCTGCTGGCGCTGAGGGTCAACGGGGCGGATCTGTCGCCGGACCACGGCTATCCGGCGCGGGTGATCGTGCCCGGGGCCCCGGGTGTGCACAACACCAAGTGGGTCGGGCGGCTGACGTTCGGGGGGACGGCGTGAGGCTTCTCGGACTCCGGGGGGACGGTGTGGGGTTTCTCGGGCGGAGCCGTGTCGGGCTGCGGCGGCTGGACGGCGAGTCGCCGCTGCGGCTGGTGCTGTTGCTGTGCTCCTTCGCGCTGACCGGCTATGCCGGGGTGAGGCTGCTGAGCGGCGACTGGTTCGGGATCGTGCTGTGGTTCGCCGGAGCCGCCGTCCTCCATGACCTGGTGCTGCTGCCGCTGTACGCGCTCGCCGACCGCGCCGTGGCGGCCGTGCTCCCGACCCCGGCCCCGGCCCGGTGGATCAACCATGTGCGGGTGCCCGCCTTTGTCTCCGGTGTGCTGCTGCTGGTGTGGTATCCGCTGATCCTCGGCCGGCGGGAGCGCCGCTACGAGAACGCGACCGGGCTGAGCGCCGATGTCTTCTGGCCGCGCTGGCTGCTGATCACCGCCGCGCTCTTCGGTGCCTCGGCCCTGTGGCTGGTGATCCGGGTGGTGATCCGGGGATGGCGGCGTCGCCCGGGGGCTCGGGGCGGGGCTGCGGAGGGCGGGGCGGACGGGTCTGACGGGTCGGCCGCTTCGGACGCCTCGGACGCCTCGGGCACCTCGGGCATCTCGGACGGGGAGCGGAAGCCGCCTACGGGGCCCGCCGGGCCTACGGGGCCTGCCGGGCCTACGGGGCCTTCCGGGCCTTCCGGGCCCGCAGGGCCCAGCCAACCATGACCGCCGCGCCGGCGACCGCGTAGCCCAGCGTCCCGACCCACGCGCCGTCGTCGACCGCACGGGCCGTCACATACTGGGCGACTCCGGCGAGCGGCAGGCCGAGCCACTCCCAGCGCCCGTCGAGGGCCACCAGCGCCACCACCAGCAGCGCGTACCAGGGGTAGCCGGGCGTCATCAGCAGGAACGCGGCGCCGGTCACCACCAGCGCGCCGCGCCAGGGCCGTTGGGGGTCGCCGCGCAGCAGCACCCGGGCCACGACCACGAGCAGGACGACGGCGATCACGGGGAGGGCCCAGGTCTCCGGGTCGGGGTGGAGCAGGCGCAGCAGCGCGTAGCGGTTCTTGTCGTCGGCGGCGGTGGAGCCCGTCTCGTAGCCCTCCTCGGCCACATAGCCGGTGAGATAGCCGAGGACGGAGGAGTGCGAGAGCAGGACGTACGGGAGGTAGCCGAGGGCGACGACGGCGGTGGCGGGCAGCACGATGGCCGCGGCGCGGCGGATCGGCCCGGTCGGCGGGGCGGGGCATCCGGCGGGCGCGGACCTCTTGAGTGCGGTGAGGGGGGTGGGGGCGGCCGTGGCGAGGAGGCCGGAGAGGGCGCCCGGCAGGGTCACGGCGGGCAGCAGTTTGGCCGCGGTCGCCGCGCCGAGCAGCGCACCGCCCAGGACGCGGCGGCGGGGGACTGCGACGAGGCCCGCGACGGTCAACAGCACGCCCAGCGCGTCGACATGGGCGTTGTTCACCGCCTCCACCGGCACGGCCGGGCACCAGGCCCAGAGCGCGGCGCGGGCGGTCGCGAGGCGCGGGTCGCGGCGGCGCCGTGCGGCGGCGAGCAGCACGGCGGTGGTGGCGACGGACAGCAGCGCGCCGCCGGTCTGGAGGGGGAGGAGGGTGGAACCTGACGGCGCCGAGCGGTGTACAAGCAAGAAATAGCCCTCTGCGGCGGGAGGATAAATCGTATGGACCGAGGGGCGGTTCAGGCGCGTGCACTGCGGCTCGGCGGGGCCACTTGGCGGGTGATCGGGCTCCGGGTCGGCGCGCGAGTCGGCGCCGGGCGTGGGGCGTTCGGGCGTGGGGTGGACGGACGTAGGGCGTTCTGGCGCGGGACGTTCGGGCGTAGGACGTCCGGGTGCGGGGCGGACCGGGGCGCGGTCGGGGCCATGGCAGGCGGAGCCCCGCGGGAAGAGCCAGCGGTCGCGCAGCGGGGCGAGCGCGGGGTCCTTGGGCGCGTGGTCATAGGGGGATATGCCCGCGGCCTGCACGCGCCCGTCCCAGGCGTAGCGGTAGGCGTCGGTGCTGGTGCGTGGGGGTGCGAGCAGCCCCGTGGCGGCGACCGCCGCGCTGCCCGCGAGTACGAACACCGCGGCTTGGCGGGCGCCCAGGCGGCGGACGGTCCAGGCGGCCGCGGCGAACAGCGCCCAGGCGATGGCGTACCAGCGGGACAGGGCGCCGGGCGCGGTGTGGAAGTCGTCCCCGCGGAAGGTGAGGGCGAGGACGGCGACCAGCGAGCCGAGCAGTGTGGCCAGAGCGAGCGGGGCGATCCAGCGGCGGGCCGTCCGCTCCCGCGCGGGCGAGGCGGTCCGCTCCCGCGCGGGAGCGGCAGGGCGCTCAGGTGGACGGGGTTCGTCCGCGCCGTCGGGCGGTGGTGCGGGGCGGTCGCGGGCCGGTGGCCGAGGGGCCGGGACGGAATGTGGCGGGGGCGCCTGATCGGGCACCCGGCCGGCCCACCGGGCGAGTCGCCCGGGCCGCGGCAGGCGGCGCGGCGATACGGGCACGGCTCAGCGCTCCGTGGCGGACCGGGGCAGGGGCGGTGTGCGGCGCAGCGATACGAAGCCCCGGTCCCGCGCGGTCCACTGCTCGACCGGGCTCCAGCCCGCCGCGTGTGCGTGACGCAGCAGCGCCCGGAGGCCGACGCGGGCCCAGGGGAAGGCCGTTCCCACATCGCCCCGGCCGTCGTCCACGCGCACCCGCACCCGCTCGTCCACATCCGCCGCGGCGGCCTCCACGATCAGCAGCCCGTCGGGGGCCATGAGTTGGGCGACGCGCGCCAGCAGGGCGCGCGGATCGCCGCCGATGCCGATATTGCCGTCGATCAGCAGCGCCGTGCCCCAGCGTCCTTCGCCGGGCAGCGGTTCGAAGACCGAGCGGCACAGCGCGGGCCCACCCGCGCTCACCGTACGGGCGACCGCCGCCTGGCTGACGTCGATGCCCAGACAGGGGCGGCCGTGCAGGGCCAGGGCGGCCACCAGCCGGCCGGGTCCGCAGCCGATGTCGAGTATCGGGCCCTGGCAGCGCCGCAGCACGGTCCGGTCGGCCGCGTCGGCGTCCGCGCACCAGCGTTCGACGTCCAGGGGCAGCATCCACCCGTCGGCCCGGCGCAGGAACAGCGGCCCCCGGCCCGCGTGGAGCGCTCGGACATAGGGGTCGGCGTGCCAGGGTGCGGCCGCGCGACGAGCGGGCGTCCGCTCGCGCACCGATCCGTCGTGCGCGGACCCGTCATGGACGAATCCCTCGCGCACCGCGCCGTCGTGTACGGGCCCGTCATGTGCGAATCCCTCGCGCACCGCTCCGTCGCGCACCGTCTCGGCCGTGCTCATCGGGCGGTGGCCCGGGACGACAGACGGGCGAGGGTCCGGGCGAACCGCCCGCCCGGGGCGTCGGACGCCACCAATACGGCGTCCTCGGCCGTGTCCACGTCGCGGAGCATCGGCAGGTCGCGCACCCGCAGCCCCGCGTCCGTCAGCCGACGCCGCTGGGCGGCACCGGTGGTGGCGGTGGACATCGGCACGCCCCGCAGCAGTTCGGGGTCCGGTTCGGCCAGGCCGAGGGCCCAGAAGCCACCGTCGACGGCCGGGCCGAACCAGGCGTCGCAGTCGTGCCATCTCCCCGGGCTGAGCGCGGGGGCGAGGAGCGCGGGGGTGACCTGCGGAGTGTCCATGCCGATCAGCAGGGTGGCGCCTCGGCAGGCGGCGAAGGCCGCGGCGAGCCGCTCGTCCAGACCGCCTTCGCACTGCCCCACCACCTCGAATCCCGGCGGCAACCACGGCCCGGGCCGGCCGTCGAGCACCAGCACCCGGCGACGGGCGGGCATGGCGAGCGCGGCGTGCAGTGTGTCGGCGAGGGACGCCTCGGCGAGTGCGGCGGCCTCGGCGGGGGTGTACGGGGGAGTGAGCCTGGTCTTCACCCGTCCGGGCACGGGCTCCTTGGCGATGATGAGCAGCGTCGTCCCGTCCCGGTGGGCCGCCCGGAAGCCGGTGTCCGTGCGGACGTCCGCACCGCCGACCGGACGCCCGTCGGTGGTGCCGGGGCCGGAGCCGAGGCGGTCCGGAGCCGAGGGGGCCTCCGCCGCATGGGCACCCTCGTGTGGCGCGCCGCTCACCGCGCGGCCCCCGCGCGGGTGGCCAGGGCGCGGGCCTCCGGCGGCTGGCGCAGCACGGCGCGCATATCGCGCACCGCGTGCCAGGTGCCCCGCCAGGTGCCGGTGACCTTCGACTTCCCGGTGCGCGGCCGATACGGCACCTCGCGCTCCTCGATCCGCCATCCGGCGTCGGCGGCTCGCACGACCATCTGGAGCGGGTAGCCGCTGCGGCGGTCGGTGAGGCCGAGGGCGAGCAGCGGTTCGCGCCGGGCGGCCCGCAGCGGTCCCAGGTCGCCCAGCGTGAGGCCGGTGCGCCGCCGCAGCATGCGGGTCAGCGCGAGGTTGCCGAGCCGGGCGTGCACCGGCCAGGCCCCACGCTCCTGGGGTCGCCGCCGACCCAGCACGAGGTCGGCGTCGCCCGCCGCCACGGTCCGCACGAAGGCGGTCAGCAGCCCGGGGTCGAGCGAGGCGTCGCAGTCGCAGAAGCACACGATGTCGGCCTCGGCAGCGAGGAGCCCGGCGTGGCAGGCGGCGCCGAAGCCACGGCGGGGTTCATGGACGACGGTGGCGCCGTGGGCGCGGGCGATCGTGGCCGAGCCGTCCGTGGAGCCGTTGTCCACGACGATGGCGCGCCAGCCGTCGGGGATGCGGGCCAGCACCCAGGGCAGGGCGGCGGCCTCGTCCAGACACGGCAGGACGACATCCGCACAGGGGGTGGTCGAGTTCGTCACCCGCACCACACTACGAAGGAGAAAGCGACATTTCGGGCTTCAGGTTCTTACGAAACACGGACGTCGGCCGGGCGGCGGGCTCCCCGGAGCCCCCTGGTGCCGCCCCCGGTGTCACGCTGTGGGGCATGCAGCAGAACCCCACTCCCACCCGCGTGCTCGTCGTCGACGACGACCCGACCGTGGCCGAGGTCGTCGCCGGGTACCTCGGCCGGGCGGGCTTCGCCGTGGACCGGGCCGCCGACGGCCCCGGGGCGCTCGCCCGCGCCGCCGCCCGCCGGCCGGACCTGGTCGTGCTCGACCTGATGCTCCCCGGCATGGACGGGCTGGAGGTGTGCCGCGCGCTGCGGGACAAGGGCCCGGTGCCGGTCATCATGCTCACCGCGCGCGGCGACGAGGAGGACCGGATCCTCGGCCTGGAGATCGGCGCGGACGACTACGTCACCAAGCCGTTCAGCCCGCGGGAGCTGGTGCTGCGCGTGGAGTCGGTGCTGCGGCGCGGCCGCACCGGTCCGCGGGTCCCCGGCCCTTCCGGCCCCGGCCCCGGCCACCCCGGGTCGGGTCTCGGCTCGGACGAGGTGACGCACCGGGCCGGGATCACCCTCGACCCCCTGGCCAGGCGGGCCGCCCGGGACGGCCGGGAGCTCGCCCTGACCGTGCGCGAGTTCGACCTGCTGGCCTTTCTGCTGCGCCACCCCGGGGTGGCCTTCACCCGCGAGGAGCTGATGCGCGAGGTGTGGGGCTGGGACTTCGGCGATCTGTCCACCGTCACCGTCCATGTGCGGCGGCTGCGCGGAAAGGTCGAGGACGATCCCGCCGCGCCCCGGCTCATCCAGACCGTATGGGGCATCGGCTACCGCTTCGACGCCCCGCCCGAGACCGACGACCAGGCCCACGACAAAGCCCACGGCGAGGAGCGACGGGACGAGGGACGGGGGTCGGGCTCCGATGCGTGATGTGTTCCTCATGGCGGTGTTCGCCTTCCTCGGCGCGGCGGCGGCCGGTCTGCTGGGCGCGCTGGCGCTGCGGCTGGTGCGCGGCCGTTCGGTCGCGGTGTCCCTCGCGGTCGTCGCCGCGGTCGCGGTCACGGCGATGCTCACCGGGACGCTGGCCGTCGCCTGGGCGATGTTCCTGTCCCCGCACGACCTGACGGTGGTCACGACCGTCTGCGCCATGGCCGCCGTGGTGTCCCTGGCCACCGCGCTGCTGCTGGGCCGCTGGGTGGTGGCGCGCAGCAACGCGCTGGCCCTCGCCGCCCGCTCCTTCGGGGACGGCGGGAGCTTCGCCGCCCCCGACGGCCAGGCCACCGCCGAACTCGCCGCGCTCGGCCGGGAACTGGCCGCCACCAGCGCCAAGCTGGCCGCCTCCCGCGAGCGTGAGCGCGCCCTGGAGTCCTCCCGCCGGGAGCTGGTCGCCTGGATCTCCCACGATCTGCGCACCCCGCTGGCGGGGCTGCGCGCGATGTCCGAGGCGCTGGAGGACGGGGTGGCCCCCGACCCGGACCGCTATCTCCGCCGGATACGCACCGAGGTGGAGCGGCTGAACACGATGGTCGGCGACCTCTTCGAGCTCTCCCGCATCCACGCCGGGGCGCTCTCCCTCGCCCCCACCCGGATCTCCGTCTACGACCTGGTCGGCGACGCCCTCGCCGGGGTCGATCCGCTCGCCCGCGAGCTGGGCGTCCAGCTGATCGGCGACCGGGTGGACCCCATCCCGGTGGAGGTCGACGGCAAGGAGATGACCCGTGTGCTCGGGAACCTCCTCGTCAACGCGGTGCGCCGCACCCCGGCGGACGGCACGGTCGCGGTGTCCGCCGAGCGCGAGGCGGACACGGTCGTGCTGTCGGTCACCGACGGCTGCGGCGGGATCCCCGAGGAGGACCTCCCGCGCGTCTTCGACACCGGCTGGCGCGGCAGCGACGCCCGCACACCTCCGGCGGGCGCCGGTCTGGGCCTGGCCATCGTCCGTGGCATTGTCGAGGCCCACGACGGCCAGGCGGCGGTCCGCAACGTCGACGGCGGCTGCCGCTTCGAGGTCCGCCTCCCCGCCGCCGTCACGTCGTCCTGAGCGACCCCGCTCCCTCCCCTCACACCCCCGCCGCCCTCACACCCCGGCCCGTTGCGGGGCGTGGGCGAATTCGGTCATGCCCTCGTGGAACGAGACCGCCGGGCGCCAGCCCAGCTGGTCACGGATCCGGCGGGACGACGCGGTGATGTGGCGTACGTCCTCCAGCCGGTAGCCGCCCGTCACCACGGGCGCGGGGCCGCCGAACGCCGTGGCCAGGGCCGTGGCCATCTCGCCCACCGTGTGAGGGTCGTCGCTGCCGGTGTTGTACGCGGTCAGCGCGGACGGGGCCACCACGTCCGGCGCCGCCTCCAGAGCGGCGACATTGGCGGCGGCCACATCACGGACATGGATGAAGTCCCGGCGCTGGCCCCCGTCCTCGAAGACCGTGGGGGCCTCGCCGCGTGCCAGGGCCGAGCGGAAGAAGGAGGCGACGCCCGCGTAGGGGGTGTCGCGCGGCATCCCCGGCCCGTAGACATTGTGGTAGCGCAGCGACACCGCGCGGCCGCCCACCGACCGGGCCCAGGCCGCCGCCAGGTGTTCCTGGGCCAGCTTCGTCGTCGCGTACACATTGCGGGGATCGGCCGGTGCGTCCTCGTCCACCAGGCCGGGCCGCAGCGGGGTGCCGCACTCGGGGCAGCGGGGGTCGAAGCGGCCCGCCGCGAGATCCGTCTCGGCGCGCGGGCCGGGACGGACCCGACCGTGGCGGGGGCAGTCGTAGCGCCCCTCGCCGTAGACGACCATCGACCCGGCCAGGACCAGTGCGCGCACCCCGCGCTCGGCCATCGCCGCCAGCAGCACCGCCGTGCCCAGGCCATTGCAGCCCACATAGGCCGGGGCGTCCGCGAAGTCCTTGCCGAGACCGACCATCGCCGCCTGGTGGCATACGGCGTCCACCCCGCGCAGCGCCGCGAGGACCGCCTCCCGGTCCCGCACATCGGCGTGGAGCCACTCCCCGTCCACGGATGGCGGAGCCGGATGGGCGGCGATCGGGTGAGCCGCGGGAAGCAGGGCGTCGAGGACGACCGGCTCATGGCCGTGCTCGACGAGGGCGGTGACGATGTGCGAGCCGATGAAGCCCGCACCTCCGGTGACCAGTACGCGCATGGGGGCGACGCTAGGCCCGAGCGGGCGCCCGGGCCCGCCCCCGCGCCGTTCCGTCACCGCTCCGTAAGACCTTCCGGAGGAGACGCGGTCACAGAATGGTCACAAGGGTGACTGCCCCGCGTTGCCTTTCACTGCGACCGTGGCGCCCACTCGCGTCCCCTGGGGCCCCGTCCCCGAGGTCTGTCCTCCTGGGGTTCCCGGACACGTTTCAAACGGATAGTTCAACCGGACACGTCTCTCAAGACCGCCGCCATCGACGAACAGAGAGCCACATGACGGTCACCACCGCCCCCGCGGCCCAGCGTCCCCGCTGCCTCAATGACGTCAAGGGATGGTTCCCCAGCCTTGACCAAGTGCTGTTCGACCGCTTCCTGAGCCGTCAGGAGCGCCTCGGACAGCTCGGGGACCTGATGGAGATGGGTGCCTACATGGGCAAGAGCGCCATCTTCACCGCCGCCTATCTGCGGGCGAACGAGCGGTTCACGATCTGTGACCTCTTCGACGCCGAGGCGCCGGACGAGAAGAACGCGGCGGAGGCGCGCAAGTCGTATTCCACCCTGACCCGCACCGCTTTCGAGCAGAACTACCTGGCCTTCTGGGACGACCTGCCGGACGTCATCCAGGGCCCCACCTCGGTCGTGCCCGACCACGTCGGCGCGAACACCTGCCGCTTCATCCACGTGGACGCCTCGCATCTGTACGAGCACGTGGCGGGCGACATCGACACCGCGCACAACACGCTGGTGCCCGACGGCATCGTCGTCCTCGACGACTTCCGCTCCGAACACACCCCCGGCGTGGCCGCCGCCACCTGGGAGGCGGTGTTCACCCGCGGCCTGCGGCCCATCTGCCTGACCACGCAGAAGCTCTACGGCACCTGGGACGACCCGGAGCCGATCCAGGACGAGATGCTCGCGGACGAGGAGTGGCGCAAGGGGATGCACACCAGCGTGCAGGAGATCGCGGGCCGCAGGGTGCTGCGGTTCTCGGGGAAGCCCGCGAACCCGACCCCGCCCACCTCCCGCTTCGCCCATGAGCCGCGCGATCCGGCCCCCGAGCCGCGCTCCGCGTCCACCGCACCGGCGTCCGCGCCCGCGGCGCGCCGCCCCACCGCGGTCCGGCGGTTCGCCGCCGATGTGCTGCCGCCGGTCGTCACCCGCGCGATCCGCCGCCGCAGGGGATAGCTCCCCCGGGCCTGGAGGGGAGCCCGGGGGGCCCGGGCTCCCCAGACCCGCGTCCCTTGAGCTCCTCAGACCCCGGCGTCCCTTGGGCTCGCCAGACCCGGCGTCCCTTGGGCCCCTGGACCCCGGCGTTCGCGGACGGCCTTAGCGTCGCCGCAGCGCCGGGTGGTCCGCCACGACCGTGCAGGACCCCGGCGCGATCTCGGTGAACCCCGCGTCGCGCACCACCGGCAGCCCGCTCGCGGTGAGCGCGTCCCACCGCTCGGCCGACGCCGTACGTACCGCCAGCGGGAACCCCGCCTCGCGCCAGGCCGCCCGCGCCGCGTCGTCCAGCTCCCACCAGGCCAGCTGGGCGCCGTGCCCGGCCTGGGCCATCGCCTTGCCCGCCGACATCTCCACCTGGGGGCTCAGCCACAGCACCGGACCGGTGGGGTCGGGGGCGGCCGGCGGCTCGGGGTCGTCCAGGTCGGTGCCCGAGACCTGGAGCTTGGCCAGCTCCTTGGGCCAGCCGTCCAGCGGCACCGGCGGGAACACCCGCACCTCGGCGGCCGCCGCCGACGAAGCCACGTCCCCGCCCACGTCCCCGTCCCCGCCCTCGTGCCCGGTTACGTCCTCGGCCGTGGCCGGGGCGGGCGCCCCGCCCGTGACCGTGATGCCCGGCAGCTCGGACGCGCGCCGCCACTCCGCGCCGCGCGCCCGCCGTACGACCTTGCGGATCCGGGCGTCCTGCCAGTCCCGGACGGCCTGGGCCCACTCGCCGTCGGCGGCCGTCGCCCGCTCGTCCGACAGCAGCACGAGCACCGCGCGCGCCGCCGTCTCCAGGGCGTCCGTACGCGCCGGGGGCGCGGCCTTCTCGATCCGGACCACCAGGGGCAGGACGAACTGTGGCGCGGCGTCCCGGTCGGTCTCGGCGTGCCGGAAGGGGCTGCTGCGGGCGCCGGATCCGGTGCCCTGGTGAGCGGTGGTCTGGGTGCCGGTCTGGGGGCCGGTCTGGGTGTCGGCGTCGGTGCTGGTCACGCGCCAAGTGTGCCAGGACCGCCGCCAGGCCCGGTCCAGATCTCCGCCGGACAGGCCCAGGGCCTCCGCGCGCCGAGGGCCTCCCCTCGCCGAGCGGCGCGCCTATGCTCAACCGGCATGAGACTGCGAGGAGTCGGCCGCCGCTACGGCCTGGGCGGGCCGTGGGTGCTGCGGGGTGTCGATCTCGAAGTGCCGCCGGGTTCGCTGACCCGTGTCCAGGGGCGCAACGGCAGCGGCAAGTCCACGCTGCTGCGGCTGCTCGCCGGGATCGACGCCCCCAGCGCGGGCCGGATCACCGGCCGCCCGTCCACCGCCTACGTCCCCGAGCGGTTCCCGGCCGAGCTGCCCTTCTCCGCCCTCGGCTACCTCACCCACCTGGGCCGGATCCACGGGCTGTCCCGCGCCGCCGCGGCGCGCGGGGCGGGGGAGTGGCTGGAGCGGTTCGGCGCGGACGGCTACGCCGGCACCCCGCTCGCCGAGCTGTCCAAGGGCACCAGCCAGAAGATCGCCGTGGCACAGGCGCTGCTGGCCGCCCCCGGCCTCCTGGTCCTGGACGAGGCGTGGACCGGCCTCGACCAGGCCGCACGCGGGGTGCTGGACACGGCGGTCGCCGAGCGCGTCGCCGACGGCGGCGCGGTCGTCTTCGTCGACCACGACCCACGCCGCTTGGCCGGAGCCCCGGACCGCGTCCTGCGCGTCACCGAGACCCGGCTGGAGCCGGTGGACGGCACGATCCGGCCGTCGGTGACGCGGGACGGGACCGGTGCCGGGCCACGGGTGCGGGTGGAGGCCGAGGGACGGCCCGGGGCCGGGCCGCCCGGTGAGCTGGCGGGCGCGGTGGTGCGTGAGTACGGCCCCACGCCCACGCCCGTGCACGGGGGCGGGGACGACGGTCCGGCGGGACGGGGACGGGGACGGGGACGGGGCGTACGGCTGACGGTCGAGGTGGGCGTGGCCGACTCCGACGGCCTGCTCCGCACCCTCCTGACCGCCGACCCGCCCTGGCACATCCGCGCGGTGACGGCCATCGACGACAACGACCCCCAGGAGCCCGCCCAAGGCGCGAAGGAGAAGCCATGACCGCGCTGCTGCGCTATCAGGCGGCCCTGCTGGCCCGCTCGCACCGCTGGCTACCGCCGTTGCTGCTCTACGGCGCGTTCCTGGGGATCGGGGTGCAGACGGGGCAGCCGATCCTCGACTCGCTCGGCTACGCCGCCGCCGCGCTGCTGCCCGTCGCCGCCTGGCTGGTGCGGGTGTGCGTCACCCAGGAGCCCGCCGCGGCCCGCGACTGCGCCTCGGCGGCGGTGGGGCCGGGCCGGGTGCACCTCGCCTCGGTGCTGACCGCGCTGGGCGCGGCGCTGGTGCTCGGCACCGCCGGGACGCTCTTCGTCGCGGCGGTCAGCGATCCGTACACCGCGGATCACCTGCACGAGATCCCCGTACCCGAGGCGACCGTCTCCGGGCTGCTCACCGCGGTCGCGTGCGCCCTGCTCGGCACGGCCGTCGGCGCGCTGTGCAACCGGCCGCTGCTGCGCCGCCCCGGCTGGGCGATCCCGGCCACGCTGCTCGCCGCGCTGCTGGTGTCGGTGGCCGGTGCCTCGCCCGCGAACGCCGCCGTGTCGGGGCTGGTCGACGGCTCGCACAGCGGCACCGTGCCGATGCCCCTGCTGCCCCTGGCCCTGACCGGCGCGGCCGCCGCCGGGGCGACCGCGCTGGCCTGCGCGCTGAGCTCCCGCCGGTCGTAGGGTTCGGGTCATGGACGACCGTACGGACCTTCCCGAGGGCCCGCCGTACGCCGACTGCGTGCAGTGCGGCGAGCCCACCGAGTACCCCGCAGCGCGCCCCGGTGCGACGCTGTGCCCCGTCTGCGAATGGCAGGAGGCTCAGCGCACCGCCTGCTCCGGCTAAGCAGGTTGGAGGAAGTCCGCTACGGTTCGGGCAGCGCCCCGAAGGGGCGCGGGGCTGTGTCGATATGCGGCTCCGCCGCGTGGGCGACCAGCCACGACGGCGCCGCAGTCGACTGGTGACGCATCGCGACACTTCCAGCGGAGCGCTCAGCGGCGCCAGGGCCCCGTCACGGCGAACGTCGTGCCCGGGGTGTAGCAGTTCACGTACATCGTGCGGCGGTCCGGCGCGAAGGTGACGCCCGCGAACTCACCCCACTCCGGCTCCTCCGGCGTGCCAATGTTCTGCCGCCCCCGGGCCATCGCGTAGACCTCGCCGCGCCGGGTGACCCCGAAGACATGCTGAGCGCCGTTGCCGTCCTCGCAGACCATCAGGCCGCCGCTGGGCGCGAGCGTGATGTTGTCGGGGGACTCGCCGGGGAGCTGGACATCCGTCTCCGGGCCGAAGACGATCACCAGCGTGAGGCGTCTCCGGTCGGGGTCGTAGCGCCAGATCTGGCCGAAGTGGTCGGCCGCCGAGCCGTCCGCGCTCTTGGCGAAGCTGGAGACGAAGTAGACCGACGTACCGCCCCAGTAGCACCCCTCCAGCTTCTGGGCGTGGGTGATGCCTCCGGGCCCGAAGTCCTGGAAGCGGATGGGGGTTTGGCGGGCGAGCGGGTCGGGGACGTCCACCCACTCGACGCGGTCGAAGGCGGTCCCCGGCTCCTGGATGGTGGACAGATCGGGCACCCCCGGCACCCGCAGCGCCTGAAGCCGCCCGCCCGCGCGCAGCGAGCCGATGCCGCCGAGCGGCTTCTCCGGCCGGAAGCGGTAGAAGAGCCCGAAGGGCTTCTCGAAGGCGTCCTCGGTCTCGTAGACGACGCCGCTGCGCGGATCGACCGCGATGGCCTCGTGCTGGAAGCGGCCCATGGCGGTGAGCGGGACGGCGCCGGTGCGGCGCGGATCGTAGGGGTCGACCTCGAAGATGAAGCCGTGGTCCTTGGTGTAGCCGTTCGTACCGGCCCGGTCCTCGGTCTCCTCGCAGGTCAGCCAGGTGTGCCAGGGGGTGGGGCCGCCCGCGCAGTTGACCGCGGTGCCCGCGATGGCCACCCGCTCGGACAGCACGTGGTTGCCGGAGTCGAGCTCCAGGGCGGTACAGCCGCCCAGGCCCATGGGGTCGTAGGTGAGGCCGTTCACGGCCGGGACGCGGATCGCGGCGTCCGGACGGTTCTCGTGGTTGCGGACCAGGTGCGTACGGCCGCGGTGGCCGCCGGCGCGGCCCGGGAACGCGGCCATGCCGTCGCAGTGGCTGGGGACCTTGCCCTCGCCGGAGCGGAGTTCGTCGCCCTCGCGCGAGAGCACCCGGTAGCGGAATCCCTCCGGGAGGTCGAGCAGCCCGTCGGGGTCGGGGACCAGGGGGCCGTAGCCGTCCCGGCCGAGTGGTGGGGAATCCGGTTCGGCGGCCGCGGCCGTCCCGGCGAAGAGCTCGGAGACGCTGCCGGTGAAGGCGATGGAGGCGATGGTGGCCCCCAGCGCGCCGGTGCGGCCGAGAAGCTGACGTCGTGTCGCTGACATGCGGTAACTCCCTGCTGGCGGACAGAGAAGATGACCGGACGTGTGTATCACGCGCGCGGGCGCGCGGGAACCATTCGATCAGCGATGCGCGGGAACCGTCCGATCAGCGCTCGTACGACGCGTCAGCCAATCCCTTCGCGTCGCGGGCCAGGGCGGTGAGCCGGGATATCGCCCGGAAGTACTTCTTTCGGTAGCCGCCGCTCAGCATCTCCTCGCTGAAGAGCTGGTCGAACGGCACCCCGGAGGCCAGCACCGGCACCTCGCGGTCGTAGAGCCGGTCCGCCAGCACCACCAGCCGCAGCGCGGTGGACTGGTCGGGCACCGGCGCGACCCCGGTGAGGCAGACGGCTTGGATGCCGTCGCACATCGCGCCGTAGCGGCTCGGGTGCACCTGGGAGAGGTGGTCCAGCAGGGCGGGGAAGTCGTCCAGGGAGGCGCCGGGGACGTGGTGCGCGGCCCGGGTGACCGTCTCGTCGGAGTGCGGGGGCGGGGCCGCGGGCAGACCGCGGTGGCGGTAGTCCTCGCCGTCGATGCGCAGCGTGCGGAAGTGGGCGGACAGCCCCTGTATCTCGCGCAGGAAGTCGGCCGCGGCGAACCGGCCCTCGCCCAGCTTGCCGGGCAGCGTGTTGGACGTCGCGGCGAGCGCCACGCCCGCCTCGACCAGCTTGCCCAGCAGCGTGGAGACCAGGACGGTGTCGCCCGGGTCGTCCAGCTCGAACTCGTCGATGCACAGCAGCCGGTGCCCGCTCAGGGTCTTCACGGTCTGCTGGAAGCCGAGCGCGCCCACCAGGTTCGTCAGCTCCACGAAGGTGCCGAACGCCTTCAGCTCGGGGGCGGCCGGGGTGGCGTGCCACAGGGAGGCCAGCAGATGGGTCTTGCCGACGCCGTAGCCGCCGTCGAGGTACATCCCACGCGGGCCGCCGCTCGCGGCGGGCTTGGCCGCCCGGCGGAACCAGTGCCTACGGCGCCCGCCCTTCGCGTCCGCGTCGCCGCCGAGCCGCGCGGCGAAGGCCCTCAGCGCCTCGACCGCCTCGGCCTGGCTGGGCTGGCCGGGGTCGGTGAGGTAGTTGTCGAAGCTCACGGTGGCGAAGCGGGGCGGCGGCACCATCTCGGCGACCAGGCGCTCCGCCGGTACCTGCGGCGCACGGGCGGTGAGGGCTGCTGGGGCCTCGGTGGCTTCGGCGGCTTCGGTAGCTTCGGCGGCTATGCGGCCTGCCGAGCCGGATGCGGTGGTTGGTGCAGACACGGATGTCCAGGGTAGTCGCTCTTCACCCGACCACTGTCCGAGAGGGAGGCATGTCACACTGCGGCCTATGCGACGCCTGTTCCCCGTGCCTGTCCCCGCACCTGCCGAAACACCTGCCGAAACAGCTGCCGGAACGCCTGCCGGAACACCTCTCGGAACGTCCGACGCGACGCCTGCTGGCATTTCCGCCGAGACGCCCGCCGAGGACCGCGAATGGACCCTTGGCGAACTGGCCGACGCCTATGCCTACCCGGAGCCGCCGCACGGCCCCTCCGGCGCCTATCTGCGGGCCAACATGGTGTCCTCGCTGGACGGGGCGGCCCATCACGACGGCCGGTCGAAGCCCCTGTCCTCCGACGCCGACATGCGGATCTTCGGGGTGCTGCGCGGGCTCGCCGACGCCGTGGTCGTGGGCGCGGAGACCGTACGCCGCGAGGGCTACCGCCCGGCGCGCGCCCGGGAGGCGTTCGCCGAGCGGCGGGCGGCGCTCGGCCAGTCGCCCGCGCCCGCGATCGCCGTCGTGAGCGCGAGCCTGGACCTGGACTTCTCGCGGCCGCTGTTCACCGAGCCGCTGGTGCCGACGATCGTGATCACGGGCGCGACGGCCGCGGAGGCGCGGCTCGAAGCGGCCCGCGCGGCGGGGGCCGAGGTGGTCTTCGCCGGGGCGGGGCCCTCCGGGCGGGTGGACGCGGCGGCGATCGTGAGCGCGCTCGCGGAGCTCGGCCACACCCGGCTGCTCACCGAGGGCGGCCCCACGCTGCTGGCGGAGTTCGCGGCGGCCGGGGTGCTGGACGAGCTGTGTCTCGCGGTGGCCCCCCTGGTCACCGCGGGGGACGCGAAGCGGATCATGAACGGACCCGTCCTGGGGGAACCGGAACGCTTCACTCTCGCTTCCGTTCTGGAGGAAGCCGGGTTCCTTTTCACCCGCTACCGTCGGATTTACCAATAACTCATAAAAACGTCTGTAAACCCGCGAATGGGATCGCGAAGGAGAAGGGCATCCGCCGTGTTCACGAGCGTATTGATGATTGAGAAGCCCCTGACCCCCGCCGACGTGGAATTCGTCACCACCCTGCACGGCGATGACCCGATCTCCTTCGTCGTCCTGATGCAGCCCCGGGGCAGCAAGGACCGGCTGCTGCGCGCGATCGACGACATCGCCCTCGGCGAGCTGGAGCAGGCCGCCCAGGAGGGGGAGGAGCCGGAGGGCAAGGAGGCGCTGGAGCCCGCCGAGCGGGCGCTGGCCCACTCGGTGGCGGCGCTCGAGGCGGCCGGGAGCCGGGCCCGGGGCCATGTCGTCCAGCGCCATCCGCTGGAGGTGCTGCGCGGGGTGGTGGAGGAGACCCGGGCCGATGAGGTGATCGTGCTCACCGCCCCGCACTTCGTGGAGGAGTTCTTCCACCGGGACTGGGCCTCGCGGGCGCGCCACAAGGTGGGGGTGCCGGTGCTGAAGCTCTTCTCGCACGCGGTGGACGAGGACCAGCCCTCGGCCGGCGGCTGAGCCCCGGAGCAGGCACCGCCGGTCATCGGCTGAGCCCGGCACCGACCCCCGCCCCGGCCCCCGCGGCCATCGGCGGGGCCGGGCCGCCGGGGGTGCGAGAATCGGGCCGACAGCACACACCGCGAACCAGGGGAGACCCGTACATGGCACCGGCCGGCACCGCCTCCGACACGCTGGATCGACCGCACTTCATCGGCATCGGCGGCGCCGGGATGTCGGGCGTGGCGAAGGTCCTCGCCATGCGCGGCGCGCGGGTCTCGGGCAGCGACACCAAGGACTCGCCGATCGTCGGGGCGCTGCGTGAGCTCGGCGCCACGGTGCACATCGGCCACTCCGCCGAGAACCTCGCCGCCGACGCCACCAGCGTCGTCGTCTCCAGCGCCATCCGCGACGACAACCTCGAGCTGGTCACGGCCCGGGAGCGCGGCATCCCGGTGGTGCACCGCTCCGACGCGCTCGCCGCGCTGATGGACGGCTCCCGGCCGATCGCGGTCGCGGGCACCCACGGCAAGACGACCACGACCTCGATGCTGGCCGTCTCGCTGCGCACCCTCGGCCTGGACCCGTCCTACGTCATCGGCGGCGATCTGGACGCCCCCGGCTCCAGCGCCCTCCACGGCGAGGGCGAGATCTTCGTCGCCGAGGCCGACGAGAGCGACCGCAGCTTCCACAAGTACGCGCCCGAGGTGGCGATCATCCTCAATGTGGAGCTCGACCACCACGCCAACTACGCCTCGATGGACGAGATCTACGAGTCGTATCAGACGTTCGTCGGCCGGGTCCGGCCCGGCGGCGCGCTGGTGATCTCCGCCGACCACCCCGGCGCCCGTGAGCTGACCGCCCGGGTCGGCGGGCGCGACGGGCTGCGGGTGCTCACCTACGGCGAGGACGCGGGCGCGGACGTGCGGGTCCTGGCCATCGAGCCGCACGGGCTGACCAGCGAGGTCACCGTACGGCTCGCGGAGTCGCCGGGCAGCCGGCTCGCGGAGTCCCTGGGCGGCGCCGAGCTCACCTTCACCGTCTCCGTCCCCGGCCGCCACTACGCGCTCAACGCCGTGGCCGCCCTCACCGCGGGCGCCGCCCTCGACGTCCCGGCCGCCGAGCTGGCCCCCGCCCTCGCCTCGTACACGGGCGTAAAGCGGCGGCTCCAGCTCAAGGGCGTCGCGGCCGGGGTGCAGGTGATCGACTCCTACGCCCACCACCCCACCGAGATCGCCGCGGACCTCGAGGCGATCCGCGGCGGCGCCGGGGAGGGCCGGGTGCTGGTGGTCTTCCAGCCGCATCTGTTCAGCCGCACCCAGGAGCTGGGCACCGAGATGGGCCAGGCGCTCGCGCTCGCCGACGCCTCCGTGGTCCTGGACATCTACCCCGCCCGCGAGGACCCGGTCCCCGGCGTCACCAGCGCCCTGATCATCGACGCCGCGGCCCGTCACGGGGCCGATGTGACCGCCGAGCACGACCGGAACGCGGTGCCCGAGCTGATCGCCGGAATGGCGAAGCCCGGTGACCTTGTTCTCACCATGGGCGCCGGCGATGTGACGGACCTCGGTCCGGAAATCCTCGCCCGTCTACAGAGCCCGGAGAACTGAGGAGGTCCGTCCCCATGGCGTACGAGATCGACAAGCCGGAGGAGCAGTGGCGTGCGGAGCTGACTCCGCAGGAGTACCACGTGCTGCGGGAGGCCGGTACCGAGCGTGCCTTCACCGGTGAGTACACCGATTCCAAGACGGTCGGCGTCTACGCCTGCCGGGCGTGCGGGGCGGAGCTCTTCCGCTCGGAGACGAAGTTCGAGAGCCACTGCGGCTGGCCGTCGTTCTACGACCCGGCGGACAGCTCGGCCGTCGAACTGATCGAGGACCGCTCGCACGGCATGGTCCGCACCGAGGTGCGGTGCACCCGCTGCGGTTCCCACCTGGGCCATGTCTTCTCGGGCGAGGGCTACCCCACCCCGACCGACCAGCGGTACTGCATCAACTCCATCTCGCTGCGGCTGAGCCCCGCGGAGAGCTGAGCCTCCGGCTCACTGTCATGAGCCGCAGCGCAGCACGGCGGCGGTCTCGGGCGGCAGTCTCAGCATGCCGTCCGGGCCCGGCAGCTCGATCCGCCGCCAGGCGGCCACCACCTCGGTGACCTCGCCGGTCCGGGGGCCGAGCCAGGTCTTGACCGGCCGGTCGCCCGGGTTGAGCAGGACCCGCAGCGGGCCGCGCTGAAAGCTGAAGCAGCCGTCCGAGCCGGAGGACAGGCCGGTGTACGACCAGGTGGGGTCGGTCAGGGCCGGTTCGGCGCGGCGCAGCGCGATCAGCCGTCGGTACCAGTCGAGCAGCGCCCGGTGCGGCTCCCGCTCCGGCTCCCGCCAGTCGAGGCAGGACCGCAGCCGGGTGGCCGGGTCCTGGGGGTCGGGCACGTCCCCCGCCGCCCAGCCGTGGGCGGCGAACTCCCGGCGGCGGCCGGACCGCACCGCCTCGGCCAGCTGCGGATCCTGGTGGTCGGTGAAGTACTGCCAGGGCGTACGGGCGCCCCACTCCTCGCCCATGAAGAGCATGGGGGTGAAGGGCGCGCACAGCACCACGGCCGCCGCACAGGCCAGCAGCCCCGGCGAGAGCTGGGCCGAGAGCCGGTCGCCGATCGCGCGGTTGCCCACCTGGTCATGGGTCTGGGCGTAGCCGAGCAGCCGGTGCGCGGGGGTGGTGTGGGTGTTCAGCGGACTGCCGTGGCGGCGGCCCCGGAACGCCGAATGGGTGCCGTCGTGGAAGAAGCCGCCCATCAGCGTCTTGACCAGCGCCCCGGGCCCCTCGGCTGCGAAGTCGGCGTAGTAGCCCTGCCGCTCACCGGTGAGGAAGGTGTGCAGGGCGTGGTGGAAGTCGTCGTTCCACTGTGCGTGCAGACCGTGGCCGCCCGCCTCGCGCGGGGCGGTGGTGCGCGGATCGTTGAGATCGGACTCGCCGATGAGGAACAGCGGACGGCCGGTGCGGGCGGCCAGCGCGTCCACGGCGGCCGACAGCTCGGCCAGGAAGTGCCGGGCCCGGGTGTCGCGCAGGGCGTGCACCGCGTCCAGCCGCAGCCCGTCGAGGCGGAAGTCGCGCAGCCAGGCGAGCGCGCTGCCGATGAAGTACGCGCGCACCTCGTCGGAGCCGGGCGCGTCGAGGTTGACCGCCGCGCCCCAGGGCGTGTGGTGGGTGTCGGTGAAGTACGGGCCGAAGGCCGGGAGGTGGTTCCCGGAGGGGCCCAGATGGTTGTGGACCACATCGAGGACCACGCCGAGGCCGTGCCCGTGCGCGGCGTCCACGAAGCGCGCCAGCCCCTCCGGCCCGCCGTACGGCTCGTGCACCGCCCAGGGCGCCACCCCGTCGTACCCCCAGCCATGGGTCCCGGGGAACGGGCAGACCGGCATCAGCTGCACATGGGTGATGCCCAACTCGGCCAGGTGCGGCAGCTGTTCGGCCGCCGCGTCGAAGGTGCCCTCATGGGTGAAGGTGCCGATGTGCAGCTCGTAGAGGACCGCGCCGGGCAGCGGCCGCCCGAACCACTCCCGCTCCCAGCGGAAGCGGGAGTGGTCGACCACCGCGCTCAGCCCCTCGGGGCCGTCCGGCTGGCGGCGGGAGCGCGGATCGGGGAGCGGCGGGCCGTCGTCGAGCGCGAAGCCGTACCGCGTACCGGGCCCGGCCTCGGCCTCGGCCCGCCACCATCCGGCGCGGCCCGGGTCGGGCTCCATGGGGCGGTCCCGCCCGTCCACATGGAGCCCGACCCGCTCGGCGTGCGGCGCCCACACCTCGAACAGCACTGGCGTCTCCTCACCTCGACCTGACTCCGGTCCTCGACCATGCTGCGGGACGCGGTGCCGGCGGCGCAGCAGGACGACATCAGGCAGACCCAGACCCAGACCCAGACCCAGACCCAGTCTCAGACGAGGTCGATGCGCTCCTGGGTGATGGGATACCCCGCCCTGGCGAAGTGCGCGGCCATGGGCAGGTTGGGCTGGTCCGTCGCCGCCGCGATCTTCGTGGCCCCCCGTTCCACCAGATCGTGGGTGCACTCCACGAGCAGGTCGTACGCGTAGCCGTGGCCGCGCTGCTCGGCGACGACCCCTATGAAGCTCACGCAGGGGCCCGACGGATTGTGCGCGGGCACCTGGATGCCGACCAACTCGCCCTCGGGCGTCCAGGCCAGCCGCCGCCACTCGCGCGGCGACGGACACCAGGAGAAGAAGTCCATGAGCTCCCGCACCGCGGCGTCGGCCCCTCCTCGTTCGATGGCGCGCCGGTCATGGGCGTCGAGCGAGCCCGGCATGATGCGGCGCAGCACGTCCTCGATCACCGCGTCATCGGGCTCCGGCCGGAACTCAAGACGCCCCGGGCGGGCGGGCAGTCCGCACTCCGGCGTCCACTCATAGCGGTAGCGCTCGACCAGGGGCTTGAGCCCGCCCGCTATGGCGGCGTCGACACGGGCCTGGGCGGCGGCCCGCACCTCGGGCCGGTCGCGCCAGCCGGGCGGGGCCAGCAGGCTGTACTCGGTGCGCAGCGGTGCGGTGCGCAGCAGTTCGGCGGCGGCGTCGGCCTCGCCCTCGGCGAAGTCGAACCAGTCAAGGGCGACGGGCTCGGAGTCCTCCGGCCCGGCCCACCACGCGGCGCGGGCCACGACCCGCCCCTCGCGCAGCGCCACCCAGGTCCAGTCGGGGCGGTACTCACCGCCCTGGCCGACGGTGGCGTAGGTGTGGCCGAGGATGCCCCGGCCGACGAGCGCGGGCACATGCAGATCGTGGAACAGCTGGGCGTCGCCCTCGGTGAGGGGACGGATGACCAGATCGGTCATGGAATTCCTTCCAGGAGAGTGATGCGCTCCCGGTCGGATGCCATAGCGGCAGATGCCTGATCGAACGAGGTGTGATCAGACGCGGGTACGCCCGGTGGACAGGGGGCGGGAGCGCGGAAACGTCGTGATGTCCATTGCTCTCGCCTCCTTCCTCGATCAAGGGCGTGCCCGCACTCTATGGGCGCCGATGTCTCCGTGTCCACAGGCTTTTCGGGTCCAACGGCTTCCGTGCGGGGCCGGTCTGCCGCCCGCGAGGGGGAAGGAGCGGCAGACCGGCGCGCAGGATGAGGTGCACCTGACAGATCAATGAGCGGGTCGGAGCACCTGCGTGGACCGGTGTGAGACGCAGACTAGTGCACCATGCAGATCGGCGCGGCCGTTGTGTCAGGAGAGCCGCCGCCGGCCGTATAGCCGAAGGTCGTCGACGCCCCGGTGGCCAGTGAACCGTTCCAGTCGGCGTTGGTGACCGAGGCCGAGGAACCGGTGGCGGACAGCTTGCCGTTCCAGACGCTGTCGATCCGCTGCCCGGACGGCACCGGCCAGTCGACCATCCATGAGGAGATGGGCGTGGCACCGGAGTTGGAGACCGTCACCTCGGCCTGGTAGCCGCCGTTCCAGGTGCTGGTCACCTTCTGGGTGGCGGAGCAGGAGGCCGTCGGCGGGTTGCCCGGCGGGTCCGTGGGGTCGCTGCCACCGCCGCCGCTGGTGGCACCCGGGACCGTCACCTCGCCGTTGCCGCCGTCGAAGACCACGTCGGAGCAGCTGTAGAAGGTCTCCTGGCTGTCCGAGCGCGTCCACACGGTGTAGATGATGTGGCGTCCGCTCTTGCCGGAGGGCAGATTGGCCGTCCAGGTGTACTTGCCGTCCACCGTGCCGACCTGACCGGACAGCGGCGGGTTCGTCACCGTGTTGAACGGCTGGTCCTCCAGGTCGTTCCAGGTGAGCGGCTTGGTCGGATCGATGGGGCTCTTGGTGACATAGCTGCGGAACGACCCCGGGTGCGCGGCCCAGGCGTTGTACGAGAACTGCATGGACTTGCCGGACGTCAGATGGGTCACCGGCCAGTCCTTGCTGCCCAGGTCGAAGCCGGAGAAGTCATAGACGGTGGCCGCGCCGCTGCACAGCTTGCCGTCCGGGATGAACCCCTTGGTGCGGCCCGCGCCGTCCGAGCGGAGCACCGCGAACCAGTTGTAGAAGGGCGTCGCGCCGCTCTTGTCGTACGCGGCCTTGCACGCCGGGTTGGTCGGCTTGACCTCACCGGTCGAGGACAGGCTGTACTTCCAGCAGAGATAGGTGCGGCTGCCCGGCGCCATCGGTGCGCCGTGTGCGGAGGCGCTGCCGCCGGAGAAGAAGACAAGGCCCAGGACGGGCAGAACCGAGAGCAGGACCAGCAGTACGGACCTGCGCGCGCGGGAGCCGCCCGGCGGGCGTGCGGATGAGGCGAGTGCCAGTGATCGTCGAGGCATTGCGCGTGCTTTCCCTTCGACGTGAACGGGTCAGGAACCGTCGGCGTGGGAGCGCTCCCAATTTCTTGGTGAACGTAGCGCGCCCCCGGGCAGCTGTAAATGCTTCAGGTCATGAAGGCCGCAGGCTTTCTGGTGGGCCGTCAGGGAGGGTGGCGAACGGACCGTTGCGATGGGCCCGTCAGATCCGGACCAGCAGCGCCACCGGAAGCCGGGACAGCAGCTCTGCCAGCGCCGCCGAGCCCTCGGCGGTCCGCCCGGTCAGTAGGTCGCGCCAGCGGCCCGGCGGCAGCGGCAGCCGGGTGGCGCCCCAGCCGCCCGCCTCCGCCAGCCGGCGCGACAGCCGGGTGACCACGGTGACGGCGCCGTCCTCCGTGCCGCCCGTGCCGCCCGTGCCGTCCGTGCCGCCCGTGCCGTCCGTCCGTAAGAAGGCCACGCAGTGCCCGGCGGACGGACCGGAGGCGGGCAGCGGCGTATACGTACTCCCGGGCCCGAACCACCCCGGATGCTCCCGGCGCAGCTTCAGTGCCGCCCGGGTGAGCAGCAGCTTCTCGGCCGACGGGCCGTCCGCCGGTTCGCCGCCGCCCAGCTCGGGCGGGCGGCGGTTGTCCGGGTCGACGAGGGCCATATAGACGCACTCGGTGCCCATATAGAGGTCGGGGACGCCCGGCATGGTGAGGTGGAGCAGGGCGGCGCCGAGCGCGTTGGCCCGCGCCGGACCGTCCAGTTCGGCGCCGATCGCGGCCCACACCGACGGGTCCGCCGTGCAGGGCCCGGCCTCGAGGAAGGCGGTCACCTCCGCCTCGTACGCCGCGTTCTGCTCCGTCCACGTCGTCCGCAACCCCGCCTCGCGCACCGCCTTGAGCACGGCCGGGACCAGCCGTTCGGCGTCCCCGTGGCCCAGTGCGAGCGCGGTCTGCCAGGCCGTCCAGGCCAGATGGGGATCGGGGGCGGGGGCGGTGGCCGAGCGGGTCAGCTCCTCGACCGTCCGGCCCCACCAGCCCGGGCATTCGCTGAGCGCCGCGAGCCGGGCCCGGGCGTCCGCGCTGCGCTTGGTGTCATGCGTGGAGAGCACCGTGCCGGTGGCGGGCCAGTCCCGCAGGCGCCGGGCCGCGAAGGCGTGGAACTCCTCGGGGGTCACGGCCGGCCGCCCCGGATCGCCGCCCACTTCGGCGGCCGACAGCAGCGGGGCGTAGCGGTAGAACGCGGTGTCCTCGACCGACTTGGCGCGCAGCGCGGCCGCCGTCTGGGCGAAGCGGGCGCAGAAGTCGCGGTGATCCGGGCCGTCCCCGAGCCCGCCCAGCGCCGCGTCCCGCACCACCCGCACCACCTGGGCCTCCTGCGCCACCGTGAACGCCTCCCGGGCGTCCGCCGCCGCCGAGCGCAGCATCACCGCGTCGGCGTCCGTCGCGGGCGGGCCGCCCACGGAGGCGTACGGACGGTAGACCGGCAGCCGCACCAGCAGCTCCCGGATCGCCGTGCGCAGCGCCCAGGGCGCGTGGTCGCGCAGCCGGGGGTCGGCCGCGCAGATGCGGGTGGCGGTGAGGGTCAGCCGCTCCACCTCGGCGGCCAGCTCATGCGTGACCACCTCATGGGCGGCACGGCGGACCGTGGCGGCCCAGTCGCCGCCCAGGTCGGCCGGGGGAGCGGCGAAGGCGCGGTAGAGGGCGGTCAGCTTCTCCAGACCGTCCGGGTCGACAAAGAGCCCGTCGATGTGGTGCAGCGCGTCATATCCGGTGGTCCCGGCGACCGGCCAGGTGGCGGGGAGCCGCTCGTCCCGGGCGAGGATCTTCTCGACGACGGTCCAGCGGCCGCCGCCTTCCGGCGCGATCCGCCGCCCGCCACCGCCTCCTGGCGCGATCCGCTGCTCGCCGTCTTCTGACGCTGTCCGCCGCCCGCCACCTTCTGGTGTGATGCGCCGCCCGCCACCGCCCTCTGGTGTGACACCCCGGTCGTCCTCGCCCTCTGACGCGGCCCGCTGCCAGCCCCCGCCCCCGCGCTCCCCGTCTCCCGCCGCCGCCCGCACCGCTTCGTCCAGCCGCCGCAGATAGCCCTCCGGATCGGCGAGCCCGTCCGGGTGGTCGATCCGCAGCCCGTCCACGACCCCGTCCCGCACCAGCTCCAGCAGCGTGGCATGGGTGGCGGCGAAGACCTCCGGGTCCTCCACCCGCACCGCGATCAGCTCGGAGATGGTGAAGAACCGCCGGTAGTTGAGCTCGGTGCGGGCCAGCCGCCACCAGCCGAGCCGGTACCACTGGGCGTCCAGCAGCTCGGCGAGCGGCAGCCCCTCGGTGCCGGGGCGCAGCGGGAAGGCGTGGTCGTAGTAGCGCAGCGTCCCGTCCTCGACCCGCAGCCGGTTCCACTCCTCGCCGAGCGGACCGCCGAGCACCGGCAGCAGCACCTTGCCGCCGTGGGCCCGCCAGTCGATGTCGAACCACCGCGCGTACGGCGACTCCGGCCCCTCCCGCAGCACCTCCCACAGCGGGGCGTTGAGCCACTCGGGGGCGGGGGCGGCCATATGGTTCGGCACCATGTCGACGATCAGCCCGAGACCGTGCGCCCGCGCCGTACGGGCGAGTGCGCGCAGCCCCTCCTCGCCGCCCAGTTCGGCCCGGACGGCGGAGTGGTCCACCACGTCATAGCCGTGGCTGGAGCCGGGCACCGCCTCCAGCACGGGGGACAGATGCAGATGGGAGACGCCGAGCGAGGCCAGATACGGCACCGCTCGCTCCGCCGCCGCGAAGGGGAAGGCGGGCTGGAGCTGGAGGCGATAGGTGGCGGTGGGTGTGCCGGGGTCAGCCGTCATATGAACGTACGTACCCACCCGACGCGCCCCACCACAAAAAGGACATCTACTTGAGGGTTTCGATGACCCTTCGGGGTGATCTCTGAGCGGAAGGGCAGGAACGGGGTCAACGCATCGGGGCACGGGATCGTCGGGCGGATGCGGTTCGCGCTGCACGCGACGACCTGGACCGAGGCGAATCGAGTACCGCGCAGGTACCAGCCGCCTACGACATCCCCACCCCAGAAAAGGCGGCCTTCCGCTGCCGCGGACCACGCTGCCTGACGTTCGAGTTCCCTGTCGAAGTCCGACATGAACGAAGGGGCTAACTCATCCACCTGGCCCATGTACCAGCCGAGTGCTTCCGCTGGCGCCTCGAACGTCGCTTTGATCATTCTGGCCGGGCGGAGCAGCCAGTGCGGTACCTCCAGCGGGGGCACGTCGCTCGTCATGAAGGCGGGGCTGGCCGCCGCGATCTGTTTCCACTCCTGGGGTGAGGCGTCCTGTACGACGAGGTGTGGTGGTCGCCGGGGAGACTCGTCGTCGTATGTGCGGCGCTCTCCGGTCCAGCGGTAGCAGTGCCAGTGAGCCGGCATGCGTGGGGGCGGAGCGGTCATCGGAGCTACCTCCTGGTGATGGGAGCGGCCCAGCCCCCTGCCCGGGGGAGGGCAAGGGGGGGGAGCGCCTT
>NZ_JBQTCE010000013.1:0-103195 GCF_052665095.1 Streptomyces sp. NEAU-174 | reverse complement strand
GGGGAGAGGTAACAAGAGTCACCTTTGGGGGGGGGGAGAGGCCCGCCCCCTGGCCGGGCGGAGGCCAGGGGGCGGGCCGCTATGGCGTCTGACGTCGGCTACCTGGCGTACTGGCGGCCGTCGTCCGAGTCCCCGGGCGTTCCACCGCTCGGTGACGGGGCGTCCGTGTCCGGCATGGTGTCGCCGTCTTCCGGGTCCTGGCGGACAACGGCGTGCTGTAATCGCATTGGGTCTCCTGTGGGTTCACACGCGCAGGGGTGCCCCGCGCGACGGCGCGGTGCTCGTCCCGCAACTGGCCTGCAAGCGGGAGGCGGGGCGAGCTTGGTTGGACGGGACTCCGGCCCGGCGGTGCAGCCGGGACCGGAGTCCCCTCATCCCCTGTCTTGTCGGTGGCCGTGTCCGGCTGTTTCGACCGGCAGGGGCTTGGAGGGTGGGCCGCTGACGCCGTCGTCCGGTACGGGGGCCCGGAACACCAGCGACCCACCCGGCTTATGGGGCGGGGTGCTCACGAAGACGCTTCCGCGGGCGGCGCGGAAGGCGAGCAGCCCGGTCCGCACGGTGGTGGAGTGTCGGCGGTGCCTCATGTGGCCCCCGCTGAGTGGGCCTTCCGTGTGGCCTCCTCGTAGGCGCGCAGCAGTTGCTCGCCGGTCTCACAGCTCCCGCCGGGTGTCCGGCAGGCGAGGCAGCCCGCGGCGTGCTCGATGGCCGCACGCCACGCCTCGTCGGCGAACGGGTCCTTGATGTCCTCGGCGGTTCGCTCGGCGGCCGTCATCGGGCCCTGCCCCGTTCGAGGGCGCGGCGCCTGGCGGCGGCCTCGGTGACCGCGTCACGCTCGTAGGCGCGGGCGTGCGGCGGGCAGGCATAGACGGTGCGTCCGGCTCCACTGGCGCCGTGCTGGACGTCCACGATGACCGGTTCGTCGGTCGGCAGCTCGCAGCGGTGGCAGAGCTGGCGGCCGTCCGGTTCCGGGCCGAGGACGTCGTCGAGGGCCTGGCGCAGGGCGAGGACCAGGTGATGGGTGTCGGTCAGGTACCGGTCCGGGCCGAGCGGGATCCGCCAGTACGTCTGGTGCTCGGGCCCCCAGGCGGTGGGCGGTACGCCGAGGAGGGTGCCCTCGTCGGCGAGTTCGGTGAGGACACGGACCTGGCGCATGCGCCAGGTGCGGGGGGTGTTCGTGTCGATCCCGATGAGCCAGTACGTCTTGCCGTAGATGTCGTCCTGGATGACGGCGCCGGATCGGTTGCCGAGCAACTCCAGGGTGCGGTCTGCGACCGGTGTGGGTGCGGAGATGGCGTCCCACCATTTGCCCACCGGTAACACCTCGACGTCCTCGGTGTTCGGCGGTGTCCACGGGAGGGCTTGGGTGGGAGAAGTGGCCATGCTGGCGCTCCTTGTGGCGTTGGCCGCGCCCCGGGAGGCTCCGCCGCCTCGCCGGGCTTTCGTCGTGCCCGCCGACGCTAGGAGCCTCGCCCTTGCGCGCGCCACAAACTTGCAGCAGCTTGCACCTGAGTTTTCTCATGAGGTCCGATGCCTCTTCGCGCCCTTGACGGCCTCACTCGAAGAGCCCACGGTGGTGCAAGTCCGTGTAAGTAGCAGAGCGTTGGAGGGCATCGTGGCGCTACGGTTCATCGGCATTGATCCGGACACCGACGAGCAGAACTGTCCCCGCGTGTGGGTGGACGACGAGAAGAAGGAGCTCGTCTTTCAGGGCTGGAGGGCAGGCGAGGAACTGGAGGACGAGGTGCGGTCCACCGGGCCGTTGCCCGACTACGAGGCGGTCGTGCGGATCCCCGCGCGCATGGTGCACATTCTGAGGGAGGCATGTGATGCCATCGAGCATCCCGACGTCGTTCGATGAGCAGTTGGCCAACGCCAAGCGGTCTGCCGTCCACCTGGAGATGCGGGACACGTACTACAGCAATCCGCGCTTCGAAGCATGGCAGAAAGGTGAACGCGTCAATTGGGACGACCGTGCCTCTTGGTGGCGTCCGTTCCACCAGGACATCGCGGACGCCGTAGCCCGCGGCGTGGTGGTACGCCGTGCCCGGGTCGTCTCGGAGCCGGTCAGCGACTACATCCGCTGGGAGCACTACCAGACTCGCGCCAACGTGGAAGCGGGCGAACAGGTGCGGTGGTTGCCCCGCCGCCGGACCGCCGACCTCCTGATGCCCGGCTGCGACTTCTGGATCTTCGACAACCAGGTGATCCGAGTCCACGACTTCTCAGGGACCGGCGGCTGGCTCGGTGAGGAGTTCTCCGACGACCGGGCACTGGTCGAGCTCAACGCATCTGCCTTTGAGGACATCTGGGAGCGGGCCGTGCCGCACGACCAGTACGAGATCCGCTAGTACGAGTACGACAGAACAGCATGCCGCCCAGTTCCCCATCATCCAGAGTGCAGGCCGCGCGTGAAGCGCTCGCTGCGCGGCTCAGCGAGATCCGATTGGACGCGGGGATCACCAAACGAGAGCTGGCAGTCCGGTGCGGGTGGAGCGAGGCGAAATCCTCGCGAATCGAGAACGCCCGCACCGCGCCCTCCGACGACGATCTCCGGGCCTGGTGCCGTGCCTGTGGGGCCGAGGAGCAGGCGCCCGCCCTGGTCGCGGCCAATCGTCAGGCCGATTCCATGTATGTCCAGTGGAGGCGGCTCCAGCGCACAGGGCTCAAGCAGCTCCAGAAGGCGAACCTCCCGCTGTTCGAGCGCACCCGGCACTTCAAGGTGTACTGCTCCAACGTGGTTCCGGGCTTCTTGCAGACCCCCGGCTACGCCACCGCGCTCCTCCGCGCCATCGCCACGTTCCGTGGCCTACCCGATGATGTGGCCGACGCTGTCACTGCCCGCATGGACCGTTCCGCCATCATCCGGGAGTCCGGGCGCACCTTCGCCATACTCCTGGAAGAGGCGGTTCTCCGATACCGGCTCGGAGACGCGGGTGTGATGGCCGGGCAACTGGGTTCGTTGCTCTCAGCGATGGACCTGCCCTCGGTGTCGCTGGGGATCATCCCGGCCTCTGCGGAGCGGACCATGTGGCCCATCGAGTCGTTCACAGCCTTTGACGACGAACGCGTGAACCACGAGCCGCTGTCGGCTTCCGTGAAGATCACATCGCCTGACGAGGTGGTGCAGTACCTCAAGGCGTTCGGAGAGTTGCATCGACATGCCGTGTACGGGGCCGAGGCGCGGGCGTTGATCCTGAAGGCCATCGAGGCCCTGCCCTGACTCCGGGCACGACAACAGGCCCCGCCCCCGGTCCGGAGGCCAGACGGGGGCAGAGCGCCTCTCCAGAGACACGTTGTGGAGGTCAGTCCTTCGGAACGCGAAGCAGGTCCCAGGTGGTCGACCCGGGCGGCCAGGTGGCCGCCTTGCGGTGAAGCCGTATCGCCGCTGCCACGCCTCGTACGAGGCGACATCCCCCGGAGCCGATGACGTCCTTGTCCTGGGAGGACTGGTACCGGCTGCAACCGACGGCCACCAGGCAGTCGTGCATCCGGGCCCCGATCGGGCTCTTACGGTCCATGGAGAACCAGGTGGCCCCGGGGAAGGGCTGGTACTGCTTCGCCGGAGAGGGGCCGGTCGGCTCAGTGCCCTTAGGGCGGGGAGTGCCCTTCTTCACCCAGGTGTAGAGCGGGCCGCCGGGTCGCAACACCCCAGCTCAAGGGGTGCGATGGACTTCAAGATTCGGCAGAACCGGGGACCAGGGGGCGGTTGGCCGTCTGCTGCGTGAGCGGGAGGTATATCTCCAGCTCATGCAGCAGGGCCACAGCAATCGAGAGGGCGGCGTCCCACCACGCATCGACCGGACGGGCACTGCGGATCCCCAACAAGGTCAGGGAACGCGCGTACCAGAGAACTACGATGATGACCCATCAGGAGGCGTTGATCTCCACGGCCTGGGAGAAGCGCCCGGGGCGGTGCAGGATGAGGAAGCCGACCGAGGCCGCCAGGCCCACGCCCAGAGGGGACTTCTCGGCGGCCCTCTTCGCGGTCTCCGACTCGGGGGAGACGTGGCTACGTCGGTGAAGGGCCACATCAGGCTCTCCGGTTGCTCGTCTGGGTCGGTGCCCGAACTCTTCGAAGCAGCCGGATCGTGGCCTGACCCTGCTCGTTGGCGACCTCGCCACTGGCCTGGGCCGCGGCGAGTTGCCTGGTGGGTGTCGCATTCGGTCTCGTACGCGGCGCGCCAGTCGTCCTTGTCGGTGATCAGGTTGTGCATCACATACTTCGGCACGAGCACGCCGATGATCAGCGGGACCACGATCAGACCGACGACGGCGTACTGAGCGAGCCGGCCCGGCATCTTGGCGATATCGGGACCTCCGCCCTCCTCGGCTGCGGGGGTCTGGATCAGCTCTCGGTCGCGGGCTCGGGATCCCGGACAGGCATGGGCCCAACGCCGGTGATCGTTATCAGTCGAGGAGGTCTGCTGCTCTGAAATGGGCTCCTCGTGCCGGACGCCGTCACTTCGTCCTGTCCTGTCAGGTACAGGTTGCACAGATCGCAATACAGGATGTCCATGCTGCTGGAGATGGTGTCCTTCCCGGACGGCAGGAGTCTGACCGTGGCGGGACCCTCGCATGCAGGGCAGTCGACTGTGGCCAGATGGAAGTAGTGACCACCTCCGGGCAGCTCGTCCAGCCACCTTGCGTCGAGACCTGGATCGAACCTTGGAACGTGTGGCTCAGATGCTGCCAGCACTTGCGCCTTCACGTCCTTGGACAACCCCCTGAACTTGTCCTCGAAGAGGTGCCTGGCCTGGTCGATCCGGATCTCGACATCCCGGCGCATCTCGTCGAGCTGCTTGTCGACGGCCACGATCACTGCTCTCGACCACCGGCCCCAGAACGCACGGAAGCTCGTGCCGATGGCCGTCAGCAGGACCGCGACAGTCTCGGCGAGCGTAGGGAGGAGCGTCTTGGCCTCATCGCCGACGGTCGTGTGGGCAGTGCCATTACGCAGCTCGATCAACAGGTCGAGCTTCGAGCCGGAAGGGAGGATGCCCATACGCCGAAGGCGTTGGATGGCTTCCTTTGCGCCGACGGTGCGGACCTTTGCCGTGTCCAGCGCCAGGTCGCCCCCGAAGTACAGCAGCAGGTCCGCATTGCCGTTACGCATCTCGACCAGGTAGAGCGGGTTCCTCATGACCAGAACGGCCTTGGCGAGCCGCTCGACGGCGACACCAGCGTGCAGGGCGAACTCGTCGTACTCGCCGCGCCCATGGTCCTCCATGGCCTTCTGGGCGGCCCGGCTCGCGCCTTCGAAGAAGCTCTCGAACGAGAGCGAATCGTCCATGCGCGGACGATAACCGCCCCTGTAGTACAGAGTGATGCGATTTTTGAAGACCCGACCCGGGGCGAACCACACCCAGGAGTGCCCGGGGCCGGGATATGCGGTCAGCCCTCGGAGGGGCCAGCCGGTTCGGTGGGCTCCGAGGCGAGCTGGGTACGCAGGGAGGCGTTCTCGGGGTCCAGCGCCTCAACCAGCTCCTGGACTTTGCGGAGGATGCGCGCCACCGGGACTCTGGCCGGCATCCGGCCCCCGCCCTAAGCAGGCCGCTGTAGCACCATCAGGCTGCGGTCCACCAGGGTCAGCCGGTCGCCCGCGGCGACCTTTGGGCCGCTGCCCGGCTCCACGCCCTCCGGCGCCGCCGTGTCCACGATGAGCTGCCACTGCTTGCCGTGGTCGATGGGTACGACGAAGTCCAGCGGCTCGTGGTGGGCGTTGAAGAGCAGCAGGAACGAGTCGTCGGTGATCCGCTCGCCGCGCGCGCCCGGTTCGGAGATCGCGCTGCCGTTGAGGAAGACCGCGAGGGACTTGGCGTGTGCCGCCTGCCAGTCGCGCGGGGTCATCTCCTCTCCCTCATGGGTGAACCAGGCGATGTCCGACAGCTCGTCATGGGTGCCCTCCACGGGCCGCCCGTGGAAGAAGCGGCGGCGCCGGAAGACGGGGTGGTCGCGGCGCAGCCACACCAGCGAGCGGGTGAAGCGCAGCAGCTCCAGCGCCGAGCGGTCCTCCCATTCGCCGTCCTGCCCCTTGGCGTGATCCGGCCAGCGCACCCAGGAGACCTCGTTGTCCTGGCAGTACGCGTTGTTGTTGCCGCCCTGGGTGCGCCCGAACTCATCGCCGTGGCTGAGCATCGGCACGCCCTGGGAGAGCATCAGGGTGGCGATGAAGTTGCGCATCTGGCGCTCGCGCAGCGTCCGCACCGCCGGATCGTCGGTCTCGCCCTCGACGCCGCAGTTCCAGGACCGGTTGTAGCTCTCGCCGTCCTGGTTGGACTCGCCGTTGGCCTCGTTGTGCTTCTCGTCGTAGCTCACCAGGTCGCGCAGGGTGAAGCCGTCATGGCAGGTGACGAAGTTGACCGAGGCCAGCGGGCGCCGCCCGTCGCCCTGGTAGAGGTCGGAGGAGCCGGTGAGCCGGGAGGCGAACTCGGCCAGCGTCCTCGGCTCACCGCGCCACAGATCCCGCACGGTGTCCCGGAACTTGCCGTTCCACTCGGTCCACAGGGGTGGGAAGTTGCCGACCTGATAGCCGCCCTCGCCGACGTCCCAGGGCTCGGCGATCAGTTTCACCTGGCTCACCACCGGATCCTGCTGGACCAGGTCGAAGAATGACGACAGCCGGTCCACCTCGTGGAACTGCCGGGCCAGCGTCGCCGCCAGATCGAAGCGGAAGCCGTCCACATGCATCTCGGTCACCCAGTAGCGCAGCGAGTCCATGATCAGCTGGAGCACGTGCGGGGACCGCATCAGCAGGGAGTTCCCGGTGCCGGTGGTGTCCATGTAGTACCGGCGGTCGTCGGTCAGCCGGTAGTACGAGGCGTTGTCCAGGCCCCGGAAGGAGAGCGTGGGGCCCAGGTGGTTGCCCTCGGCCGTGTGGTTGTAGACCACGTCCAGGATGACCTCGATGCCCGCCTGGTGCAGCGCCCGTACCGCCGATTTGAACTCCAGCACCTGCTGGCCCCGGTCGCCCCAGGAGGCGTAGGCGTTGTGCGGGGCGAAGAAGCCGATGGTGTTGTAGCCCCAGTAGTTGGCCAGCCCCGCGTCGACCAGCCGGTGGTCGTGGACGAACTGGTGCACGGGCATCAGTTCCAGCGTGGTGACGCCCAACTCGGTCAGATGTTCGATGATCGCCGGATGGGCGAGCGCCGCGTAGGTCCCGCGCAGCTCCTCCGGCAGCCGGGGGTGGCGCATGGTCAGCCCCTTGACATGCGCCTCGTAGATGACCATGCGGTGGTAGTCGGTGCGCGGCGGGCGGTCGTCGCCCCAGTCGAAGTACGGATTGACCACCACCGACGCCATGGTGTGCGGGGCGGAGTCGAGGTCATTGCGCTTGTCGGGCTGGCCGAAGTGGTAGCCGTAGACCTCCTCGCCCCACTCGATCCGCCCGCTGACCGCCTTGGCGTACGGATCCAGCAACAGCTTGGCGGAATTGCAGCGGTGGCCGAGCTCCGGTTCGTACGGGCCATGGGCCCGGAAGCCGTAGCGCTGCCCCGGCATGATCCCCGGCAGATAGGCGTGGCGCACGAACGCGTCGGACTCCCGCAGCTCGACCGCCGTCTCCGAGCCGTCGTCGTGCAGGAGGCACAGCTCGATGCGGACGGCGGCCTCGGAGAACACCGCGAAGTTGGTTCCGGCGCCGTCGTAGGTGGCGCCAAGGGGATAAGCCTGTCCCGGCCAGACCTGCATACGTCGACTCTTCCACTTCTTCTCCGGGGGCCGCGAGCACCCCGGGCACCGGACGGAACATGACCGACCCTGCATCCTTTCCCAACTGGCCGGAGCCATCCGCTCTTTCGACGGAACTTCCTCAAAAGTGAGGCAACCTACGGCCATTTCGGTTCGTCCTACCGGGTGACCTGACGCATACGCGTATCCCGCTATGCGGTCTGATATGACGACAGGGGGGATTGGGGGAGGATGTGCGCAAGGTGATGCACCGCCACCTGGGCAAGGTGGTGGCCGGCGCGGCCGTGGCGATCACCGCCACGGCGGTCCTGGTCGGCGTGACGCTTCCGGAGAGCGCGTCCGGTGAGGAAGGCTCGGGTGGGGGACCCCAGAGCTCCTCGGCGGAGCAGGGCCAGGCGGCCCGGCAGCAGCCCGGAGTGGTGGAGGAGGCGCCCGAGCAGGGCAAGACGGGCAGCGGCCGCGATCCGCTGACCGACGACGAGATGAAGCGCGCCCAGAGCCTCGCGGCCGGGCGCGATTTCCGCATGAGCGGCGAGGACGTCAAGGGCGCCAAGGGCCCCGAGCGGCTCTCCACCGACCTCGCGGAGCTGAGCCCCGACGAGGTGGGGGCCGCCGACCCGCCGCGCCGCGCCGAGGTGACGTACTACGACTACAAGGACGACGCCTACGTCACCAAGACGGTCGACCTCGGCAGCGGCAAGGTCACCGGCACCGACACCCAGCACGGGGTGCAGCCGCCGCCCAACCGCGGCGAGGTGATGGAGGCCGCGCGGCTGCTGATGGCCGACAAGCTGGGCGAGGGGCTGAAGAAGGACTTCAAGGACGCCACCGGCAAGGCGCTGACCCGCCCGGACCAGCTGACCGTCACCGGCTTCGTCTACCGCGCCGGCGAGGGCAGCAACCCCGGTCCGGCCTCGGTCCAGGACTGCGGCAAGCACCGCTGCGTACGGCTGTTCACCCGGGTGGTGAACGGCCCCTGGATCGACACCCGGCAGATGGTGGTCGACCTGAGCGCCCACAAGGTCACGAAGCTCGGCTAGGGCCCCTCTTTTCGTGGCTCGGTTCGCCTCCGGGGCGCTTATGCCGCTGTCGACGGTCGACGTGCTCGGTCGCTCGTTCCTCGCTCCCTGCGCGCGACTCCCTTTCGACAGCGACGCGCCCCTTCGGCTCACTCGCCGGAAGAACCAAGCACCCCTACTCGCTTCATTACAGGAGTCTCCCCATGCCTGACAGCAGGCTCCGCCGCGCCCGTGCCCGGGTCGCGGCGGCCATCGGCGCCTCGGCGCTGCTCGGCACCGTGGCGATCGCCGCCGGGCCGGTCGGCAGCGCCCAGGCGGCCCCGCGGACCGCTGCCGCGGCGGACTGTAGCGCCCCGTACAGAATCGAGCAGAAGCTCGACGGCGGCACCACCTGGCGGATGTGCTGGCACTACGAGAGCAAGGCCGGGCTGGTGCTCGACGACGTCTCGTACCAGCCCAAGGGCGAAAGCGCCCCGATCAAGGTGCTGACCTCGGCGAAGCTGGGCCAGATCCATGTGCCGTACGACGACGGCAGCAATGAGTACGACGACCTCACCGGGCAGAACTTCGCCCAGGGGCTCCAGCAGCTGGATCCGGCCGAGTGCCCGGGCGGCACGATCAAGACCGTGCGGGTGCCCGACGCCTGGGACCCCGACCACCCGAATGTAAAGGGCCTGTGCGCCACCACCCGGGCCCGCGGCCACGCCTACCGCATGGGCGAGGGCGGCTTCGGGGCCGGCAGCGAGAACAAGGTCTACCAGCTCCAGGGCAAGGACCTGCTGGTCTACACCGTCAACCAGGTCGGCTGGTACGAGTACATCACCGAGTGGCGGTTCGCCGGTGACGGCACCATGACCATGCAGGTCGGCGCCACCGGCACGCTCTCCCCGATGGACTACGACGCGGGCGACGGCCGCGGCTGGCCCATCGGCAAGGGCGCCAAGGACTACGCCACCAGCCATGCCCACAACGTCTTCTGGCGGCTGAACTTCGGGCTGGACGGCTCGCCCAAGAGCAAGGTCGAGCAGTACGACTCCAAGACCACCGCGGTCTCCGGGCGGATCCCGAAGACCAAGACCACCCGCACCAAGGTCACCAAGGAGCTGGCCGGTGACGCGGCGGCGGCGCGGTGGTGGCGCGTGGTCAGCGCGGCGGGCAAGAACAAGGACGGCCATCCGCGCAGCTACGAGATCGTTCCCGGCCACACCACCAAGTACCAGGGACGTAGTTTCACCAAACACGACGTCTACTTCACCGAGTACAACAAGTGTGAGCAGTTCGCCAGCAACAATCTGCGCAGCTGCGCTGCCGGTAAGAGCGTCGACAAGTGGGTCAACGGGCAGACCCTCAAGCACCCCATCGTGTGGGTCAACATCGGGTTCCACCACATCGCCCGGGATGAGGACCAGGAGCCGATGCCGGTGCACTGGCAGGGCTTCCAGCTCTCCCCCCGCGACGTCACCGCTATGAATCCCCTCACGCCGCCTGCACTGTCCGGACACAACGGCCATACAGAAGAGGCACGTTGACCTGATAGGCAGGACCTGAGTGTCGCACCGCCCCCGCCCGCGCAGTAGTCTGCGGTGATCGTTGGACGGGGGTGGAAGGCGGTGCACAGGTGAGCTCGGGCGGGCTGGAGCTGCCCCCCGGTGACGGAGGTCCCGGGGGTGATGGCTCCACCGACGCACCTCCCGGCGCGGTGTCCCTGGTGCGGCCGATGGAGATCGGAGCGGAACTGGACTGGGGCGCCGAAGCCTGGAGCGAGGTGCGCACACGCGCACGCCGGGCCGGGCGGGCCTATATCTGGCTCAACCTCGTGGAACAGCGGCTGCGCGCCGTCGTCAGCGCCGTGCTGCGGCCCATCTACGAACCGGTCCACGGCGAGGACTGGGTCATCGCCGCGGCCGGCCCCGCCGGGCAGGAGTGGGTGCAGCGGGCGGTCGCCGTACGCGAGGTCAGCCGGCGCAAGGGCTATCTGCTCGACCCGGCCGACGACAATGTGGTCAGCTTCCTGACCCTGCCGCAGCTGCGGGAGCTCCTCGTCCAGCACTGGCCGTGCTTCGAGCCCTACCTCGACGACCGCCGCGAGGTGGAGCTGGTCCTGGACGAGCTGGAGGTCTCCCGCAACGTGGTCTCCCGCAACCGCGCCCTGTCCGAGACGGTACTCGCCCAGGCCGAGCGGGCCTCCGCCCGGCTGCTGGAGATCCTCGGCAGCGGCACCGGCTCCCCCTCCGCCGAACGGCTGCCCATCGACGCCGTCGAGGACCTCGTCGGCGACCGCTACGCCGATGTGGTGGGCGTCCATTCCGACCGGGTGCGGCTCCAGCGCCAGCTGCCCGCCGAGGACCTCTTCGGCAACGCCCGCCGCCTCGACGCCGTCGGCATCGGGCTCAACCTCCTGGTCCAGAACTACTCGGGCCGCCGGCTGGTCCGGCTGGCCGAATCCGGCTGCCGGGCCCGGCTGCTCTTCCTCAACCCGGCGAGCAGCGCGGTGCGGCGGCGGGAGCGCGAGCTCGGTCTGAAGAAGGGCGAAATGAGCCGCTCGGTGGAGATGAACATCCTCCATATGCGGCGGGTGCGCGCCCGGCTGCGCGACCCGGGCGCGTTCGAGATCCATGTCTTCGACGAGACGCCCCGCTTCACCGCCTACCTGGTCAACGGCGACGGCGCGGACGGCCTCGCGGTCGTCCAGTCGTATCTGCGCAAGGCCCGGGGCATGGAGGCCCCGGTCCTGGTGCTGCGCGGCGGCGGACGGGGCCGCGACGTCGTCCGCGAGGGCGCGGCCGAGGAGGGCGAGGGCGGGCTCTTCGGCACCTACCGCGAGGAGTTCGAGAGCGTCTGGGCGGACTCCCGGCCGGTGTCCTGAACGGACAATATGCGGCTCCGCCACGTGGCAGGGACTTCGCCCCTGGACCCCGGGGCCGGGGCTGACCCCGGGGTCGGGGGCTGGAGCCCCAGCGGGGCCTCGGGGCGGAGCCCCGCCTTCCAGCCCCTCCGGCGTTTGAGGAGCGGGGTCTGGGGCGGAGCCCCAGTTTCGGGAAGGGGCGGGGAGGGGGAAGCACCGATATGCGGCTCCGCCGCGTGGCCCGCCGCAGCCGTCACGATGCGTCGGACACCCCTGCGGAGCCCGTGCCCTGGTACGGCGGCCGCAGGGCACGGGCGGCCCACCGGCCCTCGGTGCGGCTGATGCGCACCGGATGGTCGAAGCACTTGGTGATGTGGTCCGTGGTCACCACCCCCTCCACCACACCCGACGCCAGGCACTCCCCGGCCCGCAGCAGCATGGCGTGAGTCGTGCTGGCGGGCAGCTCCTCCAGGTGGTGGGTGACCAGGACCGTGGCCAGTTCGGGGTGGTCCCGGCGCAAAGTGTCCAGGCTATCCAGCAGCTGCTCACGGGCGGCCAGATCCAGACCGGTGGCCGGTTCGTCGAGCAGCAGCAGCCGGGGGAGGGGCATCAGCGCCCGGGCGATCAGCACCCGGCCGCGCTGCCCCTGCGACACCGTCGGCCAGCGCGCATCCAGCTTCCCGCCCATGCCGAGGGTGGTCAGCAGCCGGTCGGCCCGGTCGCGCTGGTCGGGGGTGGGGCGGTGGCGGGGGACCGGCTCCACGGTGTTGGTCAGCCCGGTGAGCACCACGTCCCGCACCCGCAGCGGGGAACGCAGCGGATGCCGGGGATCCACATGCCCCACGAACGACCGCAGCTCCCGCAGATCCACCCGCCCCAGTGTGCGGCCGAGGACCTCCACCGTGCCGCGCGTGGGGTGCACCAGCGCGCCCGCCAGGCTGAGCAGGGTTGACTTGCCCGCGCCGTTGGAGCCGAGCAGCGCCCAGTGCTCGCCCTGGTGGACGGTGAGCGAGATCGAGCGCAGCAGCGGGGTGCCGTCGCGCACCACATCCACCTCGCGCAGCCTGAGTACGGGGACGGCCGGGGCGGTCACGGGGCCGCCACCTCCTTTTCGCTGGTGTCGCTGTTGTCGCTTTCATCGCTTGCGAAGAGTTCCATGACGGCCTCGAGATGGGACACCGTGGCCGCGATCGCGGCGTCGGCGTCGCCGCGTGCCAGCCCGTCCAGCAGCTCGGCGTGGGCGCACGACACATCGGGCAGGGCCGGTTCGTGGCTGACCATCTCCACCAGCGCCTCGCGCAGCACCGGGAGGACGGAGGTGAACAGGGCCAGCAGCACGGCGTTCCCGGACAGTTCCACCACGGTTCGGTGGAAGGCCAGATCGGCGTCCACGAAGGCGGCCGGATCGCCTCCGGTCCGCTCCTCGCGCAGCGCGAGATGGTCCCGTAGCCGCCCGATGTCCTCGGGGCGGATGCGCCCGGCCGCCAGCCGGGCGGCCTCGACCTCCAGGGCGCGGCGCACCTCGTACACCTCGCGCAGCCGGGCCCGACGCAGCAGCCGCCGCATATCGCCCTCCCCGGCGGGGGCCGGGGGCTGCGCGGCGTAGGTGCCCGAGCCGTGCCGCACCTCGACCAGCCCGTCATGGGCCAGCAGCCGTACGGCCTCCCGTACCGAGGAGCGGCCGACGCCCAGTTCGGCGGCGAGCGCCACCTCGTTGGGCAGCCGCTCGCCGGGCCGCCAGCGGCCCTCGGTGAGCATCGCGCGCAGTGCGCTCTCGACCCGTGGCACCACGGGTCCGTGCCGCAAGCGTGCCGTCTCCGCCGCCACCGCGCCGCCTCTCCCTGAACGATCATCCGAGGACGGCGGGGACTCTAACACAGAGTCCTCAGACGTCTGAGGACTCGGTCCGGCGCACCGGCCGTTGTCAGTGGTGCATGGGAAGGTGGTGCACACATGGGGGAAGTACGACAAAGGGAGGGGCGGCCATGGGCTGGCACCGGGGGCTGCTGATCGGATTCGACCTGGAGACGACGGGCACCGATCCGCGCACGGCACGGATCGTGACGGCGGCCGTGGTCGAGGTGAGGGGCGGGGAGCCGGTCGGGCGGCGCGAGTGGCTGGCCGACCCTCAAGTGCCCATCCCCGAGGACGCCGTGGCGGTGCATGGGATCACCGGTGAGCGGGCGGCGGCGGAGGGAAGGCCGGCGCGCGAGGTGGTCGAGGAGGTCGCCGAGGTGCTGGTGGCCCACTGGCGCGCCGGCGCGCCAGTGGTGGCGTACAACGCGGCGTTCGATCTCAGCCTGCTCGCCGCCGAGTTGGGGCGGCACGGGCTGCGCCCGCTGAGCGAGCGGCTGGAGGGCGCGGCTACCGGCCCCGTCGTGGATCCGTACACGATAGATCGCGCCGTCGACCGCTATCGCAAGGGAAAGCGCACGCTGGAGGCCGTCTGCGGGGAGTACGGGGTGGTGCACGACCGCGCCCATGACGCCGGCGCGGACGCGCTGGCGGCGGTGCGGGTCGCCTGCGCGCTCGCCGAGCGGTACGGCGAGGTCGCCGGGCTCGAGCTGTGGGACCTCCACCGCAAGCAGGTGGGGTGGTACGCGCACTGGGCGGCCGACTTCCAGTCCTGGCTGCGCCGCAAGGGCACTCCGGACGCGGTGGTGGACGGCGGCTGGCCGCTGCGGGAGGCGGGGGCGGTGGTGGGGTAGCGGCCCACTGGGCTGGGTGAGCGGCCCGCCGGGTTGGGGCGGCGGCCGACCGGGCGGATATCGGAGCGCGCCGCACCGATGAGTTTCCGGCGGCGGGCCGGTCCGTACGGGTAAGCCGGTCCGTACGGGTAAGGGGGACGGACCACGGACTCGAGCGAGGAGAAGACGACCGTGACCGATGAACAGACCACCGTGATCGATTTCGGACCCACAGCGCAGCGGGTGACGGCGCTGCTCAGCGGCATTACGGACGAGCAGCTCAGCGCGCCCACCCCATGTGGCGCCTACTCCGTGGCCGATCTGCTCGACCACTTCATGGGGCTCGCCCTCGCCATGCGCCACGCCGCCGAGAAGACCACGGCCGCGGCGGGCCCCGCCCCGGGGCAGGGGTCGGCCGACCGGCTGGACCCCGACTGGCGGCAGGAGCTGCCGCGCCGTCTGGACGCGCTGGCCGTGGCCTGGCGCGAGCCGTCCGCCTGGCTGGGCACCGCGGAGGCCGGGGGCGTCACCATGCCCGCCCAGATGATGGGCATCGTGGCGCTGGACGAGCTGGTGATCCACGGCTGGGATCTCGCCCGCGCCACCGGCCAGCCCTACGACTGCGATCCCGGCAGCGTCGAGACCATCATCGGATGGTTGTCGGCGGTCCCGGACGAGGAGCGGCCCAAGGAGCTGTTCGGCCCCATGGTGCCCGTCCCGGCCGATGCGGCTCCGCTGGACCGCGCGATCGCCTTGAGCGGCCGCGACCCGGGATGGCGCGCCTGAGCGAATGCCCCACGGCGCGTTGGCCGGTCCGCCCGTACGCCTGCGGCGGGCTGCTCCCCTCCCCGCCCCTTCCCGAAGCATCGATATGCGGCTCCGCCGCGTGGTGGGGCTCCGCCCCAGACCCCGCTCCTCAAACTCCCCCAGCTACCGCTGGGAGGTGCCCCCTGGAGGGGCTGGAAGGCGGGGCTCCGCCCCAGGCCTCGGGGTCCAGGGCCCGCCCCTGGACCGGGGGGAGCCGTTTGTTCAGAACGTGTGCCAGCGCACCGCCGTGTCGCCCTCCCGCAGGGAGGCGATGCGGCGGGCGAACTCGGCGCGGGCCGCCGGGTTGCCCGGGGTGTGCTGGGAGACCCAGGCACAGCTGGCGGTCTCGCGCGCGCCCCGCAGCACCCCGCAGCCCGGCCACTCGCGGACGTCCCAGCCGTACTCCGCCACGAACGCGTCGTACTCCGCCGCGCCGAGCCCATAGCGGTCCCGGGACAGGGCCATCACCACCAGATCGTGCTCGCGCAGATCGTGCGAGAAGGTCTCCAGGTCCACCAGCACCGGGCCGTCCGGGCCGATGTGCACATTGCGCGGCAGCGCGTCGCCGTGGATCGGGCCGGGGGTGAGGCGCGGGGTCAGCTCCTCGGCCGCGGCCGCGAAGTCGTCCCGGCGGGCGCGCAGATACGCCGCGTCCGCCGGGTCGATCGCGTCCCCGGCCAGCCGCAGCCAGCGCTCGACCCCGCCCAGCAGATCGCGGCGCGGCAGCGGAAGCGGCGCCGGGTCGCCGGGTGGGTCGGGCAGGGCGTGCACCATCCGCAGCAGCTCCGCGAGATCGCGCGCCCCGGCGGGGCGTACCGGGTCGGGAAGCCGCTGCCAGTACGTGACGAGATGGTTGGCGAACGGAAGCGGCTGCTCGGGGCCGAAGCGCCGGTCGGGGCGGACCGCGGGCAGCCCCTCCCGGGCGAGCCAGTCAGCGATCCTCAGCTCCCGGGCGGCCCGGTCCCACACCTCGAGGTCGCGGCTGATCCGGACCACCAGGTCGAGGCTGTCGACGGCGAAGACGGCGTTCTCACCGAGGGCCAGCAGCCGGGCCTCCGCCGTACCGGCCCGGTAGGGCGGCAGCGCGGCCGAGAGCACCGCCCGCGCCCGCTCCTCCGTGAACGCGACCTCCGCCACCGAATGTCCCTTCTCCTCGCCGATGTCCGTAGCACCGTACCGACCGCTGCGTCGACTGTCGCAGGTGGAACCGCTTGACTGCACCGCCCGCCCTCCGCACGATGACGTGGGCTCTCCCACCCGGACCGCCCTCCCACCGCGTCCGAAGGGGGCCCTGCCGTGATACCCGCGACCGCCGACCCGGCGCGCTCGGACCCGGGCTCCACCAAGAGCCGGGGCTCCGGCAAGAATCGGGGCGGTCGCGTGACGCGGCATCAGGGCGGCGCCCACGGGGCGTGGTTCCTGGTCCTGCCCGCGCTGATCCCGATCCTCCTCCTCAGCGTCGGCCCGCTCCTCTACGGCATCGCGCTCGCCTTCACCGACTCCCAGGCGGGCCGCACCGACCCCACCCAGTGGATCGGGCTGCTCAACTTCCAGGACCTGCTGCGCGACACCCTCTTCTGGGAGTCCTTCCGGATCGGCCTGGTGTGGGCGGTGGCCGTCTCCGTACCGCAGTTCCTGCTCGCGCTCGGCCTCGCCCTGCTGCTCCACCAGGACCTGCGGTTCCGCTGGCTGTCGAGGGCGCTCGCGATCGTGCCCTGGGCCATGCCGGAGGTCGTGGTCGGCATCATGTGGCGGCTGGTCTACCACCCCGACGCGGGAGTGCTCAACGAGACGCTGGGCACCCACCGCGACTGGCTCGGCAGTCTGTCCACCGCCCTGCCCGCCGTCGTCGTGGTCGGCATCTGGGCACGGCTTCCGCAGGTCACGGTCACCCTGCTGGCCGGGCTCTCGAACGTGCCGCGCGAACTGCACGAGGCCGCGGCCATGGACGGCGCCGGTGCCTGGCGCCGCTTCCGCGCCGTCACCTGGCCCGCCATCCGGCCCATCGCCCTCGCCATCAGCGCGCTCAGCTTCATCTGGAACGTCAACTCCTTCGCGCTGGTCTACGTCCTGACGGGCGGCGGGCCCGGCGGCCGCACCCGGCTGCCGATGCTCTTCGCCTATGAAGAGGCGTTCCGCTACGGCCAGTTCGGTTACGCGGCGGCGATGGGCTGTGTGCTGGTGGCGGTGGTCTCCATCCTGCTGGCCGTCCATCTCGTGGCCCGGCTGAAGGGAGACGACGAGGCATGAGCCCCCGCCCCAGCGACATGCCCGGCCCCGCCCCCGGGCATCGCGGCCCCAGCCCCAGCCCCAGCCCCCGCCCCAGCGCGGTGCGCCACCATCGCACCGCCGTGCGTCGCGGCCCCACCGCCACGCGCCGCGCGGCGCGCACCGGCCAGTACCTCGCCCTCCTCGGCTATCTGGTCTTCCTCGCCTTCCCCCTGCTGTGGCTGGTCTCCACCGCGTTCAAGCCGCCGCGCGAGCTGGCGAGCCTCCACCCGGGCTGGATCCCCGACCATCCCACCCTCGACAACTTCCGCCAGGCCTTCGATGAGCAGCCGCTGCTGCGGTCCGCGGGCAACAGCCTGATCGCCTCCCTCGCCGCCGCTGCCATCACCGTCGTCATCGCCACCCCGATGGCGTATGTGATGGCCCGCCACCACCGCTCCGCGCTGTCCCGGGCGGCCACCGGCTGGATCGTGGTCAGCCAGGCGTTCCCCTTCGTCCTGGTGATCATCCCGTTGTTCCTGGTGCTCAAGGAGGTCCGGCTGATCGACTCCCTCTCCGGGTTGATCATGGTGTACGTGGTGTGGTCCCTGCCGTTCGCCCTGTGGATGCTGGCCGGGTACGCCAGGGCCGTACCGCGCGAGCTGGAGGAGGCCGCGGCCGTGGACGGCGCGGGCAGACTGCGGGTGCTGGTCTCCGTCACCATGCCGCTGCTGACCCCCGGCATCGTGGCCACCGCGCTCTTCGCGTTCATCACCGCCTGGAACGAGTTCTTCTTCGCGCTCGTCCTGCTCAAGTCGCCGCGGAAACAGACGATGCCGATCATCCTCACCCACTTCATCGGAACCGAGGGCGTCGCCGATCTCGGCCCGCTCGCCGCCGCCTCACTGCTGGCGACCCTGCCCTCCCTCGTGCTGTTCGCGCTCATCCAGCGCCGGATCACCAGCGGCACCCTGGCCGGGGCGGTGAAGCACTGATGCGCCGCCGGACGCTGCTGGCCGCGTCCGCCACCGGGGCGCTGCTGTCCGGCTGCGCGCCCGAGCGGCGGCGGGCCACCGGCGGCCGGATCACCCTGCGCTTCCAGTCCCTGGCCTGGCAGCAGGAATCGGTGGCGGCCAACAAGCAGCTGGTGGGGGAGTGGAACGCGGCCCATCCCGACATCCGGGTCGAATATGTCCAAGGCAGCTGGGACGGCGTCCACGACCAGCTGCTCACCTCCTTCGAGGGCGGTGAGGCGCCCGACATCATCCATGACGCCACCGACGACCTCGCCGACTTCGCCTACGGCGGCTATCTCGCCGATCTCACCGAGCTGCTGCCCCGGCGGCTCAAGGACGAAATCCCGACGCGGACCTGGCAGACCGCCACCTTCGACGGCGGCGTCCACGGTGTGCCGTTCCTCCAGGAGCCGCGCGTGCTCATCGCCAACCGCACGCTGCTGGAGCGGGCCCGGGTGCGGATCCCCACCGCCGAACGGCCCTGGAGCTGGGCCGAGTTCGAGGACGCGGCTGAGGAGCTGACCCGGGACGGGACGTACGGCGTGGCCTGGCCGCTCAAGGAGCCCGTCTCCGCGACCCTCAACCTCTCGCTCTCCACCGGCGGCAAGGTCTTCCACCGGGGCGCGGACGGCAAGGTCACCGTCCGGTTCGACGCCGCCGACCAGCGGGTGCCCCGCGTCATCCACGACCAGCTGGGCGGCGACCGCACCGCCGCGCGGACCACCCTCGGCATGGGCGGCTCCGACACCCTCCCCGGCTTCTTCGGCGGGAAGTACGCGATGGTGCCGCTCGGCTTCTCCTACCGTCAGCAGGTCGTGCAGCAGGCGCCCAAGGGGTTCGCCTGGACCGTACTGCCCTCCCCGGCCGGGCCCGGCGGCGATCAGCGGCAGGGGGTCAGCCCGCAGACGCTGTCCATCGCCGCCGACAGCCCGTATCAGCGGGAGGCCGCCCGCTTCATCGACTTCTTCCTGCGCCCGCCGCATATGGTGCGGCTCGCCCGGGGCGACTGGATGCTCCCCACGGGCCGGACCGCGCTGCGGGACCCCGCCCTGCGCACCCGCCGCCACGGCTGGGCCACCGGCACCGCCCTGGCCGGACAGCTGCGCCCGGCGCCCGCGCAGACGGTGCGCGGCTACCCGGAGTGGAAGGACAAGGTGGCCACTCCGGCGTTGCAGGAGTACTACAGCGGGGCGATCGGCATGGGCGAGTTGCGGGAGCGGCTGGTGGACGACGGGAACCTGGTGCTCGCCCGCTACCAGCGGTAGGACCTGCCATAGGACCCTGCGGTAGGCCCCGCCACGCCGCCGACGCACCTGGTCCTGCCATGGACCCGGTCCTCCAAGCAGACCATTGACCCCTGACAAAGGTTGCCCTTGCCCGATCTTGTCTCTCCCCTTAACGGCTTCTTACCTTCAGGTGAACTCATGTCTAACGCCAGAAAGATTGACCATGCCCCGAGACATACCGCCGCTCGCCGAGGTCCGCCGGATCACCGAGAAGAAGCGAGACGCGTGGTGGACCGTCATGCTCGTGGACCCGGTGGCCACACCGCTGGTCCGCTGGATCGCCAAGTACACCCGGGCCACCCCCAACCAGCTCACCTGGGGTGCGTTCCTGGTGGGCCTCGGCTCCGCCGCGTGCTTCGCTCAGGGCGACTGGAGATGGCTGCTGCTCGGGGCCGTGCTCTACCACGTGAGCTTCATCTTCGACTGCATGGACGGCAAGCTGGCCCGGCTGACCGGTACCGGCTCGGTCTTCGGGGCCTGGCTGGACTTCGTCTTCGACCGGATCCGGGTGCTGGTGTGCTCGGTCGCCCTGATGGGCGGCCAGTACGCGCGTACGGATGACGACCTGTATCTGTGGCTGGCGCTGGCCGTCGCCTCCCTGGACGCGCTGCGCTATATCGACTCGCTGGAGATCTTCAAGATCCGGCACGGGATGCGCAAGCAGATCAAGGCCCGGATGCGGGCGGCCCGCAAGGCCGAGAACCAGGCCGAACTGGCCTTCATGGAAGACCTGCTGCGGGAGAACCCCGAGGCCGACCTGGAGACGGACCGCGACACGGTGGCTCCCTTGGAGCCCGTCGCTCCTCGGGAGCCGGTGGCGGCCCTGGAGGCCACGGCGGCCCTCGAAGCCACGGCGGCCTTGGAGGCCTTGGAGACCACGGCCGCCCCGGTCTCGGCCCCGGCCCCGGTCTCCGTCCCGGTACCGGCCCCGCGCCGCCCCGCCGTCGTCGATCTGCACCAGGAGTTCCGGCGCCGCTTCCCGTGGTGGGTCCGGTGCCGGAACTTCCTCCAGCGCCACCGCATCCGCGCTCATCTCATCAGCGGTATCGAGTTCCAGATGGGCGTGTTCATCATCGGCCCGGCCGTCGACGCGGTGGTGGCGACGACCGTCGTATCGGGTGTGCTGCTGCTCGTCTTCGAGCTGGCCATCATCTACAAGTTGCTGTTGTCCACCCGGGACTTCACCCGCACGATCAACTCCTTCGAGACGGCCGAGGGACGCGTTCCGGCCACCACCTCGGTCAACTCCTGAGCGAGGACCAGCCACTGCTCCGGCGTCACATACGCCACCACGACGTCCCGCCCCAGCCCGGCCGCCCGGAACGCCCGATCGAGCGCGCGGGCGGGACAGACCCGGCGCAGTGACGCGTGCAGCGAGCCGCCGACCCCGGTGAAGCCCAGCTCGACCAGGTCCGCGTACACGGACCGGGCCACCGGGTCGGTGAGCAGCGGCCGGGGCCGCCGCGTCAGCCGCAGGATCCCGCCGTCCACCGCGGGCACCGGCCGGAAGGCGGTCCGCGCCACCCGCCCGCACAGCCGCCACTCGACCTCCGGCCAGGACCGTACGGTCAGCAGGGACCAGCGGCCGTAGTCCCCGCTGCGCTTACGGGCGTACTCCGCCTGGGTGAGCAGCGTGGCGGAGGTCAGCCTGGGCACCGCCCGCAGCGCCCAGGCCACGATCTCGGCGGTACGGGCGTAGGGCACGTTGCCGACGAGGGCGAACGGTTCGCGTGGCGGCGCCGCGCTCAGGAAGTCCTGGTGTACGACCCGGACCCACGGACTGCGGGCGAGCCGCTTCCGCAGCCCCGGGATCAGCTGCCGGTCGATCTCATAGCTGATCAGCTCACGGCAGCGCGGGGCCAGCGCCTCGGTGAGCACCCCCTTGCCCGCGCCGACCTCCACCAGGAGATCGCCGGGCCCGGGGCGGGCGGCGCGTACGACGCGGGCGACGGCGCCCGGGTCGATGAGGAAGTTCTGCCCGTACGCACGCCTCGCGCGGTCGCGTTCGGTACGGCGCGGCTCCGCGCGGGGCGCTTCGGTGTTGCGGGGCGCTTCGGTGTTGCGGCGCGGTTCGCCGCCGCGCTGGGCATGGGGGCGGGCATGGGGATGGTGTCGATTGCGGGCCACGGCCACGGTCCTTTCGGAGCCGGGCGGGCGGCAGCAGCGCGGAACGGGCCCTGCCGCCCGTCCCGGAACGAGTGATTCCTGGACTGGCGGGGGCCCTGGCCGAGGGCGCGTGGAGGTGAGAGATCAGCTCGCGGTGAGAGCGCGAGGGGAAGTCCCGCGGGTCAGCCGCTCAGGTGGCGGAACCACCTCGACGGCGAACCGTTCACGGACTCGGAGAGACACCGGGCGCGTCCGGGCCGGCCAGGGCACCGGGGCCGCGCCGCGGGCGGCGGGCAGGCATCGGAAGGGCACGCGCACACGCCACCCGGGCACAGCCACGAGTGATGCGGGTGAACACGCCGATGCCGGGACTTCCGCCCATCGGTGTACTCCTCCCGTGCGCGCGTACGCGAAAGGACGCGTATGCGGATCTCCGCCGTATCCCCGCACCGTAGGGACCGTCCGGGACATCCCGCAACGCCTTTTCCGCCCGACACCGCCACCTCGAAACACCGAACCGGTCACCCGGCCCGAAGGCCGTGTGACCGGTTGAGGGTTGTCAGGATGCGGTCGTCAGACCCTCGCGTGCCGGGGCCGTTCGTCCGCCTCCGGCCGCGGGGAAGCGCCCACCAGGGTGCTGGGCCGCGGGGCCGGGGCGGGCTCGTCGTGGGCGAGGTCCGGGAGCCACCCCAGCCACTTCGGCAGGTACCAGTTGCGCTCGCCCAGCAGCGACATCACGGCCGGGAGCAGAACCCCGCGGATGACGGTGGCGTCGATGAGGACCGCGGCCGCGAGGCCCACGCCCATCTGCTTCATGGACTGCATCGACAGCGTTCCGAAGATGGAGAAGACCGCGACCATGATGACGGCGGCGCTGGTGACCACGCCCGCCGTCGTCACCACGCCGTGCACCACCGCGTCCTTGGTGGTGCGGCCCGCCAGGCGCGCCTCGCGGATCCGGGAGACCACGAAGACGTGGTAGTCCATGCTCAGCCCGAACAGGATCACGAAGAGGAACAGCGGCAGCCAGGACACGATCGCGCCCACGCCCTCCGCGCCGACCAGCCCCGCGCCCCAGCCGTGCTGGAAGACCGCGGTGAGGATGCCGTACGCGGCGCCCACCGACAGCAGGTTGAGCACGATGGAGGTTACGGCGATGGTGAGCGACCGGAAGGACATCAGCATCAGCAGGAAGGCGAAGACCACCACGAAGGCGAAGACCGGGGCGACGGCCGAGCCGAGCTTGTCGTTGAAATCCTTGGAGGAGGCGGTCGAGCCGCCGATGGGGGCGTCCACGCCGTCCACCGTGCCGAGGGTCGCCGGACGCACCTCGTTCCGCAGCACGTCCAGGCTCTTCTCGGCCTTGCCCTCGTCCGAGCCGCCGATCAGCGGGACCTCCACCACGGCCAGGTTCTGCTTGTGGTGGACGGTCACCTCGACCGGGCCCTTGGATGCGCCCTTCGCCACGGCCTCGGTACGGAAGCGGGCGAGGGCGTCGCGCACCGGCGCCGCGTCGATGTCGTCCGCCTTCACCACGACCCTGGCCGGGTCGGAGCCGCCCGGGAACGCCTCGTCGATGTGGTTGTACGCGTTCACGACCGGCAGCCGGTTGCCGAACTCCTGGTCCATGGTGAGGTTCGCGGTGTTCATCCCCACGGCGGGGACGGCCAGCGCGATCAGCGCGCCACCGGCCAGGGCCAGCGACAGCTTGGGGCGGCGCAGCACCGGGCGGAGGACGGCGCGCCAGACGCGGCTCTCGGTGCCGCCGCGCCGCTTGGCGCGGCCCAGGAACGGCACCCGGCCCTTCTCCACCCGCTCACCGAGCAACGAGAGCAGCGCGGGCAGCACCGTCACCGAGCCGACCATCGCCACCGCCACCACCATCAGCGTGGCGAGCCCCATCGCCTTGAACTCCGCGATGCCGGTGAAGAGCATGCCCGCCATCGCCACGATCACCGTGACGCCGGAGACCAGGATGGCGCGCCCGGAGGTGGCCGCCGCCACCCGCAGCGCGGTCTGCGCGTCCCGTCCCGCGGCGCGCTCCTCACGCTCCCGGCGCAGGTAGAACAGGCAGTAGTCGACGCCGACGGCGAGGCCCACCAGCAGCATCACGGAGTTGGCGGTGTCGCTCATGTGCACCCAGTGGCTGACCATCGCCACCAGACCGGTGGTGGCCAGGAACGCGGTCATCGCGAGCAGCACCGGCAGCAGCGCGGCCACCAGCGCGCCGAAGACGATCAGCAGGATGCCGAGCGCCACCGGCAGCGCGGAGTACTCGGCCTGGGTGAAGTCGTCGCCGAACGCGTCGTCGAACGCCTTCTGGCCGCTGGCGTCGCCGAACTCCTCGATCCGCAGGTCCTGGTGGCCGTCCCCAGCCTTGTCCACCGCGTCCAGGACCGGCTGGATGTGGTCGGCCGCCTTCTCCGTGTCGCCGCGCATCTCGAACTGCACGAGCGCGGAGCGCCGGTCGGCGGAGATGGTCTTCGTCTCGTACGGGGAGCGGAGGGCGGTCACCTGGCCGGTGTCGCGTACGCCGGCCATCACCGCGTCGACGGCCTTGCGGAAGGCGGGGTCGTCCGCGGTGAGCCCGCCGCCCTGCGCCTGGCCGCCCTTCGTCTGGCCGTCCTTCCCGTGGCCGCCCTTCCCCTGACCGCCTTTCGCCTGGATGAGTACGGTTTCCCCGGCCGCGTCGTCGATGCCCGCCTCGTCGAGAATCTGCGAGACGCGCCCGGACTCGCCGGGAACCTGCTCGCTCTCCGTCACATCGACCCGGCCCGTCATCGAGCCGACGGCCAGGGCGAGGATGACCAGCAGCACCCAGCCCCCGACCGCCGCCCACCGGTGACGGGCGCTCCAACTGCCCGCGCGCGCCGCTATCCCGCGCGGCCTCTCCAAGCGGCCTGTGTCCGCCACGACATCCCCTTATGCCCTGGTGGCGGACCGTCCCCGCCACTCACCCACGACGCTAGGCCGTGGCGTCGGGCGGACCCATCCTGCTGACCGGTGAACCCTCCGGTGGTTCCCTCCAACCGCAGAAGGGGGGACAGCCCTACCCACCCTGATGCGAGCCCCTTACACACAAAAGGCGTTGACGCCATGGTCGGCGCGGGGTCGATGCGCAGAACGTTGCCTATGTCACACATAGGTAGGGATCTTGAATTGACCCGTACTCATCAGTCAGGGTTTTGTCAGAACCGGAGTGGCCCCAACACACTCCGGATCTGCCGCACTTGAGGGATCGGACGCGATCCGGGTGCGGATTACCCCCCACAACCGCACGAGGAGGAACCCTCGTCATGGCAGTTCACAAGCAGCGCAACGCGCGTCGACTCGGTCTGGCCATAGCCGCCGCGACCGCCGTCACCGCCGGTGTCTTCGTGGCCGTTCCGGCCGGCGCCACCACCGCCCAGCCCGCCGAGGGCACCGTCTACGGCACCCAGGCGAAGAACGCCGTGGACGGCAGTTACATCGTCATGCTCAAGGGCGGCAAGAGCATCAAGGCCGCCTCGGAGGGCAAGGACCTCGCCGAGCAGTACGGTGGCAAGCTGCGCCGCAGCTACGACTCCGCCATCAACGGCTTCTCGGCCAACGGGCTCTCCGACACCGAGGCCAAGCGGCTGGCCGCCGACCCGTCGGTCGCCAAGGTGGTCCAGAACCACCGCTACACCATCAAGGGCACCCAGGAGAACCCGCCGTCGTGGGGCCTGGACCGGATCGACCAGGAAGACACCCAGGGCGACAAGAAGTACGCCTACCCCGACAGCGCGGGTGAGGGTGTCACCGCGTACGTCATCGACACTGGCGTCCGCACCAGCCACAAGGACTTCGAGGGCCGCGCCACCTCCGGCTTCGACGCGGTCGACAACGACGACAGCGCCGACGACGGCAACGGCCACGGCACCCACGTGGCCGGCACCATCGCCGGTGCCGAGCACGGCGTCGCCAAGAAGGCCAAGGTCGTCGCGGTGCGCGTGCTGGACGACCAGGGCTCCGGCACCACCGAGCAGGTCGTCGCGGGCATCGACTGGGTCACCGAGAACCACGAGGGCCCGTCCGTCGCCAACATGAGCCTGGGCGGCACCCCCGACGAGGCCCTCGACGCGGCCGTGCAGAAGGCCATCGACTCCGGTGTCACCTTCGGCGTGGCGGCGGGCAACGAGTCGGCCGACGCCGGCCAGAGCTCTCCCGCCCGGGTGAAGGACGCGATCACGGTCGCCTCCAGCACCGACAAGGACGAGCAGTCCGACTTCTCCAACTACGGCGACGTGGTGGACATCTACGCCCCCGGCTCGGACATCACCTCCGACTGGAACACCGGCGACGACGCCACCAACACCATCTCCGGCACCTCGATGGCCACCCCGCACGTGGTGGGCGCCGCCGCCGTCTACCTCAGCGGCCACCAGGACGCCAAGCCGGCCGACGTGGCGAAGGGTCTGACGGACGGCGCGACCGCCGACAAGATCTCCAACCCGGGCGAAGGCACGCCGAACAAGCTGCTGAAGGTCGTCGAGTAAGGCGAAGTAAGGCTCATGGGCAAGTGAAGTGATCGGTCCCAGGGGCGCAGCCGGGTGGCGAGACCAACCGGCTGCGCCCCTGGGCGGTCACGCTCCGCCGCGGGCCAGCTTGCCGCGCAGCGCGGGAACATCGAGGTCGACGGTGAACTCTCCGGCGACCTCCACGGACTGCTTGCCCGTGATCGTGGCCACCTCGCGGTAGGTGTCCGTCGCCAGCTCATGCGCCACTACATGCAGGTCAGGTTGCAACTCTACCCGCCAGTAGGCGGGCACCTTCGCCTGGGCGTAGAGCGCGGGCTTGAGGATACGGTCGGTGGCCTGGTTGTACGGGGACACGATCTCCACCAGCAGTAGCATCGCCTCCAGTGGCACGACCAGCGTGTCCCACTCGACGGCGGAGTGGTCCATGACCGCGATATCCGGGATGAACAACCTGGATTCGGTTCTCACATTCACCGTCTCGGCTGCCACGAACGGCGCGCCAGACCTGTCCAAGGAGTCCTCGAGCTGTTTGTGCAACTCGTAGGCCACGGTCTGGTGGGCCAGGCTGGGGGCGGGGGACATCATGAGGACACCGTCCACGACTTCGAAGCGGGCGCGTGCCGGATGCTCCGGGAGTGCAAGGACGTCCTCGACCGTCCAGGGGCCTTCGTGATCGTCGACTCGCGTCTCAGCGACGCTCATGATCGCCACCACCGCCTCCTCGTGTGTTCCTTGGCTCCAGCATGGCACGCAGCTCTGACGACTGCCGACGCTTCCAGCCCGAGCCGTGAGGTGGCGGCCAGAACGGGTGAATATCACCCACAGGAGTGAGACGAACACTCAGCGATGACGAACGCGTCCGCTACGGCAGTACCTGGACCGTGTCGCCCACCGCGGGGGGCTGGATGGCCGCCAGGACGACGGCGGCCCCCAGCGCGGCCCCCATCCGGGTACCCGGGCTTCGACGGAGGGCGGTCCGCGGAACGTACGGTGAACGGCCGGGGGCAGGCGCCCTTCGTGGCTACCGCCCGAGGTGGTCCAGCGCCCCCGCCTTGACGGCGCGTATGAAGGTTCTGAGTCGGCCCGGTGTGGTGGTGAGGATGTCGGCGGGGATGTCGCTTTCCCGAATCCGTATCTCACCGCCCGCCGCAGCGAGTTCCACGCAGTCGTTGGTCTCCCCGGGCCCGGAGAACGACGACTTCCGCCATGTCATCGGCTTTTCCATGATCCTGCCCTTCACAATTGCCGCATGATGGTGTGGATGAAGTCCCGAGATTCTTCCGCCGACAAGGAGAACGCCAGGGCCTTGTCGAGAAATACGCGATACCGCGCGAGCTGCGACTCCGCGTCCAGCAGGATAGGGCCGTGCGGCACATCGATGTGTACGGTGTCCAGCCTCGGTACAGCGCCGTATGCGTAGAGCACGGGCGTCCCGGCGCCGCCGAATCCTTCCGCGTCGAACGGGACAACCCGTACGGTGACCCCGGGGCGCTCGCCTTGTTCAAGCATGAAGGCAAGTTGTGCTCGTGCGACCGCCCGGTCGGCGACGAGTGTCCGCAGAGCGGCTTCATGAACGACCGCTTCATACGCGGGAGGCGAGCCACTGTCGAGGACCTCCCGCCGTCGCATACGGAACGCGACCAGCGCGTCCAATTGGCGTGGCGACGGCTGGGGAACTCCGTAAGCCATGAGAGCGCGCGTGTAGTTCTCCACTTGGAGAAGCCCGGGGATGTAGACACCCTGGAAGGTGCGCAAACGGCGAGATCGATGCTCCAGTTCGGCGAGATCCAGGGCCGCGTGCGCGAGGGTTCCCCGGTACTCCTCCCACCACCCCTTGTCGCGTTCCGCGGCCATGGTGACCAACTCGTCGATCAGTGCGTCGTCAAGGCAGGCGTAATGCGTCGCCATTCCGCGCAGCCGTTCCTCGCTGACGCCTGCCCGACCCGACTCCACATGGCTCATCTGGGCCGAGGTCGTTCCGACCCGCTCGGCTGCTTCTCGGGCGGTCAAGCCCGCCGCCTCACGCATCTTGCGCAGTTCGATTCCCAACCGCGCTTGGCGTGCCGTGGGTTGACTTCGCACCGCCATGCCCGTCGCCTCCGACTTCTCGACAATCCGACAGGCGTTCGTTCTGTAGCTCTGTCGGCCCCCAATGTCCGCCACAAAGTTGTGGCGACCACAACTTTGTGGCGTACTTTACGTGATGCGCTCATCACGCAGCGGTGAGTGGCAGCCGAAGCCTACTGCGCCCGTGGAGGCCCACATGCAGACACCGGACTCCCCAGAACTCTTCGACAAGGAACTCCGCGACCTCGTCCTCGCCGTCGCGCCCAGAATCTTCGCCGTCGTCGAGGAGTGCGAGGTGCGGCCCGGGCTGAAAGACGGGTGTGTCGCGGCGTGGGGAGTGGCCTTCCATGAGGGTCCCGTCCACGTGATCACGGCCGACGGAACCGGCCAGATGGTCCTCAACTCGCCGGAGCGGGCGCTGCGATGGTTCACGCGCGGCGGTGGCGAGGACGGCGTGACGGCGAGGCTGGTGTGGCTCAGCCGCTCGGGCGACGCCACTTTCGACCACGCCGAGGCCGCTTGAGCGCCCTGGGCTACGACAGCAGGTGGTCGAGGCAGAGGTTCAGCCCGGCCTCCAGGTGTTCCGCGGAGCCCGTGGAGAGCAGGACGGTGACGCCGCCTTGGACGGTGGCGATCACCGCCGCGGCCGTGCGGTCGGGGTCGAGTGCCGGGTTGGCCTCGCCGGCCGCCTGCGTGGCCTCGATACCGGCTCGGACGCACTCCTGCCACCGCCGCACCAGTTGCGCCGACACGGCCTGCGCGGCCGGGCTGTACCGGCCCACGTCGGCGATCAGCACCCCGAGCGGGCAGTACAGCCCCTGGTCGCGGTAGCGCGTGACGATGAGGTCGCGCCACGCCTCCCAGGCCGCGCGCGAGGTGAGTTCGTTCAGGTACGGCTGCTGGTCCTCGAAGACTCGCTCGGCTTCGAGTTCGGCGACCGCGAGCAGAAGCTGTTCCCGGCCTCCCGGGAAGTAATAGAACATCTGCCCTTTGCCGGTGCCGCTGCGCCGGCCTACGTCGTCGAGCGTGGTGGCGTTCGTGCCGCGTTCCCGGATCTCGGCCGCGGCGGCTTCGACGATGCGCAGGCGGGTCGCGGCGCCTTTCCTCATGACCGTCACCGGCCAAAGTGTACTTGTGGGTACATTTTTTGGCACATAGCTTCGGCCGCATGAAAGCGATAGTCATCGACGAAGCAGGGGGACCGGAGGTGCTGCGGCTGCGGGAGCGGCCGGCACCCCGCCCGGGCCCGGGAGAAGTCCTGGTGGACGTCCGCGTGGCGGGTGTGAACTTCTTCGACACCGCCATCCGCGGACAGGCCAGGGCCGAGGTGCCGGGCGCGGAAGGCGCCGGCGTGGTGGCGGAGACGGGCGAGGGGGTACACGGGTTCGCCCCGGGGGACCGTGTCGCGTGGCTGACGATCGACAACCTCGGCAGCTACGCCGAGCGGATCGTGCTCCCGGCGAGCAATGTCGTCCCGGTACCCGACGCCGTCGACGACGAGACGGCTGCGGCCTTGCTCGTGCAGGGTCTGACCGCGCACCACTTCGCCACCGTGTCCCACCCGGTGCGACCGGGGGACATCGCGCTCGTGCACGCGGCCGCCGGCGGGGTCGGGATGATGCTCACCCAGATCATCAAGGCCCGCGGCGGCACCGTGATCGGCCTGGTGTCGCGACCGGAGAAGGTCAAGTTCGCCGCCGACGCGGGCGCCGACCACGTCCTGGTCTCCTCCGGTGACGCGTTCGTCGAGCCGGTGCGCGAGCTGACCGGCGGCGAGGGTGTGCATGTGGTCTTCGACGGTGCGGGCGCGACCACGTTCGCCGCATCGCTACAGGTACTGCGCACGCACGGCACGCTGGTGTTCTACGGGCCGCTGATCGGGGACGTGCCGACCATCGCGATGAACGACATCCCCCGCAGCACCCGCCTCACCTACGCCGTGACCGAGGACCATGTCCGCACCCCCGAGGAACTCGCGGCGCGCACGGCCGAGTTGTTCGCGCTCGTCGAGAGAGGCGAGCTGGTCGTCCGGATCGGCGGTCGGTACCCGCTGGCGGAGGCGGCAAGGGCCCACGCCGACATCGAGTCGCGTACGACCACCGGGAAACTGCTGCTGCTCCCGTGACCGGTGGCCGCAGGGTCTCCGCACACCGCCAACGGCCCACTCGGGCCGCATGGATTCGTGCGGCTCGACGTGACCGACGACGCGTCGGTGAGCAACGCGCTGGCGACGATCGACTCGGCCGAGGGCCGACTCGACGTCCTGGTGAACAACGCGGGCATCCTGGGGGACGGAGCTACCGATGGGCCCACGGCTCTCCGGGCCTTCGACACCAACGCGGTGGGCATCGTGCGCGTCACGGAGGCGGCGCTTCCGCTGCTGCGCACATCCTCGAACCCGACCGTGGTCACCGTTTCGAGCAGCGCCGGGTCGTTCTGGGCGGTCACCAATCCGGACCGGCCGGAGTTCAACCTGCCGTTGGCGATCTACTCCGCCTCCAAGGCCGCGGCCACCATGCTGACGGTCCAGTACGCCAAGTCCCAGCCGGGCATCAAGTTCAACGCGGTCGAGCCCGGCACCACCGCGACCGACCTGACCGCGGCGTTCGGAATCGGACGGGCGCCGGAGGAGAGCGCCAGGGTCGTCGTGCGGTTGGCGACTCTCGACGCGGACGGCCCGACGGGGACCTTCCAGGACGAAAACGGAGAGGTGCCCTGGTAGGCGTCTGGGAACGATCGGTCTCAGGCCGTCAGCAGGGCCGGGGACGCCGCGCGGGCCTCGTCGTAGCGGGTCAGCAGCAGGCGGGCCAGTTCCGGGGCGGGGCCCAGGACGGGGGCCAGGAGGTCGGCGCCCGCCGCCTCGGCGCCGCTCGCGATGCGGTCGGGGAGACGGCCGGGGGCGATGACGTAGGGGGCCACGGCCACCCGGGGGACGCCCTCCGCGCGCAGGGCGCGGACGGCGTCCTCGGTGCGGGGAAGAGAGGCGGAGGCGAACGCGGGTCGCACGGCGCACCATCCGGTGTGCCGCCACTCCCGCGCGATTTCAGCGATCACCGCGATCGCCTCCGGGTCGGTGGACCCCGCCGAAGCCAGGACGACCCCGGTCGAGGAGCGGTCGGCGGGGCGCAGCCCCGCCTCGTGCAGGCGGCGCTCCAGGGCGTCCACCAGCAGTGGGGACGGGCCCAGGACCTCGGCCTGGCGGATGGAGAGGCGGGGGTGGCGGGCCGTGGCCTCGCGCAGCACCGCCGGGATGTCGGTCTTCGCGTGGAAGGCGCGGGTCAGCAGCAGCGGGAGGGCGATCACCTCGGTGGCGTCCGCCGCGGCGAGCCGGGCCAGCACCTGCGGTACGCGCGGCGCGTTGAACTCCAGGAACGCCGCCTCCACCCGCAGCCCCGGCCGCAGCGACCGCACCCGCGCGCGCAGCGCGTCGACGGTCGCCGCATGGCGGGGGTCGCGGCTGCCGTGGGCGATGATCAGCAGGGTCGGGGCAGACATGGTGATGGCTTTCCGTGGCTCTCGATGAATTCCGTGTTTCGTGTCAGCGCGCGCTCGCCAGCAGGCCGCGGCTGCGCAGCACCCGGCGCTCGATCGGGGCGAAGATCAGCAGCTCGATGGCGATGCCGACCACGAGGATCAGGAGGATGCCGAGGAGCACCCCCGCCATATCGGAGTTGTTGCGCTGGTTCTCCAGGTACTGGCCGAGACCCAGGCCCAGGTCCGGGGACTTGGCGATGATCTCCGCGGCCATCAGCGAGCGCCAGGAGAAGGCCCAGCCCTGCTTGAGCCCGGCGACGTAACCCGGCAGCGCGGCGGGCAGCAGGATGTGCCGGGCGCTGACCAGGCCGCGGGCGCCGAGGGTGCGTCCGGCGCGGAGGAACAGCGGGGGCACCTGGTCGATGCCGGCCACCAGCCCGTTGGCGATGGAGGGGACCGCGCCCAGCAGGATGACGGTGTACATCATCTGGTCGTTCAGGCCCAGCCAGATCACCGCGGGCGGCACCCAGGCGACCGACGGCAGCGACTGGAGCCCGGACAGGATCGGGCCGAGCCCGGCACGGATGAACTTCACCCGGGCGACGACCAGACCCAGCGGGGTCGCGATCGCCAGCGCGATGAGGAAGCCGAACAGACCGCGCGAGACGCTGGTCCAGATGATGTCGAGCAGCTCGCCCTGGAGCCACAACTGGCGCAGCGAGTCCCAGACCAGCCCCGGGTCGGGGAGCTTGTAGTCGGGGGTGACCTTCGCGACGACGAGCACCTTCCACAGGGCCAGTACGAAGGCGACGGCCACGATGGGCGGCAGCACCTTCTGGACCAGCACCTCGGCCGGTGAGACGCGCTTGGTCTGCACCGCGTCCAGGGCGTCCAGACCGGCCTCCAGGCCCGCCAGGTCCTGCCCGGGACCGGCCTTGCCCGTGGACTTCTCCACCGACTTCTCTATGGACGTCTCGATGGGCTGCTTCCCGCCGTTCCCGCCGTCGGCTTCCTCGACCGCGGTGCCGCGGGTGGTCTTACTGCTGGCCATGGCGGCGGATCTCCCCACGCAGTTCTTCGGTGATCTCAACGGACAGGTCGGCGACGGCCGCGTCCTCGATGCGGCGCGGCTGCGGAATGTCCACCGACCACTCGCGGACGATCCGGCCCGGCCGGGAGGACAGCAGCACCACGCGCTCGGCCAGCCGGACGGCCTCGCGGACGTTGTGGGTCACGAACAGCACCGAGACGCCGGTCTCGCTCCAGATCCGGGTCAGCTCCTCGTGCAGCACATCGCGGGTGATGGCGTCGAGCGCGGCGAACGGCTCGTCCATCAGCAGCACGCTGGAGTCCTGCGCCAGGGCGCGGGCCAGCGCCACGCGCTGCCGCATCCCGCCGGAGAGCTCGTGCACCCGCTTGCCGTGGGCGCCGCTGAGCCGCACCAGCTCCAGCAGCCGCTCGGCCCGCGGCCTGCGGTCGGCGCGCGGCACCCCGCGCAGCCGCAGCGCCAGCTCGATGTTCTTCCCCGCGGTCAGCCACGGGAACAGGGCGTGCTCCTGGAACATCAGGGCCGGCCGGCCGCCGGGGACCTCGATGGCCCCCGAGGTCGGCTTGTCCAGGTCGGCGATCAGATTGAGCAGCGTGGACTTACCGCAGCCGGACGCCCCCAGGATGCAGACGAACTCCCCGGGCCGCACCTGGAGGTTGATGTCCTCGAGCACGGCCTGGGCCGCCCCCGGGCGGCCGAAGGCCTTGTGGACATGGGCGATCGAGACGGATCCGGTGGCGTCGGCGGGGCCGGGGGAGCCCGCCGTCGCGGTGCTCGCCCGGTCGTCCTTCTCGGTGGTCAGTGCCGGGGACATCCGGTCACCTCCTGATGAATGCGTACATGCGTGTACATGAGTACGGTGCGTACGGGACGGACGGGCGGCTACTGGCTGCCGAGGCCCGCGGCGGAGACCGGCGGCTTGCCCTCGGCCTTCAGGACCTTGTTCAGCGGGCCCAGGTCGTAGATCCCCTTGAGATCGGGCTTCTCCAGAAGCCCCGCCTGGACCGCGTGGTCGGCCTCGGTGTTCAGCGTCGAGGCCAGGGGGTCGTCGGTGACCTGGATGGACTTCCACGCCGGGTCGATCACCTCGGCGGGCAGCGGCTTGCCGGTCTCCTCCTTGAGCGCCGCGTTGGCCGCGTTCTTCGCCTGCTCGGGGTTGGCCTTGATGAAGGCGTTGGTCTTCACCGAGCCGCGCAGCACGGCCTCGACGACCTTCGGGTGCTCCTCGAGGAACGACTGCTTCACGATCAGGTTGGTGATCACGAACTTCTTGTCCGGCCACAGCGAGGACTCGTCGAGCAGCACCTTGCCGCCGTCGGCGACCAACTTGGACGCGGTCGGCTCGGGCACCCACGCGCCATCGATGGCACCGGACTTGTACGCGTCGGGCGTCACCTTGTTGTCGCTGCGGACCACGGACACATCGCCCTTGCCGCTCTGGGCGTCGACCTTCCAGCCCTTGCTCTTGACCCAGTTGAGGAACGCCACGTCCTGGGTGTTGCCCAGCTGCGGGGTGGCGATCTTCTTGCCCTTGACGTCGTTCAGCGTCTTGATCTTCTTGGGGTTGACCACCAGCTTGACGCCGCCGGAGACCGACCCGGAGATGATCTTGAGGTTGGAGCCGTGGGACTTCACATAGCCGTTGATGGACGGCGACGGGCCGATCCAGCCCATGTCGATGGAGCCCGCGTTGAGCGCCTCGATCTCCGACGGCCCGGCGTTGAAGACGTACGGCGCGACCTTCGTGCCCTTGAGCTCCTGCTGGATCGGGCCGCCCTTGCGCAGCCCCACCAGCGCGGTGGCGTGGGTGAGGTTGGCGAAGTAGCCGACCTTCACCTTGTCCAGACCGTCGACCTTCGCACCGCCGGCCGCGGGGACCGCTGAGGATCCGGTGTCGTCGTCCTTCTTCTGCGAGCCGTAGCCGCAGGCGCCCAGCGCGCCCATCAGCAGGGGGAGGACGGCCGCCGCCGCCAGGATCCGGGTGCGGCGGTGGGGGTGCTCGGCTGGTCGCGGAGCTATGAGGCGGACGGCAGACGACACGGGGGTGTTCCTCTCGACGGGCCGGGGCGGCGTCAGAGGACGCCCGGCGGTTCAGAAGGCTTTCGGCGGCGGTGCTGGTGGACGGGTGCGGACTGCGGCGTCAGCGCACACATCGTCCGACCCCGCCCTGCCCGCTGCCGAGCGCCCCGCTGCCCACGCGGCCGCCCTCCTTGGCGAATGTCGAGAACACCTCACCGGCCATCGTCAGAAGTCCCATCCCTCGTCGTCCCGCGCGGCCTCGGCGCCCTTGGCCGCTGCCGCGAAGGAGTCGCCCGCCATTCCGGCGGTGAGCGTGGTGCCGTCGGCCGGGTCGATCAACAGGAAGGAGCCGGTGCGGCGCGAGGCGTCGTACGCGTCCAGCGCCAGCGGCTCGGAGGTGCGCAGCACGACCCGGCCGATCTCATTGGCGGCCAGCTCACCCGGCGCCGGGTGGTGCGACAGATCGGCCAGCGTCAGCCGGGACGGGATGTCCTTGATGATCGCCTTCACCGTGCGGGTGGTGTGCTTGAGCAGCACCCGGTCGCCCACGCGCAGCGGACGGTCGTGCAGATGGCAGACGGTGGCCTCGACATCCCTGGTGGTCTCGGGCGCGTGGTCGCTCGGCGCGAGCAGATCCCCGCGCGAGATGTCCAGGTCGTCGGCGAGGGTGAGGGTCACCGACTGCGGGGCCCACGCCACGTCCACCATGGTGCCCAGCGCGTCGATCCCGGTGATGGCGGACGTCCGGCCGGACGGCAGCACCGTGACGGCGTCGCCGACGCGCAGCACACCGGAGGCGATCTGGCCCGCGTAGCCGCGGTAGTCGGGGTGCTCGGCGGTCTGCGGACGGATCACGTACTGCACCGGGAAACGCGCCGGGTCCTGGGACGGGTCGGTGCCCACCGGCACGGTCTCCAGGTGCTCCAGCACGGTCGGGCCGCCGTACCAGTCCATGTTCGCCGACGCGGTCACCACGTTGTCCCCGGCCAGCGCCGAGATCGGGATGGCCGTGATCTCCGGGACGCCCAGCGAGGCCGCGTAGGTGGTGAACTCCTCGGCGATGGCCGCGAAGACCGGCTCCGCGTAGTCCACCAGGTCCATCTTGTTGACGGCGAGGACCACATGCGGAACCCGCAGCAGGGCGGCGACCGCGGCATGCCGCCGGGTCTGCTCCACCACGCCGTTGCGCGCGTCCACCAGGACGACCGCGAGCTCGGCGGTGGAGGCGCCGGTGACCATGTTGCGGGTGTACTGCACATGGCCGGGGGTGTCGGCGAGGATGAACCGCCGCTTGGGCGTGGCGAAGTAGCGGTAGGCGACATCGATGGTGATGCCCTGCTCCCGCTCCGCCCGCAGCCCGTCCGTCAGCAGCGCCAGGTCCGGCGCCTCCTGGCCACGGCTGCGCGAAGCGTGCTCCACGGCCTCCAGCTGATCGGCCAGCACCGACTTGGAGTCGTGCAGCAGCCGTCCGACCAGCGTGGACTTGCCGTCATCCACCGAACCCGCGGTGGCGAAGCGCAGCTGGGAGGTGGCCGCAGACCGCTCGACGGCGGCCGCCGCGGCCTGCTCCTCGGACGTCAGATTGCTCGTCATGGTTAGAAGTACCCCTCGCGCTTGCGGTCCTCCATCGCGGCCTCCGACAGCTTGTCGTCGGCGCGAGTCGCACCCCGCTCGGTCAGCCGGGAGGCGGCTATCTCATCGATGACCTGCTCGATGCTCACCGCCTCCGACTCCACGGCACCGGTGCAGGACATGTCGCCCACGGTGCGGTAGCGCACCATGCGCCGCTCCACGGTCTCGCCGTCCTTCGGACCGCCCCACTCACCGGGCGCCAGCCACATGCCGTTACGCCGGAAGACCTCGCGCTCATGCGCGTAGTAGATCTGCGGCAGGTCGATCTTCTCCCGGGCGATGTACTGCCACACGTCCAGCTCGGTCCAGTTGGACAGCGGGAAGACCCGGACGTGCTCACCGGGGGAGTGGCGGCCGTTGTAGAGCTGCCACAGCTCGGGGCGCTGCCGCCGCGGGTCCCAGCCGCCGAACTCGTCCCGGAGGGAGAACACCCGCTCCTTGGCGCGGGCCTTCTCCTCGTCGCGGCGGCCACCGCCGAAGACCGCGTCGAAGCGGTTCTTCTCGATGGCGTCCAGCAGCGGCACGGTCTGGAGCGGATTGCGGGTGCCGTCCGGGCGCTCGCGCAGCCGGCCGTCGTCGATGAACTCCTGGACCGAGGCCACGTGCAGCCGCAGCCCGTACCGGGCGACGGTGGCGTCCCGATAGGCGATGACCTCGGGGAAGTTGTGCCCGGTGTCCACGTGGAGCAGCGAGAACGGAACCGCCGCCGGGGCGAAGGCCTTGAGCGCGAGATGCAGCATGACGATGGAGTCCTTGCCGCCGGAGAACAGGATCACCGGCCGCTCGAACTCGCCCGCCACCTCGCGGAAGATGTGCACCGCCTCGGACTCCAACGCGTCCAGGTGCGCGAGCGCGTACAGGCCCGCGCCCTCGTCCGCGTTGATCGCCGTCACGGTCGTCATGCCGCGCCCCTTTCGTTCGCTCGGCTGCGGTAGTAGCTTCCCGTCATATCGGCCGATTCGCTGTGGGTACGGCACCCCGGTGCGGGGAGCGCCATCGCCCGTGACGCGGTGGCCGCGCGTGGGTGGCTCACAGCAGTCCCCTTTCACTCAACAGCAACCGCACCTCGGCCGCCGACTCCTGCACGCTGTTCCTGTGGGTTTCGATGCGCAGATCCGGGTCGGCAGGGGCCTCGTAGGGGTCGTCCACACCGGTCAGCCCCGAAAGTTCGCCCGCCGCCTGCTTCGCGTACAGCCCCTTGACGTCCCGCTCGGAGCACACCTCGACGGGCGTGGCCACGTGGATCTCCAGATACGGGGTGCCCTCGCGCTGGTGGCGCTTGCGCACCGCCTCGCGGCTGTCCTCGTACGGGGCGATGACCGGCACCAGCACGGTGACCCCGTGGGAGGCCAGCAGTTCGGCCACGAAGCCGATCCGCTGGACGTTGGTGTGCCGGTCCTCGCGGGAGAAGCCAAGACCCGAGGAGAGGAACTCGCGGATCTCGTCCCCGTCGAGCACCTCCACCCGGCGGCCCTCGCCGCGCAGCCGCTCGGCCAGCGCATAGGCGATCGTGGTCTTTCCCGCACTCGGCAGACCGGTCAGCCACACCGTGGCACCGGTGGTCGTGGGGGCGCTCATCTCGTTCTCCTGGTCGACAGCCATCAGCCGTGCAGCCCGCATTCGGTCTTGTTGCTACCCGCCCAGCGGCCGGACCGGTTGTCCTCGCCCTCCAGAACCCGACGGGTGCAGGGCGCGCAGCCTATCGACGGATAGCCGTCCATCAGCAGGGGGTTGGTCAGCACACCGTGCTCGGCGACATAGGCCTCGACATCCGCTTGCGTCCAGCGGGCGATCGGGGAGATCTTCACCTTACGGCGCCGGGCGTCCCAGCCGACGACCGGGGTATTGGCGCGCGTTGGCGACTCGTCCCGACGCAGTCCCGTGGCCCAGGCGTCGTACTCCCGCAACCCCTCCTCGAGCGGCTGGACCTTCCGCAGGGCGCAGCACAGATCGGGGTTGCGGTCGTGCAGCCGGGGGCCGTACTCGGCGTCCTGCTCGGCCACCGTCTGGCGCGGGGTCAGGGTGATGACGTTCACGTCCATCACGGCCGCCACCGCGTCACGGGTGCCGATGGTCTCGGGGAAGTGGTAGCCGGTGTCGAGGAAGACCACATCCACACCGGGGAAGGCGCGGGAGGCGAGGTGCGCCACCACCGCGTCCTCCATCGAGGAGGTGACGCAGAAACGCGAGCCGAAGGTGTCCGCCGCCCAGCGCAGGATGTCCAGCGCCGGGGCGTCCTCGAGCTCGTGGCCCGCCTTCTCGGCGAGCCCTTCGAGATCGGTGTCCTCAAGCCGTGTCGTCATATCGCCGTGCCCCCTTCATCGACCGGGTCGCGCCGCAGGCCCTTGGCCAGCAGCCCGAGGAACGACAGGCGGAACGCGCGGTTGCAGGACGCGCATTCCCACGCGCCATGGCCCTCCTCCGAGGGACGCAGATCCTCGTCCCCGCAGTAAGGGCAGTAGAACGGCGCGGCACGCTCAGTCACTTTGCCCTCCGCTCGATCCCGAAGCGCTCACTCATGTGAGGGCCTCCTCCTCGGCCCGCGCGGCCCAGGTGGCGAAGCGCTCGCCGTCCTCGCGCTCCTCCTGGAAGCGGCGCAGCAGCCGCTCCACATAGTCCGGGAGCTCGGCGGCGGTGACCTTCAGCCCGCGCACCTTGCGGCCGAAGCCCGGCTCCAGGCCCAGGGCGCCGCCCAGGTGCACCTGGTAGCCCTCGACCTGCTGGCCGTTGTCGTCCATGACCAGCTGGCCCTTGAGACCGATGTCCGCCACCTGGATACGGGCGCAGGCGTTCGGGCAGCCGTTGAGGTTGATGGTGATCGGCTCGTTGAACTCGGGCAGCCGGCGCTCCAGCTCATCGATGAGCCAGGAGCCGCGCGCCTTGGTCTCGACGATCGCCAGCTTGCAGAACTCGATACCGGTGCAGGCCATCGTGCCGCGCCGGAACGGCGACGGCTTGACCTGGAGGTCCAGCGCCTCCAGCCCGGTGACCAGCGATTCCACCTGGTCCTCGGTCACATCGAGGACGATCATCTTCTGCTCGACGGTGGTGGTCAGCCGCCCGGAGCCATGGGCCTCGGCCAGGTCGGCGATCTTGGTGAGGGTGGCGCCGTCCACCCGGCCGACGCGCGGGGCGAAGCCCACGTAGTAGCGGCCGTCCTGCTGGCGGTGGACGCCGATGTGGTCACGCCACTGCTGGACGGGCTGCTCGGGCGCCGGGCCGTCGGACAGCGGGCGCTTGAGGTACTCGTCCTCCAGCACCTGGCGGAACTTCTCCGGGCCCCAGTCGGCGACCAGGAACTTCAGCCGGGCGCGGGTGCGCAGCCGCCGGTAGCCGTAGTCGCGGAAGATCCCGACGACCCCGGCCCACACCTCCGGGACCTCCGCCAGCGGGACCCAGGCGCCGAGCCGGACGCCGATCTTGGGGTTGGTGGAGAGACCGCCACCGACCCACAGGTCGAAGCCGGGGCCGTGCTCGGGGTGGCGGACGCCGACGAACGCGACGTCGTTGATCTCGTGCACCACGTCGAGCACCGGCGAGCCGGAGACCGCGGTCTTGAATTTCCGCGGCAGGTTGGAGAACTCCTTGCTGCCGATGTAGCGCCGGTGGATCTCCTCGATGGCGGAGGTGCCGTCGATGATCTCGTCCTCGGCGATCCCCGCCACCGGCGAGCCGATGATCACACGCGGGGTGTCACCGCACGCCTCGGTGGTGGACAGCCCGACGGCCTCCAGCCGCTTCCAGATCTCGGGCACGTCCTCCACCCGGATCCAGTGGTACTGGATGTTCTGCCGGTCGGTGATGTCCGCGGTGCCGCGCGCGAACTCCTCCGAGATCTCGCCGATGACCCGCAGCTGCTCGGTGGTCAGCCGGCCGCCGTCCACCCGGACCCGCATCATGAAGTACTCGTCGTCCAGCTCCTCCGGCTCCAGGATCGCGGTCTTGCCGCCGTCGATCCCGGGCTTGCGCTGGGTGTACAGACCCCACCAGCGCATCCGGCCGCGCAGATCGGCGCCGTCGATGGAGTCGAAGCCGCGGTGGGCGTAGATCGTCTCAATGCGTGTCCGCACATTGAGACCGTCATCGTCCTTCTTGGTCTGCTCGTTGCCGTTGAGGGGGGTGAAGTGCCCCGCGGCCCACTGGCCTTCGCCGCGGTGGCGTCCGGCCTTGCGGCGGGGCGTAGCGCTTGCGCGTTCCGGGGTGGCAGCCATGGCGGTGTATGTCCTTCTGAGCGGCTCAGGTGCGGCGGGTAGTACGTGCGCGCACGGTCTGACCTGCGCATGCGCAGGCGGGCAGGGTGTACGGCGGTGACCGGTGCGACATGCGGCGGGGAGTTCGAGACGTGCGCGCTCGCCCACGTCGTCGGGGGCGTGCGGAAGATGTGGTGGTGCTGCCCGGGGCCTTTGTGACGGCCCTGTCGAGGTGCGGGTCAGCCCGCCGGACAGATGGCGCTGGACATGCGGCCGAGGTCGACGTGGCGTCGACTCACCAAGGCAATTCCAGCTCGAGACATGATGGAAGCGTCGCATGGTGGTCTCTGACGAGTCCACCTTAATCCACTATGCGGACGAATCTGTCTCGGAATGCAAGACGTTGTGGTGTTGGTCACTCCTCGTCCGACGTCTTGACGTCGAACACCCGGAAACCCCGGCGGCGGTAGTTGTCCAGCGCGTACGGCCCGTCCTTGCTACAGGTGTGCACCCACACCCGCTTGGTCGGCATCCGGTCCGGCCGGCGGTCGGCCATGTCCCAGGCGCGAGAGGTGCCCCAGGTCAGCAGATGCCCGCCGATGCGGCGACCCCGGAAGGCCGGCAGCAGACCGAAGTACACGATCTCCACCACGCCCTCGTCCTGGCCCTCCAGCTCGATGTACCCGGCCGGGGTCCCGCGCTCGTACGCCACCCAGGTCTCCACGCCGGGCCGATGCAGATACTCCTCCCACGCCTCCCGCGACCACACCAGCCGGTCGGTCCACGCCACATCCGAGCCCACCGCCGTGTAGAGGAAGTGGCTGAACTCGGGGCTCGGCACCTCGGCCCGGGCGATCCGCACCCCGGCCGCGGCGGGCGGCTCCTGCGCCGGGCTGAGATCCGAGGGGGCGGTCTGCTCCAGGTACCAGGTGGTCACGGTGGTGGTCATGGTGGACAGATAACCATGGACGCCGTTGACTCGTCTTGACGGGTATCGCTCAAGCGGGGAGGGCGGGGTCGGGGTGTCCGGGAACGGGGTCAACGGGGATATGGAGGAGTTCGCGGAGCTGTTGCGCGAGCTCAAGGGGAGGACGAATGCGGGGCGCAAGCGGGCCGGGCCGCGGGCGCCGGCCGCGGTGTCGGTGGGTCGGGCTGGGGCTGCCGGGGGCGTCACGGAGGGTGTCTCACGGGCTGAGACGCCTGGAGGGCCTGTGACCGCGCCTACCGCGCCGGATCGAAGAGCTGATCGCCGCATGCCGCGCCGCCCAGCATCCCGCCCCGCATCCCGCCGGGCATCCCAGCCCCCGCCGTCCCCGCAGCTCGCGGGCGGTTTCCGATCCCGCCGTCCTCGACGGTCCACGGATCCGCAGACGAAGGAGACGAAGACGACCATGGCTGTGACCAGCACTCGGATCAGACTCGGCGCACTGCTCGGCGGCGCGGTCCTCGCCGCCACCGGCGTGTCCACCGCCCAGAGCGCGGCCGCCGCCCCCAGCGCCCCCGTGGCCGCCGACGCGCCCTCCGCCGCCGCGGTGACCAAGCTCAGCCACTCCGACGCGGCGAACCGGCTGCGCGGCGCCGGGATCTCCTGGACCTCCAGCGGGGGCTGCTCGGACCGGAACAACCCCACCTGTACCTCGTTCGAGCAGATCAACCTGACCACCGTGCAGGGTGCCATCACCCTGAAGGGGGCCACCGGCTGCGCGCTCACCATCACCGGCGGTACGGAGACCGGGCACGCCTCCGGCACGTACAGCCACTGGAACGGCTACAAGCTGGACTTCAGCCCCACCAGCTGCCTCAGCAACTACATCACCGGCACCTTCACCAACATCGGCCCGCGCCCCGGTGACGGCGCCCAGCAGTACAAGTCCGGCTCGGGCAACGTCTACGCCCGCGAGAGCAACCACTGGGACGTGACCTACTACAACTGCGGAGGCTGCTGACCCGCGGCCGCCGGCGCTCCCACCGACCGTCCGGCCGGCTGCAACGCGGCGCAACCTTTGCGCATGGCTGTAGTCGGCACGGACAGTGGGCCCGGCGGGCGGAGGGTGGTGCCGAGTCGGCGCGGCATCCCCTCCGCCAATGCCTGTACGGCGGCCTTTTGCGGCGATTCGGCCTGGTCACCGGATGAGCGGCGGTGAAAGCGCCGGATACGGTGAGAAGGTGCAGCCAGCAGAAGAAACATCGAAGCCGTCCGGCCGGCTCCGCAAGGCCCGCGCCCTGTACCGCAATGTGTCCAAGCGCAGGATGGCCTGGCTGCTGCTGAAGGACACCATCAATTCCTGTATGGAGTACCGGGTCACCGGGCTCGCCGCCGAAGCGGCCTTCTTCACCCTGCTGTCGCTGCCGCCCCTGCTGCTCGCCCTGATCGGGCTGCTCGGCTACTTCGACGCCTGGACCAGTACCGACACGGTGGCCACCATCCGGCAGAACATCCTCGACGCCTCGGCGACCGTACTGTCCGACCGGGGCGTCAAGGAGATCGCCCGGCCGCTGCTGGACGATGTGATCAAGGGCGGCCGTCCCGATGTGATCTCGCTGGGCTTCGCCATCGCCCTGTGGTCCGGCTCCCGCGCGGTGAACGTGTTCGTGGACACCATCACGATCATGTACGGGCTGGAGGGGAAGCGCGGGATCGTCAGGACCCGGCTGCTGTCCTTCCTGCTCTACCTGGTGGCACTCGTGATCGGGGCGGTGGCGCTGCCGCTGATGGTGATCGGGCCGGAGGCGGTGGTGGACCTGCTGCCGTCCAGCGGGGATCTCGTACCGGTCCTGTACTGGCCGGTGGTGATCCTCCTCTCCATCGCCTTCCTGACCACGCTCTACCACGTGTCCGTACCGGTGCGCTCGCCGTGGCCGGAGGACATCCCGGGGGCGCTGGTGGCCCTCGCGATATGGGTGCTGGGCAGCTTCCTGCTGCGGATCTACCTGGTGCATACGGTCGAGGGCCCGACGATCTACGGCTCGCTGGCCGCACCCGTCGCGGTGCTGCTGTGGATCGGGGTGTCCGCCTTCGCGGTGCTGGTCGGAGCGGCGGTCAACGCCGCGATCGACCGGGTCTGGCCCTCGGTGGCCACGGCCGCCGGGCGCGCGGAGCGCGCCGCCCGGGCCCGGGAGGAGATGGCCCGGCTGCGGGCGAAGGACCAGCGCACGGCGGACGACGGCGCGGCGGAGATCACCCCGCCGTCGGAGTTCCCCGAGCGCTGGGCCCAGTTCCTGCCGCACGGCGACATACGCTCCCGGCTGCACACGAAGCGAGAGGCGGGGGAGAAGGCCGCCGGGAGGGCGGGGAAGGCCGGGAACGCCGGGAAGGCGGCCGGGGAACCCGCCGGTCGGCCCGCCGATCAGCCTTCGGGTCCGGTTCAGCCCTCGGGTCCGGCTCAGCCCTCGGGGAAGGCGGCCGGGGAGCCCCGGACGCCCCGGCAGGGGCCGAGGCGTCCGGAGGTACGGTCCGCGGCGGACGGCGCGGACGACACCGCGGCGGACGACGACCACCCGGTGCGCTGACCGCGCGCTGACCGCGCCGCGCCCTACCGCCCCGCCCCGCCTTACCCCGCAGGGGTGAACCGCACCGGCAGCCGCAGAAGGCCACGCATCATGCTGGGGCGCCAGACGAGGGTGTCCGGGTCGGTGTCCAGGGCCAGGTCGGGACACCGCTCCAGCAGCGCCCGCAGTGCGATCGTGGCCTCCAGCCGGGCCAGCGGCGCGCCCAGACAGTGGTGGACGCCGTGGCTGAAGCCCAGGTGGCCCCGGGCGTCCCGGTGGATGTCGAAGCGGTCGGGGTCGGGGAAGCGCCGCGGGTCGCGGTTGGCCGAGCCGAGCAGCACCAGGACCGGCTCGCCCGCGGGGATCTTGGTGCCCGCGATCTCCACGGGTTCGGTGGTGAAGCGGTGCGCCGTGGACTGCGACGGGCCGTCGTAGCGCAGCATCTCCTCGACGGCGGCGTCCAGCAGCCCGTAGTCGGCGCGCAGCGCGGCCAGCTGCTCGGGGGCGCGCAGCAGCGCGCAGGTGCCGTTGGAGAGCAGATTGACGGTCGTCTCGTGCCCGGCGACCAGCAGCAGGAAGGCCATGCCCAGCATCTCCTCGGACGAGAGCCGGTCACCGTCCTCGTCCATCGTGCGCACCAGGGCGGACAGCAGATCGTCGCTCTCCGCCTCCCGCTTGGCCTCGATGAGCTTGGCCAGATAGCCGGTCATGGCGGCCACGGCGGCCCCCGCGGCCTCCGGGCCGCTGGGGAAGACGATCTCGCTGGACCAGCCGCGGAAGTCGGCCCGGTCGGCCGCCGGTACGCCGAGCAGTTCGCAGATCACCGCCATCGGCAGCGGCATGGCGAACGACTCCACGAGGTCGGCCCGGCCCAGCGGCAGCATGGTGTCCAGCAGCTCATCGGCGATCTGCCGGACGCGCGGCCGCAGCGCCTCGATCCGGCGGGCGGTGAACTCCCGCGCCACCAGCTTCCGTAGCCGGGTGTGGTCCGGCGGGTCGGTCTGGAGCATGTTCAGCCCGATGGCGTTGCCCCCGTCGTCCTGCCATGAGGAGGAGTGCCGGACGTCATTGCTCATCCGGGGGTCGGTGAGGGCGGCGCGGGCCTCCTCATGGCCCACGATCAGCCAGACGTCGTCCGTGCCGTGGCTGGGCACCTGGTGCACGGGGCCTTGCTCGCGCAGCATGGCGTAGAGCTGGTACGGGTCGGAGACGATGTCCGTACCGGGCGGGACGAGTCTTTCGAAGGCGGGGAGGGTCATGGTGGCGTAGGTCCTTTCTGGCGGCGGGTTTGGGTGGCAGGTCTACGGGGTGCCGGGCGGGCCAGGCGGGGGCTCCGCGTAGCGGTGCTTTCCCCTCCCCGCCCCTTCCCTCAACTGGGGCTCCGCCCCAGACCCCGCTCCTCAAGCGCCGGAGGGGCTGGATGGTGGGGTTCCGTCCCAGACCCCGTTCCTCAAGTGCTGGAGTGGCTGGTTGGTGGGGTTCCGTCCCAGACCCCGCTCCTCAAACTCCCCCAGCTCCGCTGGGAGCTGCCCCGGAGGGGCTGGAAGGCGGGGCTCCGTCCCAGACTCCGGGGTCCAGGGGCGGAGCCCCTGGTAACGGGAAGGGGCGGGGAGGGGAAAGCACCGCTACGCGGTTACAGGCCGCGTTCGGTGAGCCAGGTCTCGATGGCCTCCGTGGTCTCGGGGAGATGGTGCTCCATGATCGTGAAGTGGTCCCCCGGCGTGGCCCGGGCGGTATGCGGGAAGGGCCACACCGCACGCCACGCATCGCCCTCGAACCCCTCGTCCTGATGGGGCATGGGCTCAGCCGCGCTCAGGAAGAACGTCGGGCTCTGGACGGGCCGCAGCACGCACTCCTCCATCAGCAGCGCGTTGTAGCGCCCGCTCGCCGAGAGCTTCGCCCCGGTCAGCGCGAAGTCGCCGAGCAGCTGCTCCCGGGAGTCCAGGCCCTCGTTCAGCGCGATGTGGGTCTTCTCGGAGAACTGATGGGTGGCCTCAAAGGTGTCGAGCAGCACGACCGCGCCGGGCGGCAGCCCCGCCCGCTCGGCCCGCTCCGCCAGCGCGTAGGCGAGCAGCCCGCCCATGGAGTGACCGACCAGGACGTAAGCCTCGGCGCCGATGGCCGCGCGCAGCTGGTGGAGGTGCAGTTCGATCAGGGCGTCGAAGGTGTCGGCCACCAACTCGCCTTCGAGGTAGCCGGGGTTGACCAGCGAGAGCACATCCCGCCTGCCCTCGAACATCTGCGCCATCATCCCGTACTGGATCGGTCCGGCGGTGGCGGTGATGGCGGGCAGACACACCAGCGTGGCCCGCGTGCCGTCGCCACTCGCCATCCTCACCGGCGGGAGGATGTGGTCGGCGGCGCCCTCGGCGGTGAAGGAGGGCCGGAGCCGGCCCGCGGCCTGGATGAGCGCCATGCCCACCGACTGGGCCCGGCCGCTGGCGTACGCCTGGTGGTAGAGGGTGGTGAGGCTGTCGTAGGGGTCCGACTCCGGGGCCGCGGTGGCCTTCGCCAGCTCCCGCTCGATGGCGGACGGTGGCGGCGCGGAACCATCCGGAGCGGAGCCGTCCGGCGCGGTCTGCTCCTGGGGCCTGGTGTCATCCGCCACAGGCGCACTCGGCCGGATGGCGGCCCGGCTGCCCACCAGCGTGGCCAGGTGCCCGGCGAGCCGGTCTACGGTCGAGTGCTCGAACGTCGCCGTGGCCGACAGCCGGATCCCGAGCAGCGTGGCGAGCCGGTCGCGCAGATCGATCCCGCGCACCGAGTCCATGCCGAGCGCCAGGAACTCGGTGTCCGGGCCGATCTCCGCGTCCGCCTCGTGGTGGAGCACCGCGCGCAGCTGTTCCCGGACGAGGCCCGCAAGCAGCCGCTCCCGGTCCTCGGGCGCGGCGTCCAGGACGCGCTGGGCGGCGGCGGTGTCCCGCGGCCGGGGGCCCGGCCGTTCGCGCCGTACGGGACGGGCCGCACGCTCCTCCGCGGCCGCCCGCAACCGGTCCGCGGACACCGGCCGCAGCGTCAACGCACCGATATGCGCGAGGGGTTGACCGTCGTCGCCCGTGAGATGGACACCGACGGCATCCGGGCCGACGGCGGACAGCCGCACCCGTACGGTGGCGGGCGGGGCGGTGTCCGGGGTGGCGTACAGCCGGACACCGGTCCAGGAGAACGGCATCCGGATCGGCGCGCCCGCCGACTCCGCCCGGTCGAAGAACCCGCCGAGGCCGATCGCGTGCAGAGCGGTGTCGAGCAGCGCGGGGTGCAGCGCGAAGCCGTCCACCGGGCCACCACCGGCCCCCTCGCCCAGGGCCACCTCGGCGAAGACCTCCCCGTCGCGCCGCCAGGCCGACCGCAGACCGCGGAAGGCCGGGCCGTAGTCGAAGCCGTTGGACGCGAGCCGGTCGTAGAAGCCCGTCAGGTCGACGGCACGGGCACCGGGCGGCGGCCAGACGGCGGCCATCTCGGCGAACGCGGCCGTGCCACCGCCCTCCTGCCCCGGCCCCATGCCCTCCTGCCCCTGCCCCGGGCTCGCCGGATCCGGTGCCACGACGGCCCGCACATGGCAGGCCCACCCCGCTGCCATGTCCTCGCCCGCCGACTCGCGGCGGGAGTGCACGGTGAGCTCCCGCCGGCCCTCCGCATCGGGCTCGCCCACCTGGATCTGGAGGTGTGCCGCCTCGGTGGCGGGGAGGAACAGCGGTTCCTGGAGGGTGAGTTCGGGCAGGTGCGGGCAGCCGACCGTACGCCCCGCGTACAGCGCCCAGTCGAGGAACACGCTGCCCGGCAGCACCACACCGCCCAGCACCGCGTGGTCGGCGAGCCAGCGGTGAGTGGTCTGCGACAGTGTGAACAGCACCGTGTCGCTCCCGGCCGGGGCCACCGCCCCCGCCAGCAGCGGATGCCGCACCCCCGTGAGCCCGGCGCCACCCACGTCCCCGGTGCGCTCGGGCGCGTCCAGCCAGTACCGCCGCGCGCGGAACGCGTACGTGGGCAGATCGACGGGCCGCCCGCCTTCGAACGCGGTCGCCCACGCCACCTCGCCTCCGGCCACGAACAGCTCCGCGAGCGCCGTGAGCAGCCGCTCCCGGCCGCCCTCGCCCCGCCGCAGCGTGCCCACCACCACGGCTGTCGAGGTGCCCGGCGGTGTCCGTTCGACCGTCTGCTCGATCCCGGGTATCAGTACCGGGTGCGGGCTCACCTCGATGAACACCGTGTGCCCGGCGTCGGCCAGGGCGCGGGTCGCCTGCTCGAACCGTACGGTCTCGCGGAGGTTCCGGTACCAGTACGCCGCGTCGGCACGCGCGCCGTCGAGGAGGGCGCCGGTCACCGTCGAGTACATCGGCACCTCGCCGGGGCGGGGCGTGATGGGCGCGGCCAGCTCAAGCAGCCGCTCACGGATCCGTTCGACCTGCGGGGTGTGCGAGGCGTAGTCCACCGGGACGCGGCGCGCCCGCACCCCGTCCCGTTCACACGCCGCCATCAACTCGTCCAGCGCCGCCGCGTCCCCGGCGACCACGGTCGAACCGGGCCCGTTCACGGTGGCCACGCAGAGCCGCTCGGCCCAGGGCGCCACCAGCTTTCCGGCCTCGTCCACCGGCACGGGCAGCGAGACCATGCCGCCCCGGCCCGCCAGTTCGCTCCCGATCAGCCGGCTGCGCAGCGCGACGACGCGGGCGGCGTCCTCCAGGGAGAGCACCCCCGCGACACACGCCGCCGCCAGCTCGCCCTGCGAATGCCCCACCACCGCGGCGGGCTCGACCCCATGGGACCGCCACACCCGCGCCAGGGACACCATGACCGCCCACAGCACCGGCTGCACCACATCGACCCGGTCCTGCGACGGCGCGCCCGGGCGTCCGCGCACCACATCGAGCGGCGACCACTCCACATACGGGGCCAGCGCCCGGGCGCACTCGTCGAACGCCTCGGCGAACTCCGTTGAGGCGTCGATAAGTTCGGCCGCCATCCCGGCCCATTGCGAGCCCTGCCCGGGGAAGACGAACACCGGCCCCGGCCGGTCGGCGTCCACGGGCCGGTCCATGGACACACTCCGCACCACACCGGTGGCCGGTTCGCCACGGCCGAGCGCCGCCAGCCGGTCCAGGAACTCCTCCCGGGTCCGGCCGATCACCACGGCGCGCCGGCCGAAGACGGCCCGGGACAGCAGCGAGCGTGCCACGTCGACGGGCACCAGCTCCGGTTCGGCGGCCAGCCGCTCCCGCAGTCTGCGGGCCTGGTCACGCAGGCTGTCGGCGCTCTTCGCCGAGAGCACCCACGGCACCGCGACCTGCGTCGGCTCAGCGGCGATGGCGGCCTCCGGCGCCTCCTCCAGGATCACATGGGCGTTGGTGCCGCTGATCCCGAACGACGACACCGCGCCGCGCCGCGGCGCACCGGCCGAGGGCCACTCCTCGTTCTCGGCGGCCAGCCGCAGCGCACCGGCCGTCCAGTCCACCCGCTCGGTGGGGCGTTCGGCGTGCAGGGTGCGGGGTACGACACCGTGGCGCAGGGCCAGCACCATCTTGATGACGCCCGCGACCCCGGCCGCCGCCTGGGTGTGGCCGAGGTTGGACTTCACCGAGCCCAGGACCACCGGCCGGTCGGCGGGCCGGTCCCGGCCGTACGTGGCGAGCAGCGCCCGCGCCTCGATCGGGTCGCCCAGCGGCGTCCCCGTGCCATGCGCCTCGACCACGTCCACATCGGCCGCCGTGAGCCCCGCGTTCGCCAACGCCTGCCGGATGACGCGCTGTTGGGCCGGGCCGCTGGGCGCGGTGAGGCCGTTGGACGCGCCGTCCTGGTTGAGCGCGGAGCCCCGGAGCAGCGCCAGCACCCGGTGGCCGTGGCGGCGGGCGTCGGACAGCCGCTCGACCACCAGCATGCCGACGCCCTCGGCGAAGCCCATCCCGTCGGCCTCGGCGGCGAACGCCTTGGAGCGCCCGTCGGGGGCGAGCCCGCCGACCCGGCTGAACTCCACGATCGGCCGCGGGGTCGACATGACCGTCACCCCACCGGCCACCGCGAGGCCGCATTCGCCCCGCCGTACCGCCTGCGCGGCCAGGTGCAGCGCCACCAGGGACGAGGAGCACGCGGTGTCCACGGTGATGGCCGGGCCCTCGAGCCCGAGGGTGTAGGCCACCCGGCCGGTGGCCACGCTGCCCGCGCTGCCGTTGCCGAGATAGCCCTCGAAGCCGTCGGCCAGCTGCTCGGGGAAGCGCGTGGCGTAGTCGTTGTAGATCAGCCCCGCGAAGATCCCGGTCGGGGTGGCGCGCAGCGCGGTGGGGTCGATGCCCGCGTGTTCGAACGCCTCCCATGTGGTCTCCAGCAGCAGCCGCTGCTGGGGGTCCGTGGCCAGCGCCTCACGGGGCGAGATGCCGAAGAACTCGGCGTCGAAGTCGGCCGCGTCGTACAGGAAGCCACCGGCCGGCGCATGGGTCCCGGGCGCGCCGGGGCGGCCCAGCTCGGCGTGCCAGCCGCGGTCGTCGGGGAAGGGGCCGATGGCGTCCCGGCCTTCGGCGAGCAGCTGCCACAGCTCCTCGGGCGAGCGCACCCCGCCGGGGAAGCGACAGCTCATCCCGACGATCGCGATCGGGTCGTCGTCATCGGCGGCCACCGCCGCACGGGTGGGGACGGCGGTGGCCTCGCTCTCCGGCACCAGCAGCCGCAGCAGCTCGGCCACCAGCGCGGCCGGGGTCGGATGGTCGAAGACGGTGGTCACCGGAAGCCGCAGCCCGGTGGCCGTACTGAGCCGGTTGCGCAACTCCACGGCGGTCAGCGAGTCGAAGCCCAGGTCCCTGAAGGAGCGGTCCCCGGCCAGCGCGTCACCGTCCGTATGCCCGAGCACCACGGCGGCCTGGGCCCGTACGAGGTCGCTCAGCGTGCGTGCGCGGTCCGCCGGGGGCAGCGCGGCCAGGCGGTCCCGCAGCCCGCCGCCACCCGTGGCCGTGTTGGTGGCGCCGCGCCGGACCGCCGTCGTACGCACCAGCCCGCGCAGCAGCGGCGCGGGCTCGCCGTGGCGGCGCAGGGCGGCCATGTCCAGCCGCACCGGAACGCTGAGCGCGCGGGGCACCCGTATGGCCGCGTCGAAGAGCGCCAGCCCCTGGTCGGTGGTGAGCGGCCGTACGCCCTGACGGCGCATCCGGTCCAGGTCGGTGGCGCCCAGACCACCGGTCATCGCGCCGCGTTCGCCCCACAGGCCCCAGGCGAGGGAGTGCGCGGGCAGGCCCTGGTCACGGCGGTGCTTGGCGAGGGCGTCCAGAAACGCGTTGGCGGCCGCGTAGTTGCCCTGGCCCGCCGAGCCGAGCACCCCGGCGGCGGAGGAGAAGAGCGCGAACAGCGCCAGGTCCCGGTCCCGGGTCAGCTCGTGCAGATACCAGGCCGCGTCCGCCTTGGGGCGCAGCACGGTGTGCAGCCGCTCGGGGGTCAGCGCGGAGACCACACCGTCGTCCAGCACCCCGGCCGCGTGCACCACACCGCGCAGCTTCGGCAGGCCGTCCAGCAGCGCGCCCAGCGCGGCGCGGTCGGACACATCACACGCCACCACCCGGGCCGTGGCGCCCAACTCTGCAAGCTCCGCGATGAGTTCGCGGGCGCCGGGGGCCTCCGGGCCCCGGCGGCCGACGAGGACGAGGTCGGTGACGCCATGGCGGGCGACCAGATGCCGGGACACCGCCGAGCCGATGACCCCCGTGCCCCCGGTGATCAGCACGGTGCCGTCGATCGCGTCCCGGGGCGGGGTGAGCACCACCTTCCCGGTGTGGCGCGCCTGGCTGACGTGGCGGAACGCCTCCCGCGCCCGGCGGGTGTCCCACGCCGTCACCGGCAGCGGTGCCAGCACACCCGCCTCGAACAGCTCGGCGAGATGGGCCAGCATCGCGCCCAGCCGCTCCGCCCCGGCCTCGGCGAGGTCGAACGCCCGATAGCCGACGCCCGGCCATCGCGCGGCCACCTCATCGGCGTCCCGGACATCCGTCTTGCCCATCTCGATGAACCGGCCGCCGCGCGGCAGCAGCGTCAGCGAGGCGTCGATGAACTCCCCGGCCAGACAGTTCAGTACGACATCGACGCCCCGGCCATCGGTCGCGGTCAGGAAGCGCTCGGCGAACTCCAGGGTGCGCGAGGACGCCACCCGCTCGGCCGGAACGCCCATGCCGTGCACCACGGGCCACTTCGGCTCGCTCGCGGTGGCGTACACCTCGATCCCGAGGTGGCGCGCCAGCCGTACCGCCGCCATCCCCACGCCACCCGCGGCGGCGTGCACCAGAACCGACTCGCCCGCGCGCACCCGGGCCAGTTCGACCAGGGCGTAGTACGCGGTCAGGAACACGGCGGGCACGGATGCCGCCTGCGGGAACGTCCAGCCGTGGGGCATCCGCACGACCATGCGGGCGTCGGCCACCGCCACGGGGCCCGCGTACGCGCCCGACACCAGCCCCATCACCCGGTCGCCCACCGCGAGGCGGTCGACACCGGGGCCGACCTCGAGCACCACACCGGCGCCTTCGGCCGCGAAGAGCGCCTCGCCGCTGGGCCCAGCGCCGGGCCCGACGCCGAGCTCGCCGCTGGGGACGACGGCCAACGAGGCCAGGACGTCACGGAAGTTGACGCCCGTGGCGCGTACCGCGATCCGCACCTGGCCCGGGGCCAGGGGTCCCTCGACACCTGGAGCGGGCACGAGCCGCAGCCCCTCCAGGGTGCCGCCGGTGTCCAGGTCCAGGCTCCAGGCGCCTTCGGGGGCCGTCAGCAGTCCGGCGTCCGCCGGTGAGACCCGGCCCAGCCGGGGCACGGACACCGCTCCGGCGCGCACCACGAGTTCGGGCTCACCGGTGGCGAGGGCGGCGGTCAGCGCGGCCATGGACTCGGGCGCATCGTCCAGATCCACCTGCGCGAACCGGCCCGGGTGCTCCGAGCACACCGAACGCCACAGCCCCCGCACCCCGGCCAGCGCCAGCTCGGCCCGCTCACCAGGAAAAGCGGCCACCGCCTCCCGGGTCACCAACGCGAGGCGTGTGCCGACGAGTTCGGGATGGCTCAGCCACTCCCGTACCGTCGCCAGTACGGCAGTCAGCCGGTCCCGGCCGGCGGCGGGTACCTCGTCCGGAGCTTGCGCCGGGAGGGCGGGGAACAGCACCAGCGGGGGCAGGGGTACGCCGGTGCGTACGGCGGCGAGGAGCGCGGCCATGTCGGCGTAGATGGGAGCGTCGGGGGCGTCGGGCAGGGCAGCGCCGAGCACCGCCATGGGCTCCGTGGCCTCGGACGGCCGGAGGGGCAGCGGCGTCCACGTGACCTCGAAGAGCGCGTCCGGAACCGTCCCGGTGGCCATCGTCAGCGCGTCGGCCGTCAGTGGCCGTGAGACCACCTCGTCGACGGTGAGGATCGGCTGCCCGGCGAGGTCCGTCATCCGCACCGAGATCCCGCCCGGCCCCGTGGGCGCCGTCCGCACCCGGGCGACGGTCGCGCCCGTGGCATGCAGCCGCGCCCCGGAGAACGACAGCGGCATCATCCGCTCCGTCTCGCCCTCCAGGAGCCCCACGAGCCGCGTCTGCAACGCCGCGTCCACCAGCGCCGGATGCACACCGAACCGGTCCGCGTCGCCGGCGGCCGACTCCGGCAGCCGCACCTCGGCGAACAGCTCCTCGCCCCGGCGCCATACGGCACGCACGCCCTGGAACACCGGGCCGTAGCCGTAGCCATGGTCCGCCAGCCGCTCGTAGAACGCGTCGATGTCCACCGGCTCCGCGCCGGTGGGCGGCCACTGGGCGTCGGCCTCCGGCTCCGCGTCCGCGTCCATGTGCTCGTCGCCGGGCGCCGACGGGGACGCCGTCAGCGTCCCCGTGGCATGGCACACCCAGTCCGCCGGATCGTCGTCCCGCTCCGGGCGGTGCGGCCGGGAGTGCAGCCGTACGGCGTACGCGCCCCGCTCGTCCGCCGCGTCGATGCCCACCTGGATGTCGAGGCCGGTGTCGTCGTCGGACGGCAGGGTCAGCGGGGTGTGCAGGACCAGCTCGTCCAGCCGTTCGGCGCCCATGTGCTGCCCGGCTCCCAGCACGAGCTCCAGCAGGGCCGCGCCCGGCACCAGGACCCGGTCCAGCACCATGTGATCGGCCAGCCATGGATGGGTACGGGTGGAGATTCGGCCCGTGAACACGAACCCGCCGCCCTCGGCCATGCTCACCCCGGCCGCCACCAGCGGATGCCCCACGACGGACAGCCCCGCGCCCGCGAGGTCACCGACCCGCTCGGCCGCCGAAAGCCAGTAGTGGTGGCGTTGGAAGGGGTAGGTGGGGAGGTTGGTGGGGGTGGGGTTGGTTGGAGTGATGGGCCAGTTGGGGGTGAGACCGTGGGTCCAGAGGGTGGCGAGGGTGGTGAGGAGTTGCTGGATGCCGCCGTGGTCGCGGCGAAGGGTGGGGATGGCGTGGGCGTTGGTTTCCTGGATGGCGGTGGTGAGGACGGGGTGGGGGCTGGACTCCAGGAAGAGGGCGTGGCCGTCAGTCTGGAGGGTCCGCAGTGTGTCGTGGAAGCGGACGGGCTCGCGGAGGTTGCGGTACCAGTACTCGGCGTCGAGGGTGCCGCCGTCGATGGGGGTGGCGGTGACGGTGGAGTAGAGGGGGATGTCGCCGGGGTGGGGGGTGATGGGCGCGGCGAGTTGGAGGAGTTGCTCCCGGATGCGTTCGACGTGGGGCGTGTGGGACGCGTAGTCGACCGGGATGGTGCGTGTGCGCAGCCCGGCGCTCTCGGCTGCGGCGGCTACCTCGGCGAGCCCGCTCGGGGTTCCGGCGATGACGGTGGAGGTGGGCCCGTTGACGGCCGCGATCCAGACGTCATCGCGGCCGGTCAGCAGCTCGCGTGCCTGCTCGGCGGAGGTGGCGAGGGAGACCATGCCGCCGTGTCCGGCCAGTTCTTGGGCGATGAGGCGGCTGCGCAGTGCCACGAGCCGCGCGCCGTCTTCGAGGGTGAGTACACCGGCCACACACGCTGCCGCGATCTCACCTTGTGAGTGGCCGATGACGGCGGAGGGCTCGATGCCGAGCGAACGCCACACCTGCGCCAAGGACACCATCACGGCCCAGAGGGCGGGCTGGACGACATCCACCCGCTCCAGGACGCTCTCGTCCGAGGTCTCACGCAGAACGTCGAGGAGATTCCACTCGATGTGCGGGGCGAGGGCCTGGGCGCACCGGTCGATGGACTCCGCGAACGCCGAGGAAGTGGAGAGCAGTTCGGCGCCCATGCCGACCCACTGCGACCCCTGCCCCGGAAAGACGAAGACCGCACCGGACGGCGGCTCTTCCGGGGCCACGCCGCTGACCACGTGGGCGGCGGGTTCGCCGGTGGCGATGGCGTCCAGCCCGGCCAGGAAGGTGTCCCGGTCGGCGGCGACGACCACCGCGCGGTGCTCCAGCGCGGCCCGGTGCCGTGCCAGCGTCCAGCCGATGTCGGCGAGGTGCCGGTCACTCGTGGCCGCGAACGTCAGCAATTGCGCTGCCTGTGCCCGTAGCGCAGTCTCGGAGCGTGCCGAGATCACCCACGGCAGCGGACCCTCCGTAGGTCCGGATTCGGGTGCGGTATCGGCCGCAGGGGCCGCTTCGAGGATCACATGGGCGTTGGTGCCGCTGACGCCGAACGACGACACCGCCGCGCGCCGCGCCCGTTCGGCCTCGGGCCACGGCGCGTTCTCCGTGACCAGCTCCACCGCACCGGAGCCCCAGTCCACATGCGGCGTCGGCTCGTCCACATGCAGGGTGCGCGGCACCACGTCATGGCGCATCGACATGACCATCTTGATCACACCGGCCACGCCCGCCGCGGCCTGGGTGTGGCCGAGGTTGGATTTCACCGAGCCCAGCAGCGCGGGGCGGTCGGCGGGCCGGTCCTGGCCGTACGTGGCGAGCAGCGCCTGTGCCTCGATCGGGTCGCCCAGTGCCGTACCGGTCCCGTGCGCCTCGATCACATCCACCTCGGACGAGGCCACGCCCGCGTCGGCCAGCGCGTCCTGGATCACCCGTCGCTGGGCGGGGCCGTTGGGCGCGGTGAGGCCGTTGGAGGCACCGTCCTGGTTGACCGCGGTGCCCCGGATCACGCCGAGCACCTGGTGGCCGTTGCGGCGGGCGTCGGACAGCCGTTCCACCAGCAGCAGCCCCACGCCCTCCGCCGCGCCCATACCGTCCGCGGCGGCGGAGAACGCCTTGCACCGGCCGTCCCGGGCCAGCCCCTGCTGCCTGCTGAACTCGGTGAACAGATCCGGCGTGGACATCACGGCGACACCGCCGACGACCGCCATCCCGCACTCGCCGTTGCGCAGCGCCCGCACCCCCAGATGCATGGCCACCAGCGAGGACGAACACGCGGTGTCCACGGTGAGGGCCGGGCCGGTCAGCCCGAAGGTGTAGGCGATGCGCCCGGAGACGACACTGCCCGCGACACCGGTCATGGCATGGCCCTCGACCTCCTCCGGGATCGCGGGCAGCCTGCTGCCGTAGTCATGGAAGCTGGCACCGATGAACACCCCCGTCCGGCTGGAGCGCAGCGACGCCGGATCGATGCCCGCCCGCTCGAACAGCTCCCAGGAGGTCTCCAGCAGCAGCCGCTGCTGGGGGTCCATCGCCAGGGCCTCGCGCGGTGAGATGCCGAAGAAGGAGGCGTCGAACTCGCCCGCGGTGTGCAGGAATCCACCCTCGGCGGTGTACGAGGTCCCCGGCCGTTCGCCGTCCGGATCCACCAGCTCCGCCAGATCCCAGCCCCGGTCGACCGGGAACCCGGAAATGGCGTCCCCGCCGCCTTCGACGAGCTCCCACAGCGCCTCGGGCGAGGCCACTCCGCCGGGGTAGCGGCAGCTCATCCCCACGATTGCCACCGGCTCGGCGGCCGCCGACTCCGCCACCCGCAGTTGCGCCCGCGTCTCCTTGAGCTCCGCGGTGACCCGGGTCAGATAGTGGCGGAGCTTGTGCACATCGTCCATGTCGAGGCTCCATGCGAAGAGTCGGCGGTGAGAGGTGGGGATGGGATGGGGATGGGTGCGGGTGTGGGTGTGGGTGTGGCGGAAGGGTCGGCTGGTCAGCGGGGTGGGCGGGGACGGGATCAGGAGATCCCGAACTCCTTCTCGATGTAGTCGAAGAGCTCGTCGTTGGTGGCGGCTTCGAGATCGTCGGACGTCACCGGCTCCTCGGCGGTGTCCACGGTGGCTACGGAGTCCATGGCGTCCACGGCGGACCGGAGCAGCCGGCGCAGCCGGTCGGCGATCTCGGAACGGGCGGGGGCGTCGCTCGGCAGTGACACCAACAGCCGTTCCAGACCGTCGAGTTCGGCGGTGCCGTCGCCCATGGCCGCTTGACTGGCGGGGTCCGGGGCGTCGTCGATGCCGCTGAAGAGCTGTGCGTACAGATAGTCGACGAGCTCGGTCACGGTCGGGAAGTCGAAGATCACGGTGGCGGGCAGCCGGAGCCCCGTGACGCTCCCGAGCCGGTTGCGCAGCTCCACCGCCGTCACCGAGTCCAGGCCGAGCTCCAGGAACGGCCGCCTGGTGGCCACGGCCTCGGCCGAGTCATGGCCGAGGACGGCGGCCACCTGGCCGCGTACGGCATCGAGGAGCCGCCGTTCGCGCTCCTCGGGCTCGGCGTCGGCGAGCCGGTCGCGCAGAGCCGCCACCGTACCGCCCGTGCCGCCGGTACCGACGCCGCCGCTCGGTGCCCCGGCCTCCGCACCCGCGACCGCGACCGCGCCGAGCGCCCGCCGCGCCTCGGGGATCTCATCGAGGAGGTGGCTGGGGCGGGCGGCGGTGTAGGCGTGGGCGAAGCGGTCCCAGTCGATATCGGCGATCACCAGGGCCGTTTCGTCGTCCGCCAGTGCCGCATCCAGGGCGAGGAGCGCCGACTCCGGCGGCAGCAGCGGTACGCCGTGGCGCAGCCGCAGCTCGGTCACCGCGTCCCGTTCGGCCATACCGCCTTGTGCCCAGGAACCCCAGGCCACGGAGGTGGCCACCAGCCCCTGTACGCGGCGGTGGCGAGCCAGGGCGTCCATGTAGGCGTTGGCGGGCGCGTAGTTGCCCTGACCCACCATGCCCACAGTGCCCGCCAGGGAGGAGAACAGCACGAACGCGGAGAGCTCCAGATCCCGGGTCAGCTCGTGCAGCCGCCACGCCGCATCGGCCTTGACGCGCAGCACGCGGTCCACCTGCTCGGGGGTGAGAGCGGTGATGGCTGCGTCGTCCAGGACGGCCGCCGTGTGGAACACCGAGGTCAGCGGGTACGCGGCCGGAATCGACGCCAGAAGCGCGCGGAGCGCGCCCGCGTCCCCGACATCGCAGGCCGCCACGGTCGCCTTGGCCCCCGAGGCGGTCAGCTCGGCCACCAGCTCGGCCGCGCCCGGCGCGGTGTCCCCACGGCGGCTGACGAGCAGCAGATGTTCGGCGCCACGGGCCGCGAGTCGACGGGCCACCTGGCTGCCGAGGGCACCGGTGCCACCGGTGATCAGGACCGTGCCAGGGCCGGAGGACCAGCCGTCGTCGAGCACAGCGCCGAGGCGTGGCGCCCTGACGATACGGCGCCCGAGGATCCCGGTGGCGCGGACCGCGACCTGGTCCTCGTGGCCACCGGCGGCCAGAACGGCACACAGCCGGGCCGTCGTCCGTTCGTCCAGCTCCTGGGGCAGATCCACCAACCCGCCCCAGCGGGTGGCGAGTTCCTGCGCCGCCACCCGGCCCAGACCCCACACCAGCGCCTGTGCCGGGCCGGTCAACGGATCGTGGTCGCCGACGGACACCGCGCCCTGGGTGACACACCACAGCGGTGCGAACAGCCCCGCCGCCTCCAGGCCCTGGATCAGCCGCAGGGTGCGGTGCAATCCGGCGGCCTCGTCGCGGGCGAGCAGCGACAGCACGCCGACCACGGGCGTGGTGGTGTGTGCGGTGAGGGTGGTGAGGGTGGCGAGGGTGTCGGTCCAGCGGCGCGGATCGTCGGGCGCCACGACCACCGTTTCCACCGTGGCCCCGTGTCGGCTGAGGGCTGTGGCGATCGCCTCGTACAGCGCATCGCCCTTCTGATCGGGTGCCAGAACGACGAGCCAGGTGCCGGAGAGCGCGGGCGCGGTGGTGTCGGGCAACGGCTTCCAGCTCTCGCGATACCGCCACGCGTCCATCGTGGACGCCGCGCTCTGCCGCCGATGCCACGCCGACAGGGCGGGCAGCAGGGTCGTCAACTCCGCCCGCGATCCCCCCAGTCGCAGAGTCCGCGCCAGCCCTTCCAGGTCCTCGCGCTCCACGGCCTCCCAGAATCCGGTGTGCGGATCCGGGCCCGCCGTCGCGCTGGCGCGGATCCGGGCCGGGGCGGCGGTGTCCAGCCAGTAGTGGTGGCGTTGGAAGGGGTAGGTGGGGAGGTTGGTGGGGGTGGGGTTGTTGGGGGTGAGGATGGTGGGCCAGTGGGGGGTGAGGCCGTGGGTCCAGAGGGTGGCGAGGGTGGTGAGGAGTTGTTGGGTGGTGCCGTGGTGGCGGCGGAGGGTGCCGGTGGCGTGGGCGTTGGGGTGGGTTTCTTGGATGGCGGTGGTGAGGACGGGGTGGGGGCTGGTTTCGAGGTAGAGGGTGTGGCCGTCGGCGTGGAGGGTGTGGAGTGTGTCGTGGAAGCGGACGGGTTCGCGGAGGTTGCGGTACCAGTACTCGGCGTCGAGGGTGCCGCCGTCGATGGGGGTGGCGGTGACGGTGGAGTAGAGGGGGATGTTGCCGGGGCGGGGGGTGATGGGTGCGGCGAGTTGGAGGAGCTGTTCCCGGATGCGTTCGACGTGTGGGGTGTGGGAGGCGTAGTCGACGGCGATCGCACGGGCCCGGGTCCCGGTGGCTTCCGCTTGTGCCATGACATCGGTGAGCGCGGCGGGACTCCCGGCGATGACGGTGCTGGCCGGACCGTTGACGGTGGCGATCCAGACGTCGTCGTGGCCGGTCAGCAGCTCGCGCGCCTGGTCGGCGGAGGTGGCGAGGGAGACCATGCCGCCCTGTCCGGCGAGTTCTTGGGCGATGAGGCGGCTGCGCAGTGCCACGAGTCGTGCGCCGTCTTCGAGGGTGAGTACACCGGCTACGCACGCGGCGGCGATCTCGCCCTGGGAGTGGCCGATGACGGCGGAGGGCTCAATGCCGAGCGAACGCCACACCTGTGCCAGGGACACCATGACGGCCCAGAGGGCGGGCTGGACCACATCCACCCGCTCCAGCGCCGCCTCCTCCCCGGTCGCCCGCAGGACATCGAGCAGATCCCAGTCGATATGCGGAGCGAGAGCTTGGGCGCAGCGGGCGATGGACTCGGCGAACACCGTGGAATCGGCGAGCAGTTCGGCGGCCATACCGACCCACTGCGACCCCTGCCCCGGAAAGACGAAGACGGCACCGGACGGTGGCTCGCCCGAAACCACGCCGCTGACCACGTGGGCGGCGGGCTCGCCGGTGGCGATGGCGTCCAGCCCGGCCAGGAAGGTGTCCCGGTCGGCGGCCACGACCACCGCGCGGTGCTCCAGCGCGGCCCGATGCCGTGCCAGCGTCCAGCCGATATCGGCGAGATGCCGATCGCTCGTGGCCACGAACGCGCGCAACTGCGCTGCCTGTGCCCGTAGCGCGGCCTCCGAGCGTGCCGAGATCACCCACGGCAGCACACCCTCCGTGGGCGTGGACGGGGACGTGGCGTCCGCCGTCGGGGCCGCTTCGAGGATCACATGGGCGTTGGTGCCGCTGACGCCGAACGACGACACCGCCGCGCGCCGCGCCCGTTCGGCCTCGGGCCAGCTCGTGGTCTCCGTCACCAGCCGCACCGCACCGGAGCCCCAGTCCACATGCGGCGTCGGCTCGTCCACATGCAGGGTGCGGGGAACGACTCCGTGGCGCATGGCCAGCACCATCTTGATGATGCCCGCGACCCCGGCCGCCGCCCCGGTGTGGCCGACATGGGCCTTCATCGAACCCAGCAGCGCCGGGAGTTCGGCGGATCGGCCCTGGCCGTACGTGGCGAGCAGCGCCTGTGCCTCGATGGGGTCGCCCAGCGCGGTACCCGTCCCGTGTGCCTCGATCACATCGACATCGGACGGTGCGAGACGTGCGTTCGCCAACGCCTGCCGGATGACCGACTGTTGGGACGGGCCGTTGGGCGCGGTGAGGCCGTTGGAGGCGCCGTCCTGGTTGATCGCCGAGCCACGGATGACGGCCATCACCTGGTGGCCGTTGCGGCGCGCCTCCGACAGCCGTTCGACCAGCAGCACGCCCACGCCCTCCGCCCACGCGGTGCCGTCCGCCGCCGCCGCGAAGGGCTTGCAGCGGCCGTCGGGGGCGAGCCCGCGCTGATGGCTGAACTCGGTGAACACTCCCGGTGTGGAGATCACCGAGACGCCGCCCACGAGCGCCATCCCGCAGTCGCCGTTGCGCAGTGCCTGTACGGCGAGATGCAGCGCCACCAGCGAGGACGAACACGCCGTGTCCACCGTGACGGCCGGTCCGGTCAGCCCGAAGCTGTAGGCGATCCGGCCGGATGCCACGCTTCCCGCCGCTCCGGTGAAGAGGTAGCCCTCGGACCCTTCGGTGTCGGCGTCCTCACCGCCGTAGCCGTGCGGTACGAGGCCGATGAACACCCCGGTGCGGCTGGAGCGCAGCGACAGCGGGTCGATGCCCGCGTGTTCCAGGGCCTCCCAGGAGGTCTCGAGCAGCAGCCGCTGCTGGGGGTCCATCGCGATCGCCTCGCGCGGCGAGATGCCGAAGAAATCGGCATCGAAGTCGGCTGCGTCCGGGAGGAATCCGCCCTGGTGGACATAGCTGCTGCCGGGGCGCTCGGGGTTGGGGTGGCACAGCGTGTCGAGATCCCAGCCACGGTCCGCCGGGAACGCGGACAGCGTGTCCTGGTCGGACAGCAGCAGCCGCCACAGGTCCTCGGGCGACCGTACGCCCATGGGGAAACGGCAGCTCGTGGCCACGATCGCGATGGGATCGTCCATGGCGGCGGCCGCTCCTGGGACGACGGCGCCCGGCGCGTACGAGCCCGGCGCGTACGCGCCCGCTCCGGCGGCGTCCCCGCCCGTGATCCGGTCCAGCAGATGCCGGGCCAGCGTCAGGGGCGTCGGATGGTCGAAGACGACGGACGGCGCGAGCGCCACGCCCGTGGCCACGGCCAGCCGGTTCCGCAACTCCACGGCGGTCAGCGAGTCGAAGCCGAGGTCCCGGAAGACCTTCCGCGTCTCCACCTCGTCCACCGACGACAGGCCCAGCACGGCGGCCGCGTGGCGGCACACCTCGTTCAGCACTACCCGCAGCCGTGGCGCGCCCTCGGCGGCGTCGGCCACCCGGCGTGCGAAGCCGTCGAGCGCCTCGGGCCCTTCGGCCGCCACGGTGGTGGACGGCAGATCGACCCGTACGGCGGAGGCGGGGCCGACGGGCGCGAGCCAGTAGCGCTCGCGCTGGAAGGCGTAGGTGGGCAGATCGACGGCGGTGGCGTCGCCGGGTGCGAACACCGCCGCCCAGTCGGGGGGCACGCCATGGGCCCACAGGGTGGCGAGGGCGCTGAGGAGCTGCCGGACGCCACCCTGGTCACGGCGCAGGGTGCCGGTGGCGAGGAGGTGCTGGTCGGCGGCGTGGCCGGTCTCCTCGACGGCGGTGGTGAGGACGGGGTGGGGGCTGGACTCCAGGAAGAGGGTGTGGCCGTCGGCCAGCAGAGTCCGCAGTGTGTCGTGGAAGCGGACGGGTTCGCGGAGGTTGCGGTACCAGTACTCGGCGTCGAGGGTGTCGCCGTCGATGGGGGTGGCGGTGACGGTGGAGTACAGCGGGACGTCGCCGGGGTGGGGGGTGATGGGGGCGGCGAGCTGGAGGAGCTGTTCCCGGATGCGTTCGACGTGTGGGGTGTGGGAGGCGTAGTCGACGGCGATCGCACGGGTCCGGATCCCGCTGGCCTCGGCCTTTGCCGTAGCCTCGGCGAGTCCGGCGGGGCTCCCGGCGATGACCGTGGAGGTGGGCCCGTTGACGGCCGCGATCCAGACGCCATCGCGGCCGGTCAGCAGCTCGCGCGCCTGCTCGGCGGAGGTGGCGAGCGAGACCATGCCACCGAGTCCGGCCAGTTCCCGCGCGATGAGGCGGCTGCGCAGCGCCACGAGCCGTGCGCCGTCCTCCAGGGTCAGCACACCGGCGACACACGCAGCCGCGATCTCGCCTTGTGAGTGGCCGATGACGGCGGAGGGCTCGATGCCGAGCGAACGCCACACCTGGGCGAGGGACACCATCACGGCCCAGAGGGCGGGCTGGACCACATCCACCCGTTCCAGCACCGCGTCATCACCGGTCGCCCGCAGTACATCGAGCAGATCCCAGTCGATATGCGGAGCGAGGGCTTGGGCGCATTGGTCGATGGACTCGGCGAACACCGAGGAAGTGGGGAGCAGTTCGGCGGCCATGCCCACCCACTGCGACCCCTGTCCCGGAAAGACGAACACCGGACCGGCGGTCGACCCGGCGGACACCCCGGCCACCACATGGGCGGCGGGCTCCCCGGCGGCGATCGCGTCCAGCCCGGCCAGGAAGTCGTCCCGGTCCCCGGCCACCACCACCGCACGGTGTTCCATGGCGGCCCGCTGCGTCGCCAGCGCCCACCCGATGTCCGACGTCGGCGTGGCGTCGGAGGCGGCGGCGAACGCACCCAGCCGGGCCGCCTGCGCCCGCAGCGCGGCGGGCGAACGGCCCGACACCACCCACGGCAGCACACCCTCCGCCTCGACGAGCGAGTTGGCGGGATGAGCTACGGGAGCGGGGACGGTGGCCGGTGGGGCCTGCTCCAGGACCACATGGGCGTTGGTCCCGCTGATGCCGAACGACGAGACTCCGGCCCGCCGCGCCCGTCCGGCCTCGGGCCAGCCCACAGTCTCCGTCACCAACTCCACACCACCGGACGCCCAGTCCACGTGCGGAGTCGGCTCGTCCACGTGCAGCGTGGCGGGGACGACACCGTGGCGCATCGCCATGATCGCCTTGATGACGCCCGCGACTCCGGCCGCCGCCTGGGTGTGGCCGATGTTGGACTTCACCGACCCCAGCAGCGCGGGCCGGCCGGCGGGCCGGTCCCGGCCGTACGTGGCGAGCAGCGCCTGTGCCTCGATCGGGTCGCCCAGCGCCGTGCCCGTGCCGTGCGCCTCGATCACATCCACGTCGGACGCCGACAGCCCCGCGTCCGCCAGCGCCTGCCGGACCACCTGCTCCTGGGAGCGGCCGTTGGGCGCGGTGAGGCCGTTGGAGGCGCCGTCCTGGTTGACCGCCGTGCCACGGATCACGCCGAGCACCCGATGGCCGTTGCGGCGGGCGTCGGACAGCCGCTCCACCAGCAGCATGCCGACGCCCTCCGCCATTCCGGTGCCATCGGCCCCGGCCGCGAACGCCTTGCACCGGCCGTCGCGGGCCAGCCCGCCCTGGCGGCTGAACTCGGTGAAGATTCCAGGGGTGTTGAGGACGGTCACCCCACCGGCCAGGGCCAGCGAGGACTCCCCTCGGCGCAGTGATTGCACCGCCAGATGCAGGGCCACCAGCGATGACGAGCAGGCGGTGTCCAGGGTGATGGCGGGCCCTGTGAACCCGAGCAGATAGGCGATACGGCCGGAGGCGACGCTGGCGGTCTTGCCGGTGAGGAGATAGCCGTCCACCGCCTCCGGCGCCTCGTGCAGCCGTGGCCCGTACTCCTGGTCCATGGTGCCGACGAACACACCGGTACGGGTGGCGCGCAGCGCGTCGGGCGCGATGCCCGCCCGTTCCAGCAGCTCCCAGGAGGTCTCCAGCAGCAGCCGCTGCTGGGGGTCCATCGCCAGGGCCTCGCGCGGCGAGATGCCGAAGAAGCGGGCGTCGAAGTCCGTGGCCCCGTCGATGAAGCCACCGCTCCGGGCGAAGCTGCTGCCGGCGCCCTCGGTGCCGTGCAGCCGTTCCAGATCCCAGTCGCGGTCGTCCGGGAACGGCGAGGTGGCGTCCCGTCCGTCCGCCACCAGCCGCCACAGGTCCTCCGGGGAGCGCACCCCACCGGGGAGGCGGCAGCTCATCGCGATGATGGCGATCGGCTCGTCGGCGGCGGTGGCGACCTCCGGGGTGGGTGCCGAGGAGGGGGCGGCGGCGAGGTGTTCCGCGAGCCTGGCCGGGGTCGGGTGGCTGAAGAGCGTGGCGGGGGACAGGCGGGTGCCCAGCGCGGCATTGATGCGGTTGCACAGATCGCTGAGCGAGATGGAGTCGAACCCGAGGTCCTTGAAGGTGCGTCCGGTGTCGAGTTCGGCCACCGTCGTATGGCCGAGGACGGCGGCGGCCTGGGCCCGCACCTGATGAGCCACATCAAGGCTCGCGGCACCCGCGGCACCCGCGGCACCCGCGGTGGCCGCCGGAGACGCCACGGCGCCGAACCAGTGGCGCCGCCGCTGGAAGGCGCGGCCGGGCAGCTCGGCCCGGCGGGCGCCGGTCCCGGCGAACACCCGCGCCCAGTCCGGGGCGGCTCCACCCACCCACAGCTCGGCCAGCGAGAGCAGCAGCCGCCGCGTGCCGCCCTCGCCCCGGCGCAGGGTGCCGACGGCCAGGCCGCCGGTGTCCTGGACGGCGGTGGTGAGCACGGGGTGCGAACTGCTCTCCAGGAAGAGGGAGTTGCCGTCGGCGATCAGGTTCTGGACGGTGTCGTGGAAGCGGACCTGTTCGCGGAGGTTGCGGTACCAGTACTCGGCGTCCAGCGCCTCGCCCGCGATGGGGGCGGTGGTGACGGTCGAGTACATCGGTATGTCCCCGGCACGCGGCGCGACCGGCGCCGCGAGCCGCAGGAACTCCTCGCGGATCGCCTCGACATGCGGGGTGTGCGAGGCATACGCCGTGGCCACCCGGCGATGACGCAGCCCGGCGGCCTCCGCCCTGGCCGTGACCTCGGCCAGCCCCTCCGGGCTGCCCCCGACCACCGTCGCACCGGGGCCGTTGACCGCGGCGATCCATACGTCGTCCCGGCCCGTGAGCAGCTCGGCCGCCCGCTCCTCCGACGCGCCGATGGACGCGAGACCGCCCCGGCCGATCAGCGCCGCCGCGAGCCGGCTGCGTACGGCGATCAGCCGGGCACCGTCCTCCAGCGACAGCGCTCCGGCCACGCACGCGGCCGCGATCTCGCCTTGTGAGTGGCCCACGACGGCCGACGGGACGACGCCGAGCGAACGCCACACTCGCGCCAGCGAGACCATCACGGCCCAGAGCGCGGGTTGCAGCACCTCCGCGCGGTCCAGCGCGGTGCCGTCCTCGGTGTCCCGCAGTACGTCGAGGAGGTCCCAGTCGGTATGTGGGGCCAGGGCCTGGGCGCATCGGCCGATGGATTCGGCGAACACGGGCGAGCCGTCGAGTAGTTCGGCGGCCATGCCCACCCACTGCGAGCCCTGCCCAGGGAAGACGAACACCGGACCGGTGGCCGCCGACTCGCCGGCCACCCCAGCCACCACATGGGCGGATGGCTCACCGGAGGCCAGCGCGTCCAGCCCGGCCAGGAACGTATCGCGGTCCCCGGCCACCACCACGGCACGGTGCTCCAGGGCCGTCCGGTGCTCGGCGAGCGACCAGCCGATGTCGGCGGGGGAGACATCGCCGCCCGCCGAACCGCCCGCCGAACCGTTCGCCCAGCCGCCCGTCGAACCGTCCGCCGCACCGCCCGCCGCGAACGACCGCAACCGTGCCGCCTGCGCCCGCAACCCGGCCGGAGTCCGGCCCGAGATGACCCATGGCAGCACCTCACCGCCCCACGCCTCACCGCCCCACGCCCCCGCAACGCTTGCGTCCACGCCCTCGGCGAATGAGACCACCGGGGCCTGCTCCACGACGACATGGGCGTTGGTCCCGCCGACGCCGAAGGACGACACCCCCGCGATCAGCGGCGCATCCGGTCGCGGCCACGCCGACAGCTCGGTCTGCACCCGCAGATTCCACTCCTCCAGCGGAATCGCGAGGTTGGGGGAGCGGAAGTTGAGGCTGGGCGGGAGATGTGCCGCCTTCAAGGAGAGCAGGACCTTGATCAGGCCGGTGATCCCCGCGGCCCCTTCCAGATGGCCCACGTTCGTCTTGGCGGACCCCACCAGCAGCGGCCGGTCCTTCGTCCGCGCGGCGCCGATCGCCTCGGCCAGCGCCGCCGCCTCGACGGGGTCGCCGACGGGTGTGCCGGTGCCGTGCAGTTCGACGTACTGCACCTCGTCGGGGCCGACCCCGGCCGCTGCGTACGCCCGGCGCACCACCTCCGCCTGGGCGGTCCGGCTGGGGGTGGTGAGGCTGTCCCCGCCGCCGTCGTTGTTGACCGCGCCGCCGCGCAGCACCCCATGGATCCGGTCGCCGTCGGCGAGCGCGCGGGCGAGGGGTTTGAGCAGCACCAGACCGCCGCCCTCGCCGCGGACGAAGCCGTTGGCCCGGGCGTCGAAGGTGTAGCAGGTGCCGTCGGGGGAGAGCCCGCCGAAGCGTGCGGCGCTCAGCGCGCCGTCGTACGCGAGATTGAGGTGGACCCCGCCCGCGAGCGCGGTGTCGCATTCGCCGGCGCGCAGGCTCTGGCAGGCCGTGTGCACCGCGACCAGCGAGGACGACTGCCCCGAGTCCACCACCATGCTGGGGCCGCGGGTGCCCAGCAGATAGGAGAGCCGGTTGGCGATCATGCTGCGCTGGAGGCCGGTCAGGGTGTGATGGGTGACCGCGGAGTCGCCGCCGTGCCGCCGCAGCAGCGTGGCGTAGTCGTCGTTGATGGCGCCGACGAACACCCCCGTCCGCCCGTGGGCGAGCCGGGCCGGTGTGAGGCCCGCGTCCTCCAGGGTTTCCCAGCCCAGTTCGAGCATCAGCCGCTGCTGGGGGTCCATGGCGGCGGCCTCGCGCGGCGATATGCCGAAGAAGTCGGCGTCGAAGTGGTCGACCTCGTCGAGGAACGCGCCGAATTCAGTTCCCGCTTCGGCTTCCACTTCGGCTCGGGCCCCGGACCCGCCGCCGGATTGACGCGGAGTCCATCGATCTTCCGGTACGGAAGTGACCGCGTTCGCGCCCTCGCTGAGCAGACGCCAGAATTCCTCGGGCGTCCGGGCCCCCGGTAAACGACAAGAGAAACCGATGACCGCTACCGAATCATGGACATCGTGATGCCATGGCGAATCGGCGACTGTGGACAACTAGGTACACTCCCCCGTGACCTGGTGACCTGGTGATCTGACCCATTTATCGCGCGTGAAAACAAAGATCAACTGCCGCGAAGGTACCTCAGCGTCCGGCGGGTGCGCAAGCATGTTCGGGAGCCGCTGCTCGGGGTCATGCTCCCCTGGTCACAGGGCGGTTGATGGCGGCCCTCTCGTTTTCGACGAGAGAAAAATGGATGGCGCCCCGTGCGGGGATGGGCTACGGTTTCTCCGTTCCGTGCGGGCCGTGTTGGTCCGCGTTGCCGCGCGTTGAGGAAAGCAGGAGGTGAGGACATTGATGACGGTCTCGGTGGCGAGCGCCGCTCGCGTTCAGGAGTTCCTCATTTCCACTCCCGCGGCCTCCGGCTGACACCTCTTCGGAGGCCGCCCCTCGAAGGGTTTCCTCCGTGTTCAACACTTCTTCCGACGCCACCTCTCCGTACTCCCTCGCCGCCTATGGCTGGGACGACGGCTGGGCGGAGACGTTCGCCCCGTACGCCGCGCAGGGCCTGGTGCCCGGCCGGGTGATCCGGGTGGACCGTGGCCAGTGCGATCTGGTCACGCCGAACGGCCTGGCGCGGGCCGACACCGAGCTGGTGACACCGCGTGATCCGATGCGGATCGTGTGCACCGGCGACTGGACCGCCGTGGACGCCGAGGGCGATCCGCGTTACGTCCGCACGCTGCTGCCGCGCCGTACCGCCCTCGTACGGTCCACCTCCTCCAAGCGCTCGGACGGCCAGGTGCTGGCCGCCAACGCCGACCACGCCGTCATCGCCGTCTCCCTCGCCGCCGAGCTGGACCTCGGGCGGGTGGAGCGGTTCACCGCACTGGCCTGGGAGAGCGGCGCCCAGCCGCTGCTCGTCCTCACCAAGGCCGATCTGGTGCCCGACCCGGACACCCTCGCCCATCTGGTGTCCGACACCGAGACGGCGGCGCCCGGCGTGCGGGTGCTGCCGGTCAGCTCCGCGACGGGGGAGGGGGTGGCCGAGCTCGGTGCCCTGCTCGCCCCCGGCACCGCCGTGCTGCTCGGCCAGTCCGGCGCGGGCAAGTCCACGCTGGCGAACGCACTGGTGGGCGAGGCCGTCCAGGACGTACGGGCGATCCGCGACAGCGACGGCAAGGGGCGGCACACCACGACCACCCGCGATTTGCTGCCCCTGCCCTCGGGTGGGGCGCTGATCGACACCCCGGGGCTGCGCGGGGTGGGGCTGTGGGACGCCGAGGGCGGTGTCGCACAGGCGTTCGCCGAGATCGAGGAGCTCGCCGAGCGGTGCCGCTTTCCCGACTGCGCCCACCAGGTCGAGCCGGGGTGCGCGGTGCTCGCCGCGATCGACGACGGCTCGCTGCCGGAGCGACGGCTGGAGAGCTACCGCAAGCTGCTCCGCGAGAACGAGCGGCTGGCCGCCCGTACGGACGCGCGGCTACGTGCCGAGCTGCGGCGGGACTGGAAGCAGCGGCAGGCGCTCGGCCGTCACATGATGGAGCGCAAGCGGGGGCCGAAGCGGCAGCGGTAGCGGTAGCGGTAGCGGTGCGCCGGGGACTGGGCCCGTCCGGGACTGGGCCCGTCCGGGACCGGGTCAGTCCGGGGCCGGGCCGGGGCGGGCCTGTCCGGTCCCGGCCCCGGTGCCGACCGGAATCAGCCCAGGTCAGTCCACGGTCCGGGTCTTGGCCCCGGGCACGTCCTCCAGGCCCCAGCTGTACACCCAGCGCGGATGGATCCGGATGACCTCGTCGCTCAGCTGGGCGCCGAGGTCATGCGGCCCCGTGCGCCGCTCCGCCTCGCCGCGGATCTCCACCCCGCACACCATCCACGGCTGCTCGCTCACCAGGCTGTCGACGACCAGCGCCACCTTCGGATTCGTCCCGGTGTTGCGCCACTTCCTCGTCCTGCCCATGGCGTAGCCGCCGATGTCGACCGTGCCGTCCTCGTTGAGGAAGAACGCCACCGGGTTCGCCTGCGGCTGGCCCTCCGCGTCCACGGTGGCCAGCCGGCCGAGCCGCTGCGATCTGAGGTAGCCGACCTCGGGTTCGGTGAAAACAGTCATGCGATCACTGTCGCGCGGCCGCGGCCCTTACGCAGCGGACGCGGGACCGGGGCCGCCCGACGCCGGACCATGGCCGCCCGCCGCCGGTCGTGCTCGGCCGAAACGCCGATTGGGGTGGCTGTGCGCGGTAACTCGACGCCACGATGGCCCTGCGAGGCCCCCGGAGGCCCTGCGACGGTGATACGAGCGAGAGAGCGGGTTGCGATGAATCAGGCCACGGACGAGTACGACGTCATCGTGCTGGGCGCGGGCCCGGTCGGTGAGAATCTGGCCGACCGGACCCGCGCCGCCGGGCTCTCCACGGTGATCGTGGAGCGTGAGCTGGTCGGTGGTGAGTGTTCGTACTGGGCCTGCGTCCCCAGTAAGTCGCTGCTGCGCCCGGTGCTCGCGCGGGCCGAGGCACGCCAGGTGCCGGGGCTGCGGGAGGCGGTCGGGGGGTCGCTGGCGGCGGCCGATGTCTTCGCCCACCGCGACAAGCAGGTCGGCAACTGGACGGACGACGGCGCGCTCACCTGGCTGGACTCGGCCGGGATCGACCTGGTGCGCGGCCATGGGCGGCTGGTCGGGCCACGGCGGGTCGCGGTGACGCCGTCGGACGGATCCGGCGGCGGGGAGCGGACCCTCACCGCCCGCCACGCCGTGGCCGTCTGCACCGGGACCCGGGCCGCGCTGCCCGACATGCCCGGGATCGCCGAGGCCCGGCCCTGGACCAGCCGGGAGGCCACCAGCGCCGGCACGGTGCCGGACCGGCTGATCATCGTGGGCGGTGGGGTGGTGGCCGCCGAGATGGCCACGGCCTGGTGCGGCCTCGGTTCGCGCGTCACCGTGCTGGTACGCGGCTCCGGGCTGCTGAACCGGATCGAGCCGTTCGCGGGCGAGCTGGTCGCCGAGACGCTGCGGGAGGCCGGGGCCGAGATCCGCACCGGTACGTCGGTGAAGGGGCTGGCCCGGCCGGGCGGGGTGGAGGGACCGGTCACGGTGACCCTGGAGAGCGGGGAACAGCTCGAGGCGGACGAGGTGCTCTTCGCCACCGGGCGCGCCCCGCACACCGCGGACGTGGGCCTGGAGACGGTCGGGCTGGAACCGGGCGGCTGGCTGACGGTCGACGAGACCTGCCGCGTGACGGACGTCCCCGACGGCTGGCTGTACGCGGCGGGCGACGTCAACCACCGAGCGCTCCTCACCCACCAGGGCAAATACCAGGCGCGCATCGCGGGCGCGGTGATCGGGGCACGCGCGCGGGGCGTCGAGCGGCTGGACACGGGCCGCTGGGGCGAGCACGCGACGACCGCGGACGAGGCGGCCGTACCGCAGGTCGTCTTCACTGACCCGGAGGTCGCCGCGGTCGGGCTGACCGCGGCGCAGGCCGAGTCCGAGGGCCGCAGCATCCGCGTCGTCGACTACGACATGGGTCAGGTCGAGGGCGCGGTCCTCTTCGCGGACGGCTACCGCGGCCGCGCCCGCATGGTCGTCGACCTGGACCGGGGCCACCTGATCGGCGTCACCTTCGTGGGCCCCGGGGTCAGCGAACTGCTCCACTCGGCGACGGTGGCGGTAGCGGGCGAGGTCCCCATCGACCGCCTCTGGCACGCGGTGCCGTCGTTCCCCACGATCAGCGAGATCTGGCTGCGGCTGCTGGAGGCGTACAGGGGGTGAGGGCGCGGGGTTGATTGGCCCGGGCCGCCTGGTCGCCCTGGGCCCGGGCCCCGGCCCCCGCCCTCGGCTGGCGGGGTCCCACTCCCTGCTAGCCGCTCGGGTTTGCCGTCCGGCCGTGTGCACGGCTTACGCCGGGGGCGAGCAGTGGCTCGTTCCCGGCGCTCCGCCTCGGGCTCAGGCGCGGAGCTTGAGCGGATCTTGGGCGGGCCTCGGGCCGGTCATCGCGTGGTGTTCCCGTAGAGCGTCCCTGTGGACAATGTGGGGATGAGCCAGCAGGGCGACCGATGCCGTCATGAGGACGACTGGTGGGGCGAGTTGTACGACCCGCGTCGTGCCGACGCGGGGCCCGCGGCGGCCTCCGACTCCGTGGACGAGCGGTTTGATTCGGCCTCCCGCACGCTTGCCGGCGACGAGGACGCCGGTAACCAGAGACCGGCCGCGGGCGCCCCCTGGGGCCCGCGGACGGGGGAGCCGGGCGGTGCCGCCCCGGGCTCCGACGCCGACGCCGGAGGTGGCCCGCAGGGGTGGCGATCTCCCGCCGACGAGGAGCCCGGTGCCACACTGCCCACTCAGCACCGCGCGGGGCCCGGCGCCGCGGAGCCCTCGGCGGGCGGCAACACGGGAACGGGCGCCGAGCAGGGCGACAACGCGGAGCCCGGCGCAACCCAGCCTCCCCAGGGCAGTGCGGGATCCGGTACCGAGCCGAGCCGCACGGGGCCGGATGCCGCGGATCCCAGGGACGCCCCCGACCGCCCGGACCCAAGCGCCGCCCCGGGCCGCACCGACCCGGGAAGCAGGTCCGGACCCACCAGCCCGGCGAGCGCACCCGGACGTACCGACTCGGGGAGCGCACCTGGGCCCACGAGCCGGGGGAGCTCACCCGGCCCCACGAGCCCGTCGGGCCCGCCCAGCCCCACTAGCCCCGGAAGCGAGCCCCGGCGCACCGGTCCGGCGGGCGCACCCGGGCGTACCGACTCGGGAAGCGCACCCGGACGTACGGACTTGGGAAGCGCGCCCGGACCCGCCAGCCGGGGGAGCGCGCCCGGGCCCACGAGCCCGGGGAGCCCGCCCGGTCCGCCCAGGCGGGCCAACGTGTTCGGGCCGCCCTTGCCGTCGTCGGGGCCGCGGGGGGCCGGGGTGCCGGCTCCGCCGGAGGCCGCGTTGCGGGCCGATCCGGCGCGGCCCTGGCGGGCCGCGGCCGCCTCGTACGTCGGGAGCGAGCCGCCCACCTACGAGGCCGAGCCGACCACGCTTCCCGTCACCGATCCGGAGGATCTCCGGGACGTGGTGCCCGACACCGTGCTGGAGGGTGCCCGGTACGGCACGCTGACGCTGCGGGCCGCCTCCCTGCGCGGGGACGCGGCCCGCTACCGGGGCGACCCGCGGCGCGACGCGCTGCTCGCGGTGCGGTTCGGGACCGGGGACAGCGCCCTTCTCCTCGTGGCCGTGGCGAGCGGGCAGCGGGCGGCCCCGGGAGCGCATCGGGTGGCGCGTGAGCTGTGCGAGTGGATCGCCGGGGCGGTCGGCAGCAATCAGGCCCGGCTGACGGAGGACATCCACACCGCCAACCGCGGCGCCCTCAGCTCCGGGCTGCACCGGCTCACCGACCGTGCCTACGGGCGGCTGCGCGCCGGCGCGACCGTACGCGGCCTCGCCCCCGCCGACCACACCGCCTCGGTGCGCTGCCTGCTGCTCCCGGCGCATCCGGCTTGCCGTACCCGGGTGTTCTTCGGCGTCGGCGACGGCGGGCTCTTCCGGCTGCGGGACGGCGTCTGGCAGGACCTGGAGCCCGAAGGGAGCGAGCGGGACACCGTCGGCGGACCCGTCCTCGGCTATGGGAGTGGCCGCCCGCCCGTCCGGCAATCGGCACAAGAGCCCCGGCACCCTCAGCAGCCCCCCGAGCCAGAGCCCAGGCCCGAGCCCGAGCCAGGACCCGAGCCAGGACCCGGGCCCGAGTCCGAGCCCGTCCACGGGCCCTTCCGGTTCCGCGCCTCCGTCGCCCGGCCGGGCGACACCCTTCTGCTGTGCAGCGCGGGCCTCGCCGATCCCCTGCGCGGCGAGGCCGCCCTCGCCGATCGCCTGGCCGAACGCTGGGACACCGCGGAGGCGCCGGGTCTCGCCGCGTTCCTCGCCGACGCCCAGACCGGGGTGAAGGGCTACGCCGACGACCGTACGGCGGCCGCCGTCTGGGAGGCGTAAGCGCGCCGTCCATGGGTTGATGGACGAAAGTCGATGGACGAAAGGTGCAAGGTGGCGCATAACCGTCACCCACCCCATCGACCCTGGACGAAAGGATGAGGGCGCGCGATGGCCAAGCAGACCGTGGCTGAGCAATACGTGGACATCCTGGTGCGCGCCGGTGTGCGGCGGCTGTACGGCGTGGTCGGCGACAGCCTCAACCCGGTGGTGGACGCGGTCCGCCGCAATGCCGCGATCGACTGGATCCAGGTGCGGCACGAGGAGACCGCCGCCTTCGCCGCGGGTGCCGAGGCGCAGCTCACCGGGTCCCTCGCCGCCTGCGCGGGCTCCTGCGGCCCCGGGCACGTCCATCTGGTCAACGGGCTCTACGACGCCCACCGCTCCATGGCCCCGGTCATCGCGCTCGCCTCGCACATCCCCAGCAGCGAGATCGGCACCAGCTACTTCCAGGAGACCCACCCCGAGCGGCTGTTCCAGGAGTGCAGCCACTACTGCGAGCTGATCTCCCACCCCCAGCAGATGCCCCGCGTCCTGCAAACCGCCGTCCAGCACGCGATCGGCCGCAGTGGGGTCAGCGTGGTGGCGCTCCCCGGCGACATCGCCGCCCGCCCGGCGCCCGAGCGCGCCGAGGAGCACGCCCTGGTGACGTCCCGGCCCACCGTGCGCCCGGGCGACGCGGAGATCGACCGGTTCGCCCGCATGGTCAACGAGGCGCAGCGGGTGACGCTCTTCTGCGGCCGGGGCTGTGCCGGGGCGCACGAGGAGGTGATGGCCTTCGCCGAGCTGCTGAAGGCGCCGGTGGGGCACGCTTTGCGCGGCAAGGAGTGGATCCAGTACGACAACCCGTACGACGTCGGCATGAGCGGTCTGCTGGGCTACGGCGCGGCGTACGAGGCCACCCACGAATGCGATCTGCTGATCCTGCTCGGCACCGACTTCCCGTACGGCGCCTTCCTGCCCGCCGATGTGCGGACCGTGCAGGTGGACGTGCGCGCCGAACACCTGGGCCGCCGCTCCAAGCTGGACCTCGCCGTCTGGGGCGACGTCCGGGAGACGCTGAGCTGTCTGACGCCGAAGGTGCGTCCCAAGACCGACCGCCGCTTCCTCGACCGCATGCTGAAGAAGCACGCCGACGCGCTGGAGGGCGTGGTCAAGGCGTACACCCGCCGGGTCGACAAGCACATCCCGATCCACCCGGAGTTCGTGGCGTCGGTGCTGGACGAGGAGGCCGCCGACGACGCGATCTTCACCGTGGACACCGGGATGTGCAATGTGTGGGCCGCGCGCTATCTCTCCCCCAACGGCCGCCGCCGGATGATCGGCTCCTTCACCCACGGCTCGATGGCCAACGCGCTGCCGCAGGCGATCGGCGCCCAGTTCATGGACCGCCGCCGCCAGGTGATCTCGATGTCCGGCGACGGCGGATTCACCATGCTGATGGGCGACTTCCTCACCCTCGTCCAGTACGACCTGCCGGTGAAGGTGATCCTCTTCAACAACTCCGCGCTGGGCATGGTCGAGCTGGAGATGCTGGTCTCGGGCCTGCCAGCGCACGGCACGGGCTACCACAACCCCGACTTCGCGCAGATCGCCCGCGCCGCCGGGGTGTACGGCGAGCGGGTGGAGAAACCCAAGCGGTTGCGGTCCGCGCTGCGCGCCGCACTCCACCACAAGGGCCCCGCGCTCCTGGACATCGTCACGGACCCCAACGCGCTGTCCATCCCGCCCAAGATCAAGGCTGAGATGGTGACCGGCTTCGCGCTCTCGGCCAGCAAGATGGTGCTGGACGGGGGCGTCGGCAAGATGGTCCAGATGGCCCGCTCAAACCTCCGAAACGTACCGCGTCCCTGATCGGGCCCCGGGTGGCCGGGGGCGGTCAGCTGCCCCCGGCCACCCGGCCGCGCGCTCCGCCTCAGCCGCTCACCGGCCGCAGCCGCAGCGTCAGGATCTGGTGCGGACGCAGTGCCAGGGTCAGCCCGCCCGGGCCCGTGGACGCCTCGTGCAGTGGGCGCTCCAGCAGGTCCGTCACCTCCGCGCCGAGCACCGGGAAGCCGGTGACCAGCGTGCCCGCCGCCCGGCCGCCCTGGGACTCGTACAGCCGCACCACCACATCGCCGCTGCGGTCCTCCGCGAGCTTGACCGACTCGATCGTGATCGCGGGGTTGTCCACGGACACCAGCGGCGCCTGCTCGGCCGGTCCGGCGGGGAGGGTGCGCAGCGGCAGGTTGAGGGCGAGCCCCTCGGCGACCGCCTCGGCGACGCCCGCGCCCGGCAGCAGGGCGTAGCGGAAGCGGTGGACGCCCAGGTCGGTCTCGGGGTCGGGGCTGTGCGGGGCGCGCAGCAGGGTGAGCCGCACGGTGGTGCCCAGCACCTCGCCCTCGCCCGGGTCCCCGTCCGCGCCCGCGTCCGTGCCCCCGCCCCCGTTGTGCGCCGTACGGGTCACATCGTGGCCGTACGTGGAGTCGTTGAGCACCGCCGCCCCGTACCCGGGCTCGGCGACCCGCAGCCAGCGGTGGGCGCAGATCTCGAACCGGGCCGCGTCCCAGCTGGTGTTGGTGTGGGTGGCGCGGTCCACATGGCCGAACTGGATCTCCGCCGTGGACACCTTGGCGTGGATGTCCAGCGGGAACGCCGCCTTGAGGACCTTCTCCGACTCCTGCCAGTCCACCTCCGTTGCGATGTCGAGGCGGCGGTTGCCCGCGGCCAGCGTCAGCTCCTGGGTGATGCGGGAGGCGCCGAAGGACCGTATGACCCGGACCGTGGCGCGCAGCGGACCGGACTCGGTCAGCTCCACGGACTCGGCGTCGGTCAGATCGGTGTGGCTGCGGAGGTAGTGCCGGTCGATGTCCCAGGCGTCCCAGTGGTTGGGGTGGTCGGGGTGGAGCTGGAGGAGGTTGCCGCGGGCGCCGGGGGCCAGCACCTCACGGCTCGCGTCCAGGTCCAGCACCGAGGTGAGCAGCCCCTCGGCGTCGATGGTCACCCGCAGCCGGTCGTTGTCCAGAACGATGGACTGGCCGTCGCTCAGGGCGGTCACCGGCGGTGCCCCATGGGGTGCGCCGCTGACGGCCGCGGGCGCCTGCGGGGCGGCCCCCAGGGGTGCCGCGCCCAGCCCGGCGACCCGCACCGCGACCGCCGTACGGCCCTCGTCCAGCGGCTGGACCGGGGCGCCGGACGGCAGGGCGGCCGCCGTCCGCGCGTCCAGGACGACGATCTCCTCGCGCTCGTACGGCGAGGCGTTGAGCACGGCGGGCGCGCCGCCGCCCAGCGCCGCCACCGCCCTCGCGATGATCTCCTCCAGCTCGGCGAACACCATCTCGTAGGTGTCCCGCGCCTCGCGGTGCACCCAGGCGATGGACGAGCCGGGCAGGATGTCGTGGAACTGGTGCAGCAGCACCGTCTTCCAGATCCGGTCCAGCTCGTCGTACGGATAGGCGTAGCCGGGCGCGTGCAGCGCCGCGGCCGTGGCCCACAGCTCGGCCTCCCGCAGCAGATGCTCACCGCGCCGGTTGCCCTGTTTGGTCTTGGCCTGGGTGGTGTACGTGGCCCGGTGCAGCTCCAGATAGAGCTCGCCCGACCACACCGGCGCCTTGGCCCCGTACTCCCGCTCGGCCTCGGTGAAGAACGCCGAAGGTGGCTGGATCTCGACGGTCGGCGAGCCCTCCAGGGAGGCGAGCCGCCGCGCCTTCTCCAGCATCTCGCGGGTGGGGCCGCCACCGCCGTCGCCGTAGCCGAAGGGCACCAGCGAGCGCGTGGCCAGCCCCTTGTCGGCGAAGTTCTTCTCGGCGTGGGCGAGTTCGGCGGCGCTGAACCGGGCGTTGTAGGTGTCCACCGGCGGGAAGTGGGTGAAGACCCGGGTGCCGTCGATGCCCTCCCACCAGAAGGTGTGGTGCGGCATCTTGTTGGCCTGGTTCCACGACAGCTTCTGGGTGAGGAACCACCTCACCCCCGCCAGCTTGGCGAGCTGCGGGAAGGCGGCGGTGTAGCCGAAGGAGTCCGGCAGCCAGATCTCCTCGGTGTCCACCCCCAGCTCCTCCAGGAAGAACCGCTTGCCGTGCACGATCTGCCGGGCCAGCGCCTCACCACCGGGCATATTGGCGTCCGACTCGACCCACATCGAGCCCACCGGCGCCCAGTTGCCGTCCGCCACCGCCTTCTTGATCCGCTCCCAGATGTGCGGCTGGTGCTCCTTGACCCAGGCGTACTGCTGCGCCTGTGAGCAGGCGAAGACCAGCTCCGGGTACTCGCCCGCGAGCGCGGTGACATTGGCGAAGGTACGGGACGCCTTGCGCACCGTCTCGCGCAGCGGCCACAGCCACGCCGAGTCGATATGGGCGTGCCCGGCCGCCGAGACCCGGTGCGCGCTGGAGTGCGCGGGACGGCCGAGCGCGTCGGTGAGCTCGGCGCGGGCGGCGGCCGCGGTGCCGGGGACGTCGTGGAGGTCGAGCGCGTCCAGCGCGTTCTCCAGGGCGCGCAGGATCTCATGGCGGCGCGGCCGGTCCTCCGGCAGCTCGTGCATCAGCTCCGAGAGCACCTCGATGTCCAGGACCAGATGCCAGACGGTCTCGTCGAGGACGGCCAGCTCGGCCGAGGCGAAACGGTACAGCGGCTCGTCCCCGGCGGTCAGCACATCGCCGAGCCGGGTCGGAATGAAGCCGTCGCGCAGCACGGACGGGTTGGCGGCGGCTTCCAGCAGCAGCCGTACGGGCTCGCCACCGGCGGCGGGGGCGGCTACCGGGATGTGGCGGTTGCGCGGGTGGATGCCCTTGATCGGCACCCCCTCCGCGTCGTACACCAGCCCCTCGGCCTGGAACCCCGGGGCGTCGTCGGTGAAGCCCGGGTCGATCACGGCCTCCACCCGCCGCCCCGCCCAGCCCTCGGGCACCGCGCCCTCCAGCCGGAACCACCAGGTGGACCACGGACTGCCCCAGTCCGTGCCGGTGGTGAACGGCTCGTACGTGCCGGCAAGCGCCTCCGCGACCGGCACCGGCTCACCGGGGGTGCGCCACGCGGAGAGGGTGAGCGGCACCCGGGCCGTGTACTGGGCGGGCCTGATGAACTGGCGCAGCGCGCGGTCCAGGCGCCCCTCCACCAGTGGTCGGTCGTCGTGCATCACGGCTCCTCGGCTCGAGCTCGGGGGATCACTCAGCGGATCACTCCCAGCATTTCCCTCGGTGTGTGGGAGGCAACACCCGGGCATGCATTTCCGTGAGCGTGTTCGACGACATTCGACGCTGGCCGCCGTCAGGGGGTGGCCGGGGCGGGGGAGGATGAAGCGTCAGCCTGTACGGCCGGGCCGGGGGCACGGGCAGGGTCGGCCGGATGCGCGGCCGGATGCGCGGCCGAAGGCTGCGGAGGCCGTTCCGGAGGGTGTGCCGGTGGAGCGTGGCCCGGTCCTGACCAAGCGATTGGCATACGGCGATCTCGCGGCGGTGGCGCGGGTCCGCGCGGAGCTGCGGGAGATGCTGCGGCACTGGGGAGGGCCAGGGCGGACCGATCTCGCCGAGCTGCTCACCAGCGAGCTGGTGACCAACGCGCTGGTGCACACCGACCGCGGTGCGCAGGTCACGGCCTCATTGGGGGACGGGCCGGGCGCGCGCGTCACCGGGCGATTACGGGTGGAGGTGCGGGACTTCGTGTCCCGGCACCCGACGCTGCGCGACCGGCCCGCCGAGGACAGCACATCCGGGCGCGGACTGCTGCTGGTGCATACGCTCGCGGACGCCTGGGGCGTGCGGGCGCACGGGGTGGGCAAGGTCCTGTGGTTCGAACTCGAAGCCGAGGGCGTTCCGTAGCCGCGTCCCATCGGCGCGTGGCGCGGACGTTGTGGCGCGTGTCGGCGCCTGACGTCGTGGCGCGTCGGCGCCTTGCGCGGTACGGATCCGCCGGGCGGCGGGCGGGGGTCCGTGCCCCCGCCCTGGCCACCGCCTCAGCCCCGCTCAGCCGAAGGCGCGCTCGATCTGCGCCAGCTTCTCCTCGAGGGAGTCCAGCCGCGGGATGGTGAGGGTGTCGTCCTCGGCCGTGAGGTCGATGGTGTGCGGACGGTCGGCCTCGGCGTCCTTGTCCTTCTCACCGAAGCCGAAGCTGAAATCCCGCTCGCGCTCCTTGTCCCGGTCGTGGCCCAGGTCGCCGGTCGCGGACTCGGCGCCACCCGCGGAGCGCAGGGCGGGCCGGGCGGAGGCGGCGGCCAGCTGAGCCTGCTCGGGGGCCCCGGCGGTCTCCAGCGCCTTCTCGCCTATGGCAGGCTCCGAACTGAGCTGCGCGGGCGGCGGGGTGGCGGCGGTGACCTCCACCTGACGGCCGCCGCGGCGGCCCCACATCCGGTGCTGCCGGTTGATCGCCCGGATCCGGGCCCGGTCCAGCTTCTCCTGGTCGCGTCGGCGGGCGCGGTTCTGCTCCTTCTCGCGCCGGTCCTCACGGACCTCCTCGACCGCCTCGTCCAGCGTCCGCACGCCCTCGAGCAGCATCAGCGACCAGGCGGCGAAGGTCTCGCGCGGAGCGCGCAGCCAGCGCACGACGCGGATCTGCGGCAGCGGCCGGGGCACCAGGCCCTGCTCGCGCAGCGCGGCCCGGCGGGTCTGCTTCAGGGCCCGGTCGAACAGGACCGCCGCCGAGAGCGACATGCCCGCGAAGAACTGCGGGGCGCCCGCGTGGCCCATGCCGCGCGGTGCGTGCACCCAGTTGAACCAGGCCGCGGCGCCCGCGAACAGCCACACCAGCATGCGCGAGCCGAGCGCGGCGTCACCGTGGCTGGCCTCCCGCACCGCCAGCACCGAGCAGAACATCGCCGCGCCGTCGAGCCCGAACGGCACCAGGTACTCCCAGCCGTTGGTCAGCGCCAGGTTCTCCCGCCCGAAGCCCACCAGGCCCTGGAAGGAGAGCGCGGCGGCCACGCCGGCGCAGCAGAACAGCAGAATGTAGGCGGCCATCCCGTAGATGGCCTCCTTACGGCGCCGACGCTCCTCGCTGCGCTCCCAGGAGTCGGTGATGACGCTCTCGTCCTTCTTCCGTCGGCCGCGCGCGAGGACAACCGCCGCCCCCACGACGCCGGCGAGCGCCACGACGACTGGCAGAACCAGCGATATGTCGGTCAGTCTCATCCGGTGCCCCTTGATTGGCTTCATGAAGTTCTGGCCGCAGAACGGCCTACCGCGCGCGACATCCTGGCGGAATCCTGCCGGGCCTCGAGCGGTTTTGGGACAAGAGGCCGCCAAGTAGGCGGGGGGACACGCGGATAGGTGCGATGCGATCCGAACACTCGCGCTGTGCAAGCGGCTTGATTCTATTCACGGAACCCGATCGCGGGTAATCCGACCGACCGGCTTGTCGGTGCGTCTACGGTCCGTGTACGTGGCGCAACGTTACTGCGACCTTAAATGATGTTTACGGGCTTTGCCCCGGGGCGGCCTCCGCATATCGTTTCGATGGGATGTCAGGAGGACCGGAGTGGAGCAGTCCGAAGCACAGGCGGCGATCGAGCCGCTGCCCTCCTGCGGCGCGCCCGCACCACGCAGGTCCCCGCGCCGGCACTCGGTGCGCGGCCAGATCCTGGACGCCCTGCGGGACGCGCTGGCCGGCGGTGAGCTGACCCCGGGCGAGGTGTACTCCGCGCCGGTGCTCGCCGAGCGCTTCGGCGTCTCTCCCACTCCCGTACGGGAGGCCATGCAGCAGCTCGCGGGCGAGGGCGCCGTCGAGGTCGTTCCCAACCGGGGCTTTCGGGTCGCCCGCCGCAGTGAGCGCGAGCTGGCCGAGCTCGCGGAGGTGCGGGCGCTGCTGGAGGTTCCGGTGATGCTCAGCCTGGCGGAGGCGATCGCGCCCGAGCGCTGGGCCGGGCTGCGGCCCTTCGCCGAGGCGACGGCGGCGGCTGCCGTGAGGGGGGACCGGGCCGCGTATCTGGAGTCGGACCGCACCTTCCATCAGACTGTGCTCGGCTTGGCCGGAAACCAGCAGCTTGTGATCGTGGCCGACGATCTGCATCGGCGTGCGCAGTGGCCTATGGCCTGCGGTCGTGTCACTCGGACTGCTGACCTCGTCGCCGATGCGGAGGAGCATATGGCGCTGCTCGATGCCTTGGCTGCTCGGGACCTCGGCACGGTCGAATCCCTTACCAGGGCCCACTTCGCTCCTACGGTCTGAGGGTGGGGGCTGGGGCTGGGGGCTGGTAGGGGGCATCCGGCGGGTCTTGGCGCCTGCGGCGGGCTGCTCCCCTACCCGCCCCTTCCCGAAACTGGGGCTCCGCCCCAGACCCCGCTCCTCAATCGCCGGAGGGGCTGGAGAGCGGGGCTCTGCCCCAAGGCCCCGCTCATCGATCGCCGGAGGGGCTGGATGGCGGGGCTTCGCCCCAGGCCCCGGACCCCGGGGCGGAGTCCCTGCCGCGCGGTGGAGCCGTATATCGATACGTCCCACGCTCTCGGCCGGGTTCGCCCCGGGGCGTGTTGTGCTGCTCCCGGGGCGGGCCGGGGCCGGTCAGTCGGCAGGCTTCTCGGGGGACAGTTGTTCCGCGAGCCAGACGGGGACGCCGCCCAGGAGGCGGACCAGGCGGGCGGCCTCGGTGCGGAGGCGGGTGGCCTCGTCGGGGTCGGGTTCCACGTCGGCCAGGGCGGCCAGGGCCGGGGCGATGCCGACCAGGTAGCCCAGTTCCTCACGGATCCGCAGGGACTCCGCGAAGCCGTGCCGTGCGTCGGGCAGATCGCCGTCCGCCTCCGCCATGGCGGCCAGGTGGCGCCAGGTGAACGAGCGCAGCAGGGTGTCGCCGTGCGCCGCCGCGCCCGCGTGGGCGCGCTGGAAGGCGGCCAGGGCGCCGGTCGAGTTGTGGGCCAGGTGCTGGGAGATCAGCCCGCGCCGGAAGTCCAGCAGCGGCCGGATCGGGGAGCCCGGCGAGAGCAGCGCGGCGGCGCGGCCCAGCGCGGTCCGCGCCTCGTCGGCCCGGTCCCGCACCCCGAGCAACGTCGACGCGTACGCCAGATAGCCCCGCTCGCACGCGGTCGCGCCGCGCTCGGTGTCGGTGAGCGCGAGCGCCTCGGCCGCCCGCAGGGCGTCCTCGGCCGCGTCCCAGCCGGTGGAGGTGTACATGCACCGTTCGGTCAGGACGACGCTGCGCTTGAGCGCGGCCGAGGCGTCGTCCGCCGCTCGCGGGGTGAGCAGCTCGGCGGCGTCCTTCCAGCAGCCGCGTGAGCGCAGCCGCCATACCGCCGTGTCGAGTGGGTCGTCCATAAGCGGGTCGAGCCCGCGCCCCGTTCTTACCTCGGAATGGGAACCTGACGATCCAGGTGGTGACATGGCGGTGTCCGCCACATTGCCCTCCCCAAGCGCGCCATCGAGCCGGAAGCCGTGGGCGAATCTCAGCATGAATGCGCGCGCCCGGCCAAGAGGTTGGTGTGAATGAATTCACAAACCCCTGGCAAGGGTGATGTCGCGGTGGGGTGCGGTGGCGCCCTCCGGGCGCTGCCGCAGGTGCCTTCGCAGGTGCCTTCGCAGGTGCCTCCGCAGGCGCCTGCGGTGCGTTTCCGCGGGCGCTTCCGCCGTCGCTTCCGCGGCGCGTCAGCTCATGCGCAGCGCGAGGAAGAAGTCCAGCTTGTCCTCCAGGCGCGACAGCTCGCGCCCGGTCAGCTGCTCGATCCGGCCGACCCGGTAGCGCAACGTGTTGACGTGCAGATGGAGCCGGGCGGCGCAGCGCGTCCAGGAGCCGTCGCAGTCCAGGAACGCCTCCAGCGTCGGGATCAGCTCTGCCCGGTGGCGCCGGTCGTACTCGCGCAGCGGATCCAGCAGTCGGGCGGTGAAGGCGCGCCGTACATCGTCCGGGACGAACGGGAGCAGCAATACGTGCGAGGCCAGCTCCTGATGTCCGGCCGCGCACACCCGCCCGGGGCGCGCGGCGGCCACGCGCCTGGCGTGCCGGGCCTCCTCCAGGGCGCCGCGCAGCCCGTCCGCGGAGTGCACGGCGGCGCTGACGCCGAGGGTCAGCCGGCCGTCGCCGGCCAGGCCCCGGGCGAGCGGCTCGCGGACGGCGGCGAGCAGCGCGTCGGCCTGCACCCCCTCCGCGTCCGGGTGGCCCGTGGCGCCGTCCGACGGGCCGTCGCCGAGCGCCGGGAGCGGTACGAGCGCCACCGCCTCGTCACCGGTGTGCGCCACGGCGATCCGGTCCGAGGGCTCAGGACCGGTCGCGTACGGGTCGACCAGGATCTCCTCAAGCAGCGACTGGGCGACCGGGCCGCCGGGGATGCCGCCGGGGATGCCGCCGGGGACGCCCCTGCCGTCCGGCGAGGAGCCCTCCCGCGCGCCCCGGTCCCGCGCGCTCCCGTCCCGGGTGGCGCCCGTGGCGCCCGTAGCGCCGTCGCGCGCGGCGCCCTCCCGCGCCCCGCCGTCCGCGCCCTTCCGCCCGCTGCCCGGCAGCGCTCCGCCGTCCCCGCCGCCCCGCGTCCCGCCGTCCCCACCGCGCTCCCGCTCCGCCGTGACGCCCCACTCCACCCGCGCCACCACCACCTGCCAGTGCGGCGCCGTGCCGAGCCCCGGCAGCAGCACCGGGGCGGCCACCCGCAGCCGGGCCGCGATCTCGGCGGGCGGCGCGCCCGACTGGACCAGCTCCAGCACCTCCTGGGCGAGCCTGCGCCGCACCGTGCGGGAGGCGTTCCGCCGGTCGCGCTCGACCGCGATCAGCTGGGTGACCCCGTAGAGCAGATCCAGCCGCTCCTCCGGCCATTCGTCGGCGTCGGCGCCGACCGCAAGCACCCAGTCGGACAGCACGGTCTCGCGCACATCGTCGCCGGGGTCGCCGCTGCGGATGGGGAAGAGGGAGTACGTCATGCCGTCGGCGGCGGTGAGCCGGTGCGGGCCGCGCCGCCCGTCGCGCCGGGCGGCCAGCTGCTCGCCCGCCAGCTGGGCGCGGACCGCCGCGGACGGCTCCGCGGCCGACCCGGCGGCGGTCGGGCCCGCGATCCGGCGGCCGGTGGGGGAGAGCACCCACGCGGTCAGGTCCAGGTCCGAGCGGAGCAGGTCCAGGACCACCTCGGGGCCGCCCCCCGCGGGCCCGGACGTCATCAGCCTGCGGTGCCGGTCCACGACCGCCGCCAGGTCCCCGGCCCGCTCCCCGGAGACCTGGCGCACCACATGCTCGGTGATCGTGGCGAACGCGACGTCCTCGACCACGGAGAACAGCGGCAGCCGATGGCGGCCACAGGCCAGCACCAGATCCTCGGGCACCGCGCCCAGCTCCGCCTCGCCCGCCGCGAGACCCGCCACCCCGGCCGCCGCGAGGATGCGGACGAACCGCTCGGAGTCCTCCGGCTCACGCCGCCAGGCGAGCCCGGTCAGCACCAGCTCGCCGCCGGAGAGATAGCGGCTGGGGTCGCGCAGATCGGTGGTCATCACGCCGCGCACGGTGCGGTCCAGCTCGTCCTCGCCGCCGAGCAGACGCAGCCCCAGGGTGTCGTTCTCCAGCAGTGCGCGCAGCCGCATGTGATGCCAGCCGATCTTGTTCTGTGTTGCCGGTCGAATACCGCGAGGTTTCCGGTCCCCGCCGTTCGTTCGAATCTACAAGACCCGCCCCCTGGCCAGCCAATTGCTTCATGTCTTTGGTGACTGCACCATGTGGCCCATACCTCGGTCTACTGGCGTGGAGCCGTGTGCAGAGTTCTTGGAGGACCCCCGCGCGCCCCCGCGCCCCTCCCCACGACGCCGACGACGCCGACGATCCGAGAAGAGAGACCCATGGAGTTCCTGCGCCCCGCCGGCTGGGAGGAGGCGCTCGCCGCGAAGGCCGAGCACCCCACCGCCGTGCCCATCGCGGGCGGCACCGATGTGATGGTCGAGATCAACTTCGATCACCGGCGGCCCGAGTATCTGCTCGATCTGACCCGCGTCGCCGAACTGGCCGAATGGGAGACCACCGACCGTACGGTCCGGCTGGGCGCGGGCGTCCCGTACACCCGGATCATCGAGGAGCTCCGGACCGAGCTGCCGGGTCTCGCGCTCGCCGCGCACACCGTCGGCTCACCGCAGATCCGCAACCGCGGCACCGTCGGCGGCAACCTCGGCGCCGCCTCGCCCGCCGGGGACGCCCATCCCGCGCTGCTGGCGGCCGGGGCCGAGGTGGAGGTGGCGTCGGTGCGCGGCACCCGGCGGATCCCGGTCGAGGAGTTCTTCACCGGGGTCAAGCGCCACGCCCTGGAGCCCGATGAGCTGATCCGGGCGGTGCACATCCGACGAGCGGACGGTCCGCAGCAGTTCTCCAAGGTCGGCACGCGGAACGCCATGGTGATCGCGGTCTGCGCCTTCGCCGTCGCGCTCCATCCGCGCACCCGCACCGTGCGCACCGGCATCGGATCGGCCGCGCCCACGCCCGTACGGGCCCATGAGGCCGAGGAGTTCCTGGGTGCGGCGCTGGAGGAGGGCGGCTTCTGGGACAGCGGCGCGCCCCTCGACCCGTCGGCCGTCCGGCGCTTCGCCGAGCTGTGCGCCGGGGCCTGCCGCCCGATCGACGACGTACGCGGCACCGCCGCCTACCGCCGCCGCGCGGTGGGGGTCATGGCGCGCCGCACGCTCGGCTGGACCTGGGAGGCGTATCGCGAGGGAGAGGGGAGGACCGCATCGTGCGCGTGAACATGAGGGTCAACGGGCGGCCGTACGAGGCCGATGACGTCTGGGAGGGCGAGTCCCTGCTGTACGTGCTGCGCGAGCGGCTGGGGCTTCCCGGTTCGAAGAACGCCTGTGAGCAGGGCGAATGCGGCTCCTGCACGGTCCGCCTCGACGGGCTGCCGGTATGCGCCTGCCTGGTGGCGGCGGGGCAGGCCGAGGGGCGCGAGGTGGTCACCGTCGAGGGGCTCGCGGACCACGCCCGGCAGCGGTCCGGGCCATCCCGCCCCGAGCCATCCCGCCCCGGTGAGCCCGAGGCAGCCCGCCCGGGGAAGCCCGAGCCATCCCACCCCGGGCAGGCCGCCCCGCTGGCCCCCGTCCAGCAGGCGTTCATCAACGCGGGCGCCGTCCAGTGCGGCTTCTGCACCCCCGGACTGCTCGTGGCCGCCGATGAGCTGCTCGAGCGCAACCCCGACCCCTCCGACGCCGACATCCGCGAGGCGCTCTCCGGCAACCTCTGCCGCTGCACCGGCTACGAGAAGATCCTGGACGCGGTCCGGCTCGCGGCCGCCCGCACCGGGGAGGCGGAGTGACCATGGCAGCCGACCGCACCGCCAGCGCCCCCACCACCCTCACCCAGGCCACCGGCGCCACCCGGGGGACCGTCGGCGAGTCCACCCTGCGCCCGGACGGCACCCTCAAGGTGACCGGCGAGTTCGCGTACTCCTCGGATCTGTGGCACGAGGACATGCTGTGGGGCTTCACCCTCCGCAGCCCGTACGCCCACGCCGCGATCCGGTCCATCGACACCGCCGCGGCGCTCGCCCTGCCCGGGGTGTACGCCGTCATGACACATGACGACCTGCCCGCCGGGACCCACTACGGCCTGGAGATCCACGACCAGCCCGTGCTCGCCAAGGACCGGGTCCGCTTCCACGGCGAGCCCGTCGCGATCGTCGCCGCCGACCACCCCGAGACCGCGCGCCGCGCCGCCGCCCGGATCGCGGTGGAGTACGAGGAGCTGCCGCTGGTCGTGGACGAGGCCACCGCGACCGCGCCGGACGCCCCGCTGCTCCACCCCGGCCGCCGGGACCACCACGCCTCCCACGTCCCGCATCCGAACATCGTGCACCGCCAGCCCATCCGGCGCGGCGATGTGGCCGCCGCCCGGGCCCGCGCCGATGTGGTGGTGCGCCGTACTTACGAAGTGGGCATGCAGGACCAGGCCTTCCTCGGCCCGGAGTCGGGGCTCGCGGTGCCCGCCGAGGACGGCGGGGTGGACCTCTACATCGCCACCCAGTGGCTGCATGTCGACCGGGACCAGCTCGCCCCGGTGCTCGGGCTGCCCGCCGACAAGGTGCGGCTGACGCTGTCCGGCGTCGGCGGGGCGTTCGGCGCGCGCGAGGACCTGTCCATGCAGGCCCACGCCTGTCTGCTGGCGCTGCGCACCGGACGGCCCGTGAAGATCGTCTACAACCGGTACGAGTCCTTCTTCGGCCATGTCCACCGCCACCCCGCCAAGCTCAGCTACGAACACGGCGCGACCCGCGACGGCACGCTGCTCTACGTCCAGTGCCGGATCGTCCTGGACGGCGGCGCGTACGCCTCCTCCTCCCCGGCGGTGGTCGGCAACGCCGCCTCCCTGTCCATCGGCCCCTACGTCGTCGAGAACGTGGACGTGGAGGCCATCGCCCTCTACTCCAACAACCCGCCCTGCGGTGCGATGCGCGGCTTCGGCGCCGTCCAGGCGTGCTTCGCCTACGAGGCGCAGATGGACGCGGTGGCGGCCGAACTCGGCCTGGACCCGGTGGAGTTCCGGCAGCGCAACGCCATGGCGCAGGGTGCCACCATGCCCACCGGGCAGGTGGTCGACTCCCCGGCCCCGGTCGCCGAGCTGCTGCGCCGCGTCAAGGCGCTGCCGATGCCGCCCGAGCGCGCCTGGGAGGCGGCGGGCGGCCCGGTGGACGTACGGGCCCTGCCCGGCGGGCTGTCCAACACCACCCATGGCGAGGCCGTGGTGCGCGGGGTGGGCTATGCGGTCGGCATCAAGAACGTCGGGTTCTCCGAGGGCTTCGACGACTACTCCACGGCCCGGATCCGGCTGGAAGTGATCGGCGGCGAGCCGGTCGCCCTGGTGCACACCGCGATGGCCGAGGTCGGCCAGGGCGGGGTCACCGTGCACGCCCAGATCGCCCGCACCGAGCTGGGCGTCGACCGGGTCACCCTCCACCCGGCCGACACCCGGGTCGGCTCGGCGGGCTCCACCTCCGCGTCCCGCCAGACGTATATGACGGGCGGTGCCGTCAAGCACGCCTGCGAGGCGGTCCGGGCGGAGGTGCTGCGGCGCGGCCGCGAGCGGTTCGGCTCCGCCCACCCGGCGTGGGCGGAGCCCGAACGACTGCGGCTGGCGGACGGCAAGGTGGTCACCGACGGCGGCGAGGTGATCGGCGACCTCGCCGGGGTCCTCGGCGACGAGGCGATCGACCTGGAGCGGGAGTTCCGGCACCGGCCGACCGAGCCGTTCGATCTGCGCACCGGACAGGGCTTCGGCCATGTGCAGTACTCCTTCTGCGCCCACCGCGCGGTCGTCGAGGTGGACACCGAACTGGGCCTGGTCAAGGTGGTCGAGCTGGCGGCCGCGCAGGACGTGGGCAAGGCGATCAATCCGCTGTCGGTGGTCGGGCAGATCCACGGCGGCTCGACGCAGGGTCTTGGGCTCGCCGTGATGGAGGAGATCGTCGTCTCGCGGGACGGGGCGCGGGTGCGCAACCCGTCGTTCACGGACTATCTGATCCCCACCATCCTGGACACCCCGGCCATGCCGGTGGAGGTGCTGGAGCTGGCCGACGACCATGCCCCGTACGGGCTGCGCGGCGTCGGCGAGGCGCCCACGCTCTCCTCCACCCCGGCCGTCGTCGCCGCCATCCGCGCCGCCACCGGCCTCCCCCTGCGACGGGTGCCCGTCCGTCCGGAACATCTGACCGGCACCTGAGGGCAGATTTCGCGGGCCCGGCGCGTTGAGGCGAATATAAGTGGCCCGCACATGGCCGTCCGAGGAGCTGATCACCATGCTGGACATCGCCGCCGAGCTGCACCGATGGTGCGCGGAGGGCCGGGATTTCGCCGTCGCCACCGTGGTCTCCGTGGGCGGCAGCGCACCCCGCCTGCCCGGCGCCGCGCTCGCCGTGGACGCGGAGGGCACGGCGGTCGGCAGCGTGTCCGGCGGCTGTGTCGAGGGCGCGGTGTACGAGCTGTGTCAGGAGGCGCTGCGCACCGGCGAGAGCGTGCGGGAGACCTTCGGCTACTCCGACGAGGACGCCTTCGCGGTCGGTCTGACCTGCGGCGGGGTCATCGATGTCCTGGTCAGCCCGGTGCGCGCGGCCGACCGTGAGCTGCGCCCGGTGTTCGCCGCCGCCGCGTCCGCCGCCGCCGGGGGCCGGACGACCGCGCTGGCCCGGATCGTGGACGGCCCGCCCGAGCTGCTGGGCCGCGCCCTGCTCGTCGGCCCGGACGGCGGCTGGGACGGCACCCTGGGCGGCCACCCCGAGCTGGACCGTACGGCCGCCGCGGAGGCCCGTGCCCTGCTGGACGCCGGGCGCACCGCGACCGTGGAGATCGGCGCCGAGGGGAGCCGCTGCGGGCGGCCCGTCACGCTGCTCGCGGAGTCCAGCGTGCCGCCGCCGCGCATGATCGTCTTCGGCGCCGTGGACTTCGCGAGCGCGCTGGTGCGGATCGGGAAGTTCCTGAACTACCACGTCACGGTCTGCGACGCCCGTCCGGTCTTCGCGACCGAGCTCCGCTTCCCGGACGCCGACGAGGTGGTCGTCGACTGGCCCCACCGCTATCTCGACCGGACCGAGGTGGACGGCCGCACGGTGCTGTGCGTGCTCACCCACGACCCGAAGTTCGACGTCCCGCTGCTGGAGCGGGCGCTGCTGCTGCCCGTGGCGTACGTCGGCGCGATGGGCTCCGCCCGCACCCACCGGGACCGGCTGCGGCGGCTGCGTGAGGCGGGTGTGGGCGAGCCGGAGCTGGCCCGGCTGCGCTCCCCGATCGGGCTGGACCTCGGCGCCCGTACGCCCGAGGAGACCGCGCTGTCCATCGCGGGCGAGATCGTCGCGAACCGGCGGGGCGGCAGCGGTACGCCGCTGACGGGTGCCCGGAGCCCGATCCACCACGACACCCGGGCGCCCTCGGAAGACCGGATCGGCTCGGTCGCCTGAAACTCCGTCGAACGCCGTCGAACTCCGTCGAGACCCGTCGAACGCCGTCGCCCGATACTCGGCGCAGCTGAAATCGGATCAGCTCACAGAAGGATCGTCTGACATAAGGCCACTCCTGAGCGGGAAAAATCCTCCGCCATCTGGCGGGGGATTCATTTGCCGGGCGCCGGTTTCTGAGTGAGAGTCAGAAACCGACCTTGGTCCTGCCGCCCCCCTGGAGTGCGCACGTGCGTAAGAGACGCAAGATCCTCACCGTGTCGACGGCCGTCGTGGCCGCGGCCACCCTGCCCCTGTTGATCAGCCCCGTGGTGAGCGCGGCCGTGCCGGAGGACGACGACGAGTCCTCGCGCGTGACCCGCCTCTACGCCCCGCCCCCCGACCGGGACTCCTACCGCCAGGTGGCCCGGCTCGCCTGGCGGGGCGACTTCCGTGACTCCGCCGGGCTCCTCGCCATGGTGCGGACGCCGCACGCGGTCTGGTTCGGGGACGAGACCCCGGAGCAGGTCACGCGGCTGGTCCGCCGGACGACGCGGAGCGCGGACCGGCAGGGGAGGCTGCCGGTCATCGCCCTGTACAACATCCCGGGCCGTGACTGCGGCAGCTACTCGAGCGGGGGAGCGGACGGCCTCGCCGCGTACCAGGCGTGGATCGACGCCGTCGCCGAGGCCATCGGCGACCGCAAGGTGCTGATCGTCCTCGAACCCGATTCGCTGGCGCTGCTGCCCTCCGACTGCGCGGACGCCTCGAACGCCGAGGAGACCGCCGTCGAGTCGCAGCAGCCCGAGCAGACCGCCGTCGAGGAGCAGCAGCCTGACCAGACCGCCGTCGAGGAGCGGCCCGCCGTCGAGGCATCGCCCACCGAGCTGCCGCCGCTGCCCGACCCCGACGCCTCCACGGCACCGCCCGCCGCGTCGACCGCCTCCGGCACCGGCCAGGGCGCCGCGCAGTCCACGGACCCGCAGTCCACGGACCCGCAGTCCACGGAACCGCAGTCCACCGACCCGCAGTCCACCGATTCGGGCCCCGACGCCTCCGGGCTCCTGATGCCCATGTTCCCGGGGGCCCAGGAGGCCGCCGACCCCGAGCCCTCCGCGTCCCGGAGCCCCGACCCCGAGCCCTCCGCCGAGCAGCCCAGCACCCTGCCCGAGCTGCCCCCGCTGCCCACGCCCGACCCCGTGACCCCCGACTCCGAGGAGGCGAGCGAAGCGGGCGACCCGGACACCCCGGTGGTCGAGGACCCGGAGACCGCCGCCCGCTACTCCGAGATCAACTACGCGGTCGACGTCCTCAGCGCGCTCGGCAACACCTCGGTGTACCTGGACGCGGGCCACTCCGGCTGGCACTCCGTCAGCACCATCGTGCCCCGGCTGATCAAGGCCGGGATCGACCGCGCCACCGGCTTCGCCCTCAATGTCTCCCACTACCAGACCGACCAGGACAGCGCCTGGTACGGCCGGCTGGTCTCCTCCTGCCTCGCCTACGCCGACGAGGGCGGGGACCCCGAGGACTGCGCCGAGCAGAGCTGGTCACGGCGGCATGTCCGCCGCTGGCTGCGCCACCACGTACCGGACGACCCGGCCCGGATGAAGCACTACGTCACCGACACCAGCCGCAACGGCCAGGGCCCCTGGACCCCGAGGGCCGCCTCGCACCAGCACAACGACGTCCAGTCATGGTGCAACCCGCCGGGCCGGGGCCTGGGGCGGCGCCCCACCACCCGTACCGGCGAGGCGCTGCTGGACGCCGCGCTGTGGGTGAAGACGCCGGGCCAGTCGGACGGGCGCTGTCTGCGCGGCACCGACGGGCCCCTGGACCCGGTGCGCGGGACCATCAACCCCGAGGCGGGGGAGTGGTTCCCGGAGCAGGCGCTGGAGCTGGTGCGCTACGCGGACCCGGCGGTCCACCTCTTCCGCCGCCCCCGCGGCCGCTGACGCCGCGCGGTCAGCCCGCCGGATTGTGCCGGACCAGGGCGTCGACCAGGCCGGACGTGGTGTTCGGGAAGTCCATCGGAACGATCCCGAGCCCGGTCCAGCTCTGTGCCTCGGCGCCCTCCAGGAACGACTTCACCCGCGGGTTCAGCCGGTCCGCGTTGGAGCGGGGCGGCAGCAGGGCGGCGGTGGAGACGTAGTTCATGAAGAGCTTGCCGGGCTGGGCCGCCGCCTTGCGGAACTGCGCCTCGATCTTCGGGTACTTGCCGATCGGCTCCGCCATGTAGTCGTCCTGGATGTCGAAGAGCGCACCGTCGCCGTACCGCACCCCCGGCATGTTGTCCGAGTCGGCGAGCAGCACCACCCTGCCCCGGGCCTGGCCCAGGGTGGGGAGGGTGCTGTCCAGGCGGAACAGCGGGCGCCAGCCCTTGTCGTCCAGGTAGCTGTCGAAGATCCGGCGGAACTCCGCGGCGCTCTCCTCCGAGTACTCCTGCTTGACCCGCATCAGCACCGTCTCCGAGGGATGCGCGGAGAGGAAGGAGCGGCAGGCGCCGAGCACATCGTCGAAGTTGAGGTGCTGGTAGAAGGCGCCGTGGTGGATCGGGAAGGCGTTGTCGAAGGCGCGGCAGCGGATGTCCAGGAAGCGGATGCCGCCGGCCAGCTGGTCGGCGATGGCGGTGTTCTGACACTCCGTCCACGGACCGCCGAAGCGGGCGCCGGAGTCATGGGTTCCGGGCAGGGTCAGCCGCTGGACCGGAGTGGCGTCGGCGATGGCCGACAGCCAGTCCTGGGCGGCGGCCGGCCGGGGCGGCGCGGCGGTGGCCGTCGCGGTACCGCCGACGGCGGTGACCAGCCCCGCGGTGGACAGTGCGGCCGCGCCCCTGAGGAACCCTCGCCGGTCCATACGCCCACCCCTGTAGCTCGCCCGCCGTGCCGTGTCGCACGGCATCGAAGCACAAACGGCATGGAGGGGCTACGGAAACGGCTGAATCAGCGGTTCATCGGGGGATTCCCTAGAACCGCCGGGCGGGCCGGAGAGGTGTGGCGCCGTCAGAGCCAGTCGCGGCGCTTGAAGATGAGGTACAGGCTGACGCAGACCACCGCCATCAGCAGGATCGCGAAGGGGTAGCCCAGCACCCAGTGCAGCTCGGGCATGTGGGTGAAGTTCATCCCGTAGATGGTGCCGACCAGCGTGGGGGCGAACAGGATGGCCGCCCAGGCGGAGATCTTCTTGACCTCCTCGTTCTGCTCGAAGCCCGCCTCGGCCAGCGCCCGCATCTCGGCGTTCTGCTGCTGGGACACCAGCGTGGCGTTGACCGCGAGGATGTCGGTGAGGGCGGAGCGGAAGCCGTCCACGCGCTCGCTGGTGTGGGTGACGTGGTCGGCGACGTCCCGCAGATAGCGCTGGAGCTCCTCGTCGGTGCCGTACTTGTCGAAGCCCGCCATCAGCCCGTGCAACATCCCGACCAGGGGGCGGGTGGCGCGCTGGAACTCCACCATTTCGCGGGAGAGCTCATAGATGCGCCGCGAGACCTCGGGGTCGCCGCGGAAGACCTCGGTCTCGATCTCGTCGATGTCGTTCTGCACCCCCGCCACGACGGGTGCGTAGCCGTCCACGACCGCGTCGAGGATCGCGTACAGCACGGCCTCGGGGCCCAGCGCCAGCAGCTCGGGGGTGGACTCCATCCGGGCGCGCACCGCCGACAGGTCCGGCGCCGCGCCGTGCCGGACGGTGATGACGAAGTCGGGGCCCACGAAGACATGCAGCTCGCCGAAGTCCACCTCCTCGGGCGCGTCGAGATAGCGGGCGGCGCGCAGCACCACGAAGAGCGTCTCGCCGTAGCGCTCCAGCTTGGGGCGCTGATGGGCCTCCATCGCGTCCTCGATGGCCAGCTTGTGTAGATCGAACTCCTCGGCGAGCGAGAGCAGCTCCCCCTCGCTCGGCCGGAACAGCCCGATCCACGCCATGGCGCCCGTCTCCTCGCGCAGCCGCCGGTAGGTGGCGGCGAGGGAGCCGGGAGTGCCGACCCGGCGGCCGTCCCGGTACACGGCGGCGTCCACCACACTGCGCTCGTCGACCTCGGGCGGGGTCCCGTCGGCCGCCGCGGCCGACGGCTCGCCGCGCGGCGGGCCAGGGGCGGGGCGGGGTGTGGCGTCGGCCCGGTCCGCCCCGGCGGGGCGCCGCCAGAGGTGGCGCTTCGTGGGACGCGGGGTGCGGCGGCGCTCGGGCATAGACGGTCCTTTACGGATAGCGGGCTCGGGCTCGGACCTGCGCCCCTCCTGTCGTCTCGGGTCGCGAGCACTGACCTCAGTGCAGGATATCGCCCCATATGACCGGCGTGCGCCCTGGGGGAGCGGCGGACTGCCCGCTCGGCGCCCGGCCCTGTCCAGCGGACCACGACGCGGCGGAGCCGCATAGCGGTGCCTTCCCCTACCCGCCCCTTCCCGAACCATGGGGCTCCGCCCCCTGGACCCCGGACGGGCTGAAAACAGCCCCTCCGGCGTTTGAGGAGCGGGGTCCGGGGCGGAGCCCCGGTTACGGGAAGGGGCGGGTAGGGGAGCAGCCCGCCGCAGGCGTACGCGTACCGCCGGACACTCCCTACGGCAGCAGCCCCGCCCGGCGGGCCTCGACCACGGCGTGGAGACGGGTATGGGCACCCAACTTCCGCATCGAGGACCGCAGATAGCTCTTGACCGTCTCCGGCCGCAGCCCCAGCCGCTCCGCCGCCGCCGAATTCGTCGCCCCCGACGCCACACACGCCAGCACATCCACCTCGCGCGGCGACAGCTCCACCCCGCTCGGGTGGGTCCGCTCCCGGCCGCGCCCCGAGGAGGCCCTGGCCAGCCGGCCGCAGGCGGTGAGTATCTCCGCCCGCAGCTGGGGGTCGGGCACCCGGTACGCCAGGGCCCGCAGATCGCCATGGGCCTCGCGCACCTCCTCCCACACCGCCGGATCGGTCTCCTCCGCCGGGGGCGCCCACTGCGGCTGCCCCCGCAGCCGCCGCTTCCGCGCCTCGGCCAGCAGCCGCTGCGCCTCGTCCCGCGCCGCCAGCTCCTGCGCCAGTTCGTGCTCCAGCGCCCGTTCCAGTTCGCGGGCCGCCTCCACGGCCGAGCTCAGCGCGCGGTCGCCGAGCACCAGCGGCTGACGCAGCGCGCCGTACAGCACCCCGCGCACCTGCCCGCGCACCACCACCGGCACCGCGAGCATCGAGCGCAGCCCCTCCGCGCCCACCGCCGCGTCGTATTCATGGCTGATCGCCCGCGAAGTGGGGTAGTCCGCCACCGAGATCGGCCGGGACATGGTGAGGACCTTGCCGCCCAGGCCGTTGCCGGGTGTGATGGCCAGTCCCCGCAGGGAGTTGGTCGTGGTGCCGGTGAGTTCCGAGATCCGGAACTGCCGCGCGCCCGAGAAGAGCCCGCCGAACGCGACGGGCAGTCCACCGCGCCGGCGCATCCGCTGGAGCGCGCTCCGCACGTCGGCGGCCCCGCCCGATCCCGCCCCGTCCGAACCCGCCACGGCCACCTCCCGCATCCAGCGCCACCCCCGTCCGGGGGTAGTGAGACTCAGATCACCCGTCGCACGATGCTAGCGAGCGGTACGCCCTTCAGGAGGACAAGTGACAGCAATGAATCCGGCCCAGGACTTCCGCGCGGCACGGGACTTCCTGCTCGGTCACCGGGCGGACTACGCGGCGGCGTACGAGGGTTTCCGCTGGCCCCGCCCGGAGCGGTTCAACTGGGCCCTGGACTGGTTCGACGGGATCGCCGGGCGCAGCGGCGACCGTACCGCCCTGCACATCGTCGAGGAGGACGGCGGCGAGGTCCGGCTGACCTTCGAGGAGCTGCGCCGCCGCTCCGACCGGGCCGCGAACTGGCTGCGCGAGCGGGGCGTGCGGGCCGGTGACCGCATCGTGGTCATGCTCGGCAACCAGGTCGAGCTGTGGGAGACCGCGCTGGCCGCGATGAAGCTGCGCGCCGTGGTCATCCCCGCCACCCCGCTGCTCGGGCCGCTCGACCTCGCCGACCGCGTCGAGCGCGGCCGGGCGCGGCATGTGATCGTGCGGGCCGGGGACACCGGCAAGTTCGCGGACGTGGCCGGGGACTACACCCGGATCGCGGTCGGCGGCGCCGCCGAGGGCTGGCTCGCCTACGAGGACGCCGGGACCGCCGCCATCACGGTCGACGGCACCGGGGGTGACGAGCCGTTCACCCCCGACGGGCCGACCCTCGCCACCGACCCCCTGATGCTGTACTTCACCTCCGGCACCACCGCCCGCCCCAAGCTGGTCGAGCACACTCACATCTCGTACCCCATCGGACATCTGTCGACGATGTACTGGATCGGGGTCGAACCGGGCGATGTCCACCTCAACATCTCCTCCCCCGGATGGGCCAAGCACGCCTGGTCCAATCTCTTCGCCCCCTGGAACGCCGAGGCCACCGTCTTCGTCCACAACTACACCCGGTTCGACGCCACCCGGCTGATGGCCGAGATGGACCGCTGCGGGATCACCACCTTCTGCGCCCCGCCCACCGTCTGGCGGATGCTCATCCAGGCCGATCTCACCCAGCTGCGCACCCCGCCCCGGGAGGCCGTCGCCGCGGGCGAGCCGCTGAACCCCGAGGTCATCGAGCATGTGCGGCGCGCCTGGGGGGTGACCATCCGGGACGGCTTCGGCCAGACCGAGACGGCCGTCCAGGTGGCCAACACCCCCGGGCAGCCGCTCAAGCCGGGTTCGATGGGACGGCCGACCCCCGGCTTCCGGGTCGTCCTGCTCGATCCGGTCACCGGCCGGCCCGGTGAGGAGGGCGAGATCTGCCTCGACCTCACCGGCCCGGAGGGCCGCCCGGTCGGCCTGATGACCGGTTACGAGGGCGACGAGGAGCGCACCGCCGAGGCCACCGCGGGCGGCTACTACCGCACCGGGGACATCGGTTCGCGCGACGCCGACGGCTACATCACCTACATCGGCCGCGCCGACGACGTCTTCAAGGCCTCCGACTACAAGATCTCCCCGTTCGAGCTGGAGAGTGCCCTGCTGGAGCACGAGGCGGTCGCCGAGGCCGCCGTCGTCCCGGCCCCCGACCCGGTGCGGCTCGCCGTGCCGAAGGCGTACATCGTCCTGGCGGAGGGCTGGGAGCCCGGCCCGGACACGGCAAAGGCGCTGTTCGCGCACTCGCGGGCGGTGCTCGCGCCGTACAAGCGGATCCGCCGACTGGAGTTCGCCGACCTCCCCAAGACGGTTTCCGGGAAGATTCGCCGGATCGAGCTGCGTGAACGCACGGCACAGGGGGGCGGTATCGAGTTTCATGAGGAGATCTGATGACTGACGCTCATATGATGACCCACCCTCACGAACGTGAAGGCGTCCGTGACCGTGACACCAAGGAGCTGCCATGACCGACCTGACGTCCGACCCACCAAGCCCAGCCGGGCTCTCCTACGCCAGTGGAGTGGGTGACCTCCCGCTGCTCGGCGACACCATCGGCGCCAATCTGGCCCGCGCCGTCGAGCTGTACGGCGAGCGCGACGCGCTCGTCGACATCCCCTCCGGCCGCCGCTGGACCTACGCCGAGTTCGGCCGGTCGGTGGAGGAGGTCGCGCTCGGGCTGATGGCCAAGGGGGTCGCCAAGGGCGACCGGGTCGGCATCTGGGCCGTCAACTGCCCCGAATGGGTGCTGATGCAGTACGCGACCGCCCGCATCGGCGCCATCATGGTCAATATCAACCCCGCGTACCGCGTACACGAGCTGCGGTATGTGCTCCAGCAGGCGGGCATCTCGGTCCTGGTCGCCTCCACCGAGCACAAGACCAGCGACTACCGCCGGATGGTCGAGCAGGTGCGCTCGGCCTGCTCCGCGCTGCGCGATGTCATCTACATCGGCGACCGGACCTGGGACATGCTGGTGCGCGCGGGCGCCGATGTCGCCCCCGGGCGGCTGGCCGAGCGCGAGGCCCGGATCGGCTGCGACGACGCGGTCAACATCCAGTACACCTCCGGCACCACCGGCTTCCCCAAGGGCGCCACCCTCTCCCACCACAGCATCCTCAACAACGGCTTCTTCGTGGGGGAGACGGTCCGCTACACCGCCCAGGACCGGATCTGTGTGCCGGTGCCCTTCTACCACTGCTTCGGCATGGTGATGGGCAACCTCGCGGCCACCACCCACGGCGCCTGCGTGGTCATCCCCGCCCCCACCTTCGACGCCGTCGCCACCCTCTCCGCCGTCGAACGGGAGCGCTGCACCGCGCTGTACGGCGTGCCCACCATGTTCATCGCCGAGCTGGCGCTGCCGGACTTCGCCACCTTCGACCTCAGCTCGCTGCGCACCGGGATCATGGCCGGATCGCCCTGCCCGGTGGAGGTGATGCGGCGGGTGGTCGACGAGATGCACATGCAGGAGGTCTCCATCTGCTACGGCATGACCGAGACCTCACCGGTCTCCACCCAGACCCGGCCCGATGACGACCTCATCCGCCGCACCTCGACGGTCGGCCGGGTGCTGCCGCATGTCGAGGTCAAGATCGTCGACCCGGCGACCGGGGCGACCGTGCCCCACGGCACCCGCGGCGAGCTGTGCACCCGCGGCTACTCGGTGATGCTCGGCTACTGGCAGGAGCCCGAGCGGACCGCCGAGGCGATCGACTCGGCCCGCTGGATGCACACCGGCGACCTCGCGGTGATGGACGGCGAGGGCTACGTCCAGATCGTGGGCCGGATCAAGGACATGATCGTCCGCGGTGGCGAGAACGTCTATCCGCGGGAGATCGAGGAGTTTCTGCACACCCACCCCAAGATCGCGGATGTGCAGGTCGTCGGCGTACCGGACGAGAAGTACGGCGAGGAGATCCTGGCCTGCGTCATCCTGCGCGAGGGCGCCAGGACCCTCACCCGTGACGAGCTCGCCCGCTTCTGCCGGGGCCGCCTCGCCCACTACAAGGTCCCCCGCTATCTGCGGCTCATGGACGCCTTCCCGATGACGGTCAGCGGCAAGGTCCGCAAGGTCGAGCTGCGTGAGACGGCCGCCCGGGAACTGCTGCCCGAGACCCGGACCGAATCCGATCCGGCCAGATCGGAAGACACGCTTGCCGAGCGGGCCGAGCCCCAGGCCGCGCCCAGCTGATGAGCTGCGGGCCCCTGAAGTCACAGCAGGGGCCCACACCCCCGCGCCCCCCGGCCCTCTCGCCGGTCCCCGTCACTGAACGCCGTTCGGCAGACAGGACTTCACCCCGGATCGCGCGCCGCGGCTGAAGTAGGAGACCCGCTGGGACGCGTCGCCGTGGTCGGAGACATCGGTCCACGGGGTGCGGTCGGCGAGCGCGGTCAGGGCGTCCGCCAGCTCCTCGGTGTCGCCGTCCTCGAAGGTGAGCGTCCCGTCCTGCGCGGCGCCGAAGAGGACCGCCCCGGCCAGGCAGTCGGCCTGGAGCTCACGGGCCAGATCGACCAGCCCCGCGTCCAGCCGGTTCTGGACCGCGTGGCCCCACTCATGGGCGATCACCAGATAGACCCAGGCGTCGCCCCGCGCATGGCCCCAGCGCATCAGATCCATGTCCCACGCTATGTAGTCGCCGTCCGGGCAGTACACGGCGTTGTCGTCCGGGAGGGGCGCGCCGCCGCACACCGGAGTGCCCGGGGTGTCGCCGTCGTAGGCCCCCGCGACCCGGGGCGGGCCGTAGCCGCCGGTGAACAGCTGGGACCAGTGGGTCTGCCAGTAGGCATTGGTGACGGAGACCGCCGCCTGGATGTCCTCCTCCACGCTCCCTCCACCGTCGGGGCCCGCGCTGCCGGTCGGCGGCGCCGGCGTGCCGGAGAGCGGCCCGGGCGCGGGCGAGGAGCTCTCCGCCGCGGGCGGGGGCACATCGCCCCCGCATCCGGTCACCAGGAGGAGGGTCAGCGCGGCGGCGAGAGCGGCCCATGACCTCGGGTACCACGGAACAGCCATCGTTCGGCCTCCGGCCGGTCGAGCGGATGGGACGGATGAACGGTGGGGTGGCCCCTCAGTGGAGGGCGGCCCCTCAAAGGAAGCGTTCCCCGGTCATGAGCACAAGGGCCGACCGGGTCAGCCGTCCGGCGGGCCCATCCGGATCAGCACGTCCGCCGGGTCGTTGACGGGCTGCGGGGTGCCGGTGAGGTCCATGATGAACAGCGGCAGATGCAGCGCGTCGGCGCGCGCCCGCGCCTCCCGCGCATAGCCCGCGAGCGAGAAGAAGACGCTCGTCGCCGACTTGTGGAGCCCGTTTAGCCACAGGCACTCGATGTCCCGCAGCCCGGTGGGGCGGGTGGTCGGATCGACCTGGGCGACCACGCCCGTCCCGTAGAGGTCCACCCCGGAGACGGCCCGGTCCTCCGAGGGGCGCAGGCTGTGGAAGCCGAGCCACTTCAGGTACTGCGCGGCGGCGGTGACCGCGTCCCGCGCGGTACGGATCGTGACCGGCCGGAAGGCCGGGCGCCGCACCGCCGGGCCGCCGGGCCCGGCCGAGGCGCCCGGTCCGGCCGGGGGCGCGGCGGCGACGGGGACGCGGACCACCGCGCCGCAGTCGCAGCCGAGCTCCGGCCGCGGCCAGTGGATCTGGCGGCCGCAGGACGGGCAGTTCACCGCCACCCAGAGGTTCTCCCAGGTGCGGTGGGAGAGCTCCTCCGGGCTGCCGTCGCGGAGGACAGGGAGGGTGACCGGGGCGCCGCACGCACAGGGGAAGGCGGGCGGCGTGAACGACTGCTCGCGACGGCACGCGGGACAACGCACCGGCACGTTGTCTGTCATCGGGGCGCTCCGTGGGCGTAAGGCGGATGCGGTATCGGTCCATGCTCCCCGAAGCGGGCCGCCGCGGGGAGGGACTTGGGCGTTCTGTCCCCCGTAGCGGGGGCGCCGTGTTAGGGCCTGTCGGGAGGTGCCCCCTGCTCGCGGCCGGGCGCCCCCTTTGACGACAGACCCTAAGCAGGTCGGAGGAAGTCCGCTACGGTTCGGGCAGCGCCCCGAAGGGGCGCGGGGCTGTGTCGATGTGCGGCTCCGCCGCGTGGGCGCGACCAGCCACGATGCGGTCGCAGACGCACGACGGCATTTCTCGGCACTTCCCGCGGAGCGCTTAGGAGCTGTCCGGGCGATCATGTGACTGCCCTGTGCCTGAGTCGTTGTTGTGTGCATGGGGCGGGGTGATCTGACGGATGCGGAGTGGGAACGGTTGCGGCCGTTCCTGCCGGTGAGCAATAGGCGTTGTGGCCGGTGGCGGGATCACCGGCAGGTGATCGACGGGATTCTGCACCGGGTGCGGACCGGGGTGCACTGGCGGGATCTTCCCGAGCGTTTCGGGCCGTGGAAGACCGTCTATGAACGCCACCGGCTGTGGTCGGCCGACGGCACGTGGGAGCGCCTGCTGCAACAGGTCCAGGCCGCTGCCGATGCCGCGGGCGAGATCGACTGGGACATTTCGGTGGACTCCACCATCGTGCGGGCCCACCAGCACGCGGCCGGTGCCCGGACCGAACCGCCGCCGACACTTGCATCAAAGGGGGCCGAGACGGCAGAACACCAGGGCGAAACGCCGTGGCAGAGCCTGCTCGCCCGGCTGGCGGAGGTGGTGCAGGAGGTGAGGGACTGGGCCGCTCGCGGGGCGGGTTCACCAGCAAACTCCACCTGAGCGCCGACGGCCGGTGCCGTCCATTGTCCCTGTTCATCACGCCGGGGCAACGGGCGGACTGCACCCAGTTCCAGACGGTGCTGGCAAAGATCCGCGTTCCGCGGGTCGGTCCGGGCCGGCCCCGCACGAAGCCCGACAGCATTGCGGCCGACAAGGGATACAGCAACGGCCCGTGCCGCGCATACCTGCGGCGCCGAGGCATCCGGCACACGATCCCGGAGAAGACCGACAGCCGGTCCGCCCGCCTGGGCAAAGGCTCACATGGCGGACGGCCACCCGGTTTCGACGAAGAGCGCTACAAGAAGCGCAACACCGTCGAACGAGCGATCAACAGACTGAAGCAGTACCGAGCCGTGGCCACCCGCTATGACAAGCGCGGCTACGTCTTCCTCGGCACTACAACCAGCGCGGCTCTGCTTATCTGGCTTCGGAGTTGACCAGCGACCTCACAAAGCGATCGGCCGATACGCCAGGGCCTGATCGACTACTTCATCAGCAGAAAGCTCCGGCTCCCGTGGCCAGAAGATCAAGCCGCTGACATGACCGGACGGGCATGCCAGCGCTCTGTCGAGCCGATCCAGCCAGCCGTCCACCTCGTCGTCCGAGGCGTAGTCCGCTTGCATGATCCGCTGCACGAGCGCGACCGCCTCCACGCGACTCATCTCCACAGCACTCATCAAGTCCCTCCACCGGGTCACCCTAGCGGGACGCGTGATCGCCCGGACAGCTCCTA
>NZ_JBQTCE010000012.1:17709-413543 GCF_052665095.1 Streptomyces sp. NEAU-174 | reverse complement strand
GAAACGGCAGCTCATCGCCACGATCGCGATCGGATCGTCGGCCACCGCGACCGCCGGAGCCACCACGCCACCCGCCGCCACGGCGTCCGCGCCCAGCAGTTCAGCGCGCAGATGGTCGGCGAGGGCGGCGGCATTCGGGTAGTCGTAAATGAGCGTGGCGGCCAAGCGCAGGCCCGTCGCCGCGTTCAGCCGGTTGCGGAGCTCGATCGCGGCCAGCGAGTCGAAACCCAGCTCCTTGAAGGCGCGCCCGGCCTCCACCGCCTCGGCCCCACCGTGCCCCAGCACCGACGCGACCTGCGTACGCACCAACTCCAGCAGCGCACGGTCCTGTTCTGCCTTCGGCAGGCCGCTCAGGCGCTCGCCGAGCGGCGAAGCGGAGTCGGCGTCGGTGACGACCTTGGCGGTGTCGGCGCCGGTCGCCGCGCCCGGCCCGGCCTCCGCCGCCAGCGCGGCGATCAGCGGGCTGGGCCGTACGGCGGTGAGGGTGCGGACGAATTTCTCCCAGTCGATGTCCGCGACCGTCACGGCGGTGTCATCGAGGTCCAGCGCCTGCCGCAGCGCGGCGACGGCCGACTCGGGCGCCATCGGCGGCATGCCCTCGCGGCGCATCCGCCGCTCCATGGCGTCGTCACCGGCCATCCCGGAGTCCGCCCACGGGCCCCAGGCGATCGAGGTGGCGGGCAGGCCCTGGGCGCGCCGCCGCTCGGCCAGCGCGTCCAGGTAGGCGTTGGCCGCCGCGTAGTTGCCCTGACCGGCGGCGCCCACCGACCCAGTGATCGAGGAGAAGAGCACGAACGCCGAAAGGTCCAGGTCACGCGTCAGCTCGTCCAGATGGAGCGCGGCGTCGGCCTTCGCGCGGAGTACCGAGGCGAATCGCTCGGGCGTGAGCGAGTCGAGTACGCCATCGTCCAGCACACCGGCGGCGTGCACGACGGCGGTCAGCGGAAGCTCCGCCGGAAGCCCAGCCAGCAGCTCGGCGAGCGCGTCCCGGTCCGCCACATCACACGCGGCCACCGTCACCCGAGCACCCGAAGCCACGAGCTCATCCCGCAGCTCCACCGCACCCGGAGCCTCCAGCCCCCGGCGGCTGGTGAGCACGACATGCTCGGCACCGTTCGCCACCAGCCAACGGGCCACATGCGCACCCAGCGCACCCGTACCGCCCGTCACCAGCACCGAACCCGAGGCCCGCCAGCCCTCGTCGCCCGATGTCCGGGACCCGGCCGCCCGCACCAGCCGGCGCCCGAAGACACCCGAGGCACGCACCGCGACCTGGTCCTCACCCGAGCCACCAGCCACAGCCCCGGCCAGCACACTCGCCAGCCGCCCCAGCGCACGCTCGTCCACCGACTCCGGCAGATCGACCAGACCACCCCACCACTCAGGCAGCTCCAACGCCGCCACCCGGCCAAGCCCCCACACCATCGCCTGGGCCGGGCTCACGACACCATCGGAACGCCCGACCGACACCGCACCCCGCGTCGCCACCCACAACGGCGCACCCACACCCGCGTCACCCAACGCCTGCACCAACGCAGCCGTACGCCACAGCCCCGACGCGCCATCGCCCTCGCCCACCGCGAGAAGCGACACCACACCCGTCACCGAGCCATCGCCCACCGCCGTACGCAGCTCATCCGCCACCCCGGCGCGGTCCGCCGCGTCCGACTCGACCACGCGCACATCCACACCACGCCCGGCCAGCATCCGCACCACACCCGTGGCCCAGGCACCCTCGGCCGCACCGCCGGGCACCACAACCACCCAGCAGCCACCCGAAACCGAAACACCAGCCCCGGACCGCTCCGTCACCGGCTGCCACGACACCCGGTAGCGCCAGCCGTCCACCGCCGAACGCACCGACTCCTGCCGCCGCCACGACGACAACGCGGGCAGCGCCTCACCCAGCGAAAGCTCCGGATCCACCGCGAGCTCCGCCGCCAGCGCGGCCACATCCCCGCGCTCCACCACATCCCAGAACCGCCCGTCCACCGCCGAGCCCGGCCCGGCCTCCGACGCCGTTCCGGCCTGAGCCGGGGCCGGGGCGTTGAGCCAGTACTGCTGGCGCTGGAAGGCGTAGGTGGGCAGGTCGATCGTGCGGGCGCCGGTGGTGGCGTACGGGGCGGCCCAGTCGGCCTTCTTGCCCCGGACGTACGCCAGCGCCACGGCCGCCGTCAGGGTCTCCGCCTCGGGGCGCCCGCCGCGCAGCACGGCGGCGTACGCGGTGCCGTCGGCGTCGGCGTCGGCGTCGGGCAGACAGTCCTGAGCCATGGCGGTGAGCACGGCGTCGGGGCCGAGCTCCAGGAAGGTGGTGGCGCCCTTGTCGGCCAGGGTGCGCACACCGTCGAGGAAGCGGACGGCCTCGCGGACGTGGCGCACCCAGTACTCGGGCGAGCACAGCTCCTCGGCGGTGGCGACGCGCCCGGTGACGGTGGAGACCACGGGGATGCGCGGCGGCGCGTACTCCAGCACCTGGGCGACCCGCCGGAACTCGGCGAGCATGCCGTCCATCAGCGGGGAGTGGAACGCGTGGCTCACGGTGAGCCGCTTGGTCTTCCGACCCCGCGCCTCAAAACCGGAAGCGATCTCCAGCGCGTCCGCCTCGGCGCCGGAGACGACGACGGACTGGGGGCCGTTGATCGCGGCGATGCCGATCCGGTCCTCGCGCCCGGCGAGCAGCGGCAGCACCTCGTCCTCCGACGCCTGCACCGCGACCATCGCGCCACCCTCGGCGAGCTCCTGCATCAGCCGGCCACGGGCGGCGACCAGCGCGGCGGCGTCCTCCAGGGACAGCACACCCGCCACATGGGCGGCCGCGAGCTCGCCGATGGAGTGTCCGGCGAGCAGTTCGGGGCGCAGCCCCCAGGACTCGAGGAGGCGGTAGAGCGCGACCTCGATGGCGAACAGGGCGGGCTGGGTGTAGTCGGTGCGGTCCAGCAGGGCGGCCTCGGGGCTGCCCTCCTTGGCGAAGAGCACGTCGAGGAGCGGGAGTTCGAGCTGCTCCTCGAGGTACCAGCAGGCGTCGTCGAGGGCTTCGGCGAAGACCGGGTAGGCGGCGTGGAGCTCGCGGCCCATGCCGAGGCGCTGGCTGCCCTGTCCGGTGAACAGCAGGGCGAGCTTTCCCGCGGCGGGGGCGCCGCGCACGACGGACGGCCCGTCGCCGCCGTCGGCGAGGGTGCGCAGGGCGGAGCGGAAGCCGTCGCGGTCGCCGGCGAGGAGCACGGCGCGCTGTTCGAAGGTGGCGCGGGTGGTGGCCAGGGAGTGGCCGACGTCGGTGAGGGCGAGGCCGGGGTCGGCCTCCAGCAGCGCGTACAGCCGCTCGGCCTGGCCCTGGAGGGCGTCGGTGGTCTTCGCGGAGAGGACCCAGGGCAGCAGGGCGGGTTCGGCGGAACCCTGGGACTCCTCGGGCTCCTCGGTCCCGTTCCGCTCCGCGTCCTCGACCGGCGGCTGCTCGATGATGGCGTGCGCGTTGGTGCCGCTCATGCCGAACGACGAGACGCCCGCGCGGCGCGGGCGGTCGCTCTCCGGCCAGGGCCGCGCCTCGGTCAGCAGCTCGATGTCCCCGGCGGTCCAGTCGACATGCGGGGTCGGCTCGTCCACGTGCAGCGTCCGCGGCAGCACTCCGTGCCGCATCGCCATGACCATCTTGATGATGCCGCCGACACCGGCCGCGGACTGGGTGTGGCCGATGTTGGACTTGAGCGAGCCGAGCCACAGCGGCCGGTCGGCCTCGCGGTCCCGGCCGTAGGTGGCGAGCAGCGCCTGGGCCTCGATGGGGTCGCCGAGCGTCGTACCGGTGCCGTGGGCCTCGACCGTGTCGACCTCGGCGGGCGTGAGTCCGGCGTTGGCGAGGGCCTGGCGGATGACGCGCTGCTGGGCGGGGCCGCTGGGGGCGGTGAGGCCGTTGCTGGCGCCGTCCTGGTTGATGGCGGTGCCACGGACGACGGCGAGGACCCGGTGGCCGTAGCGACGGGCCTCCGAGAGCCGCTCGACGAGCAGCATGCCGACGCCCTCGCCCCAGGCGGTGCCGTCGGCCGCGGCGGCGAACGGCTTGCAGCGGCCGTCGGGGGCGAGGCCGCGCTGGCGGCTGAAGGCGATGAACGAGCCGGGGTTGGCCATGACCGCCGCGCCACCGGCGAGCGCCATCGTGCACTCGCCCGCGCGCAGCGCCTGGACGGCCAGGTGCAGCGCCACCAGGGAGGAGGAGCAGGCGGTGTCGACGGTGACGGTGGGGCCCTCGAAGCCGAAGGTGTAGGCGATCCGGCCGGAGGCGACGCTGGCGGCGTTGCCGGTGACCAGATAGCCCTCGAAGCCCTGCTCGGCCTCGTGCAGCCGGGGGCCGTAGTCCTGGGTCTCGGCGCCGACGAACACACCGGTCCGGCCGCCCCGGAGGACCGCGGGGTCGATACCGGCGCGTTCGAAGACCTCCCAGGAGGTCTCCAGCAGCAGCCGCTGCTGCGGATCCATCGCGAGCGCCTCGCGCGGGGAGATGCCGAAGAACGCCGGGTCGAACTCATCGGCGTCGTGCAGGAATCCGCCTTCGCGGGTATAGCTGCTGCCCGGCCGGTCCGGGTCGGGGTCGTAAAGTCCGGCGAGATCCCAGCCCCGGCTCACTGGGAATTCGGAGATGACGTCCTTTCCGCCCGCGACGATTTCCCAGAGTTCTTCGGGGGAGCCGACCTCACCGGGGAACCGGCAGCTCATTCCGACAATGGCGATGGGCTCGTCGGCGGCTGCCGGGCCCATTCCGGCGTCGGCCGGGGAGGTGTCGGAGTCGTCGTCCGCACCGAGCAGTTCGGCCCGTACATGGCGGGCGAGGTCGGCGGGGGTGGGGTGGTCGAAGGCGAGGGTGACCGGCAGCCGCAGTCCGGTGGCGGCGGTCAGCCGGGCGTGCAGATCGACCGTGGCGAGGGAGTCGAAGCCCAGGTCGAGGAAGGGACGCTCGGGGTCGAGAAGGTCGGGTGCCTTGTCCTTGAGGGCCTGTTCGACGATCTCGACGACCCAGGCGGTGAGGGCCTCGGCGCGCTCGGCCTCGGGGAGCGCGGCGAGCCGGTCACGCCACGGGGACGCCCCTTCGGGGCTCGTGCCCCCCTTTTCGGTGTGCTCGGGCGTGAAATCCACGGACTCACTCACCATCGCGCGCCCCATTACCCTCGCAGACATAACACCAAGACCGTACGTCAGCTTTACACAGGGCAGGGCGACCAGAAACCCCTTCAAACCCCCTATGGACCCCTATCATCCCTTTGGGGTCCCGTATCCGAGGGGTCTCGCGCAATGGCCACCGTTAATTCACCAGAGTGCATGAGAATTCCGGTGGCGACAAGGATCTCGAGCAAATAATGCGCCCACTATTCAGTTTTTCGGAGGTGGAGGGGTTCAGAGGTGGAGGGGCGGCCTTTCGGTCCGCCCCTCCACCTCTCGGGGGATCGCCAGTTGGTCTCGGGGTGGTCAGCCGCGGTCGGGGGCTCTCTCGATGAACGGGGCCAGCAGCCCCGGTACCGCGGTCTCGGCGAGGGCGATTCCCTGGCCTTCGGTCAGGTCGTGCACGCGGTAGACGCCTTCGCCCGCGGCGGTGGTGGCGCCCAGGGTGATCAGCCCGGCCCGGCGCTGGAAGGGCGTCCGGGAGAGCTTCCAGCCGATGACCCCGTCGCGCTGGAGGGCGACGGTGCGGCGGGCGAACGCCCCGGAGCACATCACCAGGAAGCGGCCGCGCAGCAGGTGGCCGAGGCTGTGGTAGGCGCTGAAGGCGAACGCCACCAGGACCGGCACCAGCACCACACCGGTGATCACGCCGGTGATGACGAGCCACCGGCCGAGCCACAGGCCCAGGCCCACCGGGACGGCCGCGATCAGGACCGACCACATGAGGGCGCGGTTGATCCGGCGCCGCAGGGCCGCCTTGGGGTGCGGGAGGAGGCCCTTGCGCTCGATCAGCCCGGGGCCGGTCGGCAGCGCCCGCGCGGCGACCCGCATGGCCTCGTCGCGCGGGGTGGGCGGGGTCAGCCCGCGGCGCCTGCGGTTGTCCTCCTGGTTGCCCAGGCCGCTGGCGACGGCGTTGAGCTTGGCACCCCTGGCCCAGCGCAGCGGGACGGGCTCGACGAGTTCGAGGCCGCGCAGATGGCGCTCCTCGATGCTCACGGAGCGGGTGGCCAGCAGGCCGCGGCGGATGCGGAGGATGCCGCCGTCCTCGCGGCGCAGTTCGTAACCGGCCCAGTTCTCGATGTAGGTGGCGGTGGAGCCGATCATGCCGAGGACGACGATGACGACGGCGGCCAGCAGGACTCCGTACCAGAGCGGAATGGTGCCGAAGCGGTCCTCGAGGTCCTTGACGACGCCGAGGTCCAGCGGGTTCACCTGGAGCTCGCTCAGGGTGCGGTACGTACTGGCGGCGGCGATGAAGACACCGCCCACGCCCCATACGGTCAGCGGGCCGTAGCGCAGCCAGGACCAGTCCAGCCGGCTGAGCACACCGTCGCTGTCGGCCACCGGCCGGGCCCGGCCCGCGTCGCGCAGCGCGATGATCTGGCGGCGCAGCTCCACGGCCTCGGCCTTGGTGATGCCGTCGAGGGCGAGCCTGCGCGCGGCGGCGTCGCTCTGGTCCCCGCTGTCGATGCGCAGCGTGGTGAGGCCGAAGAGGCGGTGGACCGGGTTGGCGGTGACGTCGACACCGCGGATGCGGCCGATCGGGACCGAGCGCTCACTGCGGAAGAGCAGCCCGGTGTGGAGCTCGAAGCGGTCCTCGGTGAGCCGGTAGCGGGTGGTGAACAGCCGCATCAGCCCGATGCCGCTGATGACCAGGAAGGTCATGAACAGCGAGCCGAGGGTGATGATGACCTGGAGGTTGGTATCGCCTCCGGTGACCGCGAGGCTGGCCAGGAACATGGCCACCGGCGCGGCGAGGATGGAGAGGTTGACCAGGAGCAGCCGCCCGTTGAGCCGTCCCCAGCCGCGGCCGGCCGCGTGCAGGTCCGGCCGCATGGTGGTCTCGGAGCTCATGTGGCGTCTCCCGGCACGGCCTGGGTGGACTTGGCCAGGTACTCCACCAGGTCCCCGGCGAGCTTGTGGTCGATGCCCTTGATCTTCACCGCTCCCGCGGCGGAGGCGGTGGTCACGGTGACGCCGGAGAGCCCGAACAGCTGCTGGATCGGGCCGCGCAGGGTGTCCACCGTCTGCACCCGGGACAGCGGCACGACCCGCCACTGCTGCCAGAGCCAGCCGGAGGCCGCGTAGACCGCCTCGTTGGTGGCCTCCCAGCGGTGGACCCGGTACCGCCAGGCCGGCATGACGGCCATGTAGAGCAGCCCGGGGACCAGCGAGATCAGCGTGGCCCACATGAAGAACTCACGCGTGGGGGGAATGGAGGCCCACAGGATCCCGAAGACGAGTGGCAGGGGCAGGGCGAAGAGTGCGGACTGAAGCGTCCACCAGCCGATCGCTCGGCGGTCGACCCGGTGCCGAGGCGGTCGGAGCCTCAGGTTGTCATGGCGTTCCACTGCTTCACCCTGCTCTTGCGTCTGACGGGTGCCGGGGCGGGGCCCGGCGGGGTTGGTGGACTATGAAATCAGGCGGCTCAGACCGACGCACCGGTGACGGTCTGCTGCGGCAGCTGACCGCTTCCGGTGTTCTGGCCCTTCAGCTTGCGCATCTTGGCCAGCAGCACGGCGGTTCGGGTCAGCACCATGGCCAGCGACATGAAGACGAAGGCGTTGGCGTAGGTGTCCTGACCGCTGATCTTGTAGTCGATGGAGAACTTGACCAGGTCCATGGTGAACCAGTGCTCGGCGCCGTAGGCGAAGAGGATGCGTCCGCCGGAGAGGACGATCCACACCAGGGCGTAGCCGATGCCACCGATGGTGTAGAGCTCACCGGACGTGGCGTCCTTGTAGGCGGGCAGCAGCACTCCGGCGATCAGACCGCAGATGACGCCGGTGCCGACGCCCACGAGCTGGAGCGAGATGTCGTTGCCCTTGGTCGGGAAGGACTCGACGAAGATCGCGATGACCACGGCCACGGCGATGACCGAGCGCACCATCCGCATCGTGGTGATGCGGCGGCGGCCGATGTCGGTCGCCAGGATAATGATCAGGATCGTGCCACTGGCGATCAGTGCGGACATGAACTGGCTCATCTGTGGCATATGCGACGTTCTCCAAGCCGAGCGGGGATGTGCGTTCGGTGTGACGGTTCTCCGCCTCACCTAGCTCAACGCTAGAAGCGGGCGCGCCACCGCGAGACGACTGAACGGTGGGTTCTGGCTGTCAACCGTCCGGTGGACACGGTGGACACGCGTGGTAGTACTGAGCCGTGCGCAATCACTCTCCGGGGGACGGCTCGCAGACCGGGGCGTACTACGGTCCCGAGTCCGGCACCCGCTGGTTCGGCCTGTGGGACGGCTTCTTCGCCGTCTCCTATCTCGTTACGGCGGTCCTGCTCTTCCTCTCCGGCGGCTCGCAGGTCAACCACTCCATCCCGATCGCCGCCCTGACCCTCATCGTGCCCTGGTACGCGGCGGTCGGCCGGACGCTGATGATCGAGGACACCTACGGCCCGCGGAACCTGGTCTTCGCGGCGGGCCTGGTGACGCTGTTCTGTCTCACCACCGCGTTCAACCTCGTCGGCGCGTTCGCGCTGTTCGCCGTCATCCCGATGCTGATCATGAGCCTGCCGATGGCCTCGGCGGTGGTGCTGGCCACGGTGGCCAATCTCTGCCCCGTGCTGGTGGTGGCGTTCACCGGTGCGGATCTGGGGCTGAGCGTCCTGGGTGTGCTGCCCATCTCGCTGCTGAGCATCGCGCTGTCGGTGCTGCTGGGGATGTGGATCAAGCGGGTGGTGCGGCAGAGCAAGGAGCGCGGGCTGCTCATCGAGGAGTTGCGGCACAGCCGGGAGCGGGTGGCCCGGCTCTCCCACGAGGCCGGTATCTCGGCCGAGCGCGAGCGGCTGGCCCGGGAGATCCACGACACCCTGGCTCAGGGCCTGACCAGCATCATCAGCCTGGTGCAGGCGGCCGAGTCGGAGGTGCGCGAGGCCCCGGACCAGGCGGTGAACCATCTGTCGCTGGCCGGCCGGGTGGCCAAGGAGTCGCTCGCCGAGGCCCGTGACTTCGTGGCCGCCCTCACCCCGCCCGCGCTGCGCGGCGGTTCGCTCTCCCAGGCGGTGCGGCGGCAGGCGGAGGGGCTGATCGCCGAGACCGGCCTGGAGGTGCGGTGTTCGGTGATGGGCGAGGAGAAGTCGCTGCCGATGGCGGTGAGCGTGGTGCTGCTGCGTACGGTGCAGGAGGCCATCGCCAATGTGCGCAAGCACGCCAAGCAGGCCCGTACGGTCGATGTGATCGTGGTCTTCGACCAGGGTGGCGTCCGGCTGCTGGTCCGCGACGACGGCGAGGGGTTCACCCCGGACGGCACCCAGGAAGGCTACGGGCTGCGCGGGATGCAGGCCCGGGTGGCGGAGATCGACGGGGTCGCGTCCGTCACCAGCAGCCCCGGACGGGGCACCACCGTGGAGGTGAGCGTGCCGATGACGGCGCTGGCCGGGGAGGCAGTGAGTGGCTGAGGGTACGCCGGGCGGGCCGAGCCCGATCAGGGTCCTGCTGGCCGACGACCATCCCGTGGTGCGGGAGGGGCTGAGCGCCATGCTGGAGTCCGCCGAGGGGATCACGGTGGTCGGGCAGGCCGGTTCCGGTGAGGAGGCGGTGGTCCAGGCGGTCGCGCTGCGGCCGGACATCATCCTGCTGGACCTGCGCATGGGCGGGATGGACGGGGTCGAGGCCACCGGGCAGATCCTGCGCCAGGTGCCGGGCTGCAAGGTGGTCATCGTGACCACGTACGAGGACGACTCCGACATCCTGCGCGCGGTGGAGGCGGGCGCCGCGGGCTATCTGCTGAAGGGCAGTTCACGCCAGGAGCTGATCGACGCGGTGCAGACCGCGGCGCGTGGCGAGACCGTGCTCACCCCGTCCCTCGCGGGCAAGCTCTTCCGCACCCGGGCACCCGAGCCGTCCCCGCTCTCCGGCCGTGAGCGCGAGGTGCTGCGGCTGGTCGGCCGGGGGCTGACCAACGCCGAGATCGGCGCCGAGCTGTTCGTCAGCGAGGCCACGGTCAAGACGCATCTGCTGCGCTCGTTCAAAAAGCTCGGCGTCTCCGACCGCACGGCGGCGGTGATGAAGGCGATGGAACACGGCCTGCTGAACTGAGGGCCCTACTGAGGGCCCTGCTGAGGGCCCTCACACCGTCCCCGTGAGGCTGCTGTCGGAGAGCTTCGCGGGGAGGTCGCGGCGGCGCTTGACGTTCAGCTTGCGGTAGATGCGGGTCAGGTGCTGCTCCACCGTGCTCACGGTGACGAACAGCTTGGAGGCGATCTCCCGGTTGGTGTTGCCGTGCGCGGCCAGCACCGCGATCCGCACCTCCGCCTCGGTCAGCGCCTCCACATCGCGCTGCGCCTCGGTCGTCGCCTGGCCCTGCTGGGCGGCGGCCGCCGCGAGCTCGCCGGGGTCCGCGTGCCGGGGCATCAGCTCACGGCACAGCGGATCGGCGCCGCACGTCTTGGCCACGTGCCATGCCTTGCGGACGAGCACCCGGCCCCGGTTGAAGTCGCCCAGCGAGCGGTAGGCGCGGCCAAGTTCACCGAGGGCGACGGCCAGCTGGACGCGGTCGTCGCCGCCCTCCAGGATCTCCACGGCCTCCTTGAGCCGGGGCACCCGGCGCTTGAGCTCGTCGGTGCGGGCGAGCACGACCAGCAGGGCGCCGCGCAGCCGGGCGTCCTCCGGGCCCAGCCGCAGCTGCTCCTCGGCCAGGGCGCGGGCGCGCCCCGGGTCGCCGAGGGCCAGCCACGTCTCGGCGGCGTCCAGCCGCCAGGGGGTCAGCAGGGGGACGTCCATCCGCCAGGCGCCCATCAGCTCACCGGCGGCCGTGAAGTCGCCGAGCGCGGCGTGGTAGCGGCCGGTGGCCAGGTGGCAGCGGCCCCTGGCGCGCAGGTAGAACAGCCCGGGGAGGGTCTGGAAGAGCTCCTCGGGCAGGGGCTGTTCGAGCAGCGCCATGGCCTCGTCGTAGTGGCCCATCCCGGTCTCGGCCTGGATCAGGGTGGACAGCAGCAGCCCAAGACCCACGCCCCAGCCCTGGACCGAGATCCGTGACATCGCGGTGCGCGCCTGGTGCGCGGCGACCTGGAGATCGCCCTGGCGCAGCGCGATTTCGGCCCGTACGGCGGACAGCAGCGCCTGCCAGGTGGGGACGCGGCGGGAGGAGCATTCGCCTTGCAGCCGCTCGCACCAGGACAGCGCGAGGTCGAGCCGGCCGGCCAGGACGAGTGCCATCAACGCGACGACCAGCGGCTGGAGGGTGCTGTCGCTCAGGTGGTAGCGCTGCAACACCCGCTCGGCCTCGATGACGGCCCGGTCGGCCTGGCCCTCGGCGAGCACGGCGGACATGGTGGCGGCGGCGTGGGCGTGGGCCAGGTCGGCCATGTCGCGCGGGGCTCCGGCGGTGGCCCCGGTGGTGCCGGTCCCGACGGTGGGGAGGCGGTCGCGCAGCGGCGGGCTGAGCATGGTCAGCCACTGGGCGGAGGCGGAGACGGCGGCGGTCATCGCGGGGTCGTCGCCGGTGGCGGCCGAGCGGGCCAGCGCGGAGACGGCGCCGGCCGCCGCGTCCAGCCGTCCCGACCAGGCGAGGTAGGAGGTGATCGGGGCGACGTCGCGCGGGGCGAGCCGGCCCCGCCCGGCGTCCTCGATGAGCTCCGGCAGATGGCTCTCGGCGGCGGCCGGGCCGATCCGCCACGCGATGCTGACCAGCCGGGCCTTGAGCGCGGTGCGCTCCGGCCCGGGCGCGCAGGCGTGGTGGGCGCATTCGAGGCAGCGGAGCGCGAACTCCAACTCCTCCTCGACCAAGGCGAATTCGGCGGCCTCGCGCAGAACGGGAACGGCCCAGGCCTCCGCGTCCTGCCGGGCGGAGACCAGCTGGCGGGCCACGTCGAGCGCGGAGGCGCCGTCGGCGTGCAGCAGCCGGGCGGCGCGGGCGTGCAGGGCGCCGCGGGCGGTGGCGGGGGTCGCGTCGAGCACCGCGGTACGGGCCACCTCGTCGCGGAAGGCGTTGTGCTCCAGGATGGCGCACTGGTGCAGGTCCTGGACGCCCTGCTGGACCGTGTTGGCGCCGAGGTCCAGGAGCTGGCCGAGCAGCCGCGGGGAGCGGGCGTCGCCGAGGACGGCGACCCCGCGGGCGATCTCCAGCGCCTCGGGCTCACCGCGGTGCAGACAGCCGAGGACGGCGTGGGCGAACGCCTCGCCGGGCGCCGGGCGCTGCTGGGCCTCGCCGTGTTCGCCGACGGTCCGCCAGTCCTCCAGCAGGGCGCGCAGCAGCATCGGGTTGCCGCCGGAGACGCGGTGGCATTCGGGGGCGAGGCGGGCGGCGACGGTGGCGGAGAGGGTGCCGGAGAGCGCCTCGGCGACGCCCGACTCGGTGAGCATGTGCAGCCGCATGCGCACACAGTTGGGCTGGCGGAGCAGTTCGGCGTGGAAGGTGAACTGTTCCTGGCGAAGCCGGGGGGATTCGGTGAGGACGATGAGAACCTTCGCCTGACGCACCCGCCGGGCCAGGTGGAGCAGGAATTGCAGGGACTGGTCGTCGCCGCAGTGCACATCGTCGACAAGGACGACAAGTGTGCGATCGTCGACCATTCGCAGCAGCGCCGAGGAAATCTGGGACATCACGTGCATGCGTCCCGCGGCGGTGCTTTCCAGCGCGTTTCCGTCAAGCAGCGCGATCACTTCGGATCGCACATCGGCGGGCATCGCGCCGTTATCGAAAACCTTTCGGACAATTCCGAAGGGAAGGTCCCGCTCGGCCCGCGAACCGGTCACTTCCAGGAGCAACGCACCGCTTTCGATGGCCTGTTCGGCAAAGGTGTTCAGCAGGGTGGTCTTGCCACTGGCCACCGCACCGCTGACAAGAGCCAGCCGGCCCCGGCCCTGCGTCGCGCCGCGCAGCATTTCACGCAGCGCGGAGAGGTGGTTCTCCCATTCGAAGAGGTTCGCAGGCAAAGAATTCATCCCCCGATGAAGCCAGCTGATGCCCCCAACGGACCGCCGGGGGCATCAAGCATGACGAGTGGTTTTTCCAGTGCGTCGGGCAGGTTCCTGAGGCGGTCGGCTCAGGGTCTCGACCCCGAAAGCGCCTCCGCGACGAGACTCATAATCGGCTCTTGATGCCCGGCCAAGAAGAAGTGGCCACCCGGGAACACCCGGATGTCGAACGCGCCGCTGGTGTGCGACCGCCAGCCTTCCGCCTCCTCGAGGCTGGTCCTGGGGTCGTTGTCACCGGTCAGCACGGTGATCGGCGAGCGGACCGCGGCACCCGGCACCGAGCGGTAGGTCTCGATCGCCTTGTAGTCACCGCGAATCGCAGGCATCGCCATGCGCAGGATCTCCTCATTTCCGAGGACGCGGGAATCGGTGCCGCTCAGCAGCTTCATCTCGCGTACGACGCCGTCGTCATCGCGCCGGTGCACATTCTCGTCGCGGTAACGGGACGGCGCCCGGCGGCCCGAGGCGAAGAGGGCGAGCGCGGCGAACTCCGGGTCGGCCTCCTCCAGCCGGCGGGTCACCTCGAACGCGAGAACGGCGCCCATGCTGTGTCCGAAGAAGACGACCGGGAGATCGAGCCAGGGCTTCAACTCCGCGGCGATGGCGTCGGCGTACTCGTCGATGTTCTCGATCAGCGGGTCCTGACGCCGGTCCTGACGCCCCGGATACTGCACGCACAGGACATCGGCGGACGACGAAAGCGTTTGGGACATCGGGAAGAAGAACGACGCCGAACCCCCGGCGTGGGGCAGACAGACCAGACGGGCGCGACTCTCGGGCATCGGATGGAATCGTCGTATCCAGACGCTGTCTTCTCGCTGTGCACCCATGCGTAGGGAAAGTCTTTCACTCGTCAAGCAAAATGTGGGGGACAGACGGCAGAGCGTACCGGGCACGCGCCCGAGGACGCATCGGCAAGCACCGCCCCTTCATGATTAACACGCCCAATGATGTAGGGGGCACCCCTAGTCTAGGGGGATTCTTCTTGACTGGGGTCACGGGGCGTGCGCGACTGCCGTGCACCCTTGTTGAGCGCCTCCGTCAGATCGTCCAGGGCGTCGACGAGTTGCTCCGCGTCGCGCAGCGCCACCCCCGGACGGTCCCCGGACTCCCGCCGCCACCGCTCCAGCGACTGGTGCACCGGCGACCAGTCGAGCGGCCGCCGCTCCCGTACCGCCCGCACCGCGTCCGGCAGCGCCTGCCGCAGTGCCGCGGCGAAGTCCCCGGCCTCCTCCGACGGCGGCGCGTCCCGCTCCGGCAGATGCGCCTCCAGCAGCATGGCGACCCGGCCCATCATGGACAGCGCCGTCTGCGCGGCCCGCGCCGCGGGCCGCGACAGCCCGCGGTGGCGCACCGGTTCCCGGTGCGCCTGGGTCTCGCTCTGCTCCCAGGCCGCCCGCGCCGCGCGGGCGTCCAGCAGGGCGTCCCGCACCTGGCGGGGACGGCGCTCGGCGGGGTGGGCGTAGGCGTCGAAGACGGCGGTGGCGAAGGCGCCGTTGGCGGCCAGCCAGTCCGCCAGCCGGTCCCGCAGCCGCGGTGTCTCCCAGGCGGGGAAGACCGCGTACGCGACCATCGCCAGCACCCCGCCGAGCAGCGTCAGCGCCACCCGCGCCTGCACGGTCTGGTGCCATGCCTCGCCCGCGATGCTGAGCAGGAAGACCACGTACGCGCTCACGCACGCGGAGGTCACGATGAAGCCGGTGCGCAGCAGCAGATACATCGACAGGACGGACAGCACGGCCAGCCCGGCGCTCAGATACGAGCCGGGGTGGACCAGCGCCACCACCCCGCCGCCGACCAGCACCCCGGCCAGGGTGCCCAGGAAGCGGGCGACACCGCGGGAGTAGGTCTGGGCGAAGTCCGGCCGCAGGACCATCGTGGAGGTCAGCGGCGCCCAATAGGCGTGCCCCAGCGGCAGCGTCGTGCTCAGCAGATAGCCGCTGACGCTGACCGCGCACAGCCGCACCGCGTGCCGCAGCACCGGTGAGGACCAGCGGGCCTCGCGGCGGACGGCGCGCAGCGCCATGGCGGCGGTGCCCCCGAGACCGGGGCGGGGCCGGAAGCGGTGCACCATCCGGCCTTCGGCGGACACCTCCTCCACCGGCTCGTCGGACGCCTCCACCACGTCCGCCACCAGCGAGAAGAGCCGCAGCGCGGCGCGGCGGGCGGCGCCGGTCAGCTTGGGCCCGTCCTCCGGCATCCGCAGGACGGCCATGGCCTCGGAGGGCACCCGCACCGGTGTGCCGCGGCGGATGGCGTGGGCCACCGCGTCCAGCACGGTGCCGGTGGCGGCCAGCAGTTCCCGCACCCGGTCGCGCTCGGGCCCCTCCGCGGGGGCGCCGACCACCGGGTCGGCCAGTGAGGCGAGCACCGGGCGGATCCGCTCGGCCAGCAGCCGGTAGCCGCTCAGCTGGCGGGGCCGCCGCCGGGCCTGACGGGGCGTCATGGCGGCGGCGCTGCGGGCGTCCATCAGCGGCTTGGGGTCGAAGGGCGCCACCGGCTCGTCGCGCAGCCTGCGGGCGTAGTCCGCCACGGCGGCGAGCGCGTCGGCGAGGGCGTCGCGCTGCACACCCCAGGGCCGCACCGGAAAGAGCACGATCAGCGCGGCCTGCACCACCCCGCCGAGCCCGACCAGCAGGGCGTGCCCCAGGGCGCCCATGACCGAGGTCGGGAGGGTGACCGTGATCAGCATGACGGCCACCATCTGGGTGGAGACCAGCCCGGAGACCGGGCCGACCGCCCACGACATGCCCGTCATCAGCGTCCACACGGCGAGCATGAGGACGAAGGTGAGGGTGTGGGCGGCGGCCAGATAGCCGAGGAAGGTGCTCACCGCGAGACCGCTCGCGGCGGCCAGCGCCAGCCAGGGGCGGGGGCGCCAGCTGCGCTGGAAGGTGGCGATCCCGGCGGAGAAGGCGCCGAAGGCCGCCGAGACGGCGAGCGTCGGCGAGCCCAGCCACAGCGCCACCCCGACGACGAGCGCGACCCCGCACGCGCCGCGCACCGCGACCATGGGCTCGGTCCTGGTGCGCTCGATCGCGAGGCCCGTCCGGGCGGTCTCCTTCAACGCGTGCGACCAGGTCATACGGCGAGACTACGGGGTGGCCCCGGGAGAACTGAACCAGCCGTTCCGGTCCGGGTCTCCCGAGCGCGGCCCCTGCCGGAGGGGTCAGTCCCCGGGCGCGCAGTCCACCTGGAGGAGCTGGATCGGCCGGGAGGCGTCGAGGTCCACATAGGCGGTGAAGGACCGGGTCGTCGGCGTCTGACCCCAGTGGGTGGTGATGGTCGCCCAGCCCACGCGCGCGGACTGGGCCGTGGTCACCTCGCCGACCTCGATGTCCTGCGGCTGGTTCTGCGCGCACAGCAGCAGGTCGAAGTCGGGCGTCTGGGCGGCCTCCTCCTTGAGCTGGTCCGAGACCAGGTGCTCTCGCTCCCAGGGGCGCGGGCCGTGGTTTCCGTAGAAGCCCTCCAGGAAGTGGTGGATCTCCTCGGCGGTGTAGCGGCCGTTCGGGTCGGTCCGCTCGGTGGCCGAGGCGGGCGACCCGGCGGCCAGGGCGAGCCCGAGGCCGAGCGCGGCCACACAGCCGCCGGCCACCGCGGCGCGGGAGCGAAGCGCACGAGTGGAACGAAGCATGGAAAATCCCCCTGTGTACGGTCTTGCACTGATGATTCGCCCCTTAGCCGGGCGAGCACACAAGAAGACCCCTCAGCCCCTCGAAGGGTTGTGCTCAACTGTCCCTGGGACATGAGAACTTCCCATCCGGCCCCCAGGTCGCTATCCGTCCCGCCGGGTTCTGGGTGAACGCGCCGCAGTACAGCACCGGCTCCGAGCCCCGGTCGGTGTGGTGCAGGATCACCACCGGCTTGTCCCGGGGCACCGAGCGGCCCCGCCCGACGTCCAGATAGCCGCTGGCGCCCTGCTTCCGTATGCCGTTGTCGAGGCCGATCTGCACATTGGAGCGCTCCACGTTGTCCGTACTGCGGAAGGCCCGGTTGGCGGCCTCGGCCATCAGCTGCATCGCGTCGTACGCCAGGGCGGCCCGCCCGTCATCGCGCCACAGGTCATGGGAGCCGAAGTCCCTTGCGTAGTCAGCGTTGAACTTCTTGGCGATGTCGCTCAGCCGCGGATGGCCCGCGGGCAGCACATGGACGGTGTGGTACAGCCGCAGCCAGGGCCGGTCCGCGTACTCACCGGCGAGGGCGGCGGTGGTGAGGTCATTGCCGCCGAGCACCGTGAGCTTCCTGCCCTCGCACGCCGTGTTGTCCCCGAAGTCGTCGAGGAACGCGCTGAACTGGAGGGCGCGGGAGGCCCAGTAGACGACCGTCCGGGGGTTGGCGGTGATCCGCTCGCACACCGCGTCGGCCAGCTCGCCGATGCTCTCCTTACGGGCGACACCGTCCTTCGGCGGCTGCCCCTGGGCGAGCCCGCCGCCCCGGCCGCCCGGGGTGTACTCCAGGGTGAACGGCCGGGCGCCGAACCGCTCGGCGAACAGCGTCCCTATCTCGTCGCTGTACAGATCCCGGGGATCCTTGACGACCACGGCGGCGCGGGCCGGGGAGCAGCTCCCGGTGCCGTCGTCCATGATGTTGCCCCGGTGGGCGAAGTCGGCCTCGACCGCGGCCTCGCGGCTGTTGGTGGGCGCCACCCTGCGGTAGTACCCGTCCACCTGCATCAGATCCGCCGTGGCCGTGGTGCCCACGACGGGGATCCGCGCGGCGCCCAGGATGCGCACGGCCTCCTGGGTCTGCTTCAGGCTCTTGGAGAAGCCCACCACGCCGATGATCCCGGAGCCCTTCTCACGGGCGTCCTCGGCGACTTGGCGGGCGATGCGCGGCGCGCCCGCGAAGTCGTCCCCCGCGTTACGGCTGTCGACGCGCAGCCACACCTTCTGGGAGTCGTTGCCCGCCTCGTCGTTCAGCGCGCGCTGGGCCAGGGCGATACCGCGCAGCTCGGGCACGGCCGCGTTGTACCGCTGGCCCTCCTGGTCGGCGGCCACGTCGGAGCCGATGTGCACCACCGTACGGGCGGTGCCGCCGTGGTCCGCGACCTCGCGGTCCACCCGTGCGTTCTCCTCGCGGATCAGCCGCCGGGCGTCCTCGTACTGCTTCCGCGGCGAGTCCGCGCTCAGCTCGGGGCGGCCCGCGACGACCTCGCTGGACGCCCCGCCCAGACAGCCGCGGTCCGGCTCGTCCGTGATCCGGCCGACCAGCCATACGCCCAGCGCGCTCAGCAGGGACGCCACCACGGCCCCGGTCAGGGCCAGCTCGGCGGCCGGGCCGAGCCGGAAGGCGCGCGGCGAGACGGGGTCCAGGTCCAGCGCCTCCGCATCCGGCATGGGCCCGGGCAGCGCGGCCCGCAGCGGCCTCGGCGCCCGCGACGGCATCCCGCTCGCACCGCGCAGCCGGGCGGCCGCCCGGCCCAGCCCGCCGCCCTCCCCCTCGGTCACCCCGCCGGCCCGGGACGCGCCCTCCGGGGGCTCGCCCGCCGAGGACGCGGGGGACGCGGGGGACGCGGGGGACGCGGGGGACGCGGGGGACGCGGGGGACACCGAGGACGCCGGAGCCACCGCCACCACCACGACCGCCGCGCACCGGGTGTCCCGGGCGGCCTCCCCGTACCGCTCCAGGAAGCGCTCCCCGGCCGCCGCACCGGCGGCGTCCTCCGGCAGCTCCAGCAGAAAGACACACCGGGTGCGCCGCCGGCGCCGCCAGGGCGAGATCCGGCCCGGCCGCGCCGCGCGCCGCAGATCCGCCAGCAGCGCGCGCAGCAGCAGCTCCTCCCAGCGGCCGACCGCCGCCTCCGCGTCCCGCGCGCGCTCGGCGCGCACCAGCCGCGCGGCGTTGTCGAAGAACTCCTCGGCGGTGCGGCCATGGCTGATGCGCCGCCAGTCCGCGTACCAGCCGCGCCGGGTGGAGCGCAGCAGGTGACGGGTCCTGCGCCGCCCCCACCACCAGCGCGGCAGCAGCTGGAAGAGGGGGCGCACCAGCAGCCGGCGCAGCTCCGCGATCCAGCCCGGCCCCGTCGTGCCGCCCGCCGCGCCGTCACCGGCTTCGCCGCCGAGCGTCCACAACGCCCGCAGCAGCGGCCCTCGTCTGAGCCGCTGTGCGTAGGCGTGGTCGCGCAGCGCGCCGCCGTCCGGCTCGGCGGCCCTGGGGTCCAGCGCCTGCTCGACGATGTCCCGCATCAGCCAGAAGTCGGTGAGCCGCAGGCCGCCGGTGCGGCGGGGCACATCGACGCACAGCTCACGGCCGAGGTCCAGCGTCAGCGGCCGCCGCCCGGCGGCCGCGCGGATCTCATCGGGGCCCAGCGCCGCGTACGGCACCCGCTTGGCGCCGTCCGGATAGAGCATCCGGCGCAGCCCCCGCATCGCCCGGTGGGCGCGGCCCGGCGCCCCCTCGCCGCTCGCGAGCAGCAGCACGGGCGGCAGCAGATCCCGCGCCGTGGCCTTTCGGTCCCGAGGCACCACGGCGCCCTTGAACGCCTCGATGAACTCCTCGGTCCCCTCCCCCTCCGTGAACCCAGGCACGTCGGCTCCCCCGCTTTCCCCCGGCTTCCCGTGCTTGTTGCGCCTGGGATCCCCGCCCGCCACAACGGCGAAACCCCCTGCCGGACCGGGTCCGGCAGGGGGCGGGGAAACCACTCAAACGTGCGAATCACACGTCACATACGCCTCAGTGGTTCTTCATCTGCGTCCTCAGAGGTTCTTCGGAGACGCCTCAGTGGTTCTTCGGGAAGCCGAGGTTGATGCCGACCTCCTCCGACGGCTCCGGCCAGCGGGTGGTGACGACCTTGCCGCGGGTGTAGAAGTGCACCCCGTCGTTGCCGTAGATGTGGTGGTCGCCGAAGAGCGAGTCCTTCCAGCCGCCGAAGGAGTGGTAGCCCACCGGCACCGGGATCGGCACGTTGACGCCGACCATGCCCGCCTCCACCTCCAGCTGGAAGCGGCGGGCGGCGCCGCCGTCGCGGGTGAAGATGGCCGTGCCGTTGCCCCACCGCGAGCTGTTGATCAGCGCGATGGCCTCGTCGTAGGTCTCGGCGCGCACCACGCACAGCACCGGGCCGAAGATCTCGTCACGGTAGGCGTCGGCCGTCGGCGGGACCCTGTCCAGCAGCGAGACGCCGATGAAGAAGCCGTTCTCATGGCCCTCCACGGTGTAACCCGTGCCGTCCACGACCACCTCGGCGCCCTGGGCCGCGGCCCCGTGCACATAGGAGGCGACCTTGTCGCGGTGCTCCTTGGTGATGAGCGGGCCCATCTCGGAGGCCGGGTCGTTCCCGGGGCCGATCCGCAACTTGGTGGCCCGGTCGGCGATCTTCTTCACCAGGTCGTCGCCCGCGTCGCCGACCGCGACCACGACCGAGACCGCCATGCAGCGCTCACCGGCCGAGCCGTAGGCCGCGTTGATGGCGTTGTCCGCCGCGAAGTCCAGATCGGCGTCGGGCAGCACCAGCATGTGGTTCTTGGCGCCGCCGAGCGCCTGCACCCGCTTGCCGTGCTCGACGGCCCTGGACTGGATGTACTTCGCGATCGGCGTGGAGCCCACGAAGCTGACGGCCGCGACGTCCGGGTGCTCCAGCAGCCGGTCGACGGCCACCTTGTCGCCGTTGACCACGTTGAGCACCCCGTCCGGCAGCCCCGCCTCGGCGGCCAGCTCGGCCAGCCGGCGGGAGGCCGAGGGGTCCTTCTCGCTGGGCTTGAGGACGAAGGTGTTACCGCAGGCGATGGCCACCGGGAACATCCACAGCGGCACCATCGCCGGGAAGTTGAACGGAGTGATGCCCGCGACCACGCCCAGCGGCTGGCGGATCGAGGAGACGTCGACCCCGGTGGAGACCTGCGTGGACAGCTCGCCCTTCAGCTTCTCGGCGATCCCGCAGGCCAGCTCCACGATCTCCAGACCGCGGGCCACCTCACCGAGCGCGTCCGAGTGGACCTTGCCGTGCTCGGCGGTGATCAGCTCGGCGATCTCGTCGCGGTGGGCGTCCAGCAGCTCGCGGTACTTGTAGAGGATCGCGGTGCGCCTGGAGAGCGAAATAGTGCCCCAGGAGCGGTACGCCTCCTTGGCCGCGGCCACGGCCGCGTCGACCTCGTCCACGGAGGCCAGGGCGACCTGGGTGTCCTGGGCGCCGGTGGCGGGGTTGTAGACCGGCCCGTACGCGCCGGTCGCGCCCTCGACGGTCTTTCCGCCGATCCAGTGGTTGACGGTCTTCATGGGTGCGGAGCCTTTCTCTCGAAAAACGTCAGAGGTGGCGGCGGCGTGCGGCGGCCTGCCGGTCGTAGTCCTCGCGGGCCTTCACGGCGGCCGGACGGGTCGCGATCTGGGCGACAGGCACATCCCACCACGCCTGTGCCTCGGGTGCGCCGGACACTGTGTCGGCCGTTTCGGTCTCCACATAGACACATGTGGGCCGATCCGAGGCGCGGGCCTCGGCGAGCGCCGCCCGCAGCTCGCCCACGCTCTTCGCGCGGAGCACATCCATGCCCAGCGAGGCGGCGTTGGCGGCCAGGTCGACCGGGAGCGGATCGCCGGTGTACTGCCCGTCGGCCGCCCGGAAGCGGTAGGCGGTGCCGAAGCGCTCGGCGCCGGTGGTCTCCGACAGACCGCCGATCGAGGCGTAGCCGTGGTTCTGGAGCAGCACGACGTTGATGTTGATGCCCTCCTGGACCGCAGTGACGATCTCGGTGGGCATCATCAGATACGTACCGTCCCCGACCAGCGCCCAGACCGGGGTGGCGGGCGCCGCGAGCCGTACGCCGATGGCGCCTGGGATCTCGTACCCCATGCAGGAGTAGCCGTACTCGAGGTGGTACTGGCGCGGGGAGCGGGCGCGCCACAGCTTGTGGAGGTCGCCCGGCAGCGAGCCCGCCGCGTTGATCACCACGTCCTCGTCGCCGACGACCGCGTCCAGCGCGCCCAGGACCTGGGTCTGGGACGGGCGGGCGGTCTCGTCCTCGGCGGCGTACGCGGCGTCCACCCGGCGCTCCCACGCGGTCTTCCCGGTGCGGTACTCGGCCTCGTACGTCTCGTCCACCCGGTGGCCCGCCAGCTCGGCGGTGAGCGTTTCGAGCGCGGCGCGGGCGTCGGCGACCACGGTGGTGGCGCCGAGCTTGTGGGCGTCGAACGGCGTGATGTTGAGGTTGAGGAAGCGGACCGCCGGGTCCGCGAAGAGGGTCGCGGAGGCGGTGGTGAAGTCGCTGTAGCGGGTGCCCACGCCGATGACCAGGTCGGCGGTGCGGGCCAGGTCGTCCGCGACGGCGGTGCCGGTGTGGCCGATGCCGCCGATGTCGGCGGGGTGGTCGTAGCGCAGCGAGCCCTTGCCCGCCTGGGTGGAGGCCACCGGGATGCCGGTCGCGTCCACGAGGGCGCGCAAGCTGTCCTCGGCCTCGCTGTGGTGGACCCCGCCGCCCGCGACGATCAGGGGCCGGCGGGCGGCGCGGACGGCGCGCGCGGCGGCGGCCACCTCGGCCGCCTCGGGGGCGGGGCGGCGGACGTGCCAGACCCGGTCGGCGAAGAACTCCTCGGGCCAGTCGAACGCCTCGGCCTGGACGTCCTGCGGCAGGGCCAGGGTGACGGCGCCGGTCTCGGCCGGGTCCGCCAGCACCCGCATGGCCTGGAGCGCGGCCGGGATCAGCGCCTCGGGGCGCGTCACCCGGTCGAAGTAGCGGCAGACCGGGCGCAGCGCGTCGTTCACCGAGATGTCGCCCGCGTAGGGCACTTCGAGCTGTTGGAGCACCGGGTCGGCGGGCCGGGTGGCGAAGATGTCGCCGGGCAGCAGCAGCACCGGCAGCCGGTTGACGGTGGCGAGCGCGGCACCGGTCACCAGGTTGGTGGCGCCGGGGCCGATGGAGGTGGTGACGGCCTGGGCGGCGAGCCGGTTGTTCTGCCGGGCGTAGCCGACCGCTGCGTGCACCATCGCCTGCTCGTTACGGCCCTGGAGGTACGGCATGGTGTCCGGCCCGGACTCCAGCAGCGCCTGGCCGAGCCCGGCCACATTGCCATGGCCGAAGATCCCCCAGGTGGCGTTGATCAGACGATGCCGCCGCCCGTCCCGCTCGGTGTACTGGTGGGCCAGGAACTCCACCAGCGCCTGGGCGACGGTGAGGCGACGCACTGCCGAACCGTTCATCGTGGGTCTCCAGCGGGTGCTTGATAGAGGGGCAGACGGGGGTCGACGGCCTGGTCGGGCCAGGTGGAGCGGATCCAGGCGTGGTCGGGGTGGTCGCAGATGAGCCAGGCGCGCTCCGCCTCCGGGCCCGCCATGACGTTGAGGTAGTACATGTCGTGGCCGGGGGCGGCGATCGAGGGGCCGTGCCAGCCGTCGGGGATCAGGACGGTGTCACCGGAGCGGACCTCGGCGAGCACGTCGGTGCCGCGGCCGTGGCCGGACGGGGAGACCCGCTGATAGCCGATGCCCTCGTTGCCGTGGGCCTCGGCGATCTCGAAGTAGTAGATCTCCTCGAGCTCGCTCTCCTCGCCGGGGCGGCACTGGTCGTGCTTGTGCGGCGGGTACGAGGACCAGTTGCCGCCCGGGGTGAGCACCTCGACGGCGATGAGCTTGTCGCATGCGAAGACGCCTGCCGCACCGAAGTTGTTCACCTGGCGCGAGCAGTTGCCGCTGCCGCGCAGTTCGACGGGGACGGCGGAGGCCGGTCCGTAGCGCGCGGGCAGCCGGCGCTCGCAGCGGGCTCCGGTGAGCGCGAAGCGGCCGCCCGCGCCGCTCGCGATCTGGGCGTGGGAGTCGCGCGGCAGATAGACGAAGTCGCTCACCCCGCTGAACACGCTCTCCCGGCCGTGCAGTTCGAACGTCTCGCCCTCGGCGATCACGGTGCAGCCGCCGCTCAGCGGCAGCACGATCCACTCGCTGTCGCCGGTGGCCAGCGAATGCGAACCGCCGGGCGGCAGATCGAGGACCCGCAGGCTGGAGTAGCCCCAGCCGGCCCGCTCGGGGTCGATGTCCACGGCGTAGGGCCCGGCGGCCGCCTTGCCGGCCTGCACATGGAAGCCGGGGAACGGATCGGTGGTGGTCATGGCGTGAAGTCTCTGCCTTTCTTACAGCGTCACAGCAGGCCGACGGCGGTGTCCACGGCGGTCTCGACACTGCCCTCCGCCGGATACAGCAGGGAGCGGCCGACGACCAGCCCCTGCACGGTGGGCAGGCCCAGCGCCTTGCGCCACTTCTCGTACGCCTCCTCCTGGTCCTGCGGAGACTTGCCCACGTCGCCGCCGAGCAACACCGCCGGAAGGGTGCTCGTCTCCATCACTGCCGCCATCTCGTCGGCGTCGTCGGTGACCGGCACCTTCAGCCAGGTGTAGGCGGAGGTTCCGGCGAGGCCGGAGGCGATGGCTATGGACTTGGTGACGGCCTCGGCGGACAGGTCGTTGACGACCTTTCCGCCGGTCCGCCGGGAGATGAACGGCTCGACGAAGACGGGCAGCCGCCGCTCGGCCATGTCGTCGATGGCGCGGGCCGTGGTGACCATGGTGGTGAGCGAACCGGCGTCCTCGTAGTCGATGCGCAGCAGCAGCTTGCCGGCGTCGAAGCGGAGGCGCTCGATGTCCTGGGGGCGGTGTCCGGTGAACCGGTCGTCGAGCTCGAACGAGGCCCCGGCGAGACCGCCGCGGTTCATCGAGCCCATGACGACCTTGCCGTCGAGGGCGCCGAGCAGCAGCAGGTCCTCGAGGATGTCGGCGGTGGCGAGCACCCCGTCGACCCCGGGCCGGGACAGCGCCACACACAGCCGCTCCAGCAGATCGCCCCGGTTGGCCATGGCCAGCTTGTGGCCACCGACGGCGAGGGCGCCGCGCGCCGGGTGATCGGCGGCCACGATCATCAGACGGCCGCTGTCGCCGATGAGGGGGCGGCGGACCCGGCGGGCGGCCGCCTCGGCGATGGCCTCCGGATGGCGGCTGCGCACCGTCACGAGGTCCGAAATGCTGATGCTCAAGGGTTTTTCCTCGCATTCGCGATTCTTGAAGGGCACACGGAGCGCGGGGACCGCGTGCCGACGAGGGGAAGGGCCTGACGTCGGCGGTCAGTCCCCCGCCAGCAGAGCCTCGACCTCCGCTTCCGTGGGCATCGCGGAGGAGCAGGCGAGGCGGGACGCGACGATGGCGCCCGCCGCGTTGGCGTACCGCATGACGCGCTCCAGGGGCCAGTCCGAGAGCAGCCCGTGGCACAGGGCGCCGCCGAACGCGTCGCCCGCGCCGAGCCCGTTGACCACCTCGACCGGGACCGGCGGGACCTCCGCGGTGGTGCCGTCGCGGTGCACGGCGAGCACCCCGCGCGGACCCTGTTTGACGACGGCGATCTCCACCCCCGCGTCCAGCAGCGCCTGCGCGCACGCCTTGGGCTCGCGCGCACCCGTGGCGATCTCGCACTCGTCCACGTTGCCGACGGCGACGGTGGCGTGGCGCAGCGCCTCGGCGTAGAAGGGGCGGGCGGTCTCCGGGTCGGCCCAGAACATCGGCCGCCAGTCGAGGTCGAAGACGGTGGTGCCGCTCTTGGCGCGGGCGGCGAGCGCGGCGAGGGTGCTGGTGCGGCTGGGCTCCTCGCTGAGCCCGGTGCCGGTCATCCAGAAGATCCGGGCGGCACGGATGGCGTCGAGGTCCAGCTCATCGGCGTGGATCTCCAGATCGGGCGCCTTGGGGCGGCGGTAGAAGTACAGCGGGAAGTCGTCCGGCGGGAAGATCTCGCAGAAGGTGATCGGGGTGGGGTACTCCTCGACCGGAGTGACGAAGCGGTCGTCCACCCCGAAGGCCCGCAGCTCCTGGTGGATGTAGTCGCCGAACGGATCCGCCCCGGTGCGGCTGATCACCGCGGAGCGGTGGCCGAGGCGGGCCGCGGAGACCGCGACATTGGTCGCCGAGCCGCCGAGAAACTTTCCGAACGATTCAACCTGCGGCAGCGGCACACCGGTCTGGAGCGGATAGAGGTCCACTCCGATGCGGCCCATCGTGATCAGGTCGTACGGCTCACTCATGCCTGCCCCTTCGGGAAAGACGCAGCTCAGGGTCTGGTGCTCAGAACTCCGGGATCCACCCCGGCCCTTCAGGTCTAGACGTGTGCCCCACCCACTGTCAAGACTTTGTCCTTACATACGGACGTCATCATCCAAGCCCATGGGGCGTGTTATCGCCTCGTTACGTCCGGATGAAATGTTGTCATGACAAAACCTTGACAGTGGCCACCCACGGGGAAGAGGCTCCCGTTCTGCAACGGCCGTGCAATTCGACGGACCTGGCTTTGAGAGGTGCTGGAACGGATGGACCTCAGACTCAATCGACACCGCAGAGCGGGCCTCGCCGCACTCGCCACCGCAGCCGCCCTCCTGGCGGTGGGGTGCAGCAGTCAAGGCGGCAAGAAGGCCCAGGAAGCCGACGCCGGCCTCGCGGCCGGGAAGGCCGACACCCCGCGGATGAGGATCGCGATGATCACTCACGCGGCCCCGGGCGACACCTTCTGGGACACGGTGCGCAAGGGCGCCAAGGCCGCGGCGGCCAAGGACAACGTCGACCTCGTCTACTCCAGCAACCCCAACGGAGCCGACCAGGCCAACCTGATCCAGAACGCGATCAACCAGAAGGTCGACGGCATCGCCGTCACCCTCGCCAAGCCCGACGCCATGAAGGGCGCGATAGCCAAGGCGAAGAAGGCCGGGATCCCGGTCGTCGCCTTCAACGCCGGACTCGACCAGTGGAAGGACATGGGTCTGCTGGAGTACTTCGGCCAGGACGAGAACATCGCGGGCCAGGCGTTCGGCAAGCACCTCAACGAGGTCGGCGCCAAGCACAACATCTGTGTGATCCAGGAGCAGGGCCATGTCGCCCTCGAGGCCCGCTGCGCCGGCGTGAAGAAGACCTTCAAGGGCAAGACCGACATCCTGTACGTCAACGGAACCGATATGCCGTCGGTCAAGTCGACGATCTCCGCGAAGCTCAAGCAGGATTCGAGCATCGACTATGTCGTCACCCTGGGCGCCCCGTTCGCCCTGACCGCCGTGCAGTCCGCGAAGGACGCGGGCGACAAGGCCAAGGTGGCCACCTTCGACCTCAACAAGGACCTGGTCTCGGCCGTGCAGAGCGGCGATGTCCAGTTCGCCGTGGACCAGCAGCCGTATCTCCAGGGCTATCTGTCCATCGACTCCCTGTGGCTCTACAAGAACAACGGCAACTTCAGCGGCGGCGGCGAGAAGCCGGTGCTGACCGGGCCCGCGTTCGTCACCAAGGACAACGTGGACACCATCGCCAAGTTCGCCCAGAAGGGAACGCGGTGAGCCGGTCATGACCCATACCGCCACCCCGGCGGCGGCCACACCGCCGGCCTCCCCCGCGGCCCCGCCCAAGAGCCGCACCGCCGAGCGCTCGCTGGCCCGGCGGGCGCTGGCCCGCCCCGAGATCGGGGCGCTGGTCGCGGCCGTCGGCGTCTATCTCTTCTTCTTCGCCGTGGCCCCCACCTTCCGGCAGGCCGACTCCTTCGCCACCGTCCTCTACCAGGCGTCCACCATGGGCATCATGGCGCTCGCCGTCTCCCTGCTGATGATCGGCGGCGAGTTCGACCTGTCGGCCGGAGTCGCCGTCACCTCCTCGGCGCTGGCCGCAAGCATGCTCAGCTTCCAGCTCACCACCAATGTCTGGGTGGGGGTGCTCGTCGCCCTGCTGGTCTCGCTCACCGTGGGGCTGATCAACGGACTGCTGCTGATCAAGACCGGGCTGCCCAGCTTCCTGGTCAGCCTCGCCAGCTTCCTGATGCTCCAGGGCGCCAACCTGGCCATCACCAAGCTGCTGACCGGCAATGTCGCCACCGACACCATCAGCGACATGGACGGCTTCGACCAGGCCAAGTCGCTCTTCGCCTCCGAGATCGACATCTTCGGCGTCGATGTGAAGATCACCGTGCTGTGGTGGCTGCTCTTCGCCGCCATCGCCACCTGGGTGCTGCTGCGCACCAAGTTCGGCAACTGGATCTTCGCGGCCGGTGGCTCGAAGGAGAGCGCCCGGGCCGTGGGCGTGCCCGTGAACCTCACCAAGATCGCCCTCTTTATGACGGTGGGCTTCGCGGCCTGGTTCGTGGGCATGCATCTGCTCTTCGAGTACAACACCGTGCAGGCCGGCGAGGGCGTGGGCAACGAGTTCTACTACATCATCGCGGCCGTGATCGGCGGCTGTCTGCTCACCGGCGGCTATGGCTCCGCGATCGGCGCGGTCCTCGGCGCCTTCATCTTCGGCATGGTCAACCAGGGCATCGTCTACGCCAACTGGAACCCCGACTGGTTCAAGTTCTTCGTCGGCGTGATGCTGCTGCTCGCGACCCTCGTCAATCTGTGGGTGCGCCGTCAGGCCGCCAGGAGGTGATCGGAATGGCAACGAACGTCACCAAGGACAGCGCCGCACAGGGTGCCGCGCCGGACGAAGAGCCGGTGATCCGGCTGCGCGGCGTGGGCAAGCTCTACGGGAACATCCGCGCCCTGGAGGGCATCGACCTGGCCGTCCGGCCGGGCCGGGTGACCTGTGTGCTCGGCGACAACGGCGCCGGCAAGTCCACCCTGATCAAGATCATTTCGGGGCTGCACCAGCATGACGAGGGCGAATACCTCGTGGACGGGAAGCCGGTACGGCTGAACACTCCGCGCGACGCCCTGAACCTGGGCATCGCCACCGTCTACCAGGACCTGGCCACCGTGCCGCTGATGCCGGTGTGGCGGAACTTCTTCCTCGGCTCCGAGCTGACCCGCGGCCCCTGGCCGGTGCGCCGGCTGGACATCCAGCGGATGAAGCAGATCACCGGCGAGGAGCTGTCCGCCATGGGCATCCACCTCGACAACCTGGAGCAGCCCATCGGCACCCTCTCCGGCGGCCAGCGGCAGTCCGTGGCCATCGCCCGGGCGGTCCACTTCGGCGCCCGGGTGCTGATCCTGGACGAGCCGACCGCGGCGCTCGGCGTCAAGCAGTCCGGTGTGGTGCTCAAGTACATCGCGGCGGCGCGTGAGCGCGGGCTCGGCGTCATCTTCATCACCCACAACCCGCACCACGCCTATATGGTCGGCGACCACTTCGCGGTGCTCCGGCTCGGCGCCCTGGAGCTGAACGCGGCGCGCGAGGACGTCAGCCTCGAAGAGCTCACCAACCATATGGCCGGCGGTGCCGAACTGGCCGCGCTCAAGCATGAGCTGGCCCAGGTCCGCGGGGTCGATGTGGACGAGCTGCCGGAGGAGGTGACCGCTCCTTCCTCCTGACGGACACCACCTGACGGACGCCATCCTCCGACGTCTTTCCCTCCCCTTTCCCTGACAAGACGTCCGAATGTCCTGACGAAGCCTTGACGGCCGCCCGCCCGGCCGGTGAAGCTGCCCAAAACAGTACGACGCGGGCACCCCAGCACACCGAGGAGACCCTCTGCCATGACTGCCGACGCCTCCCCCGTACCCGCCCTGGACCGCATCCGGGTCGGCTCGGCCCCCGACTCCTGGGGGGTGTGGTTCCCCGACGACGATCAGCAGGTCCCCTGGCAGCGCTTCCTCGACGAGGTCACCGAGGCCGGTTACGAGTGGATCGAGCTGGGTCCGTACGGCTATCTGCCCACGGACCCGGCCCGGCTCACCGAGGAGACCGGCCGGCGCGGTCTCACGGTCTCCGCGGGGACCGTCTTCACCTCGCTGCACCGCGGCCCCGAGGTCTGGGACGCCACCTGGGAGCATGTCTCCCAGGTGGCCGAGCTGACCCGGGCGATGAACGCCAAGCACCTCGTGGTCATCCCCTCCTTCTGGCGGGACGACAAGACCGCCGAGCTGATCGAGCCCCCGAAGCTCACCGCCGAGCAGTGGCGCCATCTGTCCACCGGGATGGAGCGGCTCGGCCGCGAGGTGCGGGAGCGCTTCGGGCTCGACATCGTCGTCCACCCGCATGCCGACACCCATATCGACACCGAGGAGAACGTGGCCCGCTTCCTGGACGCCACCGACGCGGACCTGGTCAACCTCTGCCTGGATACGGGCCACTACGCCTACTGCGGCGGCGACAGCGTCAAGCTGATCGAGACCTACGGCGAGCGCATCGGCTATCTCCACCTCAAGCAGGTCGACCCGGAGATCCTCGCCGATGTGGTGAAGAACGGGGTGCCGTTCGGCCCCGCCGTCCAGCGCGGTGTGATGTGCGAACCGCCGAACGGCGTTCCGGAGCTGGGTCCGGTCCTGACCGCGGCCCAGAACCTGGATGTGGATCTGTTCGCCATCGTCGAGCAGGACATGTACCCCTGCCCGCCAAGCCAGCCCTTCCCCATCGCCGAGCGCACCCGGCGCTTCCTGCGCTCCTGCGGCGCCTGACGCCTCCCCCTCCCGGCCCCCACGGGCCCTGGCCCCCCACAGGTCTTCGCCCCCACGGGCCTTCGAACCGTCCAGAGAGCAGAGAGAGAAGAGAGAGCAGTTTATGACCCAGCAGGGAACGCTCGGGGTCGCCGTCATCGGGACCGGCAAGATGGGCGCCGACCATGTCCGCCGCATCAACGACGTGATCAGCGGCGCCCGGGTGGCCGCCGTGGTCGACATCGACGAGGCGCGGGCCAAGGCGGTCGCCGACACCGCCGACGGCTGTCAGGCGTTCACCGATCCGGCCGCCGCGATGGCCGCGCCCGGCGTGGACGCGGTGCTGATCGCCTCGCCGGGGCCCGCGCACGAGGCCGCGCTGCTCAGCGCGTTCGAACGCGATCTGCCGGTGCTGTGCGAGAAGCCGCTCACCCCGGACTCCGCGTCCGCGCTGCGGGTGCTGGAGGCCGAGCAGCGGCTGGGCCACCGCCGGGTGCAGGTGGGCTTCATGCGCCGCTACGACACCGAGTTCATGAAGCTCAAGGCGCTGCTGGCCGGGGGTGAGCTGGGCCGCCCGCTGCTGCTGCACTGCCGCCACCGCAATGCCTCGGTGCACTCGTACTTCACCAACGAGATGATGATCACCGACTCGGTGGTGCATGAGATGGACCAGTCGCGCTGGCTGCTGGAGCAGGAGATCGCCGCGGTCACCGTGCTCAAGCCGACCCCCAGCTCGCTGTCGCCCGAACCGCTCAGCGACCCCCAGCTGGTGGTCTTCGAGACCACCGGCGGGGCGATCGTCAATGTGGAGATCTTCGCCACCTGCGGCTTCGGCTACCAGGTGCAGGCGGAGGCGGTCTGCGAGCGGGGCACCGCCCGCGTCGGCGATGCCCACGGGATGCTGGTCAACCGGCCCGGCACCTGGGGCGGGGAGATCGCCCCCGACTTCGTGGCCCGCTTCGAGGAGGCGTACGACCGCGAGGTGCAGAGCTGGGTCAACGCCACCCGGCGCGGCGAGGTCGAGGGCCCCAGCACCTGGGACGGCTATGCCGCGACCGCCGTCAGCGAGGCGGGGGTCCGGGCCCAGGCCACGGGGCAGCGCACGGCGGTCGAGATGATCGAGCGCCCCGCCCTCTACAGCTGACGCCCCGCCTCCAGCTGACGCCTTGCCTCCAGCTGAGGCCCAGCGGGCCGGCCGTGACCTCACGGCCGGCCCGCTGTGGTCATGGCGTCCGGGTCTGGTCCGGTGCGTCACCCGTGCGTCACAGCGGTCACATCTCCACACGCCTCCGTCACAGCTGTTCAACAGCCCCGGACCCCCCTTCACTCAGCGTCGTTGACCGTGCACAGGCTGATGGAATGTGAGCAGGCGCGCCGTGGCTCCCCCGACGGCCCCACCGGGCCGTGACCGCGACGCCCTGCGGAAGGGCAGAAGAGATGACCGACCGGAGGCTGTGGTCGTACAAGGAGATCGCCGCGCATATCGGTGTGCAGACCGACACCGTACGGTCCTATCGCAAGCACGGTCTGCTGCCGCCCCCCGATCATGTGGAGGGCAGCAAACCGTATTGGTACGCGGATACGATCCGCTCCTGGGTGGTCCGCAGACCCGGCAACCGCCGCGCCCGGCGTGACGGCAAGGACTAAGCGCGTCGCTGGAAGTGTGGCGATGGGTCGTCGGCCGACTGCGGCGCCGTCGTGGCTGGTCGCGCAGTTCCCCGCGCCCCTTCGGGGCGCTGCCCGAGCCGTAGCGGACTTCCTGCGACTTGCTTAGCGGTGCCGCTTGCTTAGCGGTGCCGCTTGCTTAGCGGTGCCGCCACGCCCGCGTGAGCCATTAGCGGCCCGTGCTCACCCGGTCCCGGTCCCGCGCCTTCTCCCCCTCTCCCCGAACCCCGTCCTCACCGTGAGGCCTGTCCTCACCGTGCGGCCCGCTCTTGCCGTCAGGCCCGCCGCCCTTGCGGGCGCACCGGCGACCGTCGGCCTCGCCGCCGGTGGCGGCATCCGTGGACTCCCCCTCGCTCAGCCCGAACCGGGTATGCACCCGCCGCAGCGGGCCCGGGGCCCACCAGGTGGCCCGGCCGGTCAGCTTCATCACCGCCGGCACCAGCAGCCCGCGCACCACCATCGCGTCCATCAGCACGGCCAGGGCGATGCCCAGCCCCAGCATCTTGGTGTTGGTGACCCGCGAGGTGCCGATGCCCACCATCACCACGGCGAGGATCAGCGCCGCCGCCGTGATCAGGCCGCCGGTGCGCCGCAGTCCGAACTCCACCGCCGCCTGATGGTCCCCGGTGCGGTCGTACTCCTCCTTGATCCGGGAGAGCAGGAAGACCCCGTAGTCCATGGAGAGCCCGAAGGCGACGCAGAACATCAGGACGGGCAGGGTGGTCTCGATATCGCCGGAGGTGGTGAAGGCGAGCGGGCCGGACAGATGCCCGTCCTGGAAGACCCACACCACCGCGCCGAACATCGCGGTCAGACTGAGCGCGTTGAGCAGCACGGCCTGAATCGGTATCAGCACGCTTCCGGTGAGCAGGAAGACCAGCAGCAGGGTGACGGCGACGATGATGGCCGCGGCCCAGGGCAGTCGGTCGGCTATGGAGTCCTTGGTGTCCACCAGAACGGCGGCGGTGCCGGTCGCCGAGGTGGTGAACGACGGCTCCTGAGCGCGGATCGTCCGCACCAGCTCCTGGCTGGCAGTGTCCACGGCCTCGCCCCTGGGCTGCACGGTGATCTCCGCCGAGCCATCCGACAGCCGCGCCGCCTCCGTCGGCCCCGGCTCGGCCACCTGCCGCCCGTCGGCGAACCGGCCCGCCGGGCTGTCCACCCGCAGCACCTGGGGGAGGGCGGAGACCTTGGCGCTGTAGTCGGCGAGGGCCTTGGTGCCGATGGAGCCGCCCTCGGCGAGGACCTCCACCGCGCCCCCGGGACCACCGGGGAACCCCTCCCGGATGTGCTGCTGCACCACATGGGACTCGGCGCTCGACGGCAGCTGACGGTCGTCCGCGGTGCCGAACTCCACCCTCAGGAACGGCAGTCCCAGCGCGACCAGACCAGCGACGGTGGCCAGCGCGAACACCGGGGCGCGCCGCATCACCAGCCGGGCGAGCCGCGCCCAGCCCGCCCCGGGCTCACCGCCGCGGGCCGGGCGGCCGCGGCGCAGCAGCCGGGTGAGATCCAGTGCGTTGACCCGGTCGCCCAGGAGGATGAGCGCCGCGGGCAGCACCACCAGGGCGGCGGTGGCGGCGATCAGCACCACCGCGATCCCCGCATAGGCGAAGGAGCGCAGGAAGTACTGCGGGAAGACCAGCATGGCGGCGAGCGAGGCGGCGACGGTCAGCGCCGAGAAGAGCACGGTGCGCCCGGCGGTGCGCAGCGTGGCCGCGACGGCGGGCAGCTTCTCCGCGCCCCGGCCCAGCTCCTCGCGGAAGCGGCGCACGATGAACAGGGCATAGTCGATGGCGAGTCCGAGGCCGAGCGCGGTGGTCAGGTTCTGCGCGAAGACCGAGACATCGGTGAACTCGGTGAGCCCGCGCAGCACCGCGTCGGTGCCGAGGATCGCGATGATGCCGACCCCGAGCGGCAGCAGGGCGGCCACGGCGCTGCCGAAGACCATCACGAGCAGCACCAGGGTGATGGGCAGGGCGATCATCTCGGCCCGCAGCAGATCCTCCTGGATGGTGGACTGGAGCTCATGGCGGACCGCGACCATCCCGCCGACCCGCACCTCGACCGGGCCGTGGGCACCCCGGTAGTGGGGCGCTATGCGCTCCAGCGCCTTGCCCGCGGCCGACTCATCGCCCAGGATCCGCGCGGCGATGATCGCCTCGCCCCGGTCATGGGCGCGCAGCGAGGGTGCGCCGGTGGTCCAGTACGAGGTGACCCCGGTGACCGCCTTCTCGCCCGAGAGCTTCTTGGCCAGTGTCCGGGCCTCGGCGGCGACGGCCGGATCGTCCACGGTCTTCTTACCGCTGTCGACGAGCAGGATCAGATTGGGTTGCGAGGCGGGGAAGCGCTTCTCGAGCGCCTTGGTGGCATACGCGGACTCGGACGCGGGGTCCTCCCAGCCGCCGCTTCCCATCCGGTCGGCGACCCCACTGCCGGCTACGACGGCCAGCGCGGTGAAGATCAAAGCGATCAGCAGAGACAGCCGAGGACGCGCCGTGACCAGGCGGGTCCACCCTCCGATCCGGTCCTCGGGTGGGCGGTTGACATCGGTCATGGCGCGGTGTCCCCTTCACCTGTGCCCCATGCCGCCACCAAATGTCCGTAGGCAGCACGGGTCGCTGATTACCATGGACGGTAAACACGAGCGACCGCTCGCGTTTTTCAAGAATGCGAGCGGGCGCTCGTGTTTGTCAATCGAACACGGAGAGCCGGGGAAAACAGGTGAGCGAGAGCAAGGCGGACCAGCCCGACGAGACGGCGAAGCCGCGCCGCAGACAGGCGCGCGGCGAGCGCCGGATCCAGCAGCTGCTCGACGCCGCCGCCAGCGTCTTCTGCCGCACCGGCTACACCTCGGCGAGCACCAACGCCATCGCCCGCGAGGCCGGGGTCTCCCCCGGCACGCTGTACCAGTTCTTCCCGAACAAGGAGGCCATCGCCGTCGAGCTCGGCGACCGCCTCAACCGCCGGATGCTGGAGACCCACGGGGTGGCCTTCACCCTCGAGAACGCCGCGCTGCCACTGCGCGAACTGCTCGACGCGGTCCTCGATCCGATGATCGAGTTCAACTGCGCGAACCCCGCCTTCCTGACCCTGCTCCAGTCCTCCGACGCCCCGGGCCACTTCCTCGAGGAGCACGCCACCCTGCACGACTCGATCCAGGACCGCATCAGCGAACTGATCGGCGCCCGCAGCCCCGACCTCTCCCCCGAGCGTCGCACCCAGACCGCGAACATGGCGTTCGCCCTGTTCAAGGCCGGTCTTGGACTGATCCTCGGCCATGAGGGCGCGGAACGGGAGGCGTACGTAGCGGAGTTGAAGACCGCCCTGTACGGCTATCTCGCCCCGGTGCTGGGCACCGAGGGAGTCCCCGCCCGGCCCTGACCCCGGGCCACACCTCGCCGCGCACCCCTCCCCCGCCCCGGCCCGCGGAGGGGTGCGCGCGGGCGCACCGCGCCCGTCACCGACCGGCGCACCACCGGCTTCCATCCATACCCCCTAGGGGTATAGAGTGGGGATTGCCAGGAGACGCTGAGGCATTCCGGTGCCTCCTGCGCACCGACCGTCACGCTCACCCCACACAGGAGAACCCCATGAGCTCCGAGGCAGTCACCACCGTCTACAAGGTGACCGGTATGACCTGCGGCCACTGCGAAGGCGCGGTCACCGAGGAGGTCGGCGCCCTCGACGGCGTCACCTCCGTCAAGGCCGTGGCCTCCACCGGCCAGGTCACCGTGGTCTCGGCCGCCCCGCTGGACGACGAGACCGTCCGCGCCGCCGTGAACGAGGCGGGCTACGAGCTCGCCGGCCGGGCCTGAGCGAGCCCTCACCAAACCCCCGCCGGACCGTGCCGCCCTGCTCATACAGTCGCCGCACGGCCCGGCCCTCCTCCCAGGAGACCAGACATGACCAGCACGGCACCCCCCGCCGGGTCCGCCGCCGACACCACGGCGACGGCCGACGGGCCCTCGCAGGTCGAGCTCGCCATCGGCGGAATGACCTGTGCGTCCTGCGCCGCCCGTGTCGAGAAGAAGCTCAACCGCCTCGACGGCGTCACCGCCACGGTGAACTTCGCCACCGAGAAGGCCAAGGTGTCCTACGGCGCGGGGATCGAGGTCGCCGACCTGATCGCCACCGTCGTCAAAACCGGGTACACCGCCGAGGAACCGCGCCCCACCGTGCCCGAGCCCCGCACCCCCGAGGGCGCCGCCGCACCGGAGGCCGACCCGCGCGGCGAGGCCGCGCCGGACCCCCTGCGCCACCGCATGCTCGTCTCCCTCGCGCTGTCCCTGCCCGTCGTGGTGCTGGCGATGGTGCCGTCCCTCCAGTTCGACAACTGGCAGTGGCTCTCGCTCACCCTCGCCGCGCCGGTCGTCGTCTGGGGCGGCGCGCCCTTCCACAAGGCCGCCTGGACGAACGCCCGGCACGGCGCGGCCACCATGGACACCCTCGTCTCCATCGGCACCCTGGCGGCCCTCGGCTGGTCCGCCTGGGCGCTGTTCTTCGGCCACGCGGGCATGCCCGGGATGCGGCACGGCTTCGACCTCACCGTCTCCCGCACCGACGGATCGTCCTCGATCTACCTGGAGGCGGCGGCCGGAGTGACCGCGCTGATCCTCCTCGGCCGCTACCTGGAGGCGAAGTCCAAGCGGCGGGCGGGCGCGGCGCTGCGCGCGCTGCTCGAGCTCGGCGCCAAGGACGTGGCCGTGCTGCGCGGAGGCCGCGAGGTACGGATCCCCGTCGGCGAGCTGGCCGTCGGCGACCGCTTCGTGGTGCGCCCCGGCGAGAAGATCGCCACCGACGGCACGGTGGTCGAGGGCTCCTCCGCCGTGGACGCCTCGATGCTGACCGGCGAGTCGGTGCCCGTGGACGTGGGGGTCGGCGACGCGGTGGCGGGCGCGACCGTCAACGCCTCTGGCCGGATCGTGGTCGAGGCCACCCGGGTCGGCGCGGACACCCAGCTGTCCCGTATGGCCAAGCTGGTCGAGGACGCGCAGAACGGCAAGGCCGAGGTGCAGCGGCTCGCCGACCGGGTCTCGGGGATCTTCGTACCGATCGTGCTGCTGATCGCCGTCGGCACCCTGCTGGGCTGGCTGCTCACCACGGGCGACGCGGCCGCCGCCTTCACCGCGGCCGTCGCCGTCCTGATCATCGCCTGCCCCTGCGCCCTGGGCCTGGCCACCCCGACCGCGCTCATGGTCGGCACCGGCCGCGGCGCCCAGCTGGGCATCCTGATCAAGGGGCCCGAGGTGCTGGAGTCCACCCGCCGGGTGGACACCGTCGTCCTGGACAAGACCGGCACGGTGACGGCCGGGCAGATGCGGCTGCGCGGAGCCGTCACGGCGCCCGGGGTGGACGAGCGGGAGCTGCTGCGGCTCGCGGGCGCCCTGGAGCACGCCTCGGAGCACCCGATCGCGCGGGCCATCGCGGACGGCGCGGCCGAGCGGATCGGCGACCTCCCGGCGCCCGCGGACTTCCGCTCCGAGCCCGGCCTCGGCGTCCAGGGCATGGTGGACGGCCACGCGGTGCTGGTCGGCCGCGAGAAGCTGCTCGGCGCCTGGGCCATCGAGCTGCCCGAGGACCTGGCGGCCGCCAAGGCCGCGGCCGAGTCCGAGGGCCAGACGGCGGTCGCGGTGGCCTGGGACGGCGCGGCGCGCGGCGTCCTCCTGGTGGCCGACGCCGTCAAGGAGACCAGCGCCGAGGCGGTCGCCCAGCTGCGGGCGCTCGGCCTCACCCCGATCCTGCTGACCGGCGACAACCGGCTGGTCGCCGAGGCGGTGGCCCGCGAGGTCGGCATCGACGACGTCATCGCCGAGGTGCTGCCGCAGGACAAGGTGGACGTGGTGAAGCGGCTGCGGGACGAGGGCCGTACGGTCGCCATGGTGGGCGACGGGGTCAACGACGCGGCCGCCCTCGCCACCGCCGACCTCGGGCTCGCGATGGGCACGGGCACGGACGCGGCCATCGAATCCGGGGATCTGACCCTGGTCCGGGGCGATCTGCGGGTGGCGGCGGACGCGATCCGGCTGGCGCGCAGAACCCTCGGCACCATCAAGGGCAATCTCTTCTGGGCCTTCGGCTACAACGTCGCCGCGCTGCCGCTCGCGGCGGCCGGACTGCTGAACCCGATGATCGCGGGAGCGGCGATGGCGTTCTCGTCCGTGTTCGTCGTGACGAACAGCCTGCGACTGCGGACCTTCACGGCATCTCCATAGATTCACCAAGTCCCCATAAGCCGCACAACACCCATACGGCAGAGCCTCGATCTTCAAATCGAGGCTCTTGCCCTTTTATGGCCCTTATGGCAAGAGACGCAGATCACAGACAACCCAACGTAACCATCGAGGGGGGTCGCGAGTCTAATGGGACGGTGGGGATACGTCTTGGGGGACGGATCCTGCTACGCGTAGCCGGGACGACGTACTCGGGGAGCTTTGAGCGGCCCTCCCGTAGGTACGCGTCCCGGCAGATCGCGTCACCATACGGCCCGCAAGGGCCCGTAGACGCCCGGCCGGATCCCGTGGGGGGAATCCGCTCCGGGGCAAGGGAAGCGCCCCGCTCCGACCCGTGGGGGGATCGGCAGCGGGGCGCTTCTCGCACCTTCTTTTTGAGGCTCGGTTCTCCCCCGGCTACCGCTGGGAGGTGCCCCCAGCCGGAAGACCCAAGGGGCCGGATACGCGAAGGTGCCCGGCCCTCTCAGAGGGGCACCCGACCGGGGTCCCAGCACCCACATACGCGAAGTGCCCCCGGCCCAAGCAGGGCGGGGGCACCCGGGGGCGCAAGGGTTGCTCTAGCGCTCCTCGACCGGGACGAAGTCGCGCTCCACCACACCCGTGTAGATCTGGCGGGGGCGGCCGATGCGGGAGCCCGGCTCTTTGATCATCTCGTGCCACTGGGCGATCCAGCCCGGCAGCCGGCCGAGCGCGAACAGCACGGTGAACATCTCGGTCGGGAAGCCCATCGCCCGGTAGATCAGACCGGTGTAGAAGTCCACGTTCGGGTAGAGCTTGCGCTCCACGAAGTAGTCGTCCGCGAGCGCGTGCTCCTCAAGCTTGAGCGCGATGTCGAGCAGCTCGTCGGACTTGCCGAGCGCGGAGAGGACATCGTGCGCCGCCGACTTGATGATCTTCGCCCGGGGGTCGAAGTTCTTGTAGACGCGGTGCCCGAAGCCCATGAGCTTCACGCCGTCTTCCTTGTTCTTCACCTTGCGGATGAAGGTGTCGACGTCGCTGCCCGAAGCCTGGATGCCCTCGAGCATCTCCAGCACGGACTGGTTGGCGCCGCCGTGCAGGGGGCCCCACAGGGCGTTGATGCCCGCCGAGATGGAGGCGAACATATTGGCCTGCGAGGAGCCGACCAGCCGGACCGTGGAGGTCGAACAGTTCTGCTCGTGGTCGGCATGCAGAATCAGCAGCTTGTCGAGCGCGGAGACCACGATCGGGTCGAGGTCGTACTCCTGCGCGGGGACCGAGAAGGTCATCCGGAGGAAGTTCTCGACATAGCCGAGGTCGTTACGCGGGTAGACAAAGGGGTGGCCGACCGACTTCTTGTACGCATACGCGGCAATGGTCGGCAGCTTGGCCAGCAGCCGGGTCGTCGAGAGGTTGCGCTGCTTCTCGTCGAAGGGGTTGTGGCTGTCCTGGTAGAAGGTCGACAGCGCGCTGACCACGGAGGACAGCATCGCCATCGGATGGGCGTCACGCGGGAAGCCGTCGTAGAACCGCTTGACGTCCTCATGGAGCAGCGTGTGGCGGGTGATGTCCTCACGGAATGCCGCCAGTTCATCGACGGTCGGCAGCTCCCCGTTGATCAGCAGGAAGGCGGTCTCCAGGAAGGAGGCGCGCTCCGCCAGCTGCTCGATGGGGTAGCCGCGGTAACGCAGGATGCCCTGCTCACCGTCCAGATAGGTGATCGCGGATTTGTACGCGGCGGTGTTGCCGTAACCGGAGTCCAGGGTCACCAGACCGGTCTGGGCGCGCAGCTTGCCGATATCAAAGCCCTTGTCGCCGACGGTGCTGTCGACCACCGGGTAGGTGTACTCGCCGTCCCCGTACCGCAGTACTACAGAGTTGTCGCTCACGTCATCCCTCACCGACGTCTGGTTCTCTTCTTCGAGGTGCCCTGACTCCCCCCACCTTCCCCTACTCGGGTAGCGAACGTGCACTCGGGGTCGGCCGAAGAGCCTTTTGGCGGCACTCAGTGCCGCCTTCACGGCCATCCTGCCCCGTTCGTCATCGTTCGGAAACCCATCTGACACGCTCGACTGTCACATCGCCGCCGAGTCGGTGATCCAGCGCGGTGCAGCGCCTGCCCGCCGAGACGGTGCGCACCGCCTGCCCCAGCGCGCGGCGCGAGCCGACCAGCACCACAAGGCGCTTGGCACGGGTCACGGCCGTGTACAGGAGGTTGCGCTGCAACATCATCCAGGCCCCGGTGGTCACCGGGATCACGACGGCCGGGTACTCACTGCCCTGTGACCGGTGGATGGTCACCGCATAGGCATGAGCCAGCTCGTCCAGCTCGTCGAAGTCGTACGGTACCTCCTCGTCCTCGTCCGTCCGCACGGTCAGCCGCTGCTCATCGGTGTCGAGTGAGGTGACGACGCCAACCGTGCCGTTGAAGACCCCGTTGGCCCCTTTCTCATAATTGTTACGGATCTGGGTCACCTTGTCGCCGACGCGGAAGACCCGGCCGCCGAAGCGGCGCTCCGGGAGGTCCGGGCGGGCCGGGGTGATGGCCTGCTGAAGCAGTCCGTTGAGCGTGCCTGCGCCCGCCGGGCCGCGGTGCATCGGGGCCAGAACCTGCACGTCACGGCGGGGGTCGAGGCCGAACTTCGCGGGGATGCGGCGGGCCGCGACATCGACCGTGAGCCGCCCGGCCTCCTCGGTGTCGTCCTCCACGAAGAGGAAGAAGTCCGACAGGCCCTGGGTGACCGGCGGCACCCCCTCGTTGATCCGGTGGGCGTTGGTGACCACTCCGGACTGCTGGGCCTGGCGGAAGATCCGGGTCAGCCGCACCGCCGGGACGGGGCTGCCGGGGGCCAGCAGATCGCGCAGCACCTCCCCTGCGCCCACGCTGGGCAGCTGGTCCACATCGCCGACGAAGAGCAGATGGGCACCGGGCGGGACGGCCTTGACCAGCTTGTTGGCCAGCAGCAGATCGAGCATGGACGCCTCGTCGACCACCACCAGATCCGCGTCGAGCGGGCGGTCCCTGTCGTACGCCGCGTCCCCGCCGGGCTTGAGCTCCAGCAGCCGGTGGACGGTGGACGCCTCGGCGCCGGTCAGCTCGGACAGCCGCTTGGCGGCCCGGCCGGTGGGCGCCGCGAGCACCACCTTGGCCTTCTTGGCGCGGGCCAGCTCCACCACCGACCGCACGGTGAAGGACTTGCCGCAGCCCGGCCCGCCGGTGAGCACCGCGACCTTCTCGGTCAGCGCCAGCCGCACCGCCTCGCTCTGCTCGGGCGCCAGATCGGCGCCGGTGCGGCCGGCCAGCCAGCCCAGCGCCTTGTCCCAGTCCACGCCCCGGAAGGCGGGCAGCCGGTCCTCCTCGGTGCGCAGCAGCCGCAGCACCTGGCCCGCGAGGGAGATCTCGGCACGGTGGAAGGGCACCAGATAGACGGCGGAGACCGGCTCGCCGCCCTCCGGGCCCGGGACCGGCTCGCGCACCACGCCCTCGTCCTCGGCCGCGAGCTCGCCCAGGCAGTCGATGACCAGGCCGGTGTCCACCTGGAGCAACTTGACCGCGTCCGCGATGAGTTGCTCCTCGGGGAGATAGCAGTGGCCCTGGTCGGCGGACTGGGACAGCGCGTACTGAAGGCCGGCCTTCACCCGGTCGGGGCTGTCATGGGGGATGCCGACCGACTGGGCGATCTTGTCGGCGGTGAGGAAGCCGATGCCCCAGACGTCGGCCGCCAGCCGGTACGGCTCGTTCTTCACGACCGAAATCGAGGCGTCCCCGTACTTCTTGTAGATCCGCACCGCGATGGAGGTGGAGACGCCGACCCCTTGGAGGAAGACCATCACCTCCTTGATGGCCTTCTGCTCCTCCCAGGCGGCGGCGATCATCTTGGTGCGCTTGGGGCCGAGCCCTGGGACCTCGACCAGCCGCTTGGGCTCCTGTTCGATGACGTCGAGGGTGTCGACGCCGAAGTGCTCGGTGATGCGGTCGGCGATCCGGGGGCCGATGCCCTTGATCAGCCCGGAGCCGAGATAGCGCCGGATGCCCTGGACGGTGGCGGGGAGGACGGTCTGGTAGTTCTCGACCGTGAACTGTTTGCCATATTGCGGATGGGAACCCCAGCGGCCCTCCATCCGCAGCGACTCGCCCGGCTGGGCGCCCAGCAGCGAGCCGACGACGGTGAGCAGATCGCCGGAGCCACGGCCGGTGTCGACCCGCGCGACCGTGTAGCCGTTCTCCTCATTGGCGTACGTGATCCGCTCCAGGACCCCTTCCACCACCGCGAGTTTGAGCATGCCCCGACCGTACCGCCGGGAGCCGACAGGCGGTTCGGGCCTGTGGACAACGCCCGTGGGGAAGGAGCGCGGGGAAGGAACGCGGGGATGCGTCCGGCCGCGGAATATCACGATCCGGTTTCGCCGGGGGCCGACCCCTTGCCTCTCTCCATGTAATCGATTCCAATCTCATGTAATCGATTCCACAAGGAGGTGGACGATGCCGGCCATCAAGGATGTGGCGCGGCGTGCCGGGGTCTCCGTGGCGACGGTCTCACGGGTGCTCAATGACCACCCCTCCGTCCGCGCGGACACCCGCGAACGGGTGCTCGCCGCGGTCGCCGACCTCGGCTATCGCCCCAACGCGGTGGCCCGCTCGCTGCGCACCGACCAGACCCGGACCCTGGGGCTGGTCATCAGCGACGTGCTGAATCCGTTCTTCACCGAGCTGGCCCGTTCGGTCGAGGACGCCGCCCGCGAGCTGGACTACAGCGTGGTCATCGGCAACGCCGACGAGCGGCCCGACCTCCAGGACCACCATGTGCGGACCCTCATGGACCGCCGCATAGACGGACTGCTGGTCAGCCCCACCGACGGTGGCTCCCCGATGATGCTGGCCGCCGCCCGCGCCGGCACCCCCATGGTCTTCGTCGACCGCTGGATCGAGGGCGCGGGCCTGGACCGGGTGCCGGTGATCCGCACCGACGGACGGGGAGCCATCCGCGCTCTGGTGGCCCATCTGTGCGCTCTCGGCCACCGCCGGGTCGCGATCATCGCGGGCCCGGCGGCCACCACGACCGGCCGCGAGCGGGTGGACGCCTTCCGCTCCGCGCTGCGCGAGTTCGGCCTGGAGCTGCGCGAGGACCACATCGGCCAGGGCGACTTCCAGGCGGACAGCGGCCGCCGGGTGACCGCCCGCTTCCTCGATCTGCCGCACCCCCCGGACGCGATCTTCGCCGCGGACAACCTGATGGCGCTCGGCGCGATGGACGAGATCCGCGCGCGGGGGCTGCGGGTGCCGGACGACGTGGCGCTCGCCGCGTTCGACGACATCCCCTGGTTCGTCCACACCGATCCGCCGATCACCGCCATCGCCCAGCCGACCGGGGCGCTCGGCCGTGCCGCCGTGACGGCGCTGATCGATCTCGTCGAGGGGCGGCCCGCCGAGTCGGTGACCCTGTCCGCCCGTCTGGTCACCCGCCGCTCGTGCGGCGAGCCCGAAGGGAGCAAGCCATGAGTGCCGAGTCCGAGCGGTCCTCCCCCGGCCCCGCCGACGCGGGCGCGTCGGCGGCGCAGAACGCGGACCCCACGCCCCCGGGCGCCCCGTCCGCGCCCTCCCGCGGGGGCGCGTCAACCCCGGTCTCCGGGGCGGAGCTGCTGCGCATGGAGGGGGTCCGTAAGACCTTCCCCGGGGTGGTCGCGCTGGACGGGGTGGACTTCGAGCTGCGCCGGGGCGAAGTGCACGTCCTCCTGGGCGAGAACGGCGCGGGCAAGTCCACGCTGATCAAAATGGTCTCCGGCGCCCACCGCCCCGACGGCGGGCGGATCCTGGTCGACGGCGAGCCGGTACGGATCAACAGCGCGCAGGACGCCGAGCGGCTCGGGATCGCCACCATCTACCAGGAGTTCAACCTCGTCCCGGACCTCACCGTGGCCGAGAACATCTTCCTGGGCCGACAGCCGCGCCGCTTCGGCATGATCGACCGCAAGGCCATGGACGCGCGGGCCGCCGAGTTGCTGGCCCGCGTCGGGGTGGACGTCTCGCCCCGGACCCGCGTCCGCGACCTCGGCATCGCCCGGCTCCAGATGGTGGAGATCGCCAAGGCGCTGAGCCTGGAGGCCCGCGTCCTGATCATGGACGAGCCGACCGCCGTGCTCACCACGGAGGAGGTCGACAAGCTCTTCCGGATCGTGCGCACCCTGCGCGCGGACGGTGTGGGCGTCGTCTTCATCACCCACCACCTGGAGGAGATCGCCGCCCTGGGCGACCGGGTCACCGTGCTGCGCGACGGCCGCAGCGTCACCCAGGTCCCGGCGAGCACCGACCAGGACGAGCTGGTGCGGCTGATGGTGGGCCGCTCCATCGAGCAGCAGTACCCGCGCGAGCGCGGGGACGCCGGTGAGCCGCTGCTGAAGGTCCGGGGGCTCAGCCGGAACGGCAGCTTCCAGGACATCGGCTTCGAGGTGCGGGCCGGGGAGGTGGTGGGCCTGGCCGGGCTGGTCGGCGCGGGCCGTACGGAGGTCGTCCGGGCGCTGTTCGGCGCCGACCCGTACGACTCCGGCTCCGTCGAGGTGCTCGGCCGCCCGCTGCCCGGCCATGACGTGGTGGCCGCCATGCGGGCCGGGATCGGCCTCGTCCCCGAGGACCGCAAGGGCCAGGGCCTGGTCCTGGACGGCTCTGTACAGGAGAACCTGGGCCTGGTCACACTGCGCGCCGCCACCCGCGCCGGGCTGGTCGACCGGGCCGCCCAGCGGCGCTCGGCGGCCGGTGTCGCCGAGCGGCTGGCCGTCCGGATGGCCGGTCTCGACCAGCGGGTGCGCACCCTCTCCGGCGGCAACCAGCAGAAGGTCGTCATCGGCAAGTGGCTGCTCGCCGACAGCAAGGTGCTGATCCTCGACGAGCCGACCCGCGGCATCGACGTGGGCGCCAAGGTCGAGATCTACCAGCTCATCAACGAACTCACCGCGTCCGGCCACGCCGTGCTGATGATCTCCAGCGATCTGCCCGAGGTACTGGGGATGAGCGACCGGGTCCTGGTCATGGCCCAGGGCCGGATCGCGGGCGAGCTGACCGCGCGGGAAGCGACCCAGGACGCCGTGATGGCCCTGGCAGTGAAGGACGTCAAGGACGCCGACGAAGGGGTCGGCGGCAAGGAAAAGGAGGGCTCCCGTGGCCACTGACACGATTGACGCCACGAAGGACCCCGGGAGCCCGACGGCGCTGCGCCGCGTGCTGCTCGACAACGGCGCGCTGAGCGCCCTGGTGCTGCTGGTGGCCGCCATGGCGCTGCTGTCCGGCGACTTCCTCACCACCGACAATCTCCTCAACGTCGGCGTCCAGGCGGCGGTCACCGCGATCCTCGCCTTCGGCGTCACCTTCGTCATCGTCTCCGCGGGCATCGACCTCTCGGTCGGCTCGGTGGCCGCGCTGTCCGCCACCGTGCTCGCCTGGTCCGCCAGCTCACAGGGGCTGCCGGTCTGGTTCGCGGCGCTCCTGGCGCTCACCACCGGTGTCGCCTGCGGTCTGGTCAGCGGGGCGCTGGTCTCCTTCGGGAAGCTGCCGCCGTTCATCGCCACGCTCGCGATGCTGTCGATCGGCCGCGGCCTGGCCCTGGTGATCTCCCAGGGCAGCCCGATAGCCGTGCCCGACTCGGTGTCAGGGCTCGGCGACACCCTCGGCGGCTGGCTGCCGGTGCCGGTGATCGTGATGGTCGTGATGGGCCTGATCACCGCGGGTGTGCTGGGCCGTACGTACCCGGGCCGGGCGATGTACGCCATCGGCGGCAACGAGGAGGCCGCCCGGCTCTCCGGGATCCGGGTGACCCGTCAGAAGCTGGTCGTCTACGCGCTCTCCGGCGGTTTCGCGGCCGTCGCGGGCATCGTGCTCGCCTCCCGGCTGTCCTCCGCACAGCCCCAGGCGGCGGTCGGCTACGAGCTCGACGCGATCGCCGCGGTGGTCATCGGCGGCGCGAGCCTGTCCGGTGGCGTCGGTAAGGCGTCCGGCACGCTCATCGGCGCGCTGATCCTCGCCGTACTGCGCAACGGGCTCAACCTGCTGGAGGTGTCCGCCTTCTGGCAGCAGGTCGTCATCGGTGTCGTCATCGCGCTCGCGGTGCTGCTGGACACGGTGCGCCGACGCGCCGGGGCCGGGCCGGGCGCGCCCGGGGCCGCGGCGGGCGGACCGTCCGGTGGCGGCCGTAAGAAGGCCGTCAACGCGGGCAAGTTCGCGCTGGCCGCCGTGGTCGTCGCCGCCATCGCCCTCGGCGCCTCCGTCTGGCGCTCCGGCTCCTCCGGGGGCGCGTCCACCAAGGTCGGTCTTTCGGTCTCCACCCTGAACAACCCCTTCTTCGTACAGCTGAAGGCGGGCGCCCAGGAGGAGGCCAAGCGCGCCGGTGTCAGCCTTACGGTCACCGACGCCCAGAACGACGCCTCCCAGCAGGCCAATCAAATCCAGAACTTCACCAGCCAGAACATGAAGTCGATCATCATCAACCCGGTCGACTCCGACGCCGCGGGCCCGTCCGTCCGGGCCGCCGACAAGGCGGGCATCCCGGTGCTCGCCGCCGACCGCGGCGTCAACAAGGCGAAGATCTCGACCCTGGTGGCCTCCGACAACATCACGGGCGGCAAGCTGGCCGCGAAGACGCTCGCCGAGCGGCTCGGAAAGAAGGGCACGATCCTGGTGCTCCAGGGCACCCCCGGCACCTCGGCCTCGCGTGAGCGCGGTAAGGGCTTCGCGGAGGGCCTCGAGGCGTACCCGGACATCAAGGTCGTCGGCAAGCAGAGCGCCGACTTCGACCGGGCCAAGGGACTGGATGTGACCACCAATCTGCTCCAGGGCCACCCGGGCATCGACGGGATCTTCGCCGAGAACGACGAGATGGCGCTCGGCGCGGTCAAGGCGCTCGGGTCCAAGGCGGGCAAGTCCGTCGCGGTCGTCGGCTTCGACGGCACCCCGGACGGGCTCAAGGCCGTCGAGAACGGCACCCTCGCCGCGACCGTCGCCCAGCAGCCGAAGGAGTTGGGCCGGATGGTGGTGCAGAACGCCGTCAAGGCCGCCAAGGGGCAGAAGATCGACGGCACGGTGAAGGTGCCGGTGAAGGTCGTCACTGCGAAGTGACAAACGAAAGGACGTGCGGATGCACGACTACGACCTGCTGGTCGTGGGGTCGGCCAATGCCGATCTGGTGATCGGAGTCGACCGCCGCCCCGAGGCCGGGGAGACGGTCCTCGGGTCCGACCTGGTGGTCCACCCGGGGGGCAAGGGCGCCAACCAGGCCGTCGCCGCCGCCCGGCTGGGGGCCCGGACGGCCCTGCTGGCCCGGGTCGGCGACGACGACTACGGCCGGCTGCTGCTGGACTCGCAGCGATCGGCCGGGGTCGACACGGTGGGTGTGCTGGTCGGCGGCGCGCCCACCGGGGTCGCGCTGATCACGGTGGACCCCTCGGGCGACAACAGCATCGTGGTCTCCCAGGGGGCCAACGCCCGGCTGACCCCCGGCGACGTCCGGGCCGCGGCGAGCCTGCTGGCCGCGGCACGGGTGGTCTCGGTGCAGCTGGAGATCCCCCTCGAGTCGGTCGCCGAGGTGGTCCGTACGGCGGCCGCGGGCTTCGGCGGCCGCCCCGGGCCGCGGGTGGTGCTCAACCCCTCGCCGGTCGCGCCGCTGCCCACCGATGTGCTGACCGTCTGTGACCCCCTGGTGGTCAACGAGCACGAGGCGCGGTTCCTGCTGAGCGACGATCAGGTGGGCTCCTCCGACGACCCCGAGGAGTGGGCCGACGCCCTGCTCTCGCGCGGTCCGCGCTCGGTCGTGGTGACCCTGGGCGGCGAGGGCGCGCTGGTCGCCGACGGCGACCGTACGGTGCTCGTGCCCAGCCCCGCGGTGACCGCCGTGGACACCACGGGCGCCGGGGACGCCTTCACCGGCGCGCTCGCCTGGCGCCTCGGCGTGGGCGACGACCTGGTGACGGCGGTGCGGTTCGCGGTGCGCGTGGGCGCGGCCGCGGTGACCCGGGCCGGGGCGCAGGCGTCCTTCCCGAGCGCCGAGGAGGTGGCGGCCCTGTGAAGCGGTCCGGGATCCTCAACCGCCATCTGAGCGCGGGCATCGCCCTGTTGGGCCACACCGACACGGTGATGGTGTGCGACGCGGGCCTGCCGATACCGGACGGGCCGTTCGTGGTGGACCTCGCCTTCACGGCCGGGGTGCCGTCCTTCGAGCGGGTGCTCATCGGGCTGCTGGACGAGCTGGTGGTCGAAGGGGCCACGGCGGCGCGCGAGGTGCGCGACCACAACCCCGGGGCGACCGCCCTGCTCGACCGCCTCTTCCCGGCCCCCGCGCTGGGTCTGGTCCCGCATGAGGAGCTGAAGACGCTGACGGCGGGGGCGCGGCTGGTGGTGCGTACGGGTGAGGCGCGGCCGTACGCGAATGTGCTGCTGCGGTGCGGGGTGCCGTTCTGAGGCGTACGACGCGCGGGCGCCCCCGGGGGCGCGGTGTGATATTTCGAGGGGCCCGGCCGTGGTCCGGGCCCCTCGTTTTCCCCTCCCAGGGCTTCCTCTCGAATCCCCCCGGATCCCCCCGGAAGCCCGATGCCAGGTACGACCCGCCAAGGGGCGGAACGGTTGCACGGCGATCGGCGAAAGATTTTTCCGGGGCGCGACAACCTCGGGTGGGGCCGCACGTCTGGTGGGGTGAAGGCGGGTTCCGGAACGGGTCCTCGGGCCCTCGTGGTCCTCGGGTCTTCGTGGACCTCGTGGTCCTCGGATCCTCGGCGCACGCCTCGCCCATCAGCGTTCGCTCAATCCTTTCGGGAGTCGTTCCGTATGCAGCACGTCCGCGCCAAGAAGCCGAACCGCCGTCTGCGCCCCTGGATCGTGGGGTCGGCCGCCGGAGTCGCCCTGATCGTGGGCGGGGGCATCGCCGCCCAGGCGGCCACCTCCGACCACTCCCGCCCGGCCAAGCCGGCCCCGACGGCGACCTCGAAGCCGGAGCCGACCAAGCCGCCCACCAGCAAGCCGGAGCCCACGAAGCCGCCGACCGGCAAGCCCGAGCCCACCAAGCCCCCCACGAGCAGGCCCGAGCCCACGCTGCCGCCCACGAGCAAGCCCGAGCCCACGCTTCCGCCCACCAGCGTGCCGGAGCCCACCAAGCCCGCCCCAACCCTGCCGCCCACCAGCGTGCCCGAGCCCACGAAGCCGCCCACCACCAAGCCCGCGCCCACCAAGGCCAGCCGCTAGCCCGACCAGGGGTGGGGCGGGACCGGATCCGGAGCCGGTCCCGCCGCACCGATGAGGTGAACGAGGACGATGCAGCTCACTCTTGTCCTGCCCTGGTGGGCCCGGTCGCCCTGGTGGGCCCGGCTGCTCCGCCGTGCCCGGACGACCGCCTCGACGCCACCGGTGGAGACACCGCGCGCCGGGCGGCGGCTGCGGGCGCTGCGGCCGGTGGGCGGCCGGGGCGACGGGGAGCCCGGCCCGACCCTGGACGATCTGTACCGGGCCCGGCGGCTGGACATGATCCGGCTGGCGGTCTTCCTGGTGGACGACCTGCACACCGCCGAGGACGTCGTCCAGGACGCCTTCGCCGCCGTCTGCCGCCGGCACGGCTCACGGCTGGACAGCCTCCAGGACGCCCACGCCTATCTGCACACCGCCGTGGTCAACGCCGCCCGCTCGGTGCTGCGCCGACGGCGTACGGCGCGCGCGTACACCCCGCCGTACCAGGGGCCGGGGGCACCCGTGGACGAGCCGCTGCTGCTCGCCGAGGAGCACCGCCAGGTCCTCGACGCGCTGGCGCGGCTCACCCCGCGCCAGCGCGAGGTGCTGGTGCTGCGCTACTGGTCGGAGCTGACCGAGGCCCAGATAGCCGAGGCGCTGGGCGTCTCCCGAGGCACCGTGAAGTCGACCGCGAGCCGTGCGCTCGTCACCCTGGAGAAGCTGCTGGAGGCGGCCCGATGAGCACTCCCTCCCCCACCGAGGAACGGCTGCGCGCCGCGCTCGACGCCCGGGCGCGGCTCATCGACGCCCACGATCTGTCCCCGTACCGGCCTCCCACCGGCCCGGCCTGGGGCACGCGGCGGATCCGGCGGGTCGTGTCCGCCGTCGCGGTGACGGTGGCGGCAGCGGCGGCCGTCGCCTTCCTGCTGCTGTCCGGCTCCCCGGATCGCCCGCATCCGACACCGCCCGCACGGGACCCCCGCACCTCCCCACCGACCACCTCGGCCCCGTCGACGCACGGCTCACCCACGTCCGAGCCCTCCCCGACCTCTCCGCCCGACACCCCGCCCCCGACCTCCACGGCCACCCAGCCCTGATCCGGCCGCCTCGCCCCCTGCCAGCCGCGCTCTCGGTCAGTCCCGGGTAGCACCCTCCGGCCAGATCACCCGAGAACGAACACCGGTGCGCTCGGCGTAGGCCACGACATCGGCCGTGCCGCCGTACCCGCGGGCCGGCTGCCCGTCCCACACAGCGACCAACTCATCCACCAGACCCACCAGGATCTCGCTTCCGGCCATGTGCGCCTGGGAGTCCGACTCCGCCATGCCCGTGCGGTGGATGTCGGCGGCCTGCTGGATGAGGCGGTCGTAGGTCTGGTGGTGCTCTTCCGGCAGGCCCTCGCGGTACTTCTCCGCAGGAACCACCACTTCAAGGCGACCGCCAGCCTCCAGCACCAGCTCAGCGAACCAGGCGTCCGGGCCGTCGGCGAGACACGAGACCCCGACCAGATCAGGCCCGTGGCGCGCGACTTCCGCTTGAAGGGCCCGGCGGACCAACTGCTCAGTCTCTGCGGGCAAGCCGCGGTGGCCGGTGATGCCGAGGCGCATGGGCCGCTCCTTTCGTGATCACAAGTAGATGCCGTGCAGTCGGTCGTCGAACTCGCGGACAACCCTGGGCGGAGTCGTCGAAGTGTAGGACCGTCGGAGCGCACGGGCGCGCTCGGTGATCCGGGCTGACCGATACCGTGCCCCTGTCTCAAGTGCCCGCCCGGCCAGAGCGAACGCACCATCCAGCCGACCAGTCGCCAGTTGCGCGGCGGCCAGGTCGAGCATGAGAAGCGCACGCTGCTTCTCATGGCTCGATGTGAGAGCCGCCGCTGCTGCGTCCTGGGAGGCGGCCACCCACCCAGGGAGGCCGAGCCGTGCGCCGCAAGTGAGCCGGGCCGCTGCGCCGGGGCGACCTCCGGTGCCTACCGCGCGCTGCTGGCCGCGGAGCACGCCGCACCGCAGGAGATCCGCCGCGGCTCCGTGCGCACGATGGCCGCCGGGCTGATGCGGCACGACCGTGCCCTTCCCGGCGTACGTGGGTTCGCTCAGCGCGTCGGCGCCCTCGCATGACGCCGCCAAGCGGCGCCGGGCATGGTTCAGCGGCCCTCAGGGCTCCCCGCGCCGGGGTGCGTTCGGCTGGATGGACGTACGCCTGCCCAACGCACCCGGAAGCGATCCCTACAGCACCAGCGTCCGGTACCGCTCGGCGACCTCCGCCAGGACCTCCGCGCCGTCCCGGGCCCACAGGGCCGGGTTGAAGATCTCCACCTCGATCGGGCCGGTGTAGCCCGTCGCGTCGACCCGCTCGCGGAACCAGCGGAAGTCCACCGCGCCGTCGCCGAGTTGGCCCCGGCCCAGCAGGACGCCCTCCGGGAGCGGGGTGACCCAGTCGGCGAGTTGGAAGGCGGCGATGCGGCCGGTCGCGCCCGCGCGGGCGATCTGGTCCGCGACCGTGTCGTCCCACCACAGGTGGTAGGTGTCCACGACCACGCCCACCTGGTCCGCCGGGAAGCGTGTCGCCAGGTCCAGGGCCTGGGCGAGGGTGGAGACCACGCAGCGGTCGGACGCGTACATGGGGTGCAGGGGCTCGATGGCCAGGCGGACGCCGTGGTCGGCGGCGTACGGGGCGAGCTCTCCCAGCGCGTCGGCGATGCGCTCGCGGGCGGCGAAGAGGTCGCGGCTGCCGGGCGGGAGGCCGCCGGAGACCAGGACCAGGGTGTCGGTGCCCAGGGCGGCGGCCTCCTCGATGGCCCGGCGGTTGTCGGCCAGGGCCGTGGCGCGCGCCTCGGGCTCGCTCGCGGTGAAGAAGCCGCCCCGGCACAGGCTGGTGACGGTCAGGCCCGCGTTCCGCACCAGCTCGGCGGCCTCCTCCACGCCGTACTTCTGGACCGGCTCGCGCCACAGGCCCACACCGGTGACGCCCGCCTTGGCGCAGCCCTCCGCCAGCTCGGGCAGCGACCACTGCTTGATCGTTTCCTGGTTGAGGCTCAGGCGGGGCACAACGGGGCTCATTGGGTGACTCCGTACACGGACAGCAGGTGCTTCATACGGGACTCCGCCAGCACCGGGTCCGGGAACAGGCCCAGCCCGTCCGCCAGTTCGTACGCCCGCGCCAGATGCGGCAGCGAACGGGCCGACTGGAGGCCGCCGACCATGGTGAAGTGCGACTGGTGGCCCGCCAGCCATGCCAGCAGCACGACACCCGTCTTGTAGTAGCGGGTCGGGGTCTGGAAGAGGTGACGGGAGAGTTCCACCGTCGGGTCCAGCAGGGCGCGGAAGGCGGCCACATCGCCGGTGTCCAGCCTGCGCACGGCCTCCGCCGCCAGCGGGCCCAGCGGGTCGAAGATGCCGAGCAGGGCGTGGCTGAAGCCCCGGTCGTCGCCCGCGATCAGCTCGGGGTAGTTGAAGTCGTCGCCCGTGTAGCAGCGCACCCCGTCCGGCAGCTTGCGGCGCAGGTCGATCTCGCGCTGGGCGTCGAGGAGGGAGACCTTGATGCCGTCGACCTTGTCGGGGTGGGCGGCGATGACGTCGAGGAAGGTGCGGGTGGCGGCGTCCAGGTCGGTGCTGCCCCAGTAGCCCTCCAGGGCCGGGTCGAACATCGGGCCCAGCCAGTGCAGGATCACCGGCTCGGCGGACTGGCGCAGCAGATGGCCGTAGACCTCGAGGTAGTCCTCGGGGCCCTTGGCCACGGCGCACAGGGCGCGCGAGGCCATCAGGATGGCCTGGGCGCCGGACTCCTCGCAGACGGCCAGCTGCTCCTCGTACGCCGCCCGGACCTCGTCCAGGCCGTACGGATAGCCGATCTCGGTGGCGGACAGCTGGTCGGTGCCGACGCCGCAGGCGATCCGGCCGCCGACCGCCTTCGCCTCGGCCGCCGAGCGGCGGATCAGCTCGGCGGCGCCCGCCCAGTCCAGGCCCATACCGCGCTGGGCGGTGTCCATGGCCTCGGCCACGCCCAGCCCGTGGGACCACAGGTGGCGGCGGAAGGCCAGGGTGGCGTCCCAGTCGACGGCCGCGGGGCTGTCGGGGCTGACGTCGGCGTACGGGTCGGCCACGACATGGGCGGCCGAGAACACGACGCGGGAAGTGAAGGGGGCCCCGGGGGCCGGCGACAGCGGCTCGGTGCGAGGTTCGTAGGGGCGGGTCGTACCGCCCGGCGCGGGAAGGTGGATGGTCACAGGCTCGGCTCCGGTGCGTCCAGGCGATGGATGGTCACAGGCTCGGCTCCGGTACGTCCAGGCGGTGGAGGGTTCAAAGGCTCAGCTCCGGTACGTCCAGCCGGCGGCCCTCCGCCGACGACTTCAGGCCCAGCTCGGCGAGCTGGACGCCGCGCGCGCCGGCCAGCAGGTCCCAGCGCCAGGGCTCGTCGAGCGCGACATGGCGCAGGAAGAGCTCCCACTGCGCCTTGAAGCCATTGTCGAACTCCTCGTTGTCCGGCACCTGCTGCCACTGGTCGCGGAACGCCTCGGTGGCGGGCAGATCGGGGTTCCAGACCGGCTTGGGGGTGTGCGAGCGGTGCTGGACGCGGCAGTTGCGCAGGCCCGCGACGGCCGAGCCCTCGGTGCCGTCCACCTGGAACTCCACCAGCTCGTCGCGGTTCACCCGGACCGCCCAGGAGGAGTTGATCTGGGCGATGACGCCGCCCTCGAGCTGGAAGACGCCGTAGGCCGAGTCGTCGGCGGTGGCCTCGTACGGCTTGCCGCGCTCGTCCCAGCGGGTCGGGATGTGGGTGGCGGCCTGCGCCTGGACGGTGCGCACGGGGCCGAACAGCTCGTGCAGCACATACTCCCAGTGCGGGAACATGTCGGAGACGATGCCGCCGCCGTCCTCGGCGCGGTAGTTCCAGGAGGGCCGCTGGGCGGCCTGCCAGTCGCCCTCGAAGACCCAGTAGCCGAACTCCCCGCGTACGGAAAGGATTCTGCCGAAGAAGCCGCCGTCGATGAGGCGCTTCAGCTTCAGCAGCCCCGGCAGGAAGATCTTGTCCTGGACCACCCCGTGCTTGACGCCCGCCGCCTCGGCGAGCCGGGCCAGCTCCAGGGCGCCCTCCAGACCGGTGGCGGTCGGCTTCTCGGTGTAGATGTGCTTGCCCGCCGCGACGGCCTTCTTGATGGCCTCCTCGCGGGCGGCGGTGACCTGCGCGTCGAAGTAGATGTCGACGCCGTCGTCCGCGAGCACGGCGTCCAGGTCGGTCGAGACGTCCGCGACCGGGTCGAGGCCGTGGCGCTCGGCGATCTCCTTGAGCGCGTGCTCCCGGCGGCCGACGAGCAGCGGCTCGGGCCAGAGCACGGTGCCGTCGCCGAGGTCGAGGCCGCCCTGTTCGCGAAGGGCGAGGAGAGAGCGGACGAGGTGCTGGCGGTAGCCCATCCGGCCGGTCACACCGTTCATGGCGATCCGCACTGTCTTGCGTGTCACGTGGGTTCTTCTCCTCACCGCGAGTGATAGTAAGCGCTTTCTAAGCTCCACGCTAACCGCCCCGCCCCATCCCTGTACAGAGGACCGAACAGAGGGGCGGGGCCGGTCAGCGCTTCAGCGCAGGGTCAGCCGGTAGCGCAGCGGCGAACGCCCGGTGATCAGGACCCGCTGCCCCGCCGGGGTCAGATCGCCGCCCATCCAGCTGTAGCGCTCGCCGGATTCCACGACGGCGGGCTGGCGCGGGCCGCTGCCGTTGCCGGGCCCGAAGGTGATCACGTCATCGCCGGACGTATAGGTCCCGTACCCCGTGACCAGCTGATACGTGTCCTTCTGGCCGGGCACGGGGTCGACCCCGGTCAGCTTTCCGCCGCCGCGGAAGCACAGTTCGAGGGCGAGCGGGACCTCGGACTCGCCGATCTCGAGGTCCAGGTTCCAGCCGCCGTCCGCCTCCTCGATCCGCACCTCGGTGCGCAGGGTGCGCCACTCCTTGGGGCGGTGCGGAAAGTCCATCGCGGACCAGAACCGGCCGTCGTCGGTCAGCGGATACCGACCGTCGGGGCGGCGGTGCTGCGGCGGCAGTGGGAGGTGGAATCCGGCCCGCACCTCGGCCCACAGCCGCCAGCCGTCCGCCGTGCGCTCCACGTCCTCGGCCCGGAAGTGGCCGAGCGAGAAGAACTGCGGGGACAGCCGGAGCGAGTCGAGGACGGCCGCGCCCTTGCGCCACTTGAAGAACGTCGGGTTGGTGGACAGGCCAGAGGAGATCGCGTGGACGTCGGGGAAGTCGGTGCCACCGAAGATCGTGGTCCGTGTCCTCCCCTTCGCGATCCGGACCAGCCCGCAGTCCTTGTCGCGCCAGGTGAACTCGTCCGGAACCGCCGTGGCCTCGGGCAGCGGCGCGGCCAGCTCCGGATGGTCCAGCACCTCGGCGAGGAAGTCCCCGAGCGGGGTCTCGTCGAAGGTCTGATCCGCGCCGCGCCGCTGGATGGTGGCGGCCACGTCCGCGAACCGGCCGTCCCGCTCCCGGAGCGCCAGGGCCCGGAACTGCATCCAGTACTCGGACAGATGCTTGACCGTCTTCTGGTCCTGGCGGCGCGAGTGCACCGTCTCCACCTCCCCGTCGGGCTCCAGGAGGTGGAGGGTGGCGTCCAGGTTGCGGCGTACGTGCGCGTAGAGGGCCGGGCGCTCGGTGAGCCGGGCCAGGGTCAGCAGCGAGGGATTGGTGACGATGGGCGCGTAGGTGGCGCTGCGCTCGCTGTACTGGCCGCTGTCGTACTGGTCGACGCCCTCGGCCAGCCAGGCGTCGATACGGCGGGTGTAGCGGGCGTCGGGCCAGAAGGAGTTGATCCGGGCCAGCGCGGCGCACACCTTCCAGCGGTGGTTGGGGGTGTGCACCCCGCCGGCGGCCAGGCCCTTGCCCGCCTTGAGCAGGATCTTCTTCAGGGTGGCGCGGATCGCCCGGGTGCCGGAGTGGCCGTCCGCGTCCAGCAGGCCGTACACCAGCCCCAGATCGACGATCGAGAAGGCGGTGTCCGGGGGCGAGTGGACCGCGCCCTGGTCGTAGAGGCCGTCGTCGAACTGGGCGGCGGCGAGCGCGTCCACGAGCCGGGTCATCGGCGCGATCAGCGCGCCGTCGTGGTGGTGGGCGGCGTCGCCCCACGCGTGGACGGAGGTGAGCAGCCGCAGGCCACGGGCGGCGGGGCGGGCCTGGCCGAGGTTGTTCAGCTGGCCCAGGACCGTATCCAGCCCGTCCACCACCTCGGCCACCCGGGCGTCGGCCGCCTCGGTGAGCAGGGCCAGGAACGGCTCGTCGACCCGGCCCCCGGCCGCACCCGGGGCCGCCTCGGCCGAGGCGCCGCCCGGGGCGCCGACGGCCAGCAGTCCGCCCGCCGCGGCGGTCCCGGCGAGCAGATGACGGCGGGGCAGGGGTGTCATAGGTGGTGCTCCGTGGCTCGGGCCGCCAGGGCGAGGGGGCCGGGGACGAGGAAGGCGAGCGGTGGATAGGCCCAGGCGCAGACGGCGGCGGTGGCCACGGCCAGCAACAGCACACCGCTCGCCCGTGGCCCGCGCACGCTGTCGTACGCCGCCGAGCGCAGCGCCAACCGCCAGCTCGTGGCCGACTCGGGGCGGGCGCAGGCCCGCAGCAGCACGACGGCGAGCAGCCCGCCCGCGATCAGCAGGACGGGCCGGAAGACCACCGCGCCCGGCAGCCCCGCCCCCGCCGCGAGCGCGTTGAACAGCAGCAGGGCGCCGCCGGCCAGCAGCCCCGCACCGGTCAGCAGATCGCCGGTGCGCAGCCGGTCCCGCAGCGCGCGGAGGTAGCCGCCCGCCGTGGTGGGCACGTCCTCCCGCACCCGCCGGTCCAGGACGGCGCAGGCCGTGGACATCGCGGCCGGGGCGGTGAGGAGCGGCAGCGCGGCGGCGGCGGTGGCCAGGCCCACGGCCAGGACGTCGGCGAAGAGCGCGAAGCGCGGGCCGAACAGCTCACCGGGTTCGCGTTTGGTGGCGGTATCCATGGTCAGTCGGTCACCCCTTCAATCCGGAGCTCGCCATGCCCTCGACCAGGAAGCGCTGGAAGGCGAGGAAGAAGAGCACGATGGGCAGCAGCGCGAAGACCGACATCGCGAACATCGGGCCGAAGGCCGACTGGCTGGAGGCGTCCACGAAGGACCGCAGGGCCAGGGTCAGGGTGAACTTCTCCGGCTCGAAGAGGTAGATGAGCTGGGTGAAGAAGTCGTTCCAGGTCCAGATGAAGGTGAAGATCGCGGTGGTGATCAGGGCGGGCCGGGTCAGCGGCAGGATGACGCTGAAGAACGAGCGGAACGGCCCGCAGCCGTCGATCCGCGCCGCCTCCTCCAGCTCACGCGGCAGTCCGCGCATGAACTGCACGATGAGGAAGACGAAGAAGGCGTCGGTGGCCAGGAACTTCGGCAGGATCATCGGCCAGTAGGTGTTCACCATGCTGAGCTGGTTGAAGATGATGTACTGCGGAATGAGGATGGCGTGGTGCGGCAGCATGATCGTCGCGATCATGAACGCGAAGAGCGGACCGCGCATCCGGAACCGCAGCCGTGCGAAGGCGTACGCGGCGAGCGAGCAGCTGATGACGTTGCCGAGCACCGCGCCGCACGCGATGAGCAGCGAGTTCCACAGCAGCCGTCCGACGCTGACCTCGTTGACCCCGTCCAGCGCGGTGGAGTAGTTGCCCCATTCGAAGTGGCTGGGCAGCAGCTTGAGGCTGGCGATGACCTCGTCTGCGGGTTTGAACGAGGTGGCCAGCAGCCAGGCCAGCGGATAGAGCATCACCAGCAGCACGGCGATCAGGCAGATGTGCAGCACGATCCGGCCGGTGGGACGCCGCCGCGCCGCCGGGGCGGTGGTGATCGGGGCGGTGGTCATCGGGCCCCCTCGTTGTTGTCGTTGGCGTAGAAGACCCAGGCCCGGGAGGTGCGGAAGAGCACCGCGGTGACGACCCCGATGGCCAGCAGCAGCGCCCACGCCATGGCGGAGGCGTAGCCCATGTGGGACGCGGTGAAGCCGCGGTCGTAGAGGTAGAGCGTGTAGACGAGTGTGGAGTCGGCGGGTCCGCCCTTGCCCGCGCTGACCGCGAAGGCGGGGGTGAAGACCTGGAACGCCTGGATCATCTGGAGCACCAGGTTGAAGAAGAGCACCGGGGAGAGCATCGGGATGGTGATCGAGCGGAACTGCCGCCACCAGGAGGCCCCGTCCACCGCCGCCGCCTCGTAGAGCTCGGCGGGTATCTGCTGGAGCCCGGCCAGGAAGATCACCATGGGGGCGCCGAACTGCCAGATGGTGAGCAGCGCGACCGACAGGATGGCCCAGCCCGGTTTGTTGATCCAGCCGCCGATGTCGATGCCCATGCCGGAGAGCAGGTTGTCGACCGAGCCGCCGTCGTTGAAGATCGCCCGCCAGACCAGGGCGATGGACATCGACGCGCCGAGCAGCGAGGGGGCGTAGAACGCCGAGCGGTAGAAGCCCTTGCCGCGCTTGACCGACTTCAGCGCGATCGCGACGGCCAGCGCCAGCAGGAGCTGGAGCGGTACCGCGATCACGACGTAGGTCAGGGTGGTGATGACCGACCGCCAGTAGCGGGGGTCCTCGGTGAACATCTGGGTGTAGTTGCGGAAGCCGATCCACCGGGGCGCGTCGAACATGTCGTAGTCGGTGAACGACAGATACAGGGATACGGCCATGGGCAGCAGCGTCAGCACGGCGGCGCCGAGCACCCATGGGGACAGGAACACCCAGGCGGCCCCCTGCCGTTCGCGTTTGGGCGCCCGCTTGCCGCCGGTGGCGGGGGGCGCGGCGTCCGGGGGGCGGGTCGCGGTCGCGGTCATTGCCTCAGCTCCGCCTTCGCCTCGGTGATGTAGTTCTCCGCCGCCTCACGCGGCGACATGCGCTCGTAAGCGACCTGGTCGTAGTCGCGCGAGAAGGTGGACTGAAGCGAGGCGTCCCCCTTGGGCGGCGCGGGCGGCGGGTCCTCGAGCTTGCCCTCGAACTGCTTCTGGTAGGTGGAGATCACCTGGTCGAAGCCCTCCAGCTTGGGCAGTACGTCCTGCCGGATGGCGTCGTTGGCCGGGATGCCGCGGGTGGCGCCGAGAATGGCGCCCGCCTTCTTGTCGTTGAGCAGGAAGTCGATGAACTGGGCCGCCTGCTTGGGGTGTGCGGTCTCGGCCGAGGCGCCGAAGAACATCGACGGTTTGAAGTACTGCCCGGGGGTGCCGTCCTCGCCCACCGGCAGTGGCGCCAGCTTCAGCCCCTCGCCGACGATGGGCGCGAAGCCGCTGGAGGGGGCGTCCCAGTTGAAGTCGGATACGGACTTGAGCCGGCCCAGCGGGGTGTTCTCCACCGTGCCGTCCATCTGGGTGGTCTGCTCGGCGGGCACGACCGCGCCCTCCTTGCGGAGCTTGGTGCACCACTCCCAGTAGCGGGTCAGGTCGTCGGCGGTGAAGCCGAGCTTCTCGTCCTTGGCGTAGAGGGACTTGCCCCGGCTCCGCAGCCAGATCTCGAAGACGTCCTCGCTCTGGCCCGGGTCGGTGGAGCCCGCCCGCCCCTGTGTCGCCTTGGACGCCGAGAGCTTGCGCATGGCGTCGGCCCAGTCGTTCCAGGTCCAGGTCAGAGTGGGCGCGGGGACGCCCGCCTCGCGCCACAGCGCGGCGTCGTACGCCACCGTCTCGGTGCCGCGGGCCACCGGCAGCGCGTACTGCCTGCCGTCGACCACCCCGGTGGCCAGCAGCCCCTTGTCGATCTCCGAGGTGCGCAGCTCGGGGTGTTCGCCGAGGTCCAGCAGGATGCCGGAGGTCGCGTACTGGTTGATCTGCCGGTAGTCCAGCTGCATCACATCGGGGGCGTCACCGCCCGCCGCCTGGGTGGCCAGCTTCGCCTTGTAGGTGTCGAAGCCCGCGAAGGACGTCGCGATGTCGATGTCGGGGTGGCGCCGCTCGAAGAGCTTGACGGCCTCCTCCGTGCGGGCGGCCCGGTCGGGATTTCCCCACCAGGTGAACCGCAGGCTGACCTTGCCGCCCGAGCCGCCGCCGCCATCGCCGCCGCAGCCCGTGAGGGTCCCTGCGAGCGTGAGCACAAGGGCCAGGGCGCAGGACGTCGTTGTCCTGTTTCCGCGCATACCGGAGCCGACCTCCCTCCATGATCATTTCGTTGAGCGTGCGTGGGTGTCTACGGCGGCTATTCGCCGTAGTACGGGAGCGTGACACCGGGCAGTTCGTACTCGTCCCGGCGGCCGCACATGCCGTAGCCGCCCCGGCGGCTGGGCCCGGTCGCGGTGACCCGCGCCTCGGCGAGGTGCGCGGGGTCGCCCGCGGCGAGCGCGGTGAGCTGCTCACCGGTGCGCCGCGCGGCGGCGAGCGCCCCGTCCCGCCAGCGCGGCTCCCACTCCTTCACCTTGGGCGCCACGATCCGCGCCGCCGCCTCGTGGAAGGCGCGCAGCGGTGCGTCGTCGCCCTTCTCGGCGGCGGCCCGCAGCGTCAGATAGCCCTCGATCGCGAGGTCCCGGCGGCGCCGGGCGGCCGCGTCGGCCTCCGGCCCCTCCTTGGCGGGGAGCGCGGCGGCGGCCGCGTAGCGCTCGGGGTCGGCCAGCACCTCGGGCGGGAAGGTGAAGACGGCGTCCCCGGCCTCCGGCAGCCCGCTGTTCTGCATCAGCACGGTCACCTTGAGGCCGCCGCCCTGCACCATGCGGTGGATGGTGCCAGGGGTGAACCACACCACCGAACCCGGCTCCAGCGGGGTCTCGGTGAAGCCGTCCGCGAGGGTCAGGGTCTGCACGGCGCCGCGTCCTGCGGTGACCACATACGCCTCGGTGCAGGCGAGATGGAGATGGGGGCTGCCGCCGCACACCCCGTCGGCGGCCTCCCACTCGTACGCGCTGATGTGGGAGAGCCCCACACCACCCGGCAGCGGGGCGGACATCGCGGTCATCGCGCTCACCAGCCGTGGTTCTTGAGGTAGTGCTCCGCCCGCGCCCGGTCCCAGGCGCCGTCCGCGACCACCACCCGGTAGCGGTAGCCGAAGGACTCACCCGGCGGAAGCTCGAACTCCTCGAAGAACGCCCAGGAGGGGGCCACCGACGGGATCGGCTCGGAGCGCACGAACCAGTGGGAGGCGTGGATGGACTCGGCGTTCTCCGGGGCGTGGGCGAACAGCAGCGTGGAGTGCCCGTCCACGTCGTCGTGCTCACCGATGAAGGCGACCCAGGGGGCGTCGGCGGCCGGGGTGCCCATCAGGTCCGACGCGCCCTTCTCGCCGTCGCCGCCGCGCCCGTCCGGGCCGATGACATCGCCGCCGGTGAAGTCGCGCGGGCCGCGCCAGTTGAGCCCAGTGTACCCGGCCATCTCCCGGCCCGCGGTGGTCGGGGAGCCGAAGTGCAGGGCCTCGCCGCGGATGTTGGTGAGGTGGATGGACCAGTCCAGGGCCCAGGTGCCCTCCTCCGGCTCCACCGAGTGGAGTTCGATGGTGCGCCGCTCCCGCGCCCACTCCTGGCCGCCGTTCTCTACCCACGTCAGCTTCTCGATGAAGCGCAGCCGGTCGTCTGCGACGGTGAACTCCTCGAAGCCGTCGTGGCGCATCGAGCCGACGCGCTCCTCGACCCGCTGGTAGCCCTGGTCGGGGCCGAGGTAGGAGTTGCCGCCCCAGAAGTTCTGGCCGGACAGATGGCTGGAGGTCATCTGGAGGCCCTTGTGCCAGCGGTGGTCGTTCGGCCGGTAGCCGGAGACCGGGTTCCCGGCGAGGGTGCGCAGCGGGTGGGCGTAGGGCTTACGGGCCTCGAAGGCGTCCGGGTCGGGCCGGTAGACGTAGGCCATCAGCTCGACGCCGGCGGCGGCGACCGAGATCCGTGTCCCGTGGGTGTGGGTGACGGTGATGCGCTGGGTCATGGCGGCCTCAGCTCTCCTTCGTGGTGGCGGTCGCTGCCTTCGGCGCCCATGCGGGGTGGTCGCCGTGCATGGCGTCGTAGTACGGGTCCCCGGGCACGATCTCGCCCGCGCGCACGGGCCGTCCGGTGAAGGCCGCCTTGTAGAGCGCGGCGATGAACTCGAGGGTGCGGCGGGCGTCCTGTCCGCTGCCGGGCGGCCGTACGCCGTCGCGCATCGCGTCCAGCAGTCCGGTCAGCTGGGCCCCGTGGGAGCTGGGCAGATCGGCGGCCGGGGTGCGCCAGCGGCGCTGCCGGTCGGGCTCGTCGCGGACGTGCGGGGCGGGGGTGTAGACCCAGTCGTCGTTGCGGTGGCCGTAGAGGTGGGTCAGCTCGACGGTGGCGTCGGCGCAGTCGATGCGGATCCGGCTGACCTCGTCGGGCGAGAGCACGCTGTTGACGACGGTGGCCATGGCGCCGCTCTCGAACCGCACCAGCGCGGTGGAGACGTCCTCGCTCTCCACGGCGTGGACCAGCCGTCCGGCCATGCCGCGGATCTCGGTCCAGTCGCCGAGGAGGTGGAGCAGCAGATCCATCTGGTGGATGCCGTGGCCCATGGAGGGGCCCCCACCCTCGGTCTCCCAGCGGCCGCGCCACGGCACCGCGTAGTAGGCGGTGTCGCGGTGCCAGGTGGTCTGGCAGTGGGCCACCAGCGGCCGGCCCAGGGCGCCCTCGGCCAGCAGCTCCCGGGCGTGGACGGCGCCCGAGCCGTAGCGGTGCTGGAAGACCACCGAGGCGTACGGGCCGCCCGCCTCCTTCTCGGCCCCGGCTATCTCGTCGTACTCGGCGAGCGTGAGGCACAGCGGCTTCTCGCACAGCACCCAGGCGCCGGCCTCGAGGGCGGCCACCGTCTGCTCGCGGTGCAGGGAGGGCGGGGTGCCGATGAGGACCAGATCGGGGCGCTCGGCCTCCAGCATGGCGGCCACATCGGAGTAGCCGGTGACGTCGAAGGTGCCGCCCTCGGCCGCCGCGGCGCGGAAGGCGTCGAGCCGGTCCGCGGCCACGTCGACGGCGGCGACGAGGTCGACACGGTCGGCGTGATCACGCAGTGCGGGCAGATGGCTGCCGCTGACGATTCCTCCGGTGCCGACCACTGCGGCACGGATACGGGCGGTGGCTGCTGCGGCCATGGGCTGAGGTCTCCTCGCCGTCGCCAGGGGTAAGCGCTTGCTGGAGAGGACCCTAGGCATGGTCCGGATGACAGGACAAGACCTTGGAGTGCAGAATCGCGCCGCTCATGGAGTGAGAGCATGGAGGCGCCCAACCAGCGCGCACGGTGTCCCAGAAGGTGACCACCCAACGGAGGAAATATGGCAGTGACCCTGGCCGATGTGGCGGCACGGGCTCGGGTCTCGGCGGCCACCGTGTCGCGCGTCCTGAGCGGCAACTACCCGGTCGCGGAGTCGACCCGGACCCGGGTGCTGCGTGCGGTCGACGAGCTGGAGTACGTGGTCAACGGCCCGGCAAGCGCTCTCGCCGCCGCCACGTCCGATCTGGTCGGGGTGCTCGTCAACGACATCGCGGACCCCTTCTTCGGGATCATCGCGGGCGCCGTCCAAGCCGAAATGGTCACCCCGGCCGGGGAGTCGGGCCGGGGCGGCGAGAAGCTCGCGGTCATCTGCAACACCGGTGGCTCGCCCGAGCGCGAGCTCAACTACCTCACCCTGCTCCAGCGGCAGCGCGCGGCCGCCGTCGTGCTCACCGGCGGCGCGGTCGAGCACCCCGACCACGCCGCCGCCGTGGCCACCAAGGCGTCCCGGCTGGCCGCGTCCGGCACCCGGGTGGTGCTGTGCGGCCGCCCGCCGATCGAGGACGCCACCACTCTCGCCTTCGACAACCGCGGCGGCGCCCGTCGGCTCACCGAGCATCTGCTGACCCTCGGCCACCGCCGGATCGGCTATGTGGCGGGCCCCGCCGAGCGCACCACGACCCGCCACCGGCTGGAGGGCCACCGGGCGGCGCTGGCCGCCGCCGGGGTGGACCAGGACGCGGAGCGGCTGACCGTCCACGGCCTGTACGACCGCGCCTCCGGCTATGACGCGACCCTCGAACTGCTGCGCCGCGACCGGAACCTGACCGCCATAGTCGCCGCCAACGACACCATCGCGCTCGGCGTCTGCGCGGCCCTGCGCGACCAGGGGCTGCGGATCCCCGAGGACGTCTCGGTGGCGGGCTTCGACGACCTCCCGTTCAGCGCGGACGCGGTCCCGGCCCTCACCACGATGCGGCTGCCGCTGCACGAGGCGGGCGCGCGAGCCGGACGGCTGGCCCTGGGCCGCGAGCCGCAGCCGCCGGGCGGGGTGGCGATGGTCCGGGCCGAGCTGATGGCCCGCGCCTCCACGGCGCCGCCGCGCGGCTGAGCCCTGCCGGACCGCCGCCCGACCACTGCCCCTTCCGGACCGCCGCCCGGCCGCTGGCCCCTACCGCGCGGCCTCGGGCGGCACATGGTCCAGCGGCCGCTGGTACCGGGAGCGGATCTCCTGCGGGGACAGGTCCTCCCGGCCCGTGAGGTCCACCTCGGGGTGCTCGAAGCGGAACGCGTAGCCGCCCTTGGGCAGGTGGCAGATCTCCCACCAGTTGCCGTCCAGGTCCTGGAGGTAGAAGGAGTAGGTGCCGTGCTGGCGGACGGGCTTGGTCAGCTTCTTGATCCCGTACTCGTCCTTGACCCGCTGGAGCGTCTCGTACGCCTCCCGGACCTCCTCCTCGCTCGCCAGGTCGAGCCCGTTGTGGTTCATCAGCGGCATGTCCTGGCCGGAGCCGGGGGTCTCGACGACCGCGTAGCAATGGTTGCCGCCCAGCCGTACGAACAGCGCCATGGGCGCCTGCTGCGCCACTTCGAGGCCGAGCACCTCCTCGTAGAAGCGCCGGGTGGCGGCGATGTCCCGGCACTCCAGGGTGCCGTGGGACAGGAAGCGGGTCATCAGCAGCGGCGGCTTGGTGGAACGGTGGGTGATGCCGGGCATGGTCCGTCTCTCCTCGTGAGCATTGCGTGATGTGTTGTGCCGCGCCTCAGGGCGCGGCTTGCGGTACGGGCGGTGGGGCGTCGGCGGCCCCGGACGCGGCGTGGCCGGTCGCGACGGCCTGCCGATAGGCGCGCAGCCGGTGCGGGCTGTTGCACAGCAGCGCGGCCGTGAGCTCCCCGGCCCGTCGGTAGGCGATGACGCAGCGGCGTTCCCCCAGCTCGCCCTCGACGACGGTCGCCTCGTCGCCGGGCAGCGGATGGCCGACCAGCTGGAGTTTGCAGTCGTACTGGTCGGACCAGAACATCGTGGCCGCGGTGAACGGCGACGCGGCCCCGGCGGGTGCGAGCAGCGTCGCCGCTGCGGCGTCGGCCTGGCGCAGCGCGTTGTCCCAGTGCTCGACGCGGATGAGGGCGCCACCGCGGTGGTGCGGCCAGCGGGCCACGTCCCCGGCGGCCACGATCCGGTCGGCGACGGCCAGATCCGGCCCGCACACCACACCGTCCTCCAGCGGCAGTCCGCTTCCCTCCAGCCAGCCTGTGGCGGGCCGGGCGCCGACGCCGACCAGGACGACATCGGCGGGCACCACATGGCCGTCGGTCAGGCGTACCCCGGTGACGCGCCCGTCGCCGGTGAATCCGGCGACACCGGCGCCCAGTCGCAGCCGGGTACCGTGCTCCCGGTGCAGCGCGGCCAGTTCCGCGCCCACGACATCGCCGAGGGCCCGTGCCAGGGGAGCCGTACCCGCTTCGACGAGCGTGACATCGAGGCCGAGCGCGCGGCAGGACGAGGCGACCTCGCTGCCCACGAAACCGGCCCCGACGACGGCCACCCGGGGGCTGCCCGCCAGATCCGCGCGGAAGGCGGCGGCATCGGCGAGAGTGCGCAGGACATGCACCCCCTCGGGGGTATCCACCGGCAGCCTCCGGGCCGTGGCGCCGGTGGCGATGACCAGGCCGTCGACGGTGTGGTGGCGCTCGACGCCGCCGTGGGTGTCGCGCAGGCGCAGCCGGCGGGTGCCGAGGTCGAGACCGGTCGCGCGGACGCCCGGCTCCAGGGTCACGTCCTCGGCGTCGGCCCGGAGCAGGATGTCGTCGGGTCCGATGTCCGGCGAGGTCAGGAAGCGTTTGGACAGCGCGGGCCGCTGGTAGGCGGCGCGCGGCTCGTCGCCGAACACCGTGATCGGCCCGTCGAAGCCGCGCCGCCGCAGGCCGTGCGCGGCGGCCAGACCGGCCGCGGAGCCACCGACGACGGTCACATGCCGGAGCCGGTCCCGGGCCACCACGCTCAGTCCTCCGTGATCCACAGGGCCTGCACCGGGCAGCCGCGCACCGCTTGGCGCACATCGTCCAGCAGCTCGGGCGGCGGTGTCGGGTCGAGTACGACCAGTTCGCCCCGCTCGTCGAGTTCGAGGACTTCGGGCGCGAGCCCGGTGCACATTCCGGTGACCTGACAGGCTTCGCGGTCCAGGTGCAGCTTCATCGTGACGCTCCTTGTGCGGTGTCGTGCCTCGTCATGTCTCCATTCGAGGCCCGCCGGGACCGGGCGGTCCAACACTCTTGAGCGGCCGGTGACAGTCATCTACTGTTACCGACTCGTGGACTTGGACTTACGACTTGTGCGGTACGCGGTCGTCCTGGCCGACGAGCTGCACTTCGCCCGCGCGGCCGCGCGGCTGCTGATCGCGCAGCAGACCCTCTCGTCGCAGATCAGCCGGTTGGAGAGCCGGCTCGGCGTCACGCTGTTCCTCCGGGACCGGCGTCATGTCGAGCTGACCCGCGAGGGCGAGCTGTTCGTCCGCCGCGGCCGGGAACTGCTCGCGGACGCGTCCGACCTGCTGGGTGAGTTGAGGCGCAGCGCGCCTCCGCTGCGCGTCGATGTGATCACCGAGGGGCTCACCTCGGGTGTCATCGCGCGAGAGCTCCGGCCGCGGCTGACCGATGTGACCTTGGAGGTCATCCAGGGACAGGGGTTCGCGGGAACGGTCTCGGCCCTGGTCGAAGGGGTGGTGGATCTCGCGTTCGGCCGGATCAACGGCACGGGGGAGCCGCTGCCCAGGTCACTGCGGTACCAGCTGGTGCGCCTGGAGCCCATGGGGGTCGTTCTCCCCGCCGGGCATGAACTGGCCCACCGGGCGCGGGTGCCGATGGCGGAGCTCGCCGCGTACCCGCTCCTTCTGCACACCGCGCAGGAGGCGGCCGAATGGCTGGACTGGAACCAGGAGCTCGCCACCGCGTTCGGCCTGCGCGTCGGACGGAGCCTGCACGGCCACGGCCGGGGCGCGGCCAACGCGGCCGTACTGGCCTACCGGGCTCCCTCGTTCGGGCCGCTGGAGGCGCCCATGCCGGACGGCGTGGTGGTCAGACCCGTGGTCGACCCCGTGCCCCTCTACCCGTTCTCGGTGTTCTGGCGGGCCGGGAGCAAGTCCATCCCGCTTCGCCACGCCATCACCACCATCTACGACATCGCCACCGAACACGGCTGGCTGGTGCCGCCGCGGGACGACTGGTGGCTGCCGACCGCCGACCGGCGCGGCTCCCTGTCCGTGCCGAGCGGGCTTCCCCGTACGGCCGCCCCGGCCGACGACACCCGGCCGCGGCGGTGACAGCGACGATCTGTCAGGGCACATCCGAAGCCTGTTGGACGTGGGGCCCGGCGGACCGCACACTCCCCGAGAAACGCGATGGAGGAGTGTGACGATGTCGACGGCAGCGATGCTGGAGCCGGGCGCCGGCCGGAAGATCGCCGGCGGAGCCCTGCAAGCCACCTTGAAGGTCCCCGGCGGTGCCGGCGCGCTGACCTCGACGTTCGAGGTCGTCGTGCCCCCGGGGTACGACGTGGGCGCCCACGTCCACACCACCGGTGAGGAGCTGTTCTACGTCGTCGACGGCGAGCTGGACCTCCTCGCCTTCGAGCCCGTCGCCCGTACCGAGGGCGACTGGCACACCTGGGAGACCGCTTCGGGCCGGCGCTATATGCGCGGTGGTCCGGGCTCGTTGATGTTCGTTCCGGCGGGCTGCCCCCACGCGTTCGCCAACCCCACGGGGAGACCGGCGACGATGCTGTTCCAGTCCGCTCCGTCCGGGCACGAGAACTACTTCGAGGAGCTGGCCGCGCTGCTGCGCGCCGGTGACCGGCCGGACCCCGAGGACATCGCCGAGCTGCGCCGCCGCTACGACATAGAGCAGCTCACCCCGCTGCGCGGTGGGGGTGGGCCCTCCCCCTTCCCAAATACTTGATCCGGCGCAACTATGTGGTCAAGCAAATCGCATCGACCACAGAGGCACGGAGGGACGCCGGATGGAGCCGCGCGACGATCTCGACCTGGCCGTGGACGAGGTCCGCGGCTTCAACCGGATGTACACCCGCCTGATCGGCGTCCTCGACTACCCCGGGCAGCTCAACACCCCGTACACGCTCGGCGAGGCCCGCATCCTCTACGAGCTGGCCCAGCGCGAGCGCACCCATGTCTCGGCGCTCCGGGAGCACCTGGGGGTCACCGCCGCGCATCTGAGCCGGACGCTGAGCCGGTTCGAGGAGCGCGGGCTGGTGACGCGCGAGCGCCACCACCGCGATGCCCGCTTCCAGGAGGTGCTGCTCACCGCGGAGGGCCGGGCGGCGGCGGAGGACCTGGACCGGCGCTCGCGGGAGGCGGTGACCGGGCTGCTGGCCAAGGTCCCCCGGAACGAGCTGGGGCGGCTGCGGGAGGCGCTGGCCACCGCCCGTGGCGTGTTCACCGGCCCGGCCGAACCCGAGGTGCGGCTGCGCGGATTGGAGCCGGGGGACCTGGGCTGGATCGTGCAGCGCCACGGCGCCGTGTACGCCCGGGAGTTCGGGTGGAACGCCGAGTTCGAGGCCCTGGTGGCCCGGATCGTCGGGGAGTTCGGGGCGAGCCATGACCCGGCCCGTGAGCGGGCGTGGATCGCGGAGCTCGACGGCCGCCCCGTCGGATCGGTGATGTGCGTACGGGACGAGCGGCCCGATACGGCCCGGCTGCGGCTGCTGCTCGTGGAGCCGGAGGCGCGCGGGCGGCGGCTCGGCGAGCGGCTGGTGGGCACGTGTATCGACTTCGCGCGCGAGGCGGGCTACCGCGAGCTGGTGCTGTGGACCAACGATGTCCTGACCTCCGCCCGCCGGATCTATGAGCGGGCCGGATTCGAGCTGGTCGCCGAGAAGCGGCACGGGGGCTACGGGTCGCCGCTGGTCGGCCAGGACTGGCGGCTGGCGCTGCGGGAGCCCGCGCGGGGCTGAGAGCCTGTGGGCGCGGCCCGGTGTGACGCGGATCACCGGCAGCGCGGTGCGCGCGGCGGACAGGGAGGAGTGTGGAGACTTCACTGCGCGCACGTGTGCGGTCCGGAGATCCGGATGCCTTCGGGCAGCTCTTCGACGAGCACGCCTCGGTGATCTACCGGCACGCCGTCCGGCTGACCGGCGACTGGGTCATGGCCGACGACATCGTGTCGCTGACCTTCCTGGAGGCGTGGCGGCTGCGCGAGCGGCTGCTTCCGGGCGACGGCGGCCTGCGCCCGTGGCTGCTGGGGATCGCGACGAACGTCACGCGCAACACCGCGCGGGCGGCCCGAAGACACCAGGCGGCGCTCGCCAAACTCCCGCCCCCGGACCCGGTGCCTGACTTCGCCGACGAGGTGACCCAGCGCCTGGCCGACACCGAGGAGCTGGCCGCCGCGCAGCGGGCGCTGCGCGGGATGCGGCGCGGGGAGCGGGAGGTGTTCACGCTCTGTGTGTGGGAGGGCCTGGACGCCGCCACGGTGGCCGAGGCCCTGGGTGTGGCCGTCGGCACCGTACGGGCCCGGCTCTCGCGCGCGCGAAAGCGCCTGCGCAAGCTCACCGAGCTCGAGCTCATCGGCGGCGCGGACGGCGACCAGCGCGCGGACGGCAACCAGGACGCGGACGGCAGCCAAGCCGCGATGCAACGCGCGGCCACGGTCGGACAGTTACCGGTCAGCCGCCGGCAGGCGGCTCGGTCCACGCAGGAGAAGAAGCGATGAACACCGACCCGCGACGACCCGATCAGCCGGTCGACCACCAGGAGCTGGCCACGTTGCTGCCCGCACCGGGCCGTCCGGTGCTCCGGCGGGACCGCCACCGCGTCCTGAGGGAACATCTGATGGAGCACATCGGCAACAGCGACGAGACCGTCCACGAGCGGTCCGGTACGACGAGCACCTCCCCCGCACCCCCCGCACGCCGCCGCCTCGTCCTCATCGCGGCGCCGCTGGCGCTGGCCGCCGTCGTGGGCGTGGGAGCGGTGGCGGTCGACGCCGTACGGGACGACGGCAAGAGCGGCACCACCGCCACCGGCGTCGGCGGCACCACGGCCGAGCACCGGCAAGCCGCGCAGCTGCTGGGCCGGATCGCCGTGGTGGCGGCCGACCGCCCGGCGGTCACGGTCCGCGACGACCAGTTCATCCACACCAAGTCCCGGGGGTCCTCGGCCGTATGGGGCGGCCCCACGAAGCCCGTACGGGACGCCAAGGGGAACATCATCGGCACCAAGACCTATAAGGGGAACGTCCAGAGCGACGAGTGGCGGCCCGTGACCGGTGAGCGGGACGGGCTCCGGCGCCTCACCGCGCTCACCCCGGACGACGGATTCGACCCCTCCCGGAAGCAGGACATCACCATGGCGCCGGGCACCGGATATCTGACCTTCCGGCAGCTCCAGGCCCTCCCCACCGACCCCGACGCGTTGCTGAGGAAGCTCGAGAGCGGCAACGGGGTGGTGACGTCCCGGCTGACGGAGACCGTCTTCGAGAACGTCGGAGCCATCCTCGATCAGGCCACCCTGCTGCCCGATCTCAGCGCCGCGCTCTACCGCGCCGTGGCCAAGCTGCCGGACGTGCGCGTCGTGAAGAACGTCAAGGACGGCGCGGGCCGGACCGGGATCGGCCTGACATACACCAACCGTAGGAACCCCTCGAAGACCACGCACGGCTATTGGGTCTTCGACGCGAAGAGCCTGGCCTACCTCGGGACGGACCGGAGCGCGCTCCTCGACGTCGCCGTCACCGATGACAAGGGGAAGGAGACGGCGGCCGGCGCGTCCTGAGCCGGCCGTCCAGCGGTCACAGGGCGCCCGCTCCGGCGGGCGCCCTGCTCCGCCGAGCAGGTGACGCGGCGTCACCCCGACCGGAAAACCGCTCGCGCGGAAGGCCCGGTACCGGAAGGATCGGCGCACACACACCGGCCCGTACCGCGCCCGGGCATCGCACGGGCGCCGTACGGACGACGCATCCGTGCAGCGTGCTCGCGGCGCGCGTCGGAACGGCACAAGAGCAAAGGGCGTACCCCTGAGTACCCAGCAGGTCATCGAGTGGACCGAGGACGGCCGGACCCGCACCGCCCAGTGGCGCTCCGAGAGCGGCACGCCGCCGCCCCGCCGGGTCGCGACCGCGGACGACCGGATGCCCGCCGACACCGCCCACCGCCTCGTCTGCGAGGGCACCGCGCTGCTGTGGCGCGGCGACTACCAGGGCGCCCGCCAACTGCTGACGGCGCTGGCGCGCCGGATCGACCGGGGCCCGCGCCGGGCCAAGGAGCGGCGGCCACCGGCGGCGTCCCCGGCCGAGGCGTTCCACCGGCACCGCCAGGCCCAGTCCCGGCGGGCCCGGCTGCTGGGGATGGTGCTGGTGCCGCTGGACGCGGACTTCGGCGTTCCGCTGCGCCGGGCGCCGGACGTACGGCAGGCGTGCACCGAGGCGTACGGCCCGGCGCAAGGCCCCTCGGTGGTCTCGCTCCGCGAGTTGCTCGGGCTGATCGGCGCGCATGAATGGCGGGAGAAGGGCGTCAAGGTGCGGGCGCTGGGCGGGGACCGCGTCCATCCGCACTACGGGGTCTTCTCGCCGGTGCGCGGCGAGTATGTCGATCTGGTGGCCGAGGCCCCGCTGCCCTCGCACGAGCTGGCCTTCGACATCGGCACCGGAACCGGCGTCCTGGCCGCCGTCCTCGCCCGGCGCGGCATCGAGCGGGTGGTGGCCACCGACCAGGACGCGCGGGCGCTGGTGTGCGCCCGGGAGAACGTGGCCCGGCTGGGCCTGGCCGAGCGGGTCGAGGTGGTCGAGGCCGACCTCTTCCCGCCGGGCCGCGCCCCGCTGGTGGTCTGCAACCCGCCCTGGGTCCCGGCCCGGCCCTCCTCACCCCTCGAATACGCCGTCTACGACCCGTCCGGCCGTATGCTGCACGGCTTTCTGAACGGGCTGGCCGGGCATCTGACCCCCGGCGGCGAGGGCTGGCTGATCCTCTCCGACCTCGCCGAACACCTCGGGTTGCGGCCGCGCGCCGAACTCCTGACCGCCTTCGACTCGGCGGGCCTGACGGTCCTGGACCGCCTGGACGTCCGCCCCGTCCACCCCCGCGCCTTCGACCCCACCGACCCCCTCCACTCGGCCCGCGCGGCGGAGGTGACGTCACTGTGGCGCCTGACGGCGGAGTGAGCGCCCCTCAGCCACCAGAGGACGTCCCCCGGACGGGCGCACCGGCGGCTCGCCTTCCAGCCCCTCCGGCGTTTGGTCTTCCAGCCCCTCCGGCGTTTGGTCTTCCAGCCCCTCCGGCGATTGGTCTTCCAGCCCCTCCGGCGATTGAGGAGCGGGGTCTGGGGCGGAGCCCCAGTTTCGGGAAGGGGCGGGGAGGGGAAAGCAGCCCGCCGCAGGCGTGCGCGTACCGCCGGACGCCTCGTAGGCGCACGACGGCCGGCCCCGTCCGACAAGACACGCCGCAGGCGTGATCGGCACGGCAGGATTGATTCGGCCCCCACCCCTGCTTAGCGTCCCCGATGAAGGGCAAGAAGATCCCCACATCCCGCACGACCCCCACCAAGGGAGCCCGTATGAAGCTCGCCTTCTCCACCCTCGGCGTCCCCGGTATGCCCGTGCCCGACGTGGCCCGGCTCGCCGCCGGGGCCGGGTATCACGGCGTCGAGTTGCGCGCCCACCCCGAGGAGCCGGTGCACCCGGGGATCGGGGCGGACGAACGGGCCCGGGTGGCGGCGGAGTTCCGGGACGCCGGGGTCGAGATCCTCACCGTCGCCGGATATGTGCGCGCCGCCCAGGCCGGGCCGGACGAGCCGGTGCTGACCGGGCTCGGGGAGCTGCTGGAGCTCGCCCACGACCTGGGCGCCCGCAATGTCCGGGTCTTCCCCGGCGGCGGGGAGCAGAGCGCCGAGGAGGCCGACGCCACGGCCGCCCGGCGGCTCGCCGCGGCCGCGCCCCGCGCCGCCGACCTCGGCGTACGGCTGCTGCTCGAGACCCACGACTCGCACCGGACCGGCGCGGACGCGGCCCGGGTCCTCGGGCTCGTGGGCCATGGCAGCGTGGGGGCGATCTGGGATGTGATGCACACCTGGCTGGGCGGCGAGGACCCGGCCACCAGCTATCCGGCGCTCTTCGCGCATCTGGGGTACGTCCAGGTCAAGGACATCGCCTCGGCCGAGGACACCACCCCGCTGCCGCTGGGCGAGGGGGTGCTGCCGCTGACCGAGTGCGTGGAGCTGCTCAGCCGCGAGGGCTGGGACGGCTGGCTGTGCTGGGAGTACGAGAAGCGGTGGTATCCGCAGGCACGAGCGTTCCCGGAGCTGCTGGCGCCGGGCCGGGAACATCTGCTGCGGCTGCTCGCCGACGCGGCCTGAGCCCGGGGCCCGGGGTCTCCCTCGGCCCGTCGTGACCGTTCGGCTCCGGCGGCTCGGGCGACCCGGTCAGCTCGTGCGACTCGTGCGACTCGGTCCGCTCGGGCGACTCGGACGGCTCGGGCGACTCGGGGTGGCGGCGCGCCCCCAAGCGCATCCGGCTCAGCCTCCCCGCCGGAAGCGACGTCAGCGCCACGCCACCCACCAGCAGCGCCGCCGCCAGCCAGCGCGCCGCGCTGATCCCCTCCCCCAGCACCAGCGCCGCCGAGGACATCCCGAAGACCGGTACCAGCAGCGAGAACGGGGCGACCGCCGAGGCGTCGTACGTACGCAGCAGAAAGCCCCAGACCCCGAAGCCGAACACCGTGGTGACCCAGGCGACATAGACGATCGCGCCCACCCCGGCCCAGTCGAGCCGGCTCAGCGCCTCGACATCCGGCCGCGCGCCCTCGAACAGCAGCGAGAGCAGGAGCAGCGGCAGCACCGGCACCAGGCTCACCCACACCATGAAGTTCAGGGCGTCGGGCGGCGCCGCCTTGCGGGTGAGGACGTTGGAGACGCCCCAGAAGGCCGCCGCCGCGATGACGAGGACGAAGCCGAGGAGCGGCCCCGAGGTGCCCTCGTCCACGGCGGCCACCGCGATCCCGGCGAGGGCGACGGCCATGCCCAGCAGCCGCCGCCGACCGGGGCGTTCGGCGAGGAAGACGGCCGCGAACAGCGCCGTGAACACCGCCTGGATCTGGAGCACCAGCGAGGACAGCCCGGCGGGCATCCCCTCGTGCATCCCGATGAACAGCAGCCCGAACTTCGCCACGCCCAGGGCCAGCCCCACCCCCAGGACCCATCGCCAGGCGACCCTCGGCGGGCCGACCAGGAAGACGGCGGGCAGCGCGGCCACCAGGAACCGCAGGGCGCAGAAGAGCAAGGGCGGGAAGTGGTCGAGGCCCACCTCGATGACCACGAAGTTGACCCCCCACAAGGCCGTGACCAGCACGGCGAGGGCTATGTGCACAGGTCGCATGGGTTGCGTCGATCGCATGCGTCGAGGATCGGCCGCCCGGACCTTGTAGCACCAGCGCGGATGTCTTCATGCTTGGATGCAGTAACGGTTAAAGGTGCCAGGAGGAGGCCGAAGTGCTGGATCTGGGTCGACTGCGGGCTCTGCACGCGGTGTCCGTGCACGGCTCGGTCAGCGCCGCGGCGATCGCGCTCGGCTACACCCCGTCCGCCGTGTCGCAGCAGATCGCCAAGTTGGAGCGGGAGACCCGGACGACCCTGCTGGAGCGGCAGGGCCGGGGCATCGCGCTGACCGACGCGGCCCGGCATCTGGCCGCCACCGCCCAGCAGCTGCTCGCCATCGTCGAGGAGGCCGAGACCACGCTGGAGGAGCGGCGCGGACAGCCGACCGGCCGACTGGTGATCGGCGCCTTCGCCTCGGCGGCGCGCGGGCTGATGCCCGTGGTGCTGGCCGCGCTCAGGGCCGAACACCCCTCCCTGGACGCCCGGTTGCTCGAAGTGGACCCGCATCTGTCGGTGGACCTGGTGGCGCAGGGGGTCATCGACCTGGCGGTGGCCCATGACTGGGACATCGCCCCGCTGCCCGCCCCGGAGGGGCAGGAACGGGCGGTCATCGGGGAGGATCTGTGCGATCTGCTCGTCCCGGCCGGACATCCGCTGGCCCGGGTGGCCGCACGGCGCCCGCTGCGCCGCGAGGATCTGCCGGGCCGGCGGTGGATCTGCCAGCCGCCGGGGTCGGTGTGCCACGACTGGCTGGTCCGTACGCTGCGCGCCTCGGGCCATGAGCCGGACCTGGCGTACCAGGCGGCGGAGAACCACACCCAGATCGCCCTGGTGGCGGCCGGTCTCGGCGTCGCGCTCATGCCCCGTCTGGGGCGCGGTCCGCTGCCGGACGGGGTGCTGGCGCTGCCCCTGGAGCCGGTCCCGGTACGGCGGCTGTACGCCCTGTGGCGGCCGGGCGCGGCCCGCCGCCCCGCCATCACCGAGACGGTGCGGCTCCTGGGCGACCTCTGGCCGCGCCGCACGGGCTGAGCACACCACGAGCCGCGAGCCCCCTGCGCGCCGCCGACGCTCTGGGAGGGGTGTCGCGTCGGCGGCGGGGTGCTGCTGGCCGCGGGCGGCGGAGAGGGTGGTCGGCGACGCAGCCAGCGGCGAGGCCGGGTACCGCCGTGCGGAGACTCCCCATCAGCACGCCGCTTCGACGCATCGCGACCCGCGCCGGTTCCGCGCGGGGTGCCGGACCGGCAGCTCCGCCTCGATCAGGTCCGCCGCCCGGTCCGGTCCGCCCTCCGCGGCCATCCGCGCCTTGAGCGCGGCGCACCGGGCGGCCACCTCGGGGTCGTCCACCAGATCGAGCACCGCCTTCCGCAGCGCCGGTGCCGTGGCCTCCTCCTTGGGCAGATGGCGGCCGACCCCGAGCCCTTCGAGCGTGTCCGCGTTGCGGAACTGGTCGACGGCCTGCGGTACGGCGACCATCGGCACCCCGCAGGCCAGCCCCTCCTGGGCGCCGCCCGCCCCCGCGTGGGTGACGAACGCGTCGGCCTGCCGCAACACGCTCAACTGAGGTATCCACGTGTGCACTTCGACATTGCGCGGGATCTCGCCGAGCTCGTCCGGGTCGACGAACTCGCCGATCTGGAGCACCACGTACCAGCCCGGCAGCTCACCGAACGCCGCGACGCACTCCCGGTAGAAGCCGGGCTCCCTGGTCCAGGTGGAGCCGAGCGAGATCAGCAGGATCCGGTCGGTCCCGGCGGCCCGCTCCGGGCGGCGCCACTCCGCCACGTCGCGGCGGGCGCTCTGGCAGCCGCCGACGAAGCTGTAGACGGAGGTGTCGACGCGGTCGGCGTTGGGCTGGAGCAGTTCGGGGATGAGGGCGACACAGCGGCTGGGGCGGCCGATGAGCCGGTCGGGGTCGGTGCCGGCCAGGCCGTTGTCCTCGAGCCAGGCGCGGTAGCGCGCGTAGTAGGCCCGGCCGCGCTCCGACCGCCGCATATGGGCGTACATCGGCTCGAAGACCTCTTCGCGGTAGCCGTCCCAGGGCACGAAGCTGGGCGCGAGCTCGACGGCGGACACGCCCCACCGATGGGCGAGGACATGCGCCGGGTAGGCGGTGACGTCGTACATCACCAGATCCGGCTCATCGCCCTCGTAGGCCGCCAGATGCTGCGGAAGTGCCTGCTCCGCCTCAGTGAGAAACGGCTCGATGTAGTCGATCAGATCGGAGCCTCTGGCACCCGGCACATTCTCGCCGTGGAGGATCGAGGTGTAGGTCTTCGGCTCGGCCCCGGTTTCGGCCACCTTCTCGGCGAACGACTCGGGGATGGCGTAGGTAACCCGGTGGCCGCGGGTCACCAGCTCGCGGATCACCTCCAGGCTCGGGTTGACGTGCCCGTGTGCCGCGATGCCGAACATGGCGATGTGTGTGGGGGGCTTGGCACCCGTCGGTGGGGTCATGAAAACGGAACATAAGCGAGAACGGATGCCTCATACAAATATCGCGCATACCCGGTCGAGAGTTTAGTACCGGTTTCGTGCAGGCACCAGATCACGGTCTTTAACCAGTCTTTTCCTTTAGGCTTCCGGGCCACGCGGCGGAGCCGCATTCCGCCGCTGCCGCGATGCTGTGGGAAAGGCCAACTTTCCTTGACCCGGCCGCGGTTTGTGTCCCAGCGTGTCCTGCACACCTATGGCCGCCCCCTCCGAACGTCACCATGGAAGGAGTGCGGGTGCACACGACGTCTCGCCGCGCCCTGCTCACCGCCACCCTGGCCGCCGCGGCGGCCGGTGGATGCAGCGGACCGACGAACAGCTCCCCCGCGCCCGCGGCCCCCGCGCGCCGCACCGCCGCCGGTTCCGGCAGCCCCTCCGCGACCGCCTCCCGGCCCACCACGGAGCCCGGCCGGGACCACGAGCGCGACCGCCGGCGGATCGACGAGCTCATCGGGCGGATGACGCTGGACCAGAAGATCGGCCAGCTCTTCGTGATGCGGGTGTACGGCCATTCGGCCACCCGCCCCGACCCGGCCGATGTCGCGGCCAACCGCAAGGAGATCGGGGTCGACAACGCCGCCGAGTTGATCGCGAAGTATCACGTGGGCGGGGTGATGTACATCGGATGGGCACACAACATCCGCGATCCCCACCAGGTGGCCGCGCTCTCCAACGGCATCCAGAAGGCCGCGCTGGCCACTTCCGTGCCGGTCCCCGTCCTGCTCTCCACCGACCAGGAGTACGGCACCGTGGCCCGGGTCGGCGCGCCCGCCACGCTGTTCCCGGGCGCCATGGCGCTCGGCGCGGGCGGCAGCGCGGCCGATGCCCGTACGGCGGCCCGCACCGCCGGAGCGGAGCTGGCCGCGCTCGGCATCCGGCAGGACTACGCCCCGATCGCGGACGTCAACGTCGACCCCGCCAACCCGGTGATCGGCGTGCGCTCCTTCGGCGCCGATCCGAAGGCCGTGGCCCGGATGGTGGCGGCGCAGGTGGAGGGCTATCAGAGCGCCGGGGTCGCGGCCACCGCCAAGCACTTCCCCGGCCACGGCGACACCAGCGTGGACAGCCATGTGGGCCTGCCGCGGATCACCCACTCCCGGAAGGAGTGGGAGCGGCTGGACGCGCCGCCGTTCCGGGCCGCGATCGAGGCCGGGATCGACTCGATCATGACGGCCCATCTGCTCTTCCCCGCGCTCGACCCGGCCGACGACCCCGCAACCCTCTCGCGCCCCATCCTCACCGGTGTGCTCCGCGAGGAGCTGGGTTACGACGGGGTCGTGGTCACCGACTCGCTCGGCATGGCGGGGGTGCGGAAGAAGTACGGCGACGACCGGGTGCCGGTGCTGGCGCTCAAGGCGGGCGTGGACCAGCTGCTCAACCCGCCGAGCCTGTCCCTCGCCTTCGAGGGCGTGCGCAAGGCCGTCAAGGCGGGCGAGCTCAGCGAGGACCGGATCGACCGCTCGCTGCGGCGCGTCCTCGAACTCAAGGTGCGCCGAGGCCTGTTCGAAGAGCCGTACACCAGCGACCGCGCGGTCAACCGCACCGTGGGCACCCGGGAGCACCGCGCCACCGCCGACCGCATCGCCGAGCGCACCACCACCCTGATCACCAACCGCGGCGGGCTGCTGCCGCTGTCGCCGCGCCGCCACCGCGATCTGCTGGTGGTGGGCGTGGACGCGGCGGCGCCCTCCGGCACCGGCGGCCCGCCGACGTCCGTCCTGGCCCGCGCCCTGTCCGGCCTCGGCTTCCGCACGGAGGCGCTGACCACGGGCACCGCCAGCTCCCCCGGCCCCTCCCCGCAGCGCATCGAGGCGGCGGTCGCCGCGGCGCGGGAACGGGACGCGGTGATCGTGACGACGTACGACATCGCCGCCGGCTCCGCCCAGCGCGCCCTGGTGGCACGGCTGGTGGCCACCGGCGTGCCGGTGGTGCACCTGGCCCTGCGCAACCCCTACGACATCGCGCGCCTGAACGGCCGCGACACGGCCCCCGGCGCCTCGCTGGCCGCCTACTGCTGGACGGATGTGGAACTGCGCGCCGCCGCCCGCGTCATCGCGGGCCGGACCACCCCGCACGGCAAACTGCCGGTGGCGATCCGGCACGCCGACGACCCGTCCCGGGTTCTGTACCCGATCGGACACGGGCTGAGCTACTGAGCGCTCCGCGGGAAGTGCCACGAGATGCCGTCGTGCGTCTGCGGCCGCATCGTGGCTGGTCGCCCACGCGGCGGAGCCGCATATCGACACAGCCCCGCACCCCTTCGGGGCGCTGCCCGAACCCGTAGCGGACTTCCTCCGACCTGCTTAACGGTCTCCGACGGTACGCGTACGCCTGCGGCGGGCTTGGTCCCCTACCCGCCCCTTCCCACGCGGCGTCGATGTGCGGCTCCGCCGCGTGGGGGCTCCGCCCCAGACCCCGGGGTCCAGGGGCAAAGCCCCTGGTACGGGAAGGGGCGGGGAGGGGAAAGCATCGCCCGCAGGGCACCCCCTGGCGCCCGGGCCCGACCGGGGCCCCGCGGACGCGCCCTACGGGCGCAGCGTCACCGGCTCGCGCTCGGTCTCGCGGCGGTCGAGCTTCGCGTTGTGCCGGGCGAGGGGCTTGCTCGTCGGGCTGACGCCCGCCCAGCGCTGCACCTCCGCGGTGGCCTTGGCCTTCTGGTCGCCCGCCAGCTGGGCGATGCTGGAGCCGTGGTTGCCGCCGGCCACCGTGTAGACGTACGCGTCCTTGGCGCCCTTGCCGACCTGGAAGCGCTCGGCGCCCCACGGGTCGTTCTGGCCGTAGACGAAGAGCATCCGGTGGGCGTCGTGCCGGACCCAGCGGTCGATGTCCCGCATCACGCCCTGCTTGAAGCGCATCGGGATGTCACGCGGCACATAGTTGCGCGGGGCGTAGATGCCGGGGTAGCGCAGCAGCCCGGCCAGGTGCGGGGTCTCGAAGGTGGGCGAGCCGAGCTCGGTGCCCGCCTGGTAGTAGTACGGCGTGTAGGTCTCCAGGCCCTGGTCGGTGTAGGCGGAGAAGCCCGAGATCTCGTCGATGAAGCCGTACAGCTCGTCGGTGGACGCGGTCGGGGCCGGGACGTCCGCGCAGTCCTTCAGCAGGTGGTACTGCCAGAAGGCCCACACCAGGTCCAGGACCACGTTCTCGTACGCCTTGTCGGCGCTGCCGACGACGGTGAAGGTCTGCTTCTTGTCGTCCGCCCACTTCTGGTAGCGCTTCACGATCTCGTCGCGCCGCACCAGCGCCTCGCGCTGCACCGCGTTGAGCTTGGTGCGGCATTCGGCGGTGCCGACGCCCGCGAAGAAGCGGTCGTAGGCGGAGTCCTCGTCGTTGACGACGTCATTGGGCGCGACATAGGCGACGGTGCCCGCCATGTCGTTCGGGTAGAAGCGCCGGTAGTAGGTGGCCGTCATCCCGCCCTTGCTGCCGCCGGTGGCCAGCCACTTCTTGCCGTAGATGGGCTTCAGGGCCCGGAAGAGGCGGTGCTGGTCGCTCGCGGCCTGCCAGATGTCCAGCTTGGACCAGTCGGCGGGCTGCGGCCGGGAGGGAGTGAAGAATCGGTACTCCATGGACACCTGATTGCCGTCCACCAGCTGCGTGGGCTCACTGCGGCGCGGTGCGGTGGTGACGTTGTAGCCCGAGGTGTAGAAGACCGTGGGCCGGTCGGTGGCCTTGTGCAGCAGCGTGAACCGCTGCTGGAAGGTGCCCTTGGAGGGATGCCGGTGGTCCACCGGCTGGGCGTAGCTGAAGACGAGGAACCGATAGCCCTCGTAGGGCTGCTCCTCCACGAAACGCATTCCGGGAATCGCCAGGACACGCTCCTTGATGTCCGGCTGGGCGGGGGCGGCCGGTGCCGCGGACGCGCTTCCGGCGCCCGCGCCGACCGCCCCCACCAGTATCGCGAGCGACAACAGCCATCTGAGCATCTTGCGCATGCACCCTCCCCATTGTTGCCGTGTAGACCCTTTGCCCCGTGAATTCGCACAGGTCGCCGAGAACCTATCCGGGCACACACTCGCGTCGCCAGATGCCGTCAACGCTCCAACCCGAGGCCGAATACGGAGAGTTGTTACCCCCGCCCTCTTTCGTAGCGGGCTGTGATGGCTCATGCTGCCTGTATGGACCGAGACGAACGGCACGACCGGAGTGAACGGGCCGAGCGGCTGACGCGGTATCTGAACGAATTGCAGGAACGGATCGATCCTCGCTCGCTCGAGCTGCTGATGCGGCTGCTGCGCGAGTTGAGCACCTCACCGGCCGTCCGCGGGGGGACGTACGAGCTCGGGATGGGACCGGAGGAGAAGGAGCTCTTCACCCCCGCTCTCCAGGCTGAGCTGCTGGTGTTGTTCGGCCTGCTCACCTCCCAGGACGAGCGTGTGGTGGTCGACCTCGGCGACAGTCCGCACGCCAAGGGCATGAAGGTGCTGGTGCCTCAGGAGCGGGCCGGGGACCCCGACTTCCTGCACCGCCACAAGCAGCGGGTGGCGGCCGAGGCGGAGCAGCGCGAGCGGGACCGGCGGGAGGTGGAGGGCATAGCGAGGGCCAGCGGCATGGAACCGTGACGTTACCGTACGTAACAACGGGCGAACGCTGAGCGTTACCGGTCGTAAGCCGGATGACCGGTGCGGAAGAAGTCCGCTGCGGTTCGACAGCGCCCCGAAGGGGCGCGGGGCTGTGTCGATGTGCGGCTCCGCCGCGCGGGCGCGACCAGCCACGACGGAGCCGCAGACGGCCAAGCACCGGTTACGCCACGGCGGGAGCCGTCTCACCCGAAAAGGTGCGCCACAGCGCGGCGTACCGCCCATCCCGCGCCACCAGCTCCTCATGGGTGCCGTCCTCGACGACCCGGCCGTGGTCCAGGACCACCACCCGGTCCGCACGGGCGGCGGTGGTCAGCCGGTGGGCGACGACCAATGTGGTGCGCCGTCCGGTCAGACGATCCGTGGCCTGGTTGACCAGGGCCTCGGTGGCCAGATCGAGCGCGGCCGTGGCCTCGTCGAGCAGCAGGATGTCCGGGTTCACCAGCTCGGCGCGCGCCAGCGCGATCAACTGCCGCTGACCGGCGGAGAGATTGCGCCCGCGCTCGGAGACCTCGTGCAGATAGCCACCGTCGAGCGACGCCACCATGGCATGGGCGCCGACCGCCCGCGCGGCGGCCTCAACCTCCGCGTCGCTCGCGCCGGGCCGTCCGTAGGCGATGGCGTCGCGCACCGTCCCGGGGAAGAGATACGGCTCCTGCGGGACCACCCCGAGGTGGCCGCGGTATCCGGTGAGGTCGAGTTCGCGCAGATCCACACCGTCCACCCGCACGGCGCCCTCCGTCGGGTCGTAGAACCGCGCCACCAGCTTGACCAGAGTGGACTTACCGGCCCCGGTCTCCCCGACGAACGCCACGGTCTGCCCCGAGGGGATCGTGAGCGAGATGCCCGCCAGCGCCTCCTCGCCGTCCCCGTACCGGAACCGCACATCGTCGAAGGCGATCTCGCCACGCATCGCGCGCACCTCGCGCGGGGCCTCGGCCACCGGTGTGGTGGTGGGCTCGCGCAGCAACTCCTGGATGCGGCCCAGCGAAACGGTGGCCTGCTGATAGCCGTCGAAGACCTGGGAGAGCTGCTGGACGGGGGCGAAGAACAGGTCGATGTAGAGGAGATAGGCCACCAGCGCGCCCGCCGTCAGCGTGCCGTCACCGACCCGCCCGGCGCCCACGATGAGCACCAGCGCGGAGGCCACGGACGACAGCAGCTGGACGAACGGGAAGTACACCGAGATCAGCCGCTGGCCACGGATCCGCGCCTGGCGGTAGGAGTCGCTGCGCGCCGCGAACCGCTCCCGGCCGGACCGCTCGCGCCGGAACGCCTGCACGATCCGCAGCCCCGCCACGCTCTCCTGGAGGTCCGCGTTGACCACGCTCACGCGCTCGCGGGCCAGTTCGTACGCCTTGACGCTGCGGCGCCGGAAGACCACCGTGCCGAGGATGAGCGGCGGCAGGGTCAGGAAGACCACCAGCGCGAGCTCCACGTCGATGATGAGCAGCGCCACCAGGATGCCGAAGAAGGTCAGCAGGCTGACCACGGCGGTGACGAGGCCGGTCTGGAGGAACGTGGACAGCGCGTCGACGTCGGTGGTCATCCGCGTCATGATCTTGCCGCTCAGCTCGCGCTCGTAGTAGTCGAGACCGAGCCGCTGGAGCTGGGCGAAGATCTTCACGCGGAGTGCGTAGAGCACCCGTTCACCGGTCCGCCCGGTCATCCGGGTCTCGCCGATCTGGGCGGCCCACTGCGCGAGGACGACGAGGAGCGCGAGCCCGGAGGCGGCCCACACCGCGCCGAGCGAGAGCCGCTGGACGCCCTGGTCGATCCCGTGCCGGATGAGCACGGGCAGCAGCAGCCCGGCGATCGCGTCCACGGCCACGAGCGCCAGCGCGACCAGGAGCGGTGCCCCGAAACCGCGCAGCAGCCGCCGCAGCCCGTACGCCTCCTCGGGGCGGGCGGCCCGCTCCTCGTCGATGTCGGGGGTGTCGGTGGCGGGCGGCAGGGCGGCGACCTTGGCGAGCAGCTCGGGGGTGGCGGGCATCCCGGACAGCGCCCCCGCGAGCCCCGGCCCGGCCACGGCACCGGCCCCCGCGCCCGCCGCCGTGTCGCCCTTACGGCCGTTACCATCGGGCCGCACCCATAGCTCCGGGGTCACCCGAAGCTCGCGGCCCGCCCCGGCCCCGTCGGGCCGGGCTCCCCTCGCGAGACACGGCTCGCTCGGGCCCTCAGCGCCCGGCTCACCGCCGGACGCCCCGGCGAACCCCGTCGCCCCCGCCCGGTCCCCGGCGCCGGCGTGGTCGGGGTCGTCCCCACCGTGGGAGCGCCCCCGCACCCTCTCCGTGGCCGCGGCACCGGCGTCCCCGCTCCCGTCCGCGGCAGACGGTGCCCAGGGCTCGGGCGTCAGCCCGCCCCGGCGCGTTTCGCCGACGGCGTGCGCCGGGTCATCCCCGCCGCGCGGCCACAAGCGCGCGGACGGATCCGCCGCCGCGCCACGCGGCTCGGCCCGGCCCTCCGCCGGGCGGTCGCCGTCCGTGGACGGCTCACCGTCGAGACACGGCTCGGCCAACCCCGTCACGGCGGCCTCCCCGCCGAACGCGGCGGCGAACCCCGACGCGTGCGTGGCGCCGCCGCCACGCGGCTCGGCATGGTCCGGAGCCGGGCCGTCGGCCCCGGCCGATGGCCGGTGGCCGTTCCCGGTCGGACCGCCGCCCGGGGCGGCGACGCCCTCGGCGTCATCCGTCAGCAGCCGCCGGTACAGCTCGCTCCGGGCCCTCAGCTCCTCGTCCGTGCCCACGTCCGCGACCCGGCCCCGGTCCATCACCGCGATGCGGTCGGCGAGGGCGAGGGTGGAGGGGCGGTGGGCGATCAGCAGGGTGGTGCGGCCTGCCATGACGCCCCGGAGCGCCTCGTGGATCTCGTGCTCGACGCGCGCGTCCACCGCCGAGGTGGCGTCGTCCAGGACGAGCAGCCGGGGGTCGGTGAGGATCGCGCGGGCCAGGGCCAGCCGCTGGCGCTGGCCGCCGGAGAGGGTCAGCCCCTGCTCGCCGACCTCGGTGTCATAGCCGTCGGGCAGCTCGGAGATGAAGCCGTCGGCCTGCGCGGCGCGGGCGGCGGCCAGGATCCGCTCCTCGCTCGCGTCCGGCTGCCCGTAGGCGAGGTTGGCGCGCACGGTGTCGGAGAAGAGAAAGCTGTCCTCCGGCACCAGCCCGACCGCCCCGCGCAGCGAGTCGTACGTCAGCTCCCGCACGTCGTGGCCGCCGATCCGCACCGCGCCCGACGACACGTCGTAGAAGCGCGGCAGCAGCATGGACAGCGTCGACTTGCCGCTTCCGGAGGCGCCCACGACGGCCAGGGTCTCGCCCGGCTCGATGCGCAGGGACACCTCGGAGAGCACGGGCCGCTCGGGGTCGTAGCCGAAGCTCACCCGGTCGAACTCGACCGTCGCCGGGGCGTCCTCGGGAAGCTCCCGGGCGTCGGGGCGCTCGTCGATGACGGGCTCGGTGTCGATGAGCTCGAAGACGCGCTCGACCCCGGCCCGCGCCTGCTGCCCGATGGTCAGCAGCATGGTGAGCATCCGCACCGGGCCCACGAGCTGGGCGAGGTAGGTCGAGAACGCCACGAAGGTGCCGAGGGTGATCTGGCCCCGCGTGGCCATCCAGCCGCCGAGCGCCAGCATGGCGACCTGACCGAGGGCGGGGACGGCCTGGAGGGCCGGGGTGTAGCGGGAGTTCAGCCGTACGGTCCGCAGCCGGGCGGCGAACAGCCGCCGGCCGACCTCGCGCAGCTTGTCGGTCTCCTGCGCCTCCTGCCCGAACCCCTTGACCACCCGGACACCGGTCACGGCCCCGTCGACCACGCCCGCGACGGCGGCCGCCTGCCCCTGGGCGTACCAGGTGGCGGGGAAGAGGCGGATGCGGCTGCGCGAGGCGAGGATCCACAGGGCGGGGGCGACGGCGAGGGCGACGACGGTGAGCAGCGGCGAGAGCACGGCCATCACGACGAGCGAGACCAGGAAGAGCAGAATGTTGCCGATCATCATCGGCACCATGAAGAGCACGCCCTGGATCAGCTGGAGGTCGCTGGTGGCGCGGCCGATGATCTGGCCGGTGGAGAGCTTGTCCTGCCGTCTGCCGTCGAAGCGGGCGATGGCCGCGAACATCTCGGTGCGCAGGGCGTGCTGGACGTCGAGGGCGAGCCGTCCGCCGTAGAAGCGGCGGATGTAGGTGAGGACGTACACCACGAGGGCGGCGACGATCAGCAGGGTGGCCCAGGGGGCGAGGGACCGGTCGTGCGAGACGATCACATCGTCGATGATCAGCTTCGGCACCAGCGGGACGAGGGCCATGACGGCCATTCCGGCGAGCGAGGCGCCGAGGGCGAGCAGCACGTCGCTGCGGTACTGCCAGCAGTAGCCGAACAGCCGCCTTACCCAGCCCTGCCCGACGTCCGGACCATCCGCGCCCGTCCCCCCGGCACCCCCATTGCCCGTTTCACCCGATGCGCCCGCCGCTACGTCCGCCACCCGTGAACCTCCCGATCCGCACACGCTTCCGGAAGGCACCAACACACTGATGTGCGGATTTCATCCTGTCGCAACAAATGGATCGGGGCGCGGCCGGCCGTGGGTCGCCCGGGGCATCTTTCCCCTCCCCGCCCCTTCCCGATACCAGGGGCTCCGCCCCTGGAACCCCGGGGGCCCGGGAAGCCCGGGGGTCCGGGGGGTCCGGGGGTCCGGGGGCCCGGGGGTCCGGGAAGCCCGGGGCCCGGGGGGCTGGAGGCCCAGGGGGCTGGGGACCCAGGGAGGCGAGGCCCCTGTTCCGGGGCCCGGAGCGAAGCACCCGTTCCGACGCCCGGAGCGAAGCGCCTGCTCCGAGAGCTGGGGCGGAGCGCCCGTTCCGGAGCCTGGACGGGAGCACCCGCTCCGGGGCCCGGGGCGAAGCACCCATCCCGGAGCCTGGAGGGGACCACCCGTTCCGGAACCTGAGGCGAAGCCCCGTTCCGAGGCCTGGGGCAAGGCACCTGTTCCAGAGCCCGAGGCAAAGCACCCGCCCCGGGACCTGAGGCGAAGCGCCCGCTCCGGGGCCCGGGACGGAGCGCCCGCTCCGGGGCCCGGGGCGGAGCCCCGGTTTCGGGGGCTGGGGCGGAGTCCCAGTTTCGGGAAGGGGCGGGGAGGGGAGGCAGCCCGCCGCAGGCGGCGCGAGCCGGGCGGTCCCGGCTAAGCAGGTCGGAGGAAGTCCGCTACGGTTCGGGCAGCGCCCCGAAGGGGCGCGGGGAACTGCGCGACCAGCCACGACGGCGCCGCAGTCGGCCGACGACCCATCGCGACACTTCCAGCGGAGCGCTTAGGCCGCTTCCTCCGTCGCCCCCTCCCCCCGCTCCGGAGCGGTCACCGCGGCGCAGCGCTCCGCGATCTCGCCCAGGGTCAGTCCGAGGGTCGCGGCGAGGGCCGCGATGGTGAAGAAGGCGGGGGTCGGGGCCCGGCCGGTCTCGATCTTCCGGAGGGTCTCGGCGGAGATCCCGGCCCCGGCGGCGACATCGGCCATGCTCCGTTCGCCACGGGCCTGCCGCAGCAGAGCGCCGAGGAAGCGGCCGCGTTCACGTTCCAGCGGGGTGAGAGGGGTGCGCACCATGACCGTGATACTAATACCGGTATAGTAATTGGTGCACACCGAACCGGCGGTTCGGTCATGCGAAGGGGCTCACCCATGGTGGAAATCAAGACCGACGCGTCCCTGGACGCCATGCGCGAGGCGGGCCGCGTCGTCGCCTCGGCGCTCGACGCCGCACAGCGGGCGGCGGCCGTCGGCGTCTCGCTGCGCGAGCTGGACGAGGCGGCGCGGGAGGTGCTGCGCGAGGCCGGGGCGAGCTCCCCGTTCCTCGGCTATCGGCCGCAGTTCGCGCCCACCCCCTTCCCCGCGGTCATCTGCGCCTCGGTCAACGACGCCATCGTCCACGGCATCCCGGGCGACTACCGGCTGCGCGACGGCGATCTGGTGACCGTCGACTGCGGTGCGACGCTGGACGGCTGGAGCGGCGACGCCGCGGTCAGCTTCACCGTCGGCACCCCGCGCCCGGCCGACGTGCGGCTGATCGAGACCACCCGGCAGGCGCTGGAGGCGGGGATCGCGGCGGCCGTCGCAGGAGGCCGGATGGGCGACATCTCCCATGCCGTGGGCACGGTGGGGCGCGCCGCTGGCTACGGCATCATGGAGGACTACGGCGGCCACGGCATCGGCCGGCGGATGCACGAGGACCCGCCGGTCCCCAACGAGGGGCGGCCCGGCCGCGGCTTTCCGCTGCGGCACGGGCTGGTGCTGGCCATCGAGCCGATGTTCCTGGCGGGCGGCCTGGACGCGTACACCACCGACGCCGACGGCTGGACGCTGCGGACGACGGACGGCAGCCGCGCCGCCCACAGCGAGCACACCGTGGCGATCACGGACGACGGCCCACGGATCCTGACCGCGCTCTGAGAAGACGCATCATCCTGAGAAGACACATCACTCCGAGAAGACACATCACCCCGTCCGGACACACGCTCGCGGAATCGCCCAAAAGCGGACTGTTCAATACCGGACCGTTCATCAAACACTTAGCAGGGCTGTCTAAGGTCGCGCCCATCGAAATGCGCACCACTGGCCAGGCGAAAGGATGATGATCGTGACGGTGCCCCAGATCGACGACATCCCGCCCGCGGAACGGTTCGCCGCATGGCGCGCCCTGTGCGAGCTGACGTCGATCCCCATGGAGCTGCGCAGCGACCATGAGCACGACTTCCGCGCGAACGTACGGGGCGGAGTGGACATCGGCGAGGTGATGCTGACCTACACCTCCGTACCGTCACTGCGGAACGAGCGGACGGCGGCCCACATCCGGCGCTCCGACCCGGAGCTCTACCATCTGCGGCTCACCCTGAGCGGGGAGAGCGACGTATGCCACGGGGGCGCCGAAACCACGGTCGGCGCCCGGCAGTTCATGCTCACCTCCACCTCCACGCCGTATCTGGCGGTGTGCGAACGCGGCAGGGTCGACGGGATGACGGTCACCCTCCGCCCCTCACTGCTGCCGTTCCCGCCCGCCCAGCTCCAACTGCTGCTCGGGCGGCGGCTGTCCGGACGGTCCGGGATCGGGGCCATGCTCGCCGACTTCCTCACCCGGCTGGCCACCGAGTCCGACGCCTACGGCCCGGCCGACGCACCGCGCCTCGGCACCGTCGCCGTCGATCTGCTCAACGCGCTGCTCTCTCCCTTGCCCCCCCGTTTCCAAGCACACTCCCCAAAACAAGCGCATGAGCTCGACGGTGCCGAGGCGCGCGCCGAGGACCGGCTCACCCCCGAGAGCCGTCGGCGTACTCTGCGGTTACGCATCCAGGAATTCGTCCGGCAGAACCTGGACCGCCCGGGGCTCACCCCGGCCTCGATCGCCGCGGCCCATCACATCTCGCTCCGGTACCTCTACCGCCTCTTCGAGGAGCAGGGGCACACCGTCTCCGCGTGGATCCGCGCCCAGCGCCTGGAACGCTGCCGCCGCGACCTCGCCGATCCCGCTCTGGGCGACACCCCCATCCATGTCATCGCCGCCCGTTGGGGCTTCAGCCACGCCGCGGACTTCAGCCGTGCCTTCCGCAGCGCCTATGGCGTGCCCCCGCGGGACTTCCGCCATAGGGCGCATGCGGCTAACAGGTGAGCGGGGCTCCCCCCGTAGCAACCCTGCTCACCCGTCACTGATCAGCATGGGCCCGCCGGGGCCGGGATGTCGTTGGCCTCCTGTGCACACTGTCTTGATCCTGCGTGCATGGACCACGTCCACTATGCATGGACCACGTCCGCGGTGCATGGACCACGCCCGCTGTGCACGGACCGCGCGTCCCGGCCCCCACGGGTTCACTTGGCGCGCGTCACCCGCAACTCCTCGATCCCCGCGCGCTTCTTGTCGTCCGCCGACCGCACGGTGACCCGTACGAAACGGGCCGGGCCGGTCGTCCCCTCGCGCCAGTGGCGGCCGTCGAGCGAGGTCCGCACCTCGTGGGAGGCGGGGCGGGTACGGGTCCACTCCGGGCTGACCTTCGCCAGCCGCACGGCGCGCCCGAGGTCGGCCGTAAGAGTGCCCTCGGCCGCGTCGGGCACCCAGGCGGTGGCCGCGTTGCCGTCCACGGCGGCGCCCGCGTACATCCCGGGCTCCTCCGTGCTCGCCGTTGCCTTACCGCAGCGCGCGACGTTGTCGGTCGGCTCGAGGTCGGGGCGGCGGGTCTTGAGCACCGCGGGCGCGCCCCGGCTCACGACCCGCTCGCCACCGTGCGGGGTCTCGATCCGCATCGGCGCGCCCGCCGTCAGCCTTACGGTCGTATCGTGCGGGCCGATGGCCACGTCGTAAGTGCGGCCCCGCCAGTGCAGCCCGCGCAGGGTGACACCGTCGTGGAGCTGCGGCGGCAGCGTCGGGTCGAGCCGCACACCGTCCTCGTCCATCCGCATCCCGGTCAGACCGTGGGTGAAGACCTGGAGGAAGCCGCCCTTACCGGTGAGGAAGTCCTGCGCCGGGGAGCCGGACAGGGGGTCCTGCGCACCCGCCTTCTCGCCCCGCGCCTCCGAGAAGGTGTCGAAGGGGCCGCGGACGAACGGCCTGATGGCGCGCTGGAGATAGGTGTACGTGGAGCAGCCGGGCTCGCCGATGGCGGCGGCGTCGATGGCGTGCACCGAGTCCGTCATGGCCGGGCCGTCCGGGTCGGTGCGGGCCGCGTAGTAGTCCAGCGTCCTGGCGGCCGCCTGACCGGACATCGGCCACTCCAGCGGGTACATCAGCAGCACCGTGTCGGCCTGCTTGATCAGCGAGCCCTTGTAGCCGTCGTACTGCTGGAAGACCTGGCTCTTCTTGTCGTACGGGATGCGCAGCCGGTCGGCGATCCGGTTCCAGGCGGCGGGCACCGGCTCACCGAGGAGGCGGGCGGCGCGGGCGGCGTCGCGCAGGGCGGTGGCGGCCCCGGCGTTGGTGAAGACCGCGTCGTCCACACCGTTGCTGTACTCGTCGGGACCGGCCACGTTCTTGATGGAGTAGCTGCCGTCGGCGTTGTGCGTGGCGCGCCCGGCCCAGAACTCGGCGATCCCCTTGAGCACCGGCCAGCCGCGTCCGCGCAGCCACCGGGTGTCGCCCGTCGACTGGTAGTACTGCCAGGCCGCGACGGCGATATCGCTCTGGAGGTGGTTCTGGGTGCGGCAGTGCGGCGGGTCCCAGCTGTGGCACTCGGTCCACAGCCCGCCCTTGCTCGCGCTGGTCCAGGGGTAGAACAGTCCGGGGTAGCCCAGCTTGCGGGCGTTGGCGCGGGCGCCGGCGCGGGTCTTGTAGCGGTACTCCACCACCGACTTGGCGAGTTCGGGATGGGTGGCCAGCAGCCCGGGGTACATCCAGGTCTCGGCGTCCCAGAAGATCAGCCCGCCATAGTTGTCGCTGCTCAGCCCGGTCGGGGAGATGCTGTTCCGGGAGCCGGCGCGGGTGGCGGACAGCAGGCCGTACTGCGCGGAGCGCACCCAGTCCTGGAGGTCGCGCTGACGGCGCCCGGCCACCTCGATGTCGGAGCGCCACAGCCGCTTCCAGGCGGCGCTGTGCGCGGCGAACAGCCCGTCCCAGCCCTGGTCCGCCGCGCGGCGGGAGGCGGCGAGGGCGTCGGCGCGCGGGGCGTGGGAGGTCAGCGCGGTGTCCACGCCCACGTACTTGGTGAACTCATAGGAACGGCCGGGGCGTACGGGGAAGCGGAGACCCTGGCGCGCGGACAGGTCGCGCGCCGCGTCCGTACCACCACCGGCTTCCGTGCCGCCGGACTTCGTACCGTCCGGCTTCGTCCCGGCCGCCCGGACGCCCGGGCCGGGGCGCAGCGTGGAGGCCACGGCTCCGTCGGTCTTCGTGCCATCCGTACGGAAGGCGACATCGACCGTGCCGCCCTTATGGGCGCCACCGCCGGTCCCGCTCATCCGCCGCGCACCACGCCCGTCGAGCAGATCGGTGACGGTCGCGTCCCCGCCCCAGTGCGGGGTCATCCGCATCCTTACGGCGCCCACGTGCGCGTTGGCGCGGTCGGCGACGATGTCATAGGTGAGGTCGGTGGCACGCCCGTCGGACGCGGTCCAGGTGAGGGAGGTCCGCACCAGACCGCAGCGCATGAAGACCGTCTGCCGGTAGTGGGAGATCCGCCCGGCGGAGGTTTGGGAGCCGAAGGTCTCCGAACGGTCGCCCCCGGTGGCCACGTTCAGCGTGGACCAGGTGGGGATGGCGGCGGCCACCTGCCGGTTCTCGGTCGTCTTCGCGTTGTGCGCGTAGAGGCCGGAGACGAAGGCGCCGTCGTAGCGGGGGGTGAACAGCGGCCAACCGGTCTTGTCACCCCCTCCGGAGTACCCGGTCCCCTGGGGCGGCACCCGCTGCCCCAGATAGCCGTTGCCCACATACGCGTGGGAGCTGTCCTTGGGGTCGATACGGCTGGAGGAGAGCGCCCAGCCGTCGGACGGCCCGCGCGTGCAGTCCCCTCCGGCGGTGGCGTCGGCCGCCGCGGAGGGATCGGATTCGGGAGCGGCGGACGCCGGGGGCACGGCGGCGATCAGCCCGCAGACGAGGAGCGGGGCGATCAGCCGGGCGGGCCGGGGCGGCCGGAGGGGGGAGTACGTCATTGTTCTCCGTCGTGGTTCGCCGGTGACGGTCGCAGTGACCATAAAGAGGTGAACGCGGCGGGTCAATGGATGGCGCGATGCCTTCAATACCTGAACACGAGTCCCTATGCGAGAACGCCCGCACGGCCCGACGAATAGTGACGCCTGCGGCGGGCTGCTCCCCTCCCCGCCCCTTCCCGATACCAGGGGCTCCGCCCCTGGACCCCGGAGCCTGAGGCACAACCCCGTCCCGCCCGGGCCCTGAGGCACAACCCCGTCCCGCCCGGGCCCTGAGACACAACCCCGACCCGCCCGGGCCCTGAGACACAACCCCGACCCGCCCGGGCCCTGAGACACAACCCCGACCCGCCCGGGCCCTGAGACACAACCCCGACCCATCCGGGCCCTGAGGCACAGCCCCGGTCTCCGGGGCCTGGGGCACAGCCCCGGTCCTCCAGGGTCTGGGGCAGGGCCCCAGTTTCGGGAAGGGGCGGGGAGGGGAAAGGTCCGCCGGACACCCCTCCCCTGGGAGAACCACGTCAGGACGCCGACGGGCGTACCAGCCCCGACTCGTACGCGAAGACCGCCGCCTGGGTCCGGTCGCGCAGCCCCAGTTTGAACAGGATCCGGCTCACATGGGTCTTCACGGTCTGCTCGGCCACCACCAGCCGCGCCGCGATCTCCGCGTTCGACAGCCCCTGGGCGATCAGCGTGAGCACCTCGGTCTCGCGCTCCGTCAGATCGCCCACCCGGGCCTGGAGGGGCCCGCGCGGGGCGGCGGCGGTCACCCGGGAGAACTCGCCGATCAGGCGCTTGGTGATGTTCGGCGCCAGCAGCGCGTCACCGGCCGCCACCACCCGTACCGCATGGGCCAGTTCATCCGCCGAGGCGTCCTTCAGCAGAAACCCGGACGCGCCCGCGCGCAGCGCCTCGTAGACATATTCGTCCAGGTCGAAGGTGGTGAGGACGAGGATCTTGACGGTGGCGTCGGCGGGTTCGGTGAGCCGGCGGGTGGCCTCGATACCGCCGACCCCGGGCATCCGTATGTCCATCAGGACCACGTCCGGCGCCAGTTGGGCGACCTGGGCGATGGCGTCGGCCCCGTCCACGGCCTGGCCGACGACCTCCATGTCCGGTTCGGCGTTGAGCAGCACCGTGAAGCCCTGGCGGACCATCATCTGGTCGTCGGCGATCAGAACGCGGATGGTCGTCGTCATACGGGGTCCTCGGCGGTCTCGGGCGCGGCGGCGGACGGGGCAGGGTGGTCCGTGGGCAGTACGGCGATCACCTCGTAACCGCCGTCCGGCGTCGGGCCGGTGGTCAGCTCGCCCCCTAGCATCGCAGCGCGCTCCCGCATCCCGAGCAGCCCGTGCCCGGCGCCCGGCGAGGGCGGAGCGGGCCGGTCCGGCGCGGTGTTGACGACCCGGACGGTCAGCCCGTGCCGCCGGTACCCCAACTCGACCCGCGCCTCGGCGCCCGGCGCGTGCCGCATCACATTGCTCAGCGCCTCCTGGACGATGCGGAACGCCGACAGTTCCACGCCCGGCGGCAGCGCCCGCCGCTCCCCGGTGACATCGGTAAGGATCGCGATCCCGGTCCCCCGCACCGTGCCCACCAGCTCGTCCAGCCGGTCCAGGGTGGGCTGCGGGGCGTGCCGGGCGCCGTCGGCCAGGGCATCCTCGGAACGCAGCACGCCCAGCACACGGCGCAGTTCGGCCAGCGCCTCGACCGCGTTCTGCCGGATGCCCGCGAGGTTCTCCTTGAGCTCGTCCGAGGGGTTCTCGGCGAGGTGCGGGGCGACCTGGGCCTGGATGGAGATCACCGACATGTGGTGGGCGACCACGTCGTGCAGCTCGCGGGCGATGCGGTTGCGCTCCTCCAGCAGGGTGCGCCGGGCCCGTTCCTCCGCGGTGAGCTCCTCCTGCTCGACCAGCCGGGTCCGCGCCACCCGGCGGCCGCGCAGCGCGGCGCCCACCACCACGGCGGTGGTGAAGACCGTAATGGCGTCATCGAGGCCGTCGTCGTGGGGCTGGGAGGCGAGGGCCGAGGTGACCGCGCCCACCAGCAGGGTCAGCACCAGCGCCTCGGCGGCGATCCGCGGGCGGACCCGCAGCGCGAGGAGGAACAGGACGGTGGTGTGCAGCGCGATCTGGCCGTAGTTCCAGGGGTAGAGCACATATGCGGGGACGCGGTCGTCCACGGCCGTTGCCGTCACCGCCAGCATGGCGGTCGAGAGCCACCACGCCGGTATCGGGCGGGTCAGCGCCAGTTGGACGGCCAGCGCTTCGAGCACGACGAACCAGAGGATCGGCAGCGGGTCCTGGGCCGTCCCCGGGCGGGCGGGCTCCTGGAACTGCGCCATGCCGAGCCAGGCCATGAGCACCGCGAACAACACCACATGGCCATGGGGCAGCCGCCCCAGCCAGCGCATGCGCGGCAGCGGGTCGCGCGCCACCGTCCACAGGTCCTCGCGCAGGATGCCCGGCACCGCGCGCAGGGCCTCGCCCACCGTGCGCGGCAGGGCGCGCAGGCCGCTCGCCAGCCGGTCCGCGACCTTGTCGCCTGTCATGCCCTTGACTCTAGACACTCCGCCGCTCCCCGTTCCGGGCTTGACCTGCCTGCTGCGCCAGCTGTGCCTGATGTGCCTGTTGCTGCGCCCGCTTCCCGGGACGTCCCTCGCGAACGACCCGGCTGCCACCGCCCACTCCAGGGCCGTCACCGCGGACGGCCCCGCCACCGCCCTTCCGTGGCCGCCCCGCCTCGTACGCGTGGAACGCCGCCCAGCAGATCAGCAGCGCCCCCGCGAACACCGGCAGCCAGCACAGCCGGGCGAGCACCCAGCCGGGTCCTTCGGGCACGGTGTGCAGCCCGGGCTGCGGTCCGGCGAGCCGCAGCGTGGTCACGCTGACCGCCATCATCGCGGTCTGGTGCCACAGGAAGACGGTCATCGCGGCGAGGTTGACCAGCGCCACCACCGCCCACGCGGCGGGGCGCGTCAGCACCCGGCGCAGTGGACCGCGCAGCAGCAGGGCCGCGCCGCACTGGGCGAGCCCGAAGGTGACGGCCGCCAGGGTGGGCGGGTTGAGGTTGGAGACCGGGGCGCCGGGCACGCCGACCATCGCCGCCGGATAGCCGCCGAGCAGGACGAGCCCGGCGGTGACCGCCGCGCCGCCGCTCAGCAGCACCCACCCGGCCGTCCGCCCGCGCAGCCTGCCGCGGCCCCAGGCGGCGCCCAGGCAGTACGGCACCAGCCAGCCCGCCGCCAGGTTGACCCAGCCGAGCCAGGCGGGGCCGTCGAAGCCGAAGCGGATCAGGTCGACATGGAGCACGACGGCGAGCGGCCACAGCGGATGCAGCCGCGCCACCAGCGGGGTTACGGCCGTGAGCACGGCGTAGACCAGCAGGAACCACAGCGGGGACAGGGCGAGTTTGAGCAGCGTGTACACGGTCAGCAGGCTCACCCCGGCGCCGAGCAGCGCCCCCGCCGCCACGACCCATACGGTCAGCACGGCGGCCACGGGCCGGAACAGCCGCGCCAGCCGGGCGCGCAGCCACCGCCGGTAGGTGATGCCCCGGGCGCGGGCGCTGTCGTGGCTCTTGGCGCCCATCTGCCCGCCGACCAGGAAGAACACCGCGAGGGTCTGGAACACCCAGGAGACGGGGGTGAGTCCGGGCTGGTACAGCAGCGGGCTGGCCGCGCGCAGGGTGCCGCTGTCGGCCACGAGAGCGGTCACCAGCCAGTGACCGAGCACCACGCCGAGGATGGCGACGGCCCGCAGGCCGTCCACGGCGCGGTCACGACCGGGCGGGGTGGCGGCCTCGATCCGCCGGACGAGGTCACGTACGCGGACCGTCCCACGCGGCCGGGCCGTGTCACTCAGCCGCGTCTTGTCACCACCCAGCCGGGACGTCTCACTCAACCGGGCCGACTCACGCATCGCGGCCCTCCAGGCCCTCCACGATCCGTCCCATGCTCACCAGGGCGGCGGACCCGGGCTTGAGGTAGTCGCTGTGCCCGACGTCCCCCGCGTCGAAGGTCCGCGCGCCGAACCGCCGGGAGACCGGGTCGGTCCCGAAGCCGATGGTCGTGCCCAGCAGCGGGATCCGGACATGCGGCACCCCGCCGATCCAGTCGTTCCCGCCCCGCCCGGCCCAGACGGTGGCCCGGGTGTGCAGCTGCCGGGCGTCGTCGTACCCCGTCCCGGGGCTGCCGTACAGGACGATGTCCGCGGCGTTCAGCCCCCGGGCGGCCCGGGCACAGACCACCGAGCCGTAGGAGTGGCACAGGAGCGAGATCCGGGCCCGGGGCGTGGCCGCGTTCAACTCCCGTACGAACGCGGCCAGTCGGGGAGCCGCGCCGGCGGCCCGGCCGGTAGTCAGCACCTCCGGCGCCACGGTGCCGGGCGTCTTGTACCCGAGCCAGCCGATGACAGCCGTACGGCGCCCGAGTTGACGGCTCAGCGCGAGCGCCCCGTCCCGGAACCGGCCGTATGTCTCCAGGTTGGTGTCCGACCCCGGCACCAGCACGGCGATATGCGCGGCGCGGCCCAGATCCCCGTAGACCTCGACGGCACGGCCCCCGTTCCGCCCGTCGAAGGACAGGAAGTGCCGCGACGTCCCCCGCATCTTCCGCAGCGCCCGCGCCCGCTTGCGGTCCCCGTGCCGGGCGGCCATCACCTCGGCCGCCCGGATCCCCTCCCGGTTGGCCGCGTACCGGTGTTCAAGGCCTGCGACGCGCACCGGCCCGAGCGCCACCGGCGTCGGCGCGGGCACCTCGCTGGGACCGGCGGCCCCCACCAGGGGCGCCACCACCGAGGCGGTGACGAGCGCCGCGAGCAGGGCGCGGCGAAGACGGGACGCCATGGCTGTTCCTTCCGTACCAACGGATGTCGTGAATACGGAAGGTATGGAGCGGGCCGTGTGGTTGGCGTCCCACCGGGGAGTGCATCTCCGGGGTAGCTCCCAGGTATGACGGGTAGGGGGTGGCCGCGCTCACGGCGGCCGTCGTTCTTACGGACAGCGCCGCCGACCTTACGGCCCTTACGGACAGAGTTCAGCGCGCGGGCACATAGAACTCCGTCGTGGCGCGCGTCGTCGCCGCCACCACCTCCGCCGGGGCCCCCGAAGCCTCGTACGCCGCGCCCCAGCGCTCACTGCTGCGGGTCATGAACTCCCGCGCCTCGTCCGACGCCTGCCATGCCTCCGGATCGGCGGGCGCGCCCTCGCCCGTCAGGTGCAGGGTGAGGCCGAGCAGTGCGCCGTCCCAGCCGACGCCGACCGCGCCGGGGCCGAACTGGTCCCACATCTCGGGCGGTACGACGGCGACGTGCTCCAGCTCGAAGACGGTCCGCTCCTCGCCCTCGGCGGTCAGCCGGACCTCGACCTCGCTGAAGCCGGGGTTCTCGCCGAACAGCCAGCTCACCGCGAGCAGCCGCGGCGGTTCGCAGCGCAGGATCTCGCCGCCCGCGTTGCCCGTCAGCTGGTAGTGGCCGCCGAGCTTCAGGTCGCCGCTCACCGGCAGGAACCAGCGGCCGATCCGCTCCGGGTCGGTGCACGCGTCCCAGACGTCTTCGATCGCGGCGTCGTAGGTGCGCCGCAGCAGGACGGTACGGGCCTCGCCGTCGGGCACCTCACGGGTGCCGACCTGGCGATGGACGTGGTTGATCTGGTCGACGATCTCGCTCATGAGTCATGTCTCCGCATCGGTTCCGCTGCCGCCGCCGCGCTCCTGATCGAGCCGCCGCTGCCGCTTGCCCCGCGCCAGTTCCGTCCCCAGCGCGTCCAGCCGCTGCTCCCAGAAGCCCCGGAACCGGTCGAGCCACCGGTCGACCTCCCGCAGGGGCGCGGCCTCGACGGCGTACAACCGCCGTGTGCCCTCGGCCCGTACGGAGGCGAATCCGGCCTCCCGCAACACCCGCAGATGCTGCGAGACGGCCGGCTGCGAGATGCCGAACTCTGCCCGGACGACGGAGCTGACCTCGCCGGAGGACCGTTCCCCCTCGGCGAGCAGCTCCAATATCCGGCGCCGGACGGGGTCTCCGAGGACATCGAGTGCGTGCACGCCCGGACTATGCCAGCCCCCGCTTATATAAGTCAACGCTTAACATGACTTCCCCGCGCGCCCCCGGAGCCCTCGCACCCGCGCGACCCCCGAGTCCTCGCGCCCACACGGCCCCGGAGCCCTCGCGCCCGCGCGGCCCGGCGGGGGTCAGCCCTCCGTCGGCTTCCCCAGAAGCTCGGAGGCGGTCTCGACGACGCCGGACGCCGCGACCGGGGGCGCCGGATGGCAGGTGAAGCCGAGGCGCGTCATGGCCCGGGTCACCTCTCCCGCCGTGAAGTCACGGCGGTCCTGGCGCGTGACCACCGCTCCGACCTGCTTGGCCGGGTAGAGCTGGCCGCCGATCTGGACCGAGGGGCCGGTAATCGGTTCGGGGCTGACGCCACTCATCGCGTCCGTCACCTCGCGCGCGGTCAGGTTGAAGGCGAAGTTGGCGATGATGCAGCGCATGGCGCCCCCACGGGGAGAGAAGGGTGTCGGAAACGCCAGCGTGTCACACCTCGAAGCGGGAGGGCACAGCCCCGGCGGGAAAATCGTCCACCCGACTCCCGCCGTTCCGGAGCCGTACGTGATAGGCTCTCCTTCAGTTGCAGTTTTGGTACCCATGGACTTTGTGTGCGCCTGGCGGTATGTAGCCGCAGGCGCATTTCTTGTTTTTGCCGGTCATTTCCGGATGGGGTCATTTCGGCGACTCGGGATGCATTACCCACGCATTCCGGACCGATCCCCATATGAAGGAGAAAGACATGGCTACTGGCACCGTGAAGTGGTTCAACGCGGAAAAGGGCTTCGGCTTCATCGAGCAGGACGGCGGCGGCGCCGACGTCTTCGCCCACTACTCGAACATCGCCACCAGCGGCTTCCGTGAGCTCCAGGAAGGCCAGAAGGTGACCTTCGATGTCACCCAGGGCCAGAAGGGCCCCCAGGCCGAGAACATCGTTCCCGCCTGATCGCAGCCCCTGTCACGAGCCGGGGCCCGTACCTGAAGGGGTGCGGGCCTCGGCTCGTGCGCGTTTCCGCACACCGCGCCCAGCAGAAGGCACCGCATTGAGCCGTTCAGCCCGCTCGTACCGCAAAAAACCCGCGCCCTCCCGTTCCGCCGGCCCCCGCCGCCCCCGCTCCACCGGCGGAAACAACGGCGGAAACGAGGGCGGAAACGAATTCGCCCTGCCGCCCGGCTCCGCCCCGGTGCTGCCCGCCGTCGCGTCGTTCTCCGAGCTCGACATGCCGGAGGAGCTGCACAAGGAGCTGGCCCAGCAGGGCGTCACCGTGCCCTTCCCGATCCAGGCGGCCACCCTCCCCAACGCCCTCACCGGCCGGGACGTCCTGGGCCGTGGCCGAACCGGCTCCGGCAAGACCCTCGCCTTCGGCCTCGCCCTGCTGGCCCGCACCGCCGGGCGGCGCGCGGAGCCCGGCCGTCCCCTCGCGCTGGTGCTGGTCCCCACCCGGGAGCTGGCCCAGCAGGTCACCGACGCGCTCACCCCCTATGCCCGGCGGTTGCGGCTGCGTCCGGCCACCGTGGTCGGCGGGATGTCGATCAACCGCCAGGCCGAGGCCCTGCGCGGCGGCGCGGAAGTGGTCATCGCGACCCCCGGGCGCCTCCAGGACCTGATCGAACGCGGCGACTGCCGGCTGGACCAGGTGGACATCACGGTCCTCGACGAGGCCGACCAAATGGCCGACATGGGCTTCCTGCCCCAGGTGACCCGGCTGCTGCGACTGGTCCCCGCCGACGGCCAGCGCCTGCTGTTCTCCGCGACCCTCGACCGCAACATCAGCCAGTTGGTGCGCCAGTTCCTCCACGACCCGGCCGTGCACTCGCTCGACCCGTCCGCCGGTGCGGTCACCACGATGGAGCACCATGTGCTGCACATCGCGGACACCGACAAGCGGTCCGTCGTCACCCGGGTCGCCGCCAGGGACGGGCGCGTCATCCTGTTCCTGGACACCAAGCGCGGCGTCGACCGGCTGACCCGTCATCTGCTGACCAGCGGCGTACGGGCGGCCGCGCTGCACGGCGGCAAGTCGCAGCCGCAGCGCACCCGGACCCTGGACCACTTCAAGTCCGGCCATGTCACGGTGCTGGTGGCCACGAACGTTGCCGCCCGGGGCATCCATGTGGACGATCTCGATCTCGTCGTCAATGTCGACCCGCCCGCCGACCACAAGGACTATCTGCACCGTGGCGGGCGTACCGCCCGTGCGGGCGGATCCGGCAGCGTCATCACGCTGGTCACTCCGGACCAGCGCCGGGACATGGTCCGTCTGATGGCCGACGCGGGCATTACGCCCCGGACCGCGCGGGTCCACTCCGCCGACCCCGAACTCGCCCGTATTACCGGCGCGCAGGACCCGTCCGGTGTGCCCGTGACCATCAGCGCGCCTGTGCCGCCGCAGCCGCACCGGGCGGGCAAGGCTGCCCGTCGCCCCGCCAGGAGCCGTCGGCCTCGCCGTTGAGGGGCGTCCTCCGGCGGGGCGTGGCGCCTGCGGCGGGCTGCTCCCCTCCCCGCCCCTTCCCGAAACTGGGGCTCCGCCCCAGACCCCGCTCCTCAAGCGCCGGAGGGGCTGGATGGGGGGCTCCGCCCCCAGACCCCGCTCCTCAAGCTCCCCCAGCTACCGCCGGGAGGGGCCCTGGAGAGGCTGGATGGCGCGGCTCCGCCGCGTGGCCCGGGCGGTGGCGGTCCGGGGGGACGTCCGGCATTTCGCCATGAGCGTGTCACGCCCGACCGGCGGTGGATGTCCCCATTCCCCCGTCGGAGAGGCGACAATGGGCCACATGCCGATACCCAGCGCCGTGCCCAGCCGTGCCGAACTGATCGACCATCTCGTCCGTACGCGCATCGCGGGCGATGTCGCCACCCCTCGTGAGAACAACCTCTCCCATTACCGCAAGCTCGCGAACGGCGACCGCCACTACTGGCTCGGCCTGGAGCTGGGCGACCGCTGGACCGATGAGCAGGATGTGCTGGCGGTCATGGCCGAGCGCTGCGGTGTGGTGGACGACCCGCAGCACCGCTCGGGGCAGGACACCATCGACCCGGAGCTGACGATCGGCGCGCTGGACCGGATGGCGTCAGTGCTGCGGAAGGCGGCGGAGGCGAGCGAGCGGGTGCTGTTCGCCACCGGGCACCCGGGCGGGCTGCTGGAGGTCCACCGGGCCACGGCGGCGGCGCTGCGGGCAGCCGGATGCGAGATCGTGGAGATCCCGGGCGGGCTACAGGCGGACGAGGGGTATGTCTTCCAGTTCTGCGATGTCGCGATGCTGGAGCGGGGCGCCACGCTATGGCACACCCACTCCCCCGCGCCCATGGCGGCGATCCTCGACGGGCTGGCCCACGAGGGGCGGCCGCTGCCCGATCTGGTGGTCGCCGACCACGGCTGGGCGGGGTGCGCGGGGCAGCGGGGCATTGACGCGGTGGGCTACGCGGACTGCAACGACCCGGCGCTCTTCCTCGGCGAGTCCGAGGGCACGCTGTCGGTGGTGGTCCCGCTGGACGACCACGTCACCAACCCGAGGTTCTACGACGCGATGACGGCGTACCTGCTGGACGCGGCGGGGCTGACGGCCCAGTTCTGACGGCCTGGTCCCGACGGCCCGGTTTCGGACGGCTCCGGGCCGCCGCCCGCCGCGCTCATTTCTTCCCGCGCGGCACCCGCATGACCCCTTCCTGGATCACGGAGACGGCCAGCCGCCCGTCGGCGGTGAAGATACGGCCCTTGGCGAGCCCGCGGCCGCCGGACGCGGAGGGGCTCTCCTGGTCGTACAGCAGCCAGTCGTCCACCCGGAACGGCCGGTGGAACCACATGGCGTGATCCAGGCTGGCGCCGACGATGTCGCCGACCGCCCAGCCGCCGCGCCCATGGGCGAGCAGGATGGAGTCCAGCAGCGTCATGTCGGAGACATAGGTCGCCAGGCAGACGTGGAGCAGGGGGTGGTCGGCGGTGCCGTCCAGTTTGCCGTTGGTCCGGAACCAAACCTGCGACTTGGGCTCGCGCGGCCGTCCGACGCTGCCGAAGGGCGGCTCGTCCACGTACCGCACATCGACCGCGGCCCGCGCCTGGAGCATCCGCTCGGTCACCCCGGGGCCGAGGAAGAGGTGCTCGTAGCGGGGCAGCAGCTCCTCGGCGGTGGGCAGGGAGAGCGGGTCGGGGACGTCCGGCATCCGCTCCTGGTGCTCGAGGCCGTCCTCGTGCAGCTGGAAGGAGGCCGAGAGATGGAAGATCGGCTGTCCGTGCTGGACGGCGACCACCCGGCGGGTGGTGAAGGAGTGGCCGTCCCGGATCCGGTCGACGGTGTAGACGATGGGCGCCCCGGGGTCGCCGGGCCGCAGGAAGTACGCGTGCAGCGAATGCGCCAAGCGGTCAGCGGGAACGGTACGGCCCGCGGCGACCAGGGCCTGGGCGGCGACCTGACCGCCGAAGACCCTGGGGACGAGGGGTGCGGCGTCGCTGGTGCCGCGGAAGATGTCCTCCTCGATCTGCTCGAGGTCGAGCAGATCGAGAAGGCCCTGAAGTGCGTCATTCATGATTCAAGCAGTCTTGCAGACCCGGATTGCGGCCCTGTTGCCACTGGTCATGACGGTCGTCACAGACCCATGGACTTCGCGACGATGGACCGCATGACCTCGCTGGTGCCGCCGTAGATCCGGTTGACGCGGGTGTCCGCGTACAGCCGGGCGATGGGGTACTCCATCATGTAGCCGTAGCCACCGTGGAGCTGGAGGCACCGGTCGATGACGACGGCGGCGCGCTCGGTGGTGAAGAGCTTGGCGGAGGCGGCGTCGGCGGCGGTCAGCTCACCGGCGTCATGCGCGTCCAGGGCCCGGTCCACGACCGCCTGCATCGCGTCCACCTCGGACTTGCAGTCGGCCAGCACGAACTTGGTGTTCTGGAACGACGCCACCGGCTGGCCGAAGACGGTGCGGTCCCGGACGTACTCGGTGGCGAACCGTACGGCGGCCGCGGCCTGTGCGTACGCCCCGACGGCGATCCCCAGGCGCTCCTGCGGCAGATTGTGGGCGAGGTAGCCGAACGCCTTGCCCTCCTCGCCCAGCAGGTCCTCCACCGGCACCTTGACGTCGGTGAAGGAGAGCTCGGCGGTGTCGGAGGTCTTCAGGCCCAGCTTCTCCAGCTTGCGGCCGACCGCGTAGCCCTCGCTCTTGGTGTCCACCACGAGGATGGATATGCCGCCGCGGCGGTCCTCGGGGGTGGGCGGGGCGGTGCGGGCGCAGACCAGCACCCGGTCGGCCAGGACGCCGCCGGTGATGAAGGTCTTGGCGCCGTTGAGGACGTAGTGGGTGCCGTCCTCGGAGAGCTTGGCGGTGGTCTTCATGCCCGCCAGGTCGGAGCCGGTGCCGGGCTCGGTCATGGCGATGGCGGTCATCATGTCGCCGGTGACGAAGGAGGGCAGCCAGCGCCGCTTCTGCTCCTCGTTGGCGTACTTGAGGAGGTACGGCAGGCACAGCGCGGTGTGGACACTGCTGCCACCGAAGCTGACCCCGGCGCGGGCGGTCTCCTCGGTGATCACGGCGTTGAACTTGAAGCTGGTCTCGCCGGCGCCGCCGTACTCCTCGGGCACCTCGATGCCGAAGACACCGAGCTCGCCCAGCTTCTTGTAGAACTCGCGCGGGGCCTGGCCGGCCTCCCGCCACTCGTCGTAGTACGGCACGACCTCGGCCGCGATGAAGTCGCGGATGGTCTCCCGGAACGCCTCGTGGTCCTCGTTGAACACCGTACGGCGCATATTGGCGCGGCCCTCCTCGCGGCTAAGCCGCCGCCGTTCTCGCGGATCCGCCCGGCCGCCGTCGTGAATTCCTCGATGATGACTTGGCAACGCTCACCTAAGCGCTTGCTCAGTGAAAGCTACCCGCCAGTTACCCAGCCTGTCCAGAGCCGTCCGCGCTATGGGCGCCGTCGAAGGCGCCCAGGGCCAGCCGGTGCAGCAGGGCGGCGGTGGCCGCGCGCCCCGGGAGGGCTCCGGGGCGGCCGAGGTGGGGCGTGGAGTTGAGCAGCCCGAAGACGGCGTGGACACACGCGCGGGCCTCGGCCTCGGCGAGCCGGGGGTAGACCTTGCGCACCACCTCGACCCACAGCTCCACGTACTGCCGCTGGAGGGAGCGCACCAGCTTGCGGTCGGTGTCCCGGAGCCGGTCGAGCTCGCGGTCGTGGAGGATGATCAGCGGACGGTCGTCGAGGGCGAAGTCGATATGCCCCTCGATCAGCGAATCCAGCACCTCCGCGGGGGCGCGCCCGGCCCCCTCCCCCTCCGCGGCCCGCCGCTTGCCGCCCGTCAGCAGCCGGCCGCTGATCCCGACGAGCAGCTCGGCCAGCATCGCCTCCTTGCCGGGGAAGTGGCGGTAGAGACCGGGGCCGCTGATGCCGACCGCGGCGCCTATCTCATCGACGCCGACGCCATGGAAGCCGCGCTCGGCGAAGAGGCGGGCGGCCTCCTTGAGGATCTGCTCGCGGCGGCTCGGGGCGGGTGCTTGCGTGCTCATGAAATCAATTCTAGACAGCGGGGTTAGTGGTCGTTAACCTGGTGGAGAGAGTTAACGTTCACTAACGGTACCGAGCGGGACCGAGCGAGGGGGCTCGTAGCCATGGAGCAGGCACCGGCGCTGCGCAGCGGCGCCGACCCGGGGTCCGACGCCTGGAAGGCCAATGAGGCCGGGCACCGCGAGCTGGCCGCGCGGCTGCGCGAGCGGCTGGCCGTGGCGCGGCTGGGCGGCGGGGAGAAGGCGCGGGCGCGGCACACCGCGCGCGGCAAGCTGCTGCCGCGCGACCGGGTGGACACCCTGCTGGATCCGGGCTCACCGTTCCTGGAGCTGGCACCGCTCGCGGCCGAGGGGATGTACGAGGGCCAGGCCCCGGCGGCGGGGGTGATCGCCGGGATCGGGCGGGTGTCGGGCCGCGAGGTGGTCGTGGTCGCCAATGACGCCACGGTCAAGGGCGGCACGTACTACCCAATGACGGTGAAGAAGCATCTGCGCGCCCAGGAGGTCGCGCTGGAGAACGACCTGCCGTGCGTCTATCTGGTCGACTCCGGCGGCGCCTTCCTCCCCATGCAGGACGAGGTCTTCCCGGACCGCGACCACTTCGGGCGGATCTTCTACAACCAGGCCCGGCTGTCCGGCTCCGGGATTCCGCAGGTCGCGGCCGTGATGGGGTCCTGCACGGCGGGCGGGGCGTATGTCCCGGCGATGAGCGACGAGGCCGTGATCGTGCGCGGGCAGGGCACGATCTTCCTGGGCGGGCCGCCGCTGGTGAAGGCGGCCACCGGTGAGGTGGTCTCGGCGGAGGAGCTGGGCGGTGGCGAGGTCCACTCCCGGGTCTCGGGCGTGACCGACCACCTCGCCGAGGACGACCCCCACGCGCTGCGTATCGTCCGCTCCATCGTCGCCACCCTGCCGCCGTCCCCGATGCGGCAGGGGTCGCCGCCGTGGCCGCTGGAGCCCTCCGAGGAGCCCGCGGTGGACCCGGCGGGGCTCTACGGGGCGGTCCCGGTCGACTCGCGCACGCCGTACGACGTGCGGGAGGTCATCGCGCGGGTGGTGGACGGCTCGCGGTTCGCCGAGTTCAAGGCCGAGTTCGGCACCACGCTGGTCACGGGCTTCGCGCGGATCATGGGCCACCCGGTGGGCATCGTCGCCAACAACGGCATCCTGTTCTCCGAATCGGCCCAGAAGGGCGCCCACTTCATCGAGCTGTGCGACCAGCGCGGCATCCCCCTGGTCTTCCTCCAGAACATCTCGGGGTTCATGGTGGGCCGCAGCTATGAGGCGGGCGGTATCGCCAAGCACGGCGCCAAGATGGTCACCGCCGTGGCCTGCACCCGCGTCCCCAAGCTCACGGTCGTCATCGGCGGTTCCTACGGCGCGGGCAACTACTCGATGTGCGGCCGGGCCTATTCGCCGCGCTTCCTGTGGATGTGGCCCAACGCCAAGATCTCGGTGATGGGCGGTGAGCAGGCCGCCTCCGTGCTCGCCACCGTCAAGCGCGACCAGATGGAGGCGCGCGGTGAGGAGTGGAGCGCCGAGGACGAGGAGGCGTTCCGGGCCCCGGTCCGCGAGCAGTACGAGACGCAGGGAAACGCCTATTACGCCACCGCCCGGCTGTGGGACGACGGTGTGATCGACCCCCTGGAGACCCGCACGGTGCTCGGCCTCGCTCTTACGGCCTGCGCCAACGCACCGCTGCCCGGCCGTACGGCCACCGAGCCCGCGGCGCCCGGCTACGGCGTCTTCCGGATGTGAGGGGGATGCACCCGATGAGTGGCATGAGCGGTACGAAGGCGACCGGCCCGTCGCCCGCGATGTTCGACACCGTCCTGGTGGCCAACCGCGGTGAGATCGCCGTGCGCGTCATCCGCACCCTGCGGCGGCTCGGGGTCCGCTCGGTCGCCGTCTACAGCGACGCCGACGCGGACGCCCGCCATGTGCGCGAGGCGGACACGGCGGTGCGGATCGGCCCCGCGCCGGCCGCGGAGAGCTATCTGTCCATCGAGCGCCTGCTGGAGGCCGCGGCGCGCACCGGCGCCCAGGCCGTCCACCCCGGCTACGGCTTCCTCGCGGAGAACGGGGCGTTCGCCCGCGCCTGCGCCGACGCCGGGCTCGCCTTCATCGGCCCGCCCGCCGGGGCCATCGAGCTGATGGGCGACAAGATCCGCGCCAAGGAGACCGTGCGCGCGGCCGGGGTGCCGGTGGTGCCGGGCTCCTCGGGCAGCGGGCTGACGGACGAGCAGCTCACCGCCGCCGCCCGGGAGATCGGGATGCCGGTGCTGCTGAAGCCCTCGGCGGGCGGCGGCGGCAAGGGCATGCGGCTCGTCCGCGACGAGGCGCTGCTCGCCGACGAGATCGCGGCCGCCCGGCGGGAGGCGCGCGGCGCCTTCGGCGATGACACGCTGCTGGTGGAGCGCTGGATCGACCGGCCCCGGCACATCGAGATCCAGGTGCTGGCGGACGGTCGGGGACACGTGGTCCACCTCGGGGAGCGCGAGTGCTCCTTGCAGCGCCGCCATCAGAAGATCATCGAGGAGGCGCCCAGCCCGCTGCTGGACGAGGCCACCCGGGCGCGGATGGGCGAGGCCGCGGTGGCGGCGGCCCGGTCCTGCGGCTATGTGGGCGCGGGGACGGTCGAGTTCATCGTCCCGGGTGCCGATCCGTCGGCGTACTGCTTCATGGAGATGAACACCCGGCTCCAGGTGGAGCATCCGGTGACCGAGCTGACGGTGTCGGTCGGCGGGCGGCCCGGTCTGGACCTGGTGGAGTGGCAGCTGCGCGTCGCCGCGGGCGAGCCGCTGCCGTTCGGACAGGACGAGATCGCCTTCGCGGGCCACGCCGTGGAGGCCCGTATCTGCGCCGAGACCGCCCGCGCGGCGGCCGACGGCCGGGTGGACTTCCTGCCCTCGGCCGGGGCCGTGCTGGCGCTGGACGAACCGGCGGGCGAGGGGGTGCGGGTCGACTCCGGGCTGAGCCAGGGCACCGAGGTCGGCACGGTCTACGACCCGATGCTCGCCAAGGTCATCGCCCATGGCCCCGACCGCCCCACCGCCCTGCGCCGGCTGCGCGCCGCCCTCGGCTCCCTGACCGTCCTCGGCGTGGACACCAACACCGGCTTTCTGCGCCGGCTGGCCGCCCACCCCGCGGTCGCCTCGGGCGAGCTCGACACGGGCCTGGTCGACCGCGCGGCGGCCCAGCTGATCCCGGCGGCCATACCGGAGGAGGTCTACGCGACGGCGGCCCTGCTGCGCCAGGCGGCCCTGGAGCCCGCCGCCCCGCGCGGCGGCGGCTCCGGCGGGCGCCCGGAGCCCGCCGGCCCCGGCCTCGGCGGCCCGGCCCCGGACGTCTGGGTCGACCCGTTCTCGGTGCCCACCGGCTGGCGCCTCGGCGGCGCCCCCGCCTGGACGGTCCACCGCCTCCGCGTGGCGGGCCACCCCCCGGTCACGGTCCGCGTGCGCGGCCGCGCCCACGACGCGGAGCTCCGCATCGAGCACGCTGACGGCAGCCCGGCAGCGGCCGGGACCACCGCCGTGCGGGCGCGGCTCATTGCCCTCGAAGAGGGCTCCGTGTTGCTGGACCTCGGCGGGGTCACCCACCGCTTCCGGCATGCCGGGCACGGCGCGAGCCACTGGCTGGGGCGGGACGGGGACGCCTGGCGTGTGGTCGGGCACGACCCCGTGGAGGAGGCGCTGCGCGGCGGGGCCGCGACGGCGCACGCCGGGGAGCTCACCGCGCCCATGCCCGGCACCGTCACCGTCGTGAAGGCGGCCGTCGGCGACGAGGTCACCGCGGGTCAGGGCCTGCTGGTGGTCGAGGCGATGAAGATGGAGCACCTCATCTCCGCCCCGCACGACGGCACCGTCACCGAGCTCGAGGTGACCCCCGGCAGCACGGTCGCCATGGATCAGCTGCTGGCGGTCGTCACCCCGCATGAGCCGCAGCAGAGCGAGGAGCGTGAGTGATGACCCTCCCCATGACCGTCCCCGCCCCCGGGCTGCCCACCCGGGTCCGGATCCACGAGGTGGGCCCCCGGGACGGACTCCAGAACGAGAAGGCGCTGGTCCCGGCGCCGGTCAAGGCTGAGTTCATCCACCGGCTCGCCGAGGCCGGTCTCACCACCATCGAGGCCACCAGCTTCGTCCACCCCAAGTGGGTGCCCCAACTGGCCGACGCCGAGGAGCTGATGCCGCTCATCGACGACGTGGACGCCCGGCTCCCCGTGCTCGTGCCCAATGAGCGGGGGCTGGACCGCGCCCTCGCGCTGGGCGCGCGCGAGATCGCCGTCTTCGCCAGCGCCACGGAGTCCTTCGCCAAGGCCAATCTCAATCGCACGGTGGACGGCGCGCTGGAGATGTTCGAGCCGGTCGTCACCAAGGCCAAGGACGCGGGCGCGGCCGTGCGGGGCTATCTGTCCATGTGCTTCGGCGACCCGTGGGAGGGCCAGGTCCCGATCTCCCAGACCGTCTCGGTCAGCCGCCGCCTGATGGACATGGGATGCGACGAGATCAGCCTCGGCGACACCATCGGCGTGGCCACCCCGGGCCATGTGCGGGAGCTGCTGGACACGCTCAACGAGGCGGGCGTCGCCGACGCCCGGCTGGCCGTGCACTTCCACGACACCTACGGCCAGGCACTCGCCAACACCCTCGCCGCGCTCGAGCACGGCGTGACCACCGTCGACGCCTCCGCCGGGGGCCTCGGCGGCTGCCCGTACGCCAAGAGCGCCACCGGCAACCTCGCCACCGAAGACCTCGTGTGGATGCTCGACGGCCTCGGCATCGAGACCGGGGTCGACATCGGCCGTCTCACCGCCACCAGCGTGTGGATGGCCCGGCATCTGGGCCGGCCCAGCCCGTCCCGCACCGTCCGCGCCCTCTCCCAGAAGGAGATCTGAGCCATGCCGATCGACCACCGACTCAGCCCCGAACACGAGGAACTGCGCCGCACCGTCGAGGCGTTCGCGCACGATGTGGTCGCCCCCAAGATCGGGGAGTACTGGGAGCACCATGAGTTCCCGTACGAGATCATCCGCGAGATGGGCCGGATGGGCCTGTTCGGCCTGCCCTTCCCGGAGGAGTACGGCGGTATGGGCGGGGACTACTTCGCGCTCTGTCTCGCCCTGGAGGAGCTGGCCCGGGTGGACTCCTCGGTGGCGATCACGCTCGAGGCGGGGGTCTCGCTCGGCGCGATGCCGATCTTCCTCTACGGCACGGAGGAGCAGAAGCGCACCTGGCTGCCGGGGCTCTGCTCCGGGGAGACCCTGGGCGCGTTCGGCCTGACCGAGCCCGGCGGCGGCTCGGACGCGGGCGCCACCCGCACCACGGCCCGGCTGGACGAGGCCACCGGCGAGTGGGTGATCAACGGCACCAAGTGCTTCATCACCAACTCCGGTACGGACATCACCGCGCTGGTTACCGTCACCGCCGTCACCGGCCGCAAGGAGGACGGCCGCCCCGAGATCTCCTCGATCATCGTGCCGTCCGGCACCCCCGGCTTCAGCGTGGCCGCCCCCTACTCCAAGGTGGGGTGGAACGCGTCGGACACCCGCGAGCTGTCCTTCGCCGACTGCCGGGTCCCGGCCGCGAACCTGCTGGGCGCGGAGGGCCGGGGCTACGCCCAGTTCCTGCGGATACTGGACGAGGGCCGGATCGCGATCTCCGCCCTGGCCACGGGGCTCGCCCAGGGCTGTGTGGACGAGTCGGTGGCGTACGCCAGGACCCGCGAGGCGTTCGGCCGCCCCATCGGCGCCAACCAGGCCATCCAATTCAAGCTGGCCGACATGGAGATGCGCGCCCATATGGCCCGGGTGGCCTGGCGCGACGCGGCGTCCCGGCTGGTGCTCGGCGAGCCGTTCAAGAAGGAGGCGTCGATCGCGAAGCTCTACTCCTCCGAGGTCGCGGTGGACAACGCCCGCGAGGCCACCCAGATCCACGGTGGCTATGGCTTTATGAACGAGTATCCGGTGGCCCGCATGTGGCGGGACTCCAAGATCCTGGAGATCGGCGAGGGCACCAGCGAGGTCCAGCGCACCCTGATCGCCCGAGAGCTGGGCTTCGCGAGCTGAGCCCCCAATGGGGCCCGCCCCTTCCCGTTGCCAGGGGCGGAGCCCCCGGCAACGCGGCCCGGGGCGGGAGCCCCGGGCCTCGGCCGAGCGGAGGAGGCCTCAGCTCGTGGGCCAGGGGATCTGCGGGGAGTGGTAGTACGCGATGCGCATCGCGTCCCAGCGGGGCCCCTGCGCCGCCACCCGCACCCTGTAGTCGTCCCAGTCGTGCGCACTCGCGGGCGACCAGCCGAGCTCGGCGATGCCGGGGAGCCGGGGGAAGGCCATGTACTCGATCTGCGGGCTGGTCTGGAGGGTCTCCGACCACAGCGGCGCCTCGACACCGAGCACCGAGGACGCCGGGGCGTCCTTGATGTAGGTGCCCGGGTCCCAGTCGTAGGACTGCTTCGCCTCGACGTATCCGGCCCAGCTCTGGCCCAGCGGAGTATCCGCGTTGTACTTCATGTCCAGATAGGCGCGGTTGGCCGGGGAGAGGATCAGCCGGGTGCCCGCCTTGGCCGCGTCCGCGACCTCCTTCTCGCTCCCGTCCGTCCCCCAGTACTGGGCGATCGCACCCTTGGCGGGGTGCGCGCCCGTCAGCTGGTGCCAGCCGACCACCGTCTTGCCGTACTTGGCGACCACCGGCTGCACCCGGTCCATGAAGGCCACATAGTCCTCATGGCTGGTGGAGTGGGCCTCGTCGCCGCCGATGTGGAGGTAGGGGCCGGGGGTGAGCGCGGCGAGCTCGCGGATGACGTCGTCCACGAAGTCGTACGTCACCTCCTTCGGCACGCACAGCGAGCTGAAACCGACCTCGGTGCCGGTGTAGAGCGGCGGGGCGACGCCATCGCAGTTGAGGTCCGCGTAGGAGGCGAGCGCCGCGTTGGTGTGGCCCGGCATGTCGATCTCGGGGACGACGGTCAGCTCACGGCTCGCCGCGTAAGCCACGATCTCGCGGTAGTCGTCCTTGGTGTAGTAGCCGCCGGGCCCGCCCCCGACCTGTGTGGAGCCGCCGTGCCTGGCCAGGTTCGGCCAGGAGTCGATCGCGATCCGCCACCCCTGGTCGTCCGAGAGATGCAGATGCAGCTTGTTGATCTTGTAGAGGGCCAGCTGGTCGATATAGCGCTTGACCTGGTCCACCCCGAAGAAGTGCCGGGAGACATCGAGCATCGCGCCCCGCCAGGCGTAGCGCGGCACATCGGTGATGGTGCCGCCGGAGACCCGCCAGGGGCCCGGCTGCCGGGTGGTGCGCTCGACGGACGCGGGCAGCAGCTGCCGCAGCGTCTGGACGCCGTGGAACAGCCCGGCGGAGCCGCGTGCGGTGAGGGTGATCGCGCGGCCGGTGACCTGGAGCCGATACCCCTCCTCGCCCAGCGTCCGCACCCCGGCCGCCTTGGGCGTCAGCCGCAGCCGGATGCCATCGTCACCCGATCGCGTGGTGACGGGCAGCGCAAAGCCCGTGGAGGGGCGCAGCACCTTCGCCAGATAGTCGCCCACCCGGCGCGCCGAACGCGCCGAACGCGCCGAGCCGTCGGAGCCGGACACCCGGACGCGGGTGTCCGGGCGGATCGCGTACGAGCCCGCCGCGGGCCGTACGGACGCGGGCGCGGGCACGACCCGGTCCAGCGGGGTCGGGGCGGCCGCGGCGGCGCCCTGAGCGGAAGCGGAGGACGAGCGAGCGGACCAGGGGGAAGCTGGAGAAGCGGAGGCGGAGGAGGCCGCGGTCCCCGCCCCGGCCACCACGGTCAGCAGCAGGGAACACAGAAGTCGAGCACGGCGTCGTCTCACAGGGGATCCCTTCAACGAAACGTGGCATCTTGGGTACCGCGAGGGTCAGTTGCGGTCAAGGTGTAGACCAATGTGTCGCTGTCTGCCTGTCAGAATTCACCGCATGGCGGAAATCACCCAGCGCGATGGCGCCTGGAGCTTTGACGGGGAAGCGATCCGGATCGTCCCGGGGCGGGACCGCAATGTGCATGTCGTACGGCAGGCGCTCGGCGAACTGACCGTCCCCCTGGTGGCCTTGGCCGGGGTGGCCTACGAGCCGGGGCGGAAGTCGGGCCGGCTGCGGCTGCGGCTGCGCGAGGGGGCGGACCCGCTGTCGCAGGCCACCGGCGGCAAGCTGCCGGACGCCGCCGATCCGTATCAGCTCCCGGTGGAGCCGGACCGCAGGGACCTCGCCGAGTATCTGGTCGACGAGGTCCGCCAGGCGCTGATCCTGGAGCAGGTGCCGGCGGGCCCCTGCGACCGCTATGTACTGCCCGGCCCCTCGGTGCCGATCTCGGCGTCGGCGGGCGACGCCACGGCGTCCTTCGACGGGGAGCGGGTCCGGCTGGACTGGAACTGGAAGACCGAGGAGTCGAAGAAGTCCGGCGGCCCCCGCACGATCCTCCTGCCGGACCTGGAGATGGTGGAGTGGGTCCCGGCCGCCGGGCTGGAGAACGGCTACCTCCGCTTCATCACGGCGAAGGCCACGGCGACGGCCGCGCCCAAGTACGACCCGCATGCCGTGGTGCTGTACGGATTCAAGAAGGATCCGCTGATGGCGCTGGTCGCGGCGGCCGTCATGGCGCGGATGCCGCATCCGGGCGCCCCGGCGAAGGCGCTCCCCGCCCAGTCGCCCGCCACCCAGCCACCCGCCCCCGAGCCGGTGCCCGCGGACGCCCAGCCCGCCAGGGGTGACGAGGGTGAGGTGGATCACGACGTTCTGCTGCGACGGCTGCGCGAACTCGGCGATCTTCACCAGAGCGGGATCCTCACGGAGGAGGAGTTCACCATCGCCAAACAGGCCGTGCTCCGCCGCTTCTCCGACGCCTGAGGGACGGCTTCCCCGCCACCGAGGACAGGATTTCCGTCACCGAGACCCAACCCTGCCCGATATCGGGCAGGAATGTTGCGAAACACCGCGCCGCATCGCAGTATCTACGGATGCTCGACCGCCGCATGTCCCACGATGACCTCATCGACCACCTGGTCCGCAGTACGCCGCTCAGCCGCGGCGAGGCGGGCCGGGTGGTGCTGGACGTCCTGGCGTACTTCGACGAGACGACGGAGGAGTTCGTCCGGCGCCGCCACCGCGAGCTCCAGTCCGGCGGGCTGACCAACGCGGACATCTTCGAGCGGATCACGGCCGAGCTGCCGTACCGCGCGGTGGCCCCGCCCGAACTCTCGCTGCGCCAGCTGCGCCGCATCGTCTACGGCTGACGACGCCGGCGCCGCGCCGGTCCACGACGCCGGTCCACAACGCCGGTCACGACGGCGGCCGCCACCGCCGGACACGAGCACGAGCATGCACGAGCGATCCAATGGGAGGGCCTGAACACCATGTGCGGAATCGTCGGATACATCGGGAAACGCGATGTGGCACCGCTGCTGCTGGAGGGGTTGCAGCGGCTGGAGTACCGCGGCTATGACTCTGCGGGCATCGCGATCCAGGGCAAGCCCGCCAAGGGCGCCCAGAGCGCCGGGCTGAAGACCGCCAAGGCCAAGGGCCGGGTCCGGGACCTCGAGGCCAAGCTGCCCAAGCGGTTCGCGGGCACCACCGGCATCGCCCACACCCGCTGGGCCACCCACGGCGCGCCCAACGACGTCAACGCCCATCCGCATCAGGACGCGGACGGCAAGGTCGCCGTCGTCCACAACGGCATCATCGACAACGCCGCCGATCTGCGCGCCAAGCTGGCCGCCGACGGCGTGGAGCTGGCCTCCGACACCGACTCCGAGGCGCTCGCCCACCTCATCGGCCGCTCCCAGGCGCCCACCCTGGAGGAGAAGGTCCGCCACGCGCTGGCGATGGTCGAGGGCACCTACGGCATCGCCGTGCTGCACGCGGACTTCACCGACCGCATCGTCGTCGCCCGCAACGGCTCGCCGGTGGTGCTGGGGATCGGCGAGAAGGAGATGTTCGTCGCCTCGGACGTCGCCGCGCTGGTCCGCCACACCCGCCAGGTGGTCACCCTGGACGACGGCGAGATGGCCACCCTCAAGGCCGACGACTACCGCACCTACACCACCGAGGGCAGCCGCACCTCCACCTCCCCCACCACCGTGGAGTGGGAGGCCGAGTCGTACGACATGGGCGGCCACGACACATATATGCACAAGGAGATCCACGAGCAGGTCGACGCCGTGGACCGGGTGCTGCGCGGCCGGATCGACGACCGCTTCTCCACCGTCCACCTGGGCGGGCTCAACCTGGACGCCCGCGAGGCGCGCGGGGTGCGCCGGGTCAAGATCCTCGGCTGTGGTTCGGCGTACCACACGGGTCTGATCGGCGCCCAGCTGATCGAGGAGCTGGCCCGGATCCCGGCGGACGCGGAGCCCGCGAGCGAGTTCCGCTACCGCAACCCGGTGGTGGACCCGGACACCCTCTACATCGCGGTCAGCCAGTCCGGCGAGACCTACGACACCCTGGCGGCCGTCCAGGAGCTCAAGCGCAAGGGCGCGCGGGTGCTGGGCGTCGTCAACGTCGTGGGCAGCGCGATCGCCCGGGAGACGGACGGCGGGGTGTACGTCCACGCCGGTCCTGAGGTGTGTGTCGTCTCCACCAAGTGCTTCACCAACACCGCCGTCGCCTTCGCGCTGCTCGCCCTGCACCTGGGCCGGATCCGCGATCTCTCGGTCGCCGACGGCAAGCGGATCATCGCCGGGCTGCGCAAGCTGCCCGAGCAGATCGCGGAGGTGCTGCGCGGCGAGGAGGAGATCAAAAAGCTGGCCGCGGAATATGCGAACGCAAAGAGCATGATGTTCGTCGGACGGGTCCGCGGCTACCCGGTCGCGCGCGAGGCGTCCCTGAAGCTGAAGGAGGTCTCCTACGTCCACGCCGAGGCGTACCCGGCCTCCGAGCTGAAGCACGGGCCGCTCGCGCTGATCGAGCCCGAGGTGCCCACCGTGGCGGTCCTGCCCGACGACGACCTGCTGGAGAAGAACCGGGCGACGCTGGAGGAGATCAAGGCCCGCAGCGGCCGGATCCTGGCCGTGGCCCACCGGGAGCAGGAGAAGGCGGACCACACGATCCTGGTCCCCCGCAATGAGGTGGAGCTCGACCCGATCCTGATGGGCATTCCGCTCCAACTGCTCGCCTACCACACGGCGCTGGCGCTCGGCCGGGACATCGACAAGCCCCGCAACCTCGCCAAGTCGGTGACCGTCGAGTAGGCCCGCACCGCCCGCGACCTGGGCACATCCTTCGGCGGTCCCCCGCGTGTGCCACCACGCACGCGGGGGCCGCCTCCCCTACGCCGACGTCGCCCTAAACACGCCGGCGGCTGGCCGTCGCGCGGGAACCGTCACTTCCCGCGCGACAGCACGATTGAACGGTTTGTACCCCTCACAAACGCACAATCCACCTCTACGCACGGGTAGGTTTGTCCGTTGTCAAGATGGACTGACGCCATCTCACCTGCGGTCAAGGGGAGTTGAGGGTGTCCGGTTCCAGGCGCCCGCGCCACGTCGCGCCGACACAAAAGGTTTCAGACTGAACAACGTCACTTGACGAGGAGGCACACCGGGCACGGTGCGTCCAGAGTCCCAGGAACCCGGCAGAGCCAAGAAGGGCCGAACGGGCCCGGGAAGCGGCCAGGAGGGCCCACGAGGACGGGCACGACGGCGGGCACGACGGCCCGCGAGAACGGGGCCGAGGGCGCTCGGGAGATGCCCAGAGGATGACGACGGACGGGCGCTCAGGGGATGACGCCGGGCGGGCGCTCAGCGCATGACGACGGACGGACGCTCAGGGGATGACGACGACGGGCCGCTGCGCCCGCCGTGCGAGCCGCCCCGCGACCGAGCCGAAGATCCGCCCTACCAAGCCGTGCGTGGAGCCCACCACGATGGCGTCGGCCGCGTACTCCCGGCCGACCTCCTCCAGCTCATGGCAGATGTCCCCGCCCCGTTCGACGAGGATCCAGGGCACCTCGGAGAGATGATCGGCGCAGGCCAGCTCGAGCCCCAGCACCTCGGTGCGGTGATCGGGGACGTCGACGAAGACCGGCGGCTCACAGCCCGCCCAGACCGTCGTCGGCAGCCGGTTGGCCACATGGACGATGATCAGCCCGGAGCCGGAGCGCCGGGCCATGCCGATCGCATAGGCGAGGGCGCGTTCGCTCGACATGGAGCCGTCGAATCCCACCACGACGCCGTGCTGGAACGCTGGATCGCAGGAATGACGTGTTTCTTCCGCCGCTTCGGGGTGCGCCATGTGATCGGCGACCCGCTTGCGGTCCGCGGGTTCGGGGATTTCGTGACCGGCCATCGGTGTCTCGGCGAAGGATGTCCTCGTGCGGAGGGATCGGCGGGGGCTCAGGTAGAGGGCTGTCGGGGGACGTGAGCTCCGCTGGAGCTCGGGGGGCGGTCTCGAGGAGTCGAAATCCGTCCGGGATTCATCTTTCCAAGCCCTTACCCCCAAGGGTACGGCGGCATTCACCACCTGCCCAGAGGTCGCCACGGGAGCGGAGCGCCCGAAGCGTTCCCCGGAGCATGCCGGAGGGCGGCCCGTAACGCAATGCCCCAAGTGGTCCCCCGTCGGCCCGGGCCCCGGGCGGCGGACCGGCCCGGCGGGGCCGCCGCGGTACGCCGTGCGGCCGCCCGGCAGTGACCTGGGCGCGGGCCGGGCGTTGTAGTAGCGGCACCGGGTGCGGCGGTCCCGGCCCGCCCGGCTCACCTGCCCGGATCCCCCGCCCGCCGCACCCTCGCCACCCCCGCGCCGAGCCCCGCGCCGGCACCTCGCCGGCCGCTCGAGAGGAGCCCCGCCCGTGCCCGTCGCCCCCGAGTACGACGCCCCCGGCTCCACCCCCGGCGGCGGGGCCGGGACACCCGGACGGCCCCACCTTCCGAGCCCCCCTCGAGCCCAGGTCCAGACCCCCGCTAGCGACGCGGTGAGCGAGGTGATCCGCTGGGCGGCCTTCAGCTGCGCCGTGGTCCCCGTCGTCCTGCTCCTGTGCGGATCGCCCTTCGGCGCAGCCCTGGGGGCCGCCGCGGGCCTCGCCGCCGTGACGGCCGCCAGCCGCGCCCTGCTGCGCCACTCCGAGCGCATCGCGGCCCGGCTGGACGCGGACGGCGTCTCCCCGCACCGGGGCCGCCACGGCCGTACGGGGATCGGCGCGCACCGTGGCGGCCGCCGCGTCTGAGGGCCGACCGGAAAGGATCGGAGCCGGGGAAGCGGTGCGTAGTGCTCCGCGCACTCAGCGCCGATGGAGCGTCGCTATAGCACCGCTCAAGCCCGGAAGACGGCCGCTCGCCCCCTGAAGAAGTACGAGGGGGACGTACGCCGGTCGTATGACGCATCCGTACGTCTGCGCCCGCTTGTTTTCAGCCAACTTCCGGCCACACTTCTTTCCTTGGCAAACGCCGTGCTCAACCCCCGTCCGGCCAGCGTGGAAAGGGGTCCGGGGCGCACGTACCCCCTACGGGAAGTGGGTGTCCGCACAAGGCGTACTTCACAGCGAGGGCTACGAGTGCAACGCTTCGTGATCGAATGCTTCGCGCCAAGTTGTCATGTCGACATAGTGGCGGGTGGTGAACTGGTCACGGCGACCACACGCGACACAGTAGATTCGATCTTGGCCATGACCGGCGGGGGAACCGTTCAGGACCGAGGGGAAACGTGCAGGACCGAGAGGACGCGACCACCGAGGGGGGCTTAGTGCCATGAGCCAGGACTCCACGACCGTACCGGAGACCTCGCGCAAGCTCTCCGGACGCCGGCGACGAGAAATCGTCGCGGTGCTGCTGTTCAGCGGCGGCCCCATCTTCGAAAGCTCCATCCCGCTCTCCGTCTTCGGTATCGACCGGCAGGACGCCGGAGTTCCTCGGTACCGACTTCTGGTGTGCGCGGGCGAAGATGTGCCACTGCGAACGACTGGCGGACTGGAACTGACCGCACCATACGGCCTGGAGGCACTCTCCCGGGCCGGCACCGTCGTCGTACCGGCCTGGCGGTCGATAACCCAGCCGCCACCGGCCGCCGCGCTCGACGCGCTGCGCCGCGCGCACGAGGAGGGCGCGCGGATCGTGGGCCTGTGCACCGGGGCCTTCGTACTGGCCGCCGCCGGGCTGCTGGACGGCCGCCCGGCGACCACCCACTGGATGTACGCGCCGACGCTCGCCAAGCGCTATCCGTCGGTCCATGTGGACCCCCGCGAGCTCTTCGTGGACGACGGCGACGTACTGACCTCGGCGGGCACCGCCGCCGGGATCGACCTGTGCCTGCACATCGTGCGCACCGACCACGGCGCGGACGCCGCCGGCGCACTCGCCAGGCGCCTGGTCGTCCCGCCACGCCGCAGCGGAGGGCAGGAGCGCTATCTGGACAGGTCGTTACCAGAGGAAATCGGGGCGGATCCGCTCGCCGAGGTGGTGGCGTGGGCGCTCGAGCATCTGCACGAGCAGTTCGACGTCGAGGCCCTGGCGGCCCGCGCCTATATGAGCCGCAGGACCTTCGACCGCAGGTTCCGCTCGCTCACTGGGAGCGCTCCACTCCAGTGGCTGATCACCCAGCGGGTGCTACAGGCGCAGCGGCTCCTGGAGACCTCCGACTACTCGGTCGACGAGGTCGCGGGGCGCTGTGGCTTCCGCTCGCCGGTCGCGCTGCGCGGGCACTTCCGGCGGCAGCTGGGGTCCTCCCCGGCCGCCTACCGGGCCGCGTACCGCGCCCGCAGGCCCCAGGGCGGGCCCGCGGAGCGCCCGGACCGCCCCGACCGCCTGGAGCGGCTGGAGCGGCTGGAGCGGGCCGACCGGCCCGACCGCGCCGAGGTGATCGAACCCCGGGCCGGCGACCACTCCCTGCCGCTGCGGCGGCCGGGCCCGCCCGGCGCCTCCACCGGCCACTCGGGGCACCCTCCGCACCACCATCACGCTCCGCATCCGGAACCTGGCAAACCGGAGTCGGACGCCTACGCCCCACGCCTGCCCGAACAGGCAGCCGGCCGGGCCCCGGGCCGTCCGTCCCTGCCCGGCCAGCGGGAACGCCCCGTAGGGTGAGACGTATGAACGATCGCATGGTGTGGATCGACTGCGAGATGACCGGGCTCTCGCTGGCGAACGACGCGCTTATCGAGGTGGCCGCGCTGGTCACGGACTCCGAGCTGAACATCCAGGGCGACGGAGTGGACATCGTTGTCCGGCCCCCCGCGGAAGCGCTGGTCACCATGCCCGAGGTGGTGCGCGAGATGCACACCACCTCCGGCCTGCTCGCCGAGCTCGAGGGCGGGACCACGCTCGAGGACGCCCAGGACCAGGTCCTGGCCTACATCCGCGAGCACGTCCCCGAGGCCGGCAAGGCCCCGCTGTGCGGAAACTCGGTCGGCACCGACCGCGGCTTCCTCCTCCGGGACATGCCGACGCTCGAGAGCTACCTCCACTACCGGATCGTCGACGTCTCCTCGATCAAGGAGCTGGCCCGCCGCTGGTACCCGCGGGCCTACTTCAACAGCCCCAAGAAGAACGGCAACCACCGCGCGCTCGCGGACATCCACGAGTCCATCGCCGAGCTGCGCTACTACCGGGAAGCGATCTTCGTACCCGCTCCCGGCCCGGACTCGGACACGGCGAAGGCCATCGCGACCAAGCACGTCCTGCCCGCCCGGCCCGCCTGACCCCACCGCCATCCCGGTGCTCGCTCCCGACTCCCCGAAAGCCGGGAGCGAGCACCCCTCCGGACCCTGTACACTTTTTCTCGGCCGGTGCGGAAAGCGCCGGTCATGGTGGGTATAGCTCAGCTGGTAGAGCACCTGGTTGTGGTCCAGGATGTCGCGGGTTCGAGTCCCGTTACTCACCCTTAATGATCAAGGGCCGACCTGCGAAAACAGGTCGGCCCTTCGTCGTTCCCGAGATTGTGGGAACACGACGGGAACACAACACCCCTGACCAGTCCTACATTCAGGACATGGCGAGCATCGTGTGTGAAGTACGCCGAGCGGTACGTTGATCGACTCACCGGCATCGACGACCGCACCCGCGAGGACTACCACCGCGAGATCCGGATCCACCTATCCCTCTTGCAGCACGCCGAGCCGACCGGGCGCGTCGTCCCGGCGACCATCTGCAACGTGGAGTCCGACGACATCACCGACTGAGTGCGCCTCGAGGAGAAAGGCGAACCGGACCCCGACGGTGCCGGCAGGTGGCTCCGGCGGAAGGCTGACCCGAAGTCGATCGCGAACAGGCACGGCCTGATGTTCTGCGTCTTCCAGGCCGCCATGGAGGCCAAGCCGCAGCTGCGCACCGACAACCCCTGCAAAGGCACCAGTCTCCCCCAGGTCGATGACCACGTGGACGAGGAAATGTGCTTCCTCGAGCACGACGAATACCAGCGCGTCGCCGCCGAGATCACCGACTCGGACGCGCGCGACCTCGCCGACTGGCTCGTCGGCACGGGCATGCGCTGGGGCGAGGCCACCGCGCTCCGCGTGAAGGACATCAACCTGGCCGCCACCGTCCCGACGGCGAGCGTCCAGCGGGCGTGGAAGAAGGCCAAGAAGGGCGCCGAGGGCGGCGCGTACTACCTCGGGCCGCCCAAGACCCGTAAGGCCCGGCGGCTCGTCGCCCTGGCCCCTGCGCAGGCCGATCTCGCGCGGCGCCTGACGGCCGGCCAGCTTCCCGAGGCGAGGAGGTCGAAGCCTCCGTATGGCAGGCCCGGGCGCTCCTCGACCTCGAGCGCAGCCCGGACCAGATCGGCGAGACCCGCGCCCCGACCCGGCTCCAGCTGTTGGACGTGACGACCGCAGTCGAGGCCGACCTCATCGAGCTGGCCGACCACATCGCCGCCGCCGTCCAGCGCTCACCCATGAGCCACGCCCCCGCGGATGGCCGCCCGCCGACCGCGCCCGCCGCGACCAGCTCGCCCACGAGGACGCCGCCGACCCGCGCCGCTGGCGATACGTCGGCACCCGCACCGGCCGGCACGCCGCGGCCTGGCTCCTCGCCCGCGTCGAGCACCGGCCGGGCCCGTTCGAGCGGCTCACCGACGAGCAGCTGCTGCGCACCGCGACCGTGGCCGGCCGAGCCGCGCGCCGCGTCGAGACCGCGCTGGACATGACCGACCACAAGGTCGCGCTCGCCCACCCTTGCCCAGACTGCCGAGGCGAGCTGGTCATCGAGGCCGGGGGCGGGGCGCGGCCGATGGTGTGGTGCGGGCGCTGCGGACGCACCTGGCACGAGCCGGAGCCCACCGCAGCCCGACGGCAGTCTGCGGCCCGCTCCGGAGCGGTGTACGGAGCCGGCTCACCTGCACGTCTGCCCTGTCACCGTTCAGTCACAACATCCCCACGCCGCCCGCTGCATCCTTCATGATGCACCCCTACGTCCTTGGGGGAATCATGCACGTCCGCATCACCGCCGCCGCAGCCGTCATCACCGCCGCTCTCCTACTCACCGGCTGCTCCAGCGGCGACGACAGCAAGGACGAGCCCGGTAAGCCGACGCCCACGGTCGCGCCCACCAAGGCCCCCGCGAAGCTCAACAAGGCCGAGGCCACCAGCCGCTGCGCGGACGCCCTCTTCGACAAGGCCGCCGACGACCCGTCCGGCACAGTCGGCGCCACCCTGCCCAAGGTGTGTGAACCGCTGTCCGACGCCGAGTACGCCGACGCCATCCGGGAGGCCACCCGGCAGGTCAACGAGGCCAAGCAGAAGAAGCTCCAGGACCAGATCGACAATCCCAGCGGCACCGGCTGACCGAGGGCCGGAGTCACCACACGTCGGGGCCGCCGCCGAGCCGTGTCCAAAGCTGGTCCGATCGTGGTAGCGATCGGGTACGCATGGCCCGCCATCAGCTGATTCAAGGTTCGTTGCAGGTTTCGGCAAGCCCGGTCGTGCACGGTCGTTCCACCACCGAAAAGCGAGTACCACAGGGGGAACAGATGCGTATCCGTAATGCCATCGCGGCCGTTGGCATCGGCTCGGCGTTGGCCCTTGGCGGCTTGGCGTCACCCGCGCAGGCGGCCACCGCCGAAGTTTTCCAAGGGGACGACTACGCCTCGTGGACCAACGATGGTGGATTCGAAGATTACGTCCAAGTATGTGACAGGGAGAGGGACGGTAACGGCGTCTACGTCAAGGTCTGGCTAAGGGACGGTTACGACGAGTTTGGAGACGGCAACGGCTCCGCCTCCGGGTGCGGCGACCAGGCATATGTACTCGGCGCAGTGACCGCCATCCAGGTCTGTGAGGACACAATCGGTTGGGACTGGTGCTCTGACCAGAGGTACGTCTAACCTCGGTCTTTGATCGCCAAGGCATGTAAAAGCGGCCCGCTCGGTACCCCACCGAGCGGGGCTGCTTTTTGCGTTCTACAGATCACCAGACGGTGGGGCCGCCGCCCCGCCACTCGATCAGCGGCGACGTCTCCAGATCCAGGGACTCCACGTCCTCCAGGCCGGCCCTACGGAGGAACTCCAAGAAGTCGGTTACCCCGTACGCGACGCCGAGGATCACCCCGTCCACGCGCACCCGCCGGCCGCCGCCCGGTGAGGGCGGCTGGACGACGATGCGCGGCGGGCGGCGGGCCATGCGTCCAGCGTCCGCCGGGGCGGGGCCGGGCGCATGCGGGGCTACTCCTCGGCGGGCAGGCGGCGGGCGAGCTGGCAGCCAGCTCGTCGGCGACGGGCGAGCCCTCGCGGCGCAGCAGCTGCACCACGGCCCGCGCCTCGCCGATCGTGAGCAGCGGCCGCCGCTCGCCGGGGTGTTTCGATCAGCGCCCATAGGTGCACTTCGTCCATGCGCTGACCAACCGCCGTACGGGTATCGGGGTCACGGCCGTACTGGGCGGAGTGCGTGCCCGTTGGGTAGCTCAGCCAGCTCAGAGCAGCCGGGGTCATGCCCGGTAGAGACGCGGGTTCAAATCTCCGCGCCCGCACGGGCGCGCGTACGACGGAGCCCCACCCGAGATCGGATCGGGTGGGGCTTCTCTGCCATGCGGCTACTCGGCCGCCTCGGTCTTCTTCGGGGGGCGCTTGGTGCCGCGCAGCCCGGCACCGATCTGCTGAGCGCGTGCGGCAGAGACCCCGCCGAGGATGACCCCGATCTCCTGCCAGGTTTTGCCCTGGTCCTTCAGAGCGTTCACGCGCTTCTGCCTGATCTCGCGAAGGCGCGAATGATGCGCTGGCCAGTGCCCTGGCTCTACACCGCAGCCCTCGCAGCGCTGATCTTCGCCGCCGCCACAGCGCACCCGACGTCACCGTCACCAACCCCGTCCAGCCCACCGGCCACCAGGGCGGAGAGACCGGCGCCGTCGTCGACACCAAAACCACCGTCGTCGGTGGCGCACCGGTCGACCTGGTCCAGATCCAGGAGGACGGCGACGGCCGCCTCGGCACCTGCTGCGCGGACGAACTGACGAAGCGGTAGCCCACGGACTCCCGGGGCGGCCGCGCCTGCCAGCACCAGACCGCCCCGGACCATCTCACTAGTAGAGCCTGATGCAGTTGTTCCCCACCAGGTTTCCGTCGTAGGCGTAGTACCCGGAATAGCACACGTAGGTGCGCTCGCGTCCCTGCATGACGAAGTGCCCCTCAGGCCAGTTGTTGGGCGTGCAGCCGACGCCAATGACCTGGCTCGGCGCCTGCCTGTCATCGATCCCCTGACACCGGTACTCCGGCAGTGCAGCCTGAGCAGTCGGGACAGCGGCCCGACCTTTACCCGCCGGGTCAGCCGTGGCGGCCAGGGCCGCTGGGGCAGCCAGCACTGTCGTCAACGCCACCGCCGCCGCACTGAAAGCGAGCACTACACGGGACTTCATGGATGCCTCCACGAGAGAAGAGAAACTGACACTCACCCGATCGGCCGCATACGAAAGACGTATAAGCCAAACCACCCCTGTGGAGGGCACTCGAAGCCCTGCAATGCCCGATCTGCACAACGTCGCATCATGGCGGTATGGAGTCGCAAAGCGGCCGCCCCGGGCATTTCATCGCCCACTAGACCGCCCATCAACTCGGCACGGTGCGGGCGTTGCACGACAAGCCCGACCCGACGCTTCCCGTATTGCACAGCAGTTGAGCGAGATCGGCGCCGGCCACTTCCACAACTTTGGTGAGCCCAAGTGGTCGGGCGGAGTCATCGGGGGTTCGTGGGACCGCGCTGCCGAGTTGGAGGCCGCCTGCGCCGCGTGGCACCCAGGTGGGGAGAGGATCGGTCGGCACCCGTCAACGCTCGACGGGTCGTGATCATCTTGTCTGCCGCAGATGTGCGGCAGCCTCTACCGAGCGGTAGGCGCGCAGGTGCGACACCCCTGGCGCGCGTACACCCGCCCACGCGGGTCACCCGATCGGCCCTCCCCCTCATCGCTCCCCAGGCGCAGGGGAGGGCTCCGAGCCCCCGGCCACCAGTCGGGGGCTCACCTGTTGCGGTTGGGCCTTTTTCCACTCACCTCTTGGGATCGTGGATCAACGCCGGACGGCCTGTTCCCACGGGAACACAACGCCCCACACACCCGCTCGCACCGTCATCCAGCGTCACCGAGTGGCATCGCATCTCGCCCGTTTGTCCCGAGGACGGCAGCACCGCGGATCAGGCCCTTCGGCATGAGGATGCGCTCCGCCCCTGCGCCCAACCCGGCGAGCGGGGGTCGGCCCGGATCGCCCATACAGCCCTATGCATCCTGAATGACCGCAGTCGGTCGATCCTGGACACTCAGGTGCCGGTGCCTGTGTGGTGCCGGTGCCTGCCCCTGGGCTTCCCCGCGTGAGGACCGCGCCGAGCCCCGCCCGTGCGTCACTCCCTGGATCCGCTCCGGTCCGGGGGCTTTTGCCGCGCCAGGCGTCAATACAGTGCCTCGTGCAACGCCCAGCCGCGGCGCGGGATTTGGCGCTTGGCCGACCGTCCACAGCCGATTCCGAGGGTGACATCGCCATCCATGTACTCTCGGCACTGTTCAGTCATCTCGCGGCTTGGAGGAAGCACTCATGACCAAGGCCCCGTTCGTCGCCATGTCCGCCGCTACCGCGGCGCTTGGGACCGCGCTCGGTTCCCTTGCGCTCCAGCTGCGCGCGGACGGCTACGAGCAGTACGTCGAATCCGTGGCCACCTTCAGCGTCTTGATGTACGTCACCGCGGCCCTGGTCATGGTGACGTGGGTCCGAGACGGCCGGCCGCACGCGAACTGAGTCACGGGGGTCAGCTGCCCGAAGGCCCTGGCCCAACGGCGATACCGCTGGGCGTGGTTGCCTGGTCAGGCGCTCTGCGCGACGCAGCACACGTCGTCCGCGACCGTGCCACTGGCCGACGCGATGACGGCGTCGAGGCGGTCGCGGGTGATGGCCAGGTCGGCCATCTGGGCGTTGATGCGGTCGCGTTCGGTGGTCAGGCGGTCGATGATGGCGGGGGTGACGACGCCGGTGTACGTGCAGGGGAGGAATTCGCGGAGGGTCTTGCTCGACAGGCCCGCGGCGTAGAGGCACTGGATCCACAGCACGCGGTCGACCGCGGTGTCCGCGTAGTGGCGCTGGCCGCTGGGGCTGCGTTCCGAGGCGAGCAGGCCCTGCTCCTCGTAGTAGCGCAGCGCTCGTACGCTGACGCCGGTCTTGGCGGCGAGTTCGCCGATGCGCACCGTGACTCCTCCTGGCTCTGACGTCAGGGATGCGCTTCAGCGTAGTCGAGGCGCGCGGGAGGCGGAGGTCGGTTGGGCGGGAGCCTCGTCCGCTGCCGGCCCCCCGTCGCCGAGGGGGCCGTCGACGTGTTTGCGCCGGTCCTCGTCCTCGACGAGCAGGGAGAGGAGCGAGGCCACAGGGAGTCCGGCCTCGGCGGGGTGGCGCAGGACCTTCCCCGGCTCGATGCGGTACGTGTTCGTCCGCCCCTCACGGGTGTGGGACAGATATCCGTCCTGCTCCAGGTCACCGATGATCTTCTGGACGGCACGCTCGGTCAGCCTGCAATGCGCGGCGATGTCGCGGATCCGTACGTTCGGATCATCGGCGATCGCGGCCAGCACGCGAGCGTGGTTGGTCAAGAACGTCCATCCGGTGTGCGATTCAGGCACTCCTCCCATGGCCTCATGATATTGCCGAAACAATAGCGCATCTGGAAACATGAATCCGACTTCGTATATAGCAGGCCGTGTGACGCCAGCGAGGCGACCTCGAGGGGAGACAGACAGGTGCACGCACGAGACATCTCCGTGCCCGAGCCTGGACATCGCTCGCCGTACAGGCCCGTGATCGGCATGGCGGCACCGGGGATACCGGACAGCTCGACGCCGCGGAGCCCCTCGTCCATCCTCCTCACCGACAGCTACCCGGAGGGACCCCGGAAGGTTGTCGTGGTCAACGGAGAGGTGGACTACGAGACCGCCCCCGTCATGTCCGCCGCCCTGCGCAACGCCCTCCGCGATTCCGCCGAGGGCGTTGACGTGGACCTGAGCGCGGTGCGGTTCTGGGACTGCGCGGCGCTCAACACGCTGCTGAGGCTCCGCCGGGAGGCGCTCGCCCACGGCAAGACGGTCATCGTCCGCTCCCCGAGCCGCACGGCCAGGCGGGTCCTCGACCTGACCGGCACCGCACGGCTGTTCCGGCCCTCGGCCCTCGAGGGCCGCGCGGTCACGCCTCCATCTCGTCCTTGATGGCCTCGGCGATCCGGGTCAGCGTCTTGGTGATGATGTCCACCGTGGCGGCCTTGTCGATGCCGAGGCCGGTCAACAGGCCCGCGCCGTCCTCGTGTTCGAGGAGGGCGAGGAGGATGTGCTCGGTGCCGACGTAGTTGTGGCCCAGCCGCAGGGCCTCGCGGAAGGTGAGTTCGAGGACCTTGCGCGCGTCGGCGTCGAAGGGGACCAGCGCGGGCATGGAGTCGGATGCGGCCGGGAGGGCGGCGGTGGCGGCCTGGCGGACGGCGTCCAGGGGGACATCCTGGGCGACGATCGCCTTGGCGGCCAGACCCTCGGGCTCGGCCAGCAGGCCCAGGATGAGGTGCTCCGGGCGGATCTCGGCGTTGGCGGCGGCGCGGGCCTCGTTCTGGGAGGCGACCACGACGCTCCGGGCGCGCGGCGTGTAGCGGCCGAAGCCCTGGCTCGGGTCGAGGTCCGACGGCTCACCGGACGCCTTGGGGACGAAGCGCTTCTGGGCCGCCTGCCGCGTCACCCCCATGCTCTTGCCGATGTCGGTCCAGGAGGCGCCGGAGCGGCGGGCCTGGTCCACGAAGTGGCCGATGAGGTGGTCGGCCACGTCGCCGAGGTGCTCGGCGGCGATCACCGCGTCGGTGAGCTGGTCGAGGGCGTCGGGGTGGACCTTCTTGATGGCCTCGATCAGGTCGTCGAGGCGCACGGGATGGGTGAGTCCGACTGGTTTCGTCATGTGTCAACCATAGGTTGACGCCCCCTAGGTGTCAACGGCGGGTTGACAGCACATCTATCCCCGGTGCTCGCGGTGCGGCCGGTTCGGGGGCCAGAACGACGTCCAGGTGAACTTGTCGCCGCCCACCCACCGGACCACATCCGGATCGTCCAGATCGACGTCGTCCAGGCCGACCTCCCGCGCGATCTCGATGACGTCCAGCACCGAGTGCGCCTTGCCCACCAGCTCACCGCCGATCTCGACCAGACGGAACGGGGGGTCGTTCTGCTGGACGCCGAGCACCACGATCGGAGGCCGGTGGATGCGCGGCGCCTGGGATTCGGTCATATGTCCCAGGCTGCGCCCGGCGCCCTCCCGTCGCACCTCGGAGGCGCCGGAGGCGTGAGGCCGCCATCCCCGGAGGCCGCCCCGTCCCCGGAGGCCGCCCTCCCCCGCACGTGCGGCGGGGCCCCCGCTCCGGGAGCCCCGCCTCTCAGACGCTGAAACCGGCTATTCGAAGAGGTCCGCGTACGACCCCATCGCCAGCGCGATATCCGCCTGGGCCCAGAACCGGTGGTACGTAAAGCTGGGCACCGCGCCGCCCTTCAGATACGCCTCGACCTTCGACCAGGCCGGGTCGTTCTTGTAGAAGGAGCGGATCGACATGAACGTGGAGCTGGAATCGATCTTGTCACCGTTCGGCATGGTCCCGGTCCAGCCGCTGGGCACGTACACCGGGTCGTCGAAGCGGTTGTAGTCGGCGCGGGTCTCGGGGACCGCGATGCCGAGGGCGTCCTGGTAGTTGTTCCACATGCCGTCCAGCAGCGCCTTCGCGGTGTCCCTGGCCTTGGTGTCGCCGGACTTGGCGGCGTAGTAGGACAGGGTCTTGGCGTACGCGGCCGCCACGCCGACGTCGTTGGTGTAGTCGGCGACGGTGACGTGCAGGTTCGCGTTGGCGCCGGGGCTGGAGGCGTTCCAGGTGTCGGGCTGGCCGGACCACTGGAGGGTGGACGGGATCTGGTACGTGCCGTTGGCGTTGACGGTGGTCTTGGACAGCGCCCACTTCACCCACTTGTCCAGGACCGTCTTCGCGGAGGCGTCACCGGTGCGGTTGTAGTACTCCGCGACGCGCTCCATGGACCACGCCTGGAAGCCGAACCACTGGTTGGACGGCGGGTCGTGGTAGACCGGCTTCTCGTCGTAGTACATGCCGTAGAAGGTGGACGTGCCCGACGGCGGCGTGGCGTAGCGGCCCTGCCAGCTGTTGGTGGCACCGCCCGCGATGGCGCCCTCGCTGGACTGGAGCCAGCGGTAGAACTCCAGCTGGCGCTTGAGGCTGGTGGACCAGTCGCTCGCGCCCGTCGCGGACTTGGGCTTGAGGTCGGCGTACGAGCTCAGGGCCCAGGCCGCCATGGGGTTCTGGTAGCCGCCGTGGGCGTGGCTGGAGCCGATGCGCCACGACCAGCCCGCGGAGGTGTCGGTGGCGCCGCCCCAGGCGTAGTACCAGGACAACAGGTAGTGGGAGCTGTTCTTGCCGCTTCCGGCCGGGCAGCCGGTCTCCCCGACACAGTTGCCGATCTTCTTGAAGTACTTGTCGTACATCGCGTAGCGCAGATAGTCGCCCATCTTGGCGGCCTTGGCGATGTTCCCGGAGATCTGGCCGCCCTTGCCCTGCGCCTTGGCCCACTCCGAGGCCCAGTAGGCGGCCTGGACGACCCGGGCGTCGGCGTCGGGGGCGTTGGTGAACTTCCACTGCTTGGCGTACGAGGCGTCGCCGGTGAACAGGTCCAGGTAGCCGTTCTTGCCGCCGTACTTGAAGCCGTCACAGGTCGGCTGGGTCACGGTCTCCCAGACGGACTCCTGCGGGCCGCGCTGGAAGGTATTGACGTAGGACGGGCCGGTGTCGGACGGCCCCGCCTCGCACTTGCCGGGTGCGTTGCCGTAGCCGTAGACGTTGTCGACGTCCTGGATCCAGTGCATGCCGTAGATGTCATCGGTGCCGTACGCGCTCTTCAGCTCGGCGGCGATGGGGTCGTTGCCGACCGGGACATTGCCGTTGAGCTGCGAGGGGTACTGGGAGGGCTGGTCCCACTCGGGGGCGTAGGTGGCCGGCTTGGAGGCGTTGTAGAAGCTGTTGGTGGGCTGGTCGGCGTGGGTGGGGATCATGTACTTCTCCATGGTGTCCCACGCGGAGTTGAACTTGGACCAGTCGCCGGTGACCTTGCCGTACATCGCCTGGAGCCAGATCAGATAGCTGTACGCCTCGGAGGTCGTCTCATGGCCGTGGTCGGGGGCCTCGACGATCAGGGTCTCCACCGAGTGGTACGGAACGCCCTCGGGCGAGAAGTAGCCCGCCGAGGGTGCGGTGATCTTGTTGTAGAGGTCCAGGAAGCGGGCGTCGTAGTCCTTCGCGGCGGCCAGCTGGGTGACGGTGACCTCGGCCTTGGTGTGGCCGGCGGCGGTCGCGGTGAAGGTCGCGGCGCCGGTGCCGGAGTTCGCGGCGGCGACGGTCACCTGCTGGGCGGTGTCCCAGTTGGCGGGGGTGAAGGTGAGGGTGGCGCCCGAGGAGATCGTCAGGCCGGTGTTGCCCGAGGTGCGGGCGACGGAGACGGTGACGTCTCCGGACGGCTTGGTGGACAGCTTGACGCCGAAGGTCCCGGTCTTGCCCTGCTGCACCCCGAGCTGCCCGGGGCTGGCCACCAGCGCGGGCCCGGCCGCCACATGGATGCCGACGGGGGTGGACTCGGCGGCTGCGCCCTGGCTGTCGTACGCCTTGGCGTAGAGCGAGTAGTCGCCGGCCGGGACGTCCCGGTAGTCGAAGGCGTACGGGGAGGTGGTGTCGGTGCCGAGAAGCTTGGTGTCACTGTAGAACTCCACCTTGCTGATCGTCGCCCCGTCGGCCGCCGCGGCCGTGGCCGTCATCGGGACGGTGTCGCCGGAGGTGAAGACGGCGCCGGGGGACGGGCTGCTCAGCACCGTAATGGGCGGCTGATGGGCGCCCCGGCAGGCCACGCCGTTGACGGCGAAGGAGGTGGGGGCGGCGTTGGTGCCGCTGTAGGTGAACTGGGCGCCGGTGGTGACATTGCCCCCGGCCGCGATCTTCGCGTTGTGCCCGGCGTTGGTGACGGTGACGGTCTTGCCGGACTGCGACCAGCTGCCGTTCCAGCCGTTGCCGAGCTTCTGGTTGCCCGCGTAGTCGTACGTGAGGGTCCAGCCGTCGATGGCGTCGGTGCCGGGGTTGGTGATGGTGAGATCGGCGGTGAAGCCGGAGCCCCAGTCATTGGTCTTGTAGTCGACCCCGCACTGGACCGCCGCGGCGTGCGCAGGGGCGGCGCCGCCCGCCGCGGTCATGGCCACGGGGAGCGAGAGGGCGGCGGCGAGGGCGGTCACCAGTCGTCTCATTCGTCGTCGTGCCCCTGATCGTCGTGGACCGGATAAGGGCGAGCCACGCTGTACGCGCATCTGGGGGGACCTCCTCGCGGTTCGTGCGGGTGGTGGGGGATGTGCGAACCATGTGTGCGAACCAGTGGGAGCGCTCCCAAGGTTCGTGTCAGCCCGAAGAAGTGTCAAGTCTTTGAACAACAGCGGGTCGCCAGGCACCCTCGACCGATAATTCGTGAACGGGGTCTGTTGACATGCGCCCGTCGAGCGCTACCTTCACTTCAACCAGTGGGAGCGGTTCCAGCAGTCTGCGCCGCGTCGAACGGCGCTTGGACCACGAGGAGTCGCTCCATGCGAGCACCCCCGCGCCTTTATGCCTTGGTGGCCTCCGCGGTGTTATCCGTGGCAGGCACCGCCTTGGTGCCTGCCACCGCCTCGGCGGCGAGCGGCCCGGCCACGACCGCTTCGGCCGCGAGCGCTTCGGCCGCGACCGCCCCAGCGGTGACCGTGCCCAACGCGGCACCACCGAAGCTCCGCGCCGCCGGCAACAAGCTCGTCGACGAGAACGGAGCCACCCGGCGGCTGCTGGGCGTCAACCGCTCCGGCGGTGAGTTCATGTGCGTCCAGGGGCGTGGCATCTTCGACGGCCCCGTGGACGACGCGGCCGTCAAGGCCATCGCCGACTGGAAGGTCAACGCGGTCCGGATCCCGCTCAACGAGGAGTGCTGGCTGGGCCTTTCCCATATCAACGCGGCCTACGGAGGGGCCAACTACATCGCGGCCGTCAAGGCACTCGTCGCCCGGCTGGAGGCCCGTGGCATCACGCCCATCGTCGAACTCCACTGGAGCCACGGCAGATACACCGGCGGGGACAGCCACTGCGCCGACACCGAGTACGCCACCTGCCAGAAGCCGATGCCGGACGCGCAGTACACCCCGGCCTTCTGGACCTCGGTCGCCCAGACCTTCAAGGGCGACCAGGCCGTGGTCTTCGACCTGTTCAACGAGCCGTTCCCGGACCGCGCCACCTCCGACCTCACGGCGGCGTGGAAGTGCTGGCGCGACGGCGGGAGCTGCCCCGGGATCGACTTCCAGGTCGCCGGGATGCAGACCCTGCTGAACGCCGTACGGACCACCGGCGCCAGGAACCTGGTGCTGATCCCCGGGGTCGCCTACTCCAACGATCTGCGCCAGTGGCTGACGTACAAGCCGAACGACCCGGCGGGCAATCTCGCCGCCGCCTGGCACACCTACAACTTCAACACCTGCGCCGGCGAGAGCTGTTTCAACGAACAGCTGGCCCCGGTCATCGCCCAGGTCCCGTTCGTGGCGGGCGAGATCGGCGAGAACACCTGCTCCCACGGCTATGTCGACCGGGTCATGGCCTGGCTGGACGCCAAGGGCGCCTCGTATCTGGGGTGGACCTGGAACACCTGGGACTGTTCCTCGGGCCCGTCCCTGATCAGCGATTACAACGGCACGCCGACCAACTACGGCGTGGGACTCCGCGATCACTTGAAAGGAATGCAATGAGCCGCAGAATCCGAATGGCGGGCACCCTGCTCGCCGCCTCCGCGCTGACCATGGGGGCGCTGACCGGCGTGGCGTCCGCCCAGGTGGACAGCGGCAGGGCGGCCGCCGCGAAGGTCGACAACCCGTACTCGGGCGCCAAGGTGTACGTCAACCCCGACTGGTCGGCGAAGGCCGCCGCCGAGCCCGGCGGCAGCAAGATCTCCAACCAGCCGACCGGCATCTGGCTGGACCGGATCGCCGCGATCAACGGCACGGGCGGCGCGATGGGGCTGCGCGCCCACCTCGACCGGGCGCTCCAGCAGTCGGGCGGCAGCCCGACCGTCGTCCAGTTGGTGGTCTACGACCTGCCCGGCCGTGACTGCTCGGCACTGGCGTCCAACGGCGAGCTCGGCCCGACCGAGATCGACAAGTACAAGACGCAGTTCATCGACCCGATCGCGGCGATCCTCTCCGAGTCCAAGTACGCCAACTCGAGTCTGCGGATCGTCAACACGATCGAGGTCGACTCGCTGCCCAACCTGGTCACCAACACCGGCGGCAAGCCCACCGCGACGCCCGAGTGCGACACGATGAAGGCGAACGGCAACTATGTGAAGGGCGTCGGCTACGCCCTGAACAAGCTGGGCTCGATCGGCAACGTCTACAACTACATCGACGCCGGGCACCACGGCTGGATCGGCTGGGACGACAACTTCAACCCCACCGCACAGGTGATCAAGCAGGCGGCGACGGCCGAGGGCAGCACGGTCGACAAGGTGGCCGGCATCATCACCAACACGGCCAACTTCAGCGCGCTGAAGGAGAACAACTTCACCATCAACGACTCGGTCAACGGCACCACCGTGCGCCAGTCGAAGTGGGTGGACTGGAACCGGTACGTGGACGAGCTCTCCTACGCCCAGGCGTTCCGCCAGGAGCTGGTCAACGTCGGCTTCCCGAGCAACATCGGCGCGCTGATCGACACCTCCCGCAACGGATGGGGCGGCTCAGCCCGGCCCAGCGGCCCCGGCGCGAAGACGGACGTGGACACATACGTCAACGGCGGGCGCTACGACCGCCGGATCCACGTCGGCAACTGGTGCAACCAGTCCGGAGCCGGGCTCGGTGAGCGGCCCAAGGCGGCACCCGCGGCCGGGATCGACGCGTACGTGTGGATGAAGCCCCCGGGCGAGTCGGACGGGGCGAGTTCCGAGATCCCGAACGACGAGGGCAAGGGCTTCGACCGGATGTGCGACCCGACGTACACCGGCAACCCGCGCAACGGCAACAACATGTCGGGTGCGCTGCCGAACGCTCCGCTGTCGGGCCACTGGTTCTCGGCCCAGTTCCAGGAGCTGCTGAAGAACGCCTACCCGGCGCTGTAATCCGCCTACCCGGCGCTGCAACCGCACGACCCGTCCCCTGAAATGCGGGGCCGGTGGACGCGCACGCGCGCTCCGCCGGCCCCGTCGGCGTATCAAGCCGCGCGTCTGGAGACGGCGGGCCGCCAATGCGCCACTTGGTGTAGACATGCCGATGTCGTTGCCGGTAAACCAATTGCCCTCGGGGAACGGGACATTCGTCGTGATCACGTTTTACATCGTCACCGCGGTCATAGCGGTGGTCACCGGCGCAGTGGTGTATCCACTTGTTCGACGTGACCTCAGCCCGAGGGCAGCGCTGTTGGCCACCGGGTGTCTTGCCGTGGCCGTGTGCGTCGGCTGGGTGTTGGCGCTTTTCCATGTGCTGGTCGGTTGCGTGGTCGGGCTGGCGGTCTATCTGGTCATGCGCCGACACCTGACGGGTATCCAGGCGGTGGTGGCCGGTGGCGTCGGTTACGTCGTCGGCACGCTGCTGTCAGTCGTTGCTCTGATGATTGCCCTCAGCGGTATGTAGAGCGTCTTGGTGCGGTCCATGCTCAACGCCAGGAACTGGGCATCGGCCTGGCCTCCTGTACGCCAGCGTTGGCGCCGGTAGCGCCGCAAGCGCCGGTGGACACTGTCCACCGGCCCCACACCCATTGCCGCTTCAGGAGGACTCCCTGCGCACCAGCTGCGTCGGCAGCACCATCTGTGGCCGCTTGGCCGTGCGGTCCGAGCGTCCCGCGATCTCCTCCAGCAGCACCCGCACCATCGCCCGGCCCATCTCCTCCGTGGCCTGCCGGACGCTCGTGAGCGGAGGGTCCATATGGCGGGCGACGGCCGAGTCCTCGAAGCCGACCAGCGCCACATCGTCCGGGACGCGGCGCCCGTTCTCGCGGAGCACCTGACGGGCGCCCGCGGCCATCACGTCCGAGGCGGCGAAGACCCCGTCCAGGTCCGGGCGCTGGCCGAGCAGCTGACGCATCGCCCGGCGGCCGCCCTCCTCGGTGAAGTCCGCGGACGCCACCAGCTCCGCCGCCACCTCCCGGCCCGCCGCCCGGACCGCGGCGTGGTAGCCCTCCAGTCGGCACTGCGCGACATACATGTCCAGCGGGCCGGTGATGGTGGCGACCGTCTCGCGGCCGCGGCCGATGAGGTGCTCCACGGCGGACTGGGCGCCGCCGGTGTTGTCCGAGTCGACGTACGGGACCGATTCATGTGCCGAACGGCGGCCGCTGAGCACCGCGGGCATCTCGATCCGCTCCAGCAGATCCGGCAGCGGGTCGTCCGCGTGGACGGAGACCAGCAGCACCCCGTCGACCCGGTGCGCGGAGAGGTAGTCCGCGAGCCGCTGCCGCTCCTTCGGGGTGCGGATGAGGGTGAGCAGCAGCTGGAGATCGGTGTCGGCGAGCTCGGCGCCGACACCGCGGATGATGTCGGAGAAGTACGGTTCGGCGAAGACCCGGGTCTCGGGCTCGGGGATGACCAGGGCGACGGCGTCGGCACGGTTGGCGGCGAGGGCGCGGGCCACCCGGTTCGGCACATAGCCGAGTTCGGCGACGGCCTGCTCGACGGCCGTGCGGGTGCGGTCGCTGACCCGGGGCGAACCGTTGATCACCCGGGACACGGTGCCGCGGCCGACTCCGGCGCGGGCCGCCACCTCCTCGAGGGTCGGCCGTCCCCGTCCCGCGCCATGCCGCCGCGTTCCTGCCATATCGCGCCTCCAGCCGTCCATGCCCAGCAGCTCCAACCCCCCAAATGGGCGGCTGCGGGGACATTCAACAGCAGTGTGGTTTCGGGAAGTTGTTTCGCGCACTCCCTTGACACCCCAGCGGGGAGCCGCGACCCTTCAACACATCACAGCTGGGAGCGCTCCCACCGTACCTGAGCCATACACAACCCGCACGATGCCCACCCGACTCGATGCATCTCAAAGAGCCATGTATCACCACTTTTGGCCGGAAGCCGTTGGGCGGGGCGCTAGGAGGACGGAATGCGCAGGAACACTGGTAGTCACCGCAGCAGAGCCGTGGTCCTCGCGGCCGTCGCCGCTTTAGGAGCCGGGGTGCTCAGCGGGTGCGCCGATGACGGCGACGACGGATCCGCCGGCTCGTCCGGCGGCGGCGACAGCAAGGGCAAGACGGTCGTGACCGTCGGCACGTACGGCGTCATGGGTTTCAAGCAGGCCGGGCTCTATGACGAATACACAAAGCTGCACCCCGATATCAAGATCGAAGAGAATGTGATCGATCCGGCCTCGAACTACTACCCACAGCTGCTCACCCACCTCGGCTCGGGCAGCGGGCTCGCCGACATCCAGGCGGTCGAGGTGGGCAACATCAATGAGGTCACCACCACCCAGGCCGACAAGTTCGTTGATCTTTCGAAGGCGGACGGCGTCAAAAAAGAAAACTTCCTCGACTGGAAGTGGGCGCAGGCCACCGCCAAGGACGGAAAGACGATCGGCCTCGGCACGGACGTGGGCCCGATGGCGATCTGCTACCGCAAGGACCTCTTCCAGCAGGCCGGGCTCCCGGCCGACCGGGACGCGGTCTCCAAGCTCTGGGCGGGCGACTGGCAGAAGTACCTCGAGGCCGGCAAGGACTACGCGAAGAAGGCGCCGGGCGGAGCCGCGTTCCTGGACTCGGCCGGCGGACTGTTCAACGCGGCGGTCTCCGGCGGCTCGGAGGTCTACTACGACAAGAGCGGGAAGCCCATCTACAAGGACGGTCCGGCCGTCAAGAAGGCGTGGAAGCTGGCGACCGACGCGTCCGCGTCCAAACTCTCGGCCAAGCTCCAGGAGTTCACCAAGCCCTGGCAGCAGGCGCTCGCCAACGGCAAGTTCGCCACCGTCTCCTGCCCGGCCTGGATGCTCGGCCAGATCAAGGAGTACGCCGGGGACAAGTACAAGGGCAAGTGGGACGTCGCGGCCGCCCCCCAGCCCGCCAACTGGGGCGGCTCCTTCCTCTCCGTGCCGCAGGCGGCGAAGAACAAGGACGAGGCGGTCAAGCTCGCCACCTGGCTGACCGCGCCCGAGCAGCAGGCCAAGCTCTTCGAGAAGCAGGCGAGCTTCCCCAGCGCCCAGGCCGCGTACAGCCTTCCCCAGGTGGCCGACGCCAAGCTCCCCTACTTCAACAACGCGCCCATCGGCAAGATCTTCTCCCAGGCCGCGAAGGACAGTCCGACGCAGGTCCTGGGCCCGAAGGACGCCATCATCAAGCAGAACTTCACCGATGTCGGCCTGCTCCAGGTCGAGCAGCAGGGCAAGTCCGCCGCCGAAGGCTGGAAGGCCGCGATCAAGACGAACGACAACGCGCTGGATCAGTGACCCGGACATGACCGCACCTTCCGGTTTTACCCCTGATACGGCCGCGCCCCCCGCAGGGCAGGGGGGCGCGGCCCCGCGCGCCGCGACCGCGCCGGCGCCCGACCCGGCCGAGCAGCGGCGTCGCGACCGGCGCAGCCGCCGCTACCGCTGGGATGTGCGATGGAGCCCGTACGCCTTCGTCGCCCCCTTCTTCGTCTTCTTCGCCGCCTTCGGTCTCTTCCCGCTGCTCTACACCGGGTGGGCCTCGCTGCACCAGGTGGAGCTCACCAGCCCCACCCATATGGAGTGGGCGGGGTGGCACAACTACTCCCGGCTGTGGGAAGACGAGTTCTTCTGGAAAGCGCTGCGGAACACCTTCACCATCGGGGTGATCTCCACCGTTCCCCAGCTGATGATGGCCCTCGGGATCGCGCATCTGCTCAACTACCGGCTGCGCGCCTCGATGTTCTTCCGGGTGGCGATCCTCACCCCGTACGCCACCTCCGTCGCCGCCGCCACGCTGGTGTTCGCGCTGCTCTTCGGGCATGACTACGGCATGGTCAACTGGTCCCTTGGGCTGGTCGGACTGGACGGCATCGACTGGCAGAACGGCACCTGGACCTCGCAGATCGCGGTCTCCACGATCGTCATCTGGCGGTGGACCGGCTACAACGCGCTGATCTACCTGGCCGCCATGCAGGCCGTGCCGAACGATCTGTACGAGTCGGCGGCGCTGGACGGGGCCTCGCGCTGGAAGCAGTTCCTGCATGTCACCGTCCCGTCGCTGCGGCCCACCATCCTCTTCACGGTCGTCGTCTCCACGATCGGGGCCACCCAGCTCTTCGGTGAGCCGCTGCTGTTCAACACCGCGGGGACGGCCACCGGCGGCGCCGATCACCAGTACCAGACGCTCGGCCTGTACATGTACGAGCAGGGCTGGGTGAACCTGCACCTCGGCCGGGCCTCCGCCATCGCCTGGACGATGTTCCTGATCCTGCTGCTGATCGCCGCGGCCAACGCGCTGTTCGCGCGGCGGCTGCGAAAGAGCCAGTGAGGGAGACGAGGAGAACCATGAGCGTCACTGTCTCTTCCCGGCAGCCACTCGATCCGGCAGCTCCCGCGCCCACCACTCCGCGGGGTGAGAAGGGCCGCGGCCGAGCGGGCAGGCAGCTGCACGGGGGCAAGATCACCTACGCCGTGCTGATCCTGTTCACCATCGGCTCGCTCTTCCCGCTGGTGTGGACCGCCATCGCCGCCTCCCGCACCAACACCCGGCTGGCCCAGACACCCCCTCCCCTGTGGTTCGGCGGCAACCTCTTCAACAACCTGGACAAGGCGTGGAACGGCGCCAACATGGGCACCGCGCTGCTCAACACGACGGTGGTGGCGGGCACGGTCGCGGCGTCGACCGTGCTGTTCTCGACCATCGCGGGCTTCGCCTTCGCCAAGCTGCGCTTCCGTTTCAAGAACATCCTGCTGATGCTCACCATCGGGACGATGATGGTGCCGCCCCAGCTCAGCGTGGTGCCGCTGTACATGATGGTGGCCAAGCTGGAGTGGACCGACCAGCTCCAGGCGGTCATCGTGCCGACGCTCGTCAGCGCCTTCGGGGTCTTCTTCATGCGGCAGTACCTCTCCCAGGCGCTGCCGACCGAGCTGATCGAGGCGGCGCGGATGGACGGCGCCAGCAGCCTGCGGATCATCTGGCATGTGGTCTTCCCGGCAGCGCGTCCGGCGATGGCGGTGCTGGGGATGCTCACCTTCGTCCAATCGTGGAACGACTTCTTCTGGCCGTTCATCGCGCTCACCCAGAACGGCAACCCGACCATGCAGGTGGGACTGACCGGTCTGAGCCGGGGATACACCCCGGATCAATCTCTGATCATGGCGGGGGCGCTGCTGGGCACCCTGCCGCTGCTGATCGCCTTCGTCCTCTTCGGCAAGCAGATCGTGGGCGGCATCATGCAGGGCGCGGTCAAGGGCTGAGCGGCCCGCCACCACCACTCCGTCCTCCCTCCCCGTTCCGCCCCGTTTCCCCTCCCCACGACCTCGAATGGGAGCGCTTCCATGACTCTTACCTTCCCGCCCGGATTCCTGTGGGGCGCGGCCTCGGCCGCCTATCAGGTCGAGGGCGCCGCCCAGGAGGACGGCCGCACCCCCTCCATCTGGGACACCTTCAGCCACACCCCCGGCAAGGTGCTCGCCGGTGACACCGGTGATGTGGCGGTGGACCACTACCACCGCTTCCGCGAGGACGTCCGGCTGATGGCGGAGCTGAACCTGGGGGCGTACCGCTTCTCGGTGTCCTGGTCACGGGTGCAGCCGACCGGCCGGGGGCCGGCCGTGCAGCGCGGGCTCGACTTCTACCGCTCGCTGGTGGACGAGCTGCTGGGCGCGGGCATCCAGCCGGTGGTCACCCTCTACCACTGGGACCTGCCCCAGGAGCTGGAGAACGCGGGCGGATGGCCGGAGCGCGAGACCGCCGAGCGGTTCGCCGAGTACGCGGGCATCGTGGCGGGGGCGCTGGGCGACCGCGTCGAGTTCTGGACCACCCTCAACGAGCCGTGGTGCAGCGCCTTCCTGGGCTATGGCTCGGGGGTGCACGCCCCGGGCCGCACCGAGCGGCTGGCCCCGCTGCGCGCCGCTCACCATCTGAACCTCGCCCATGGCCTGGGCGCCCAGGCGCTGCGCGCCGCGCTCCCCGCCCGCGCCCAGCTCGCCATCAGCCTCAACCCGGCCGTGGTCCGGCCGCTCAGCGACAAGCCCGAGGACCAGGACGCGGCGCGGCGTATCGACGCGCTGGCCAATCGCGTCTTCACCGGGCCGCTGCTGCGCGGTGCGTACCCCAGCGACCTGATCAAGGACACCGCCTCGATCACCGACTGGTCGTTCGTCCGCGATGGCGATCTGGCCGTCATCAAGCACCCCCTGGACGCGCTGGGCATCAATTACTACACACCGTCATTGGTATCAGCCGCCACCGACAACGACGGCTCGCCCGCCCGCCACGACGGCCACGGAGCCAGCGCCCACTCCCCGTGGCCGGGCTCGGAGCGGGTGGCGTTCCACCAGACCCCGGGCGAGCGCACCGAGATGGGCTGGACCATCGACCCGACCGGGCTGCACGACCTGCTGATGCGCTACAGCCGTGAGGCGCCGGGCGTACCGCTGTACATCACCGAGAACGGCGCCGCGTTCGACGACAAACCGGACGCGGAGGGCGCGGTCCACGACCCGCGGCGGATCGACTACCTCCAGGCCCATCTGGCCGTGGCCCACCAGGCCATCGCGGACGGCGCCGATCTGCGCGGCTACTTCCTCTGGTCGCTGATGGACAACTTCGAATGGGCGTACGGCTACAGCAAGCGCTTCGGCGCGGTCTACGTCGACTATCCGACGCAGGCGCGGGTACCGAAGTCCAGCGCCCGCTGGTACGCCCGGGTGGCCCGCACCGGAGAGCTTCCGGCGGCCTGACCGGGGCCTTAAGTCCACGGCACCGCCCGCTGGGGGGCGGGCGGCGCCGGGGATGGCGGCGGAGGCGGGCAGCCGGGCGCAAGCCGGCCGGGGCGTTCTTCCTTCAATGGGGTTACGCCCTGATCCACCCGGCGGAAGGACACCGTCACCGCGTGAGAATGCCTGGTAAACCCATTGAGACATGAGAGCATTTCCGGAGCGCCGGCAGAGGTTCCGCGATGAGCCATCCGGTCGGCGCGCGCCCGCCGGAAAAGGCGAGGCCCTCGCCGGCTGGTTCGACGGCCGGGTGGGCCTCTTCACGATGGCCAAGGCCAATCTGCGTAAGGTCTTCCCCGACCACTGGTCCTTTCTGATCGGTGAGATCGCCCTCTATACGTTCGTCATCATCATTCTGACCGGCGTCTATCTGACCCTGTTCTTCAAACCGGCGATGAATGAGGTGGTCTACGACGGCCGGTGGACGCCGCTGAACGGCATCCGCATGTCGCAGGCATACGCGTCCACGCTGGACATCAGCTTCGATGTGCGCGGCGGACTGCTGATGCGGCAGGTACACCACTGGGCGGCGATCGTCTTCATCGCCAGCATGATCGTCCATATGATGCGGACGTTCTTCAACGGGGTCTTCCGCAAACCGCGCGAGATCAACTGGCTGTCCGGCGCCGGTCTGCTGATTCTCGGGATGTTCGACGGCTTCATGGGCTATTCGCTGCCCGACGATCTGCTGTCGGGCACCGGTCTGCGCTTCGTGGAGGGCGCGATCCTGTCCATCCCGATCGTCGGCACCTATTTGTCGTTCTTCTTCTTCGACGGCCAATTCCCGGGAACGGCGGTCGTGCCACGGCTGTTCACCGTGCATGTGCTGCTCATTCCGGGCATCATGCTCGGGCTGCTGGCGCTCCATATGATCCTGCTCGTTTATCACAAGCACACCCATCACCCGGGGCCCGGAAAGAAGAACATGAATATCGTGGGGCCGCCCTTTTGGCCGGTCTATGTGGCCAAGTCGGGCGGCTTCTTCTTCCTGGTCTTCGCCGTCACCACGCTGATGTCGGCCATCGCCCAGATCAATCCGGTGTGGTCCTACGGCCCCTACCGGCCCGACCAGGTGTCCACCGACGCCCAGCCCGACTGGTACATGGGCTATTCCGAAGGGCTGATCCGGCTGATGCCGGGCTGGGAGATCAATCTCTGGGGCCACACGCTGGTGCTCGGGGTGCTGATCCCGTTCCTGGTCTTCCCCACGGTGCTGCTGGTCATCTGGCTCTATCCGTTCCTGGAGGCGTGGATCACCGGGGACCGGCGCGAGCACCATTTCAACGAGCGCCCACGCAACGCCCCGACCCGCACCGCCTTCGGTGCGGCCTGGGCCGCCCTCTACGCGGTGCTGCTGGCGGGTGGCGGCAATGACCTCATCGCCACCCACTTCCAGCTGTCGATCAACGCGATCACCTGGACCTGCCGGATCGGCTTCTTCGTGGTGCCGGTCGTGGTCTTCGTGATCACCAAGCGGATCTGTCTGGGCCTCCAGCACAAGGACCGGCAGAAGCTGTTGCACGGGCGCGAGACCGGCACCATTCAGCGGCTGCCGCACGGCGAGTACGTCGAGGTGCACGAACCGCTCTCGCCCGGGGAGAAGTACACGCTGACCGCGTATGAGCAGTATCTGCCGCTGGAGCTGCCGCCGTCGGTCGACGAGGCCGGGGTCGCCCGGAAGCTCTCCTTCAAGGAGCGGCTGCGGGTCTCGCTGTCCCGGAGCTACTTCGGGCGCGATGGGCAGGTTGCCAAGGTTACGGAGGAGCAGGTGGCGGAGCACGAGGCGCATGGGGCGGAGGAGCGGGCGGAGGAACCGCAGCGGCCGTAGGGGGTGTCCGACGGTACGCGTACGCCTGCGGCGGGCTGCTTTCCCCTACCCGCCCCTTCCCGTTACCAGGGGCTTCGCCCCTGGACCCCGGGACGCCCTTCGGGCGTGTCCTCAATCGCCGGACGGGCTGAAATCAGCCCCTCCAGGGGGCACCTCCCAGCGGTAGCTGGGGGAGATTGAGGAGCGGGGTCTGGGGCGGAGCCCCAGTTGCGGGAAGGGGCGGGTAGGGGAAAGCATCGGGCCGCCGGACATCCCGCAGAGCGCCAAGGCGGCGGAAACGGCGGGGCGCGGTGGGTGGGGGATTCCTTCCGCGCCCCGCCGTGTGGGGGGTTTCCGTGGGGGGTGGCGAATGCGGGGCTTTACGCGGCTGCGTCGCCGTCAGCCGTTGAAGGCGCCGAATGCCTTGGTGAACGCGAGCTCTTCCTGGTCGATCGAGCTACAGGTCGGCGACGCGGTGTCCTGCGGGCTGGGGCACTGCTTGTCGCGGGTCGCGGACCACATCGACAGCCACGCCAGGCCCTTGGACTTGGCGAACTCCACCAGCTGGGAGGCGTCGTCGACCTTGAATATCTCGTTCTTGACGTCGTTGACGCCGATCATCGGGGTGACCGCCACGGTCTTCCACGCCTCGTCGTCGCTCAGCCCGAGCGCGTCCTTGATCTGGCCCTGCGTCGCGGTGGCGGCGTCGATCGCGTACTGGCCCATGTCGTCGTCGAAGGACGCGCCGTAGTCCATCGCCATGATGTTGACGGCGGAGACCTTCACGCCGTTCTTCTTGGCGTCGGCGACGAGGTCGACACCGTCCTGGGTGAGGCCGGTCGGCAGCACCGGCAGGGTGAAGGAGACGTCCAGGTCCGAATGCTGCTGCTGGAGCTTGGCTATCGCCTGGGCGCGGCGGGTGTTGGCCTCCTTGTTCGGGAGCGCGCTGCCCTCGATGTCGAAGTCGACCTTGGTGAGCTTGAGGGCGTCCACGACCTTGCCGTAGGCCGCGGCGAGCTCGTCCGCCGAGGTGCAGGCCAGGCCCAGCTCGGAGCCGGAGGCGCCGCCGAAGGAGACCCGGACGTCGCCGCCCTTCGCGCGCAGCGCCTCGGTCTGCTTGGCCACCTCGTTGTCACCGACCTCGGTGACGCCGCCCCACTTGGGGGTACAGCCGCCGCCGGAGGTGATGAAGGCGAGGTTGAACTCCTTGACGCCGGTCTTGTCGGCGGTGCCCACCATGTCGTAGGCGGGGTAGAGCGAGGTGTCGATGTACGGGGCGAAGCCGCCCGCCGCCGCGGCGGGCTTCTCGGAGGCGGAGGTCTTCTCGGAGACGGTTCCCGCGTTCGCCGCCCCGCTGAGCGCGAACGCCGTGCCGCCGGCCACGATGGCGGCGGCGGTCGCGCCGATCACCTTGGTGGTCCGGCTCGCCTTGCGACGGTGCGTACTGCTCATCAGGTGCCTGCCTTCGCTGTACGGATGTGGGGGGTTGGTGGTGCGGGCGACACGCTAGCGAGGGGAAGTCGGACAAACGGCAGGATCCGTGCACGGGCCACGGATCTTATGGCTGTCTTAAGGAACCCATCGGCGGCGATTAATGCTCCGCGGCCTCCTTGGCCCTGCCGCGGCCCCGGGTCCTCTTCTTACGGCCGCGCCGCCGCTGCCCCGGGTCGGCGGAGCCGGCGCCGTTCAGCGAGAGCCACACCCGTACCTCGGTGCCGCCCAGCACGGACCGCCCGATCCGCAGATCGCCGCCCGTGGACTCCGCGACCCGGCGCACGATGTCCAGGCCGAGGCCGGTCGAGCCGGGGCCGCCGTCGCCATGACCCCGGCGCAGCGCCGCGTCCGGGTCCGCGATGCCCGGGCCCGCGTCCGAGACCAGGATGATCACGCTGTCCTCGCCGTTGTGGACATCGACCGCGAGCGCCGTGCCCTCGGGCGTGTGCCGGAAGACATTGCCGAGCAGGGCGTCCAGCGCGGCGCCCAGTTCGGGGCGGGCGACCGGCACCCTTACGGTGCGCTCGACCCCGGCCAGCCGCACCGTACGGTCCTCGTCCTCGGCGAGCGCGGACCAGAACTCCATCCGCTCCCGGATCACCTCGGAGGCGTCACAGCCGGAGGGGGTGTGGGTCTTCTGCTGGCGCGCGGTGCGGATGATCTGGTCGACCTCGCCCTCCAGTTGGGCGACGGCGGCGCGGGTCTGGTCGGCCGCCGGTCCCTCGCCCAGCGAGGCGGCGTTGAGGCGCAGCACGGTGAGGGGGGTGCGGAGCCGGTGGGAGAGGTCGGCGGCCAGCTCGCGCTCGCCGGCCAGGAGCTGGACCACCTGGTCGGCCATGGAGTTGAACGCGGCGGCGGCCGCCCGGAGTTCGGCCGGGCCGTCCTCAGGGACGCGCACCCCGAGCTCGCCCCGGCCCAGGTCGTGCGCGGCCTCCGCGAGCCGCCCCGCGGGGCGCACCAGCCGGGTGCCGAGCCGGTCGGCGATGGCCACCGCGCCGACGATCAGCGCCAGGCCGACAGCCGCGAGCACCAGCCAGGACGTGGTGACCCCGCTGGTGACCACGCCACGCGGGACATACACCTCGACGACCGCGACCTGACCGCTGCTCAGCGCGGTCGGCTGGAGCAGTGCGTAGCCCCCGGGGGCGCCGGACACCGAGGCGCGGCCGAGCCGCCGCGCGATGGCCAGCTCGCCCTTGGGCGCATGGCTCTTGCCCAGGTCGTAGCCGCTCCCCCGGTCCCCCGGCTCATCGGGGACATGCACCGCCATCCGGCCGTCCCCGCCCGCCTGGGTGCTGGCGACAGCGCGCTGGAGCCGCGCCCGCTCGGTGGTGATGGCGAGCGCCGGGCCGATGGTGGCGGCCTGCCGCTCGGCGTCGGCGAACGCCCGGTCCCGGGCCAGCTCCTTGACGACGAGTCCGAGCGGTACGGCGAAGGCGACCACGACCATCGCCGTGACCGCCAGACAGACCTTGACCAGGGCCCATCTCACGTGTGCTCCGCCGGGGGCTCCAGTTTGACGCCGACCCCGCGCAGCGTGTGGAGATAGCGCGGCCGGGCGGCGGTCTCGCCCAGCTTGCGGCGCAGCCAGGAGAGATGGACGTCTATGGTCTGGTCGTCCCCGTACGCCTGCCGCCAGACCTCGGCGAGAAGCTCCCGGCGCGGCACCACGACACCGGGCCGCCCGGCGAGATAGGCCAGCAGGTCGAACTCGCGCCGGGTCAGATCGAGCGTCACCCCGTCCAACTGGGCCTGGCGGCGCAGCGGATCGACGGCCAACCCGCCGACCCGGAGCACCGCCGGGGGCGCCGCCGCGCCGCCCGGCTCGCCCGGCCCGCCGCCGCGAGCGCGGCGCAGGACGGCGGTCATCCGGGCGGAGAGATGGGCCACGGAGAACGGTTTGACCAGGTAGTCGTCGGCGCCGTCGTTGAGCAGGCGGACGATCTCACCCTCGTCGTCGCGGGCGGTGGCCACGATGACCGGCACATCGGTGATGCCACGCAGCATCTTGAGCGCCTCCGCCCCGTCCAGGTCGGGCAGGCCGAGGTCCAGGATGACGACGTCGAATCCGATCTGCGCCACCTCGCGCAACGCCTCCAGGGCGGTGCCGACGCTGCGCACGGTATGGGACGCCTCGGTCAACTGCCGTATGAGGGCTGAGCGCACGAACTGGTCGTCCTCGACCACAAGCACACTTGCCATGAGCGGCACCGTACGCCATTCGGGTGAGGCAAGATGAGGAAGATGCAAAGAGGTCTGGTCCAATGTCTGGCCTGGGTGCTGGCGACCGGCGCCGCGGTCACGCTGTCGTGGTACGGCGTGCGAACGGTGCTGACCGGTACGGCCTACGACCCGCCGCGCGCGCTGCCGATCACGGACGGCTCGGGGTCGGCGAACGGGGCCTGGTCCTCCTCCACGCATCGGCCCAAACCGCCGTCCCCCTCGGCCACTTCACCGTCCTCGCCGTCCTCGCCGTCCTCGGCCTCGCCTCCCGGGACGGACGCGGGGTCCGGCGGGGACAAAGGCAAGGAGTCCGGTTCGGCCGGGCGCACCCGGAAGCCGACGCAGACGCCGTCCCGGAAGGAGTCGGCGCGGCCGGAGGAGAGCGGGGAGGTGCGCAGCTATCCGGCCAAGGGCGGGCGGGCGGTTTTCGACATCCGGGCGGCGTCGGCGGATCTGGTGTCGGCGACGCCGGATGGCGGGTGGCAGATGCAGGTGTGGAAGCAGAGTGAGTGGATCCGGGTGGACTTCGTCTCGGGGGCCGACACGACGACCATCTTCTGCACGTGGCATGACGGGCCGCCACAGGTTCGCATCGACGAGCACTAGGGGTGTCTGTCGGTACGCGTACGCCTGCGGCGGGCTGCTTTCCCCTCCCCGCCCCTTCCCGACACCTGACGATATGCGGCTCCGCCGCGTGGGGGGCTCCGCCCCAGACCCCGCTCCTCAAACTCCCCCAGCTACCGCTGGGAGGTGCCCCCTGGAGGGGCTGGAAGGCCAAACGCCGGAGGGGGTGGATGGTGGGGCTCCGCCCCGGGCCCCGCTCCTCGAACTTCCCCAGCAACCGCTGGGAGGTGCCCCCGGAGGGGGCTGGAAGGCGGGGCTTCGCCCCAGATCCCGGGGTCCAGGGGCGGAGCCCATGGTTGCGGGAAGGGGCGGGGAGGGGAAAGACCCGCCGGGACGGTCAGGCGAAGACTGCGGGTGGCGGGGGCGGGGAGGGGGCGGCGGTGGTGTCGGTGACGGGGGGTGCGCCGCCGGTGAAGTCCGCCAGGGCGCGGCCGTGTTCGACTCGGGCGGGGTGCGGATCGCTCGCGGCGCGGCGGGTGAGCTCGGCCAGCGGCAGCTCGCGGTCGGCGGCCAGCAGCACGGCGTTGCCGAAGCGGCGGCCGCGCAGCAGGGCGGGGTCGGCGGTCAGACACACCTCGGCGAAGGCGGCGCGGGCGGTGGCGATCTGGGCCTTCAGATGGGCCAGCGGCGGGCCGTCGGCGAGATTCGCGGCGTAGCACCCGTCCGGGCGCAGGGCGCGGCGCACCTCGGCGAGGAACTCCACGCTGGTGAGATGGGCGGGCGTACGGGCCCCGCTGAAGACATCCGCGATGATCAGATCCGCCCAGCCGTCGGGCACCTTGGCGAGCCCGGCGCGGGCGTCGGCGCCGCGCACCCGTATCCGGTCGCCGGGGTCCAGCGGCAGCTCACGCCGGACGAACTGGACGAGCGGGGCGTCGATCTCGATGACCTGCTGGGTGGAGCGGGGGCGTGTGGCCGCTATATAGCGGGCGAGAGTGAAGGCGCCGCCGCCCAGATGGACCGCGTGCAGGGGACGGCCGGGAGGGGCGGCGAGATCGGCGACATGGCCGAATCTGCGCTGGTACTCGAAGTCGAGATACGCGGGGTCGTCGAGGTCCACATGCGACTGCGGCTTGCCGTCGAGCAGCAGCGTCCAGCCGCGCGGCCGGTCCCGGTCCGGCACGAGCTCGGCGAGCCCCCCGTCGACGGATGCGGTGACCGGCTCGGGGCTGCGTCCCCGCGCCGCTCCGCGCCCGCGCGCGGCTCGCTTGTTCGTGCCTTTCGCCATGTGTCCCAGTATGGGGCCGACCACTGACAGCCCCCGGGGCTCACTGGCAGCGGTCGACGGCCTCGATCGTGCGGGCCGCCTCACCGAGTGCCGCCCGGAGCTCGGCGGGGTCGGTCGCCACCGTGTACGCCGCGTGGGGCGGCACCAGCCAGCCGGTGCCGATGCCCGGCGGGGCCTCGTTCTCGGCCGCGCCGGACGCGCCGTCTCCGGATGCGGTGCCTACGGAGTCACCGTCTCCGGAGTCACCGTCTGCGGACGCGGTGTCTTCGGATTCGGGGGCTCCGGGTCCGTTGTTTCCGTGGGGGAGGTCTCCGGACGCGGAGTCTCCGGTTCGGGTGTCTCCGGCCTCGGCGGGGGCGCCGGTGCCGGAGCCGATATTTATCCGGATCCCGCGCCCGGATGTCTGGGTACACGCCGAGCCCGGCAGGTCCCAGCCGTCCGCCGTACCGGGCGGGACCAGGAAGCCGAGGGTGTCGCAGGCGTTGTCATGCAGGACCGGACCGAGGCCGTCGCACGCACGGCGCAGGATGTCCACCGCCTCCAGCCCCTGGCGGGCGGGCACGGTGACGAGATCGCAGTCCTGGCGCTGGGGGTGCTGGGGGTGCTGGGCAGTCGTCCGTGAGCGGCTGGTATCCACTCCGACCTCCCTCTTCATCGGGTAGCACCTGGTTCAACGCGCGGCGGTGTCAACGGCTACGGCCGAATGCCGCCGTAAAGGATGGCAGTTCATGGCAGATCGTGGGCGAGACGTCACATTTGCCGGAAATCTCCGAGTGTCGTGGATCTCACAGCCGGTACGGTTCTCCCCCGCCCACCTGGCATCACCAAGGGAGAGGCTCAGATGACGCCGCTTCCAGAGCCCCCGCCGCCCCGGCCGAACACCGCGTTCCGCCGACTGCGCGGACAGCTCTCGCCCTCCGAGTTCGCGGCGTCCGTGCGTCGTGCCGCCCGTGAGATCGGCGAGCAGGTCTCCTGCGACGCCCGCTATATCGGCCGTGTCGAGTCGGGGGCGATCCGCTGCCCCAACTACGCGTACGAGCGGGTCTTCCGCCATATGTTCCCCGGCCGCACCCTTACGGATCTCGGCTTCGCCTCCCGTGAGTCGGTACGCGGCCACCAGGCGCGCGGCCCCGCGGGCCCTCCCGTCCCCGTCCCCTTACCCGGCCCGCGCCCCGGGCCCTGGGAGCCCCAGGGCAAGGGGTCCGTCGACATCTTCGAGGAGAGCGAACTGCTGCGCCGCTCGTTCATGGCCGGCGGGGCGGCGGTGGCCGGTGGGGCGGCGGCCGCCGCCGTGGCCGCCGCGCCCCGGGCCGGGACGCCGCCCCGGCGGACCGGGCGGCGGGTGGGCGAGGCCGAGGCCGCCGCCGTGGAGGAGGCCGTACGGCGGATCCGGGTGCTGGACGACCGGCACGGCGCCGACCCCCTCTACGCACACACCGCCAAACCGCTGAGCGCCGCCTACGCGCTGCTCGACGCGGGCGGCTACAGCCGCTCGATCGCCGAGCGGCTCTTCGCGGGCGCGGGCGAACTGGCCATCTCGGTGGGCTGGCTGGCCCATGACTCCGGGCGGCTGTCCGACGCGCGGTCCCACTACGCCGAGGCCCTGGCCACCGCGCGGGTCTCCGGCGACGCCGCCCTGGAAGCGCACGCGTTCTGCAACACCGCCTTCCTCGCCCGCGACGCCGGACACCCCCGCGAGGCCGTAAGGGCGGCACAGGCGGCCCAGCGGGTCGCCGAGCGGCTCGCCTCGCCACGGCTGCTGTCGCTGCTCGCGCTGCGCGAGGCCGGGGGGCTCGCCTGGCTGACCGACCGGGGCGGCTGTGAGCGGGCGCTGCTGCGCGCCCGGACGCTGTTCGGGCGCGGGCCCTGCGACGCCGACCCCGAGTGGATGAGCTTCTTCGGGGAGGCCGAACTGGAGGGTCTTGAGGCGCAGTGCTGGTCGGCGCTCGGCGACTGGAAACGCGCCGTGGAGCACGCGCGGCGCGCGGTGGCCCTCCAGAACCCCCACTTCACCCGCAATATCGCGCTGTTCACCACGGAGCTGGCCAGCGATCTGGTGGCGGACGGCGCACCGGACGCGGCCGCCGCCTCGGCCGGCCGGGCGCTCGGCCTGCTGGACCAGGTGAAGTCGTCGCGGATCCGCCGGATGCTCGACGACACGGCCCGGATACTTCGTCCTTACGGTCGCGATGCGGCGGTCGCGGACTTCCTCGCCCGCTATGAGACGGCCGCGCGCCCCGAGGCCGCCGCCCGTCCCGAGCCGACCGGCCTCACCAGCCCGGTCTGACGCCGGTTCGGGCCCTCGGTCGGGATGACCGGTTCGATGGGCGGTTCAGTGGCCGGTGCAATGGCCGGTTCAGTCGAGATGGCCGGTGTCGTTCCAGCGCTCGATGGCGGGCTCGCCGTACGCCCAGCCGAGCACCGACAGGGACGTGGGATCGAGCCGGATACGGGCGGCGAAGGAGACCTCATGGCCGAGCCAACGGGCGCCCAGCGTCCGCAGGATGTGGCCGTGCGCGAAGACCAGCACATCGCGGTCGGCCGAGCGCGCCCACTCCACGACCTCGTCGGCCCGCGCCCCGATCGAGGCGATCGACTCGCCCTCGGGCACCCCGTCGCGCCAGATGAGCCAGTCCGGCCGGATGGCCTTGATCTCGGCGGGGGTCATCCCCTCGTACGCGCCGTAGTCCCACTCCAGGAGCGCGTCCCACTCCCGCGCCCGGTCGCCGAAGCCCGCCAGCGCGCAGGTCTCCTTCGCCCGCACCAGCGGGCTGGTGCGCACCTCGGCGTCCGGGAGGCCCGCCCAGGGGCCGTGGCGCAGCCGCCCGCCGAGCAGTTCGGCGCCGCGCCGCCCCTCGTCCAGCAGCGGGATGTCCGTACGGCCGGTGTGCTTCCCGGCCAGCGACCACCGCGTCTGTCCGTGCCGGGCCAGGAGGATGCGTGGGGCCATGGGGCAGCGCCTTCTTTCACCGGTTCCGCACCGCCGCGCCGCCGTGCGCCATTACACGTCGCTGCCTGCGGTTTCGTGCACATCACGGGACCGGCACATGGCCGATCACCATCCCTCCATCATCGCGCACGTGATCGGCAGGCAACCTCCGGGTCAGTCCTGGCGTCTTCCAGGCTGCGCGCGAGTCCGCCAGGGGGGTCCCGACAGTGGGCGCGCTCGCGGACGGGGGCGGTGCGTGGGTCGCTTCGCCTACACCGTACGGTTGACCGCGCGCCTTTTTCTGGCCGCCTGAACTTTGGAGAGCGTCCGAATGCCCCACACCGTGCCCCGTGCCGGAGCAGCACCGGGCAGTCGGCCCCGTTGGTGGACCGAACTGCCGCTCATAGCGGTGGTGTACGCCGCGTACTCGGCCGGTCGGCTCCTGGCCCGCGGCGATGTGTCCACCGCCGTCGACCACGGTCTGGCGATCCTCCATTTCGAACAGCGTCTGAACATCGACTTCGAGTCGCCGCTGAACGACCTCTTCACCACCAACGCGGTCATAGGCATACCGGCGGACTTCGCCTACGCCTCGCTGCACTACGTCCTCACCCCGGTCATCCTGATGTGGCTGTGGAAGCGCCGTAAGGCGTCGGACTACCGCTTTCTGCGCACCTGGCTGCTGGTCTCCACGGTCATCGGACTCATCGGCTTCACCCTGCTGCCGACGTGCCCGCCACGGCTCCTGGACGCGAGCCACGGCTTCGTGGACACCATGGCGCAGTACGGCTCGTACGGCTGGTGGGGCGGCGACGCCAGCGCACCGCGCGGGCTCGGCGGGCTGACCAACCAGTACGCGGCGATGCCCAGCCTCCATGTGGGGTGGGCGCTGTGGTGCGGCGTCGCCCTGTGGCGGCACGGGCGCTCGATGTGGACCAAGGTCCTCGCGGTCGGCTATCCGCTGGCGATCACGCTCGTGGTGATGGGCACCGCCAACCACTACTTCCTGGACGCAGCCGCCGGCGTGGCCACCATGGGGCTCGGGGCGCTGCTGGCGGGCCCGGCGCTGCGCCTCACGGAGACCTTGCGCGCCAGGCTGCGCCCGGTCCAGGAGGCCCCCGTCACCTCCCGAAACGCGGGTGTGCCCGCGAATGTCGGTGACAAGTGCGAGACTTCGGCGCGTGAACGGGAACGGATCCCCCGACAGCAGGGCAGGGGCGCGGACAGGCAACGCACCGACGGTGCCGCGGACGACGGCGGCCGGGGAGCCGGTGCCGGTGCCGGTAGCGGCGGCCGGGGCGGCGCGACCTCCACGGCAGACGACGGGGCTCCGGCAGCGGCTCGCTGAGCTGCGCGGCCCGGCCACCGCTCCCCGTCCGATGGACGCCCGAGCGCTGGCGGCGCTGGCCGCCAATCCGGGCTGCCGCCGCCGCGCGCTGCTGGACGGGGCCGGGGTCGACAAGGGCGCGCTGGCGCAGGCCCTGGGGGCTCCCGCGAACTTCGGCCAGTCGCAGTTCGCGCATCAGCGCGGCAATTCCTTCGAGGCCCGGGTCAAGGCCGACGGCGGCGCGGATCTGGTGCGGCTGCTGCACGAGCGGCTGCGCGACGGCTCGGAGCCGCCCGGCCCCGGCGCCGTCGCGACCCCCGATCTGACCGCGCCCGGGCCGCAGGGCCGCACGGCCCGTACGGCGCTCGCGCTGCGGGAGGCCACGGAGGCGGGGCGCTGGGCGCTGCTGGACCATCCGATGGTGAGCCTGGACGTCGCGGGCTCACCCGCCTTCCTGGAGCCGGACGCGGTCGTGGTGCACCCCGACGGGTCGTGGACGGTCATCGAGATCAAGTCCTTCCCGATGGTGGACGGCTCCGCCGACCCGGCCAAGGTGGGCGCGGCCGCCCGGCAGTCGGCGGTCTACACGCTGGCGCTGGAGCGGGTGGCGTCGATGATCGGCCGGCCGCCGGAGGGCGGCAGCGACACCGCGGAGGCGGTGGAGGCCGTGGATGCGGTGGAGGCCGCGGAGGCGGTGGAGGCCGTGGATGTCGCGGAGACGGCGAGCGCGGCGATGACGGCGGACGCGGCGGCCCCGGCTGGGACGAGGGAGGCGGCAACCTCGGCGGACCCGGCCGAAACGGCGGCGCGGGAGGGCTCGGTGGCCCCGGCGGAGGCCGCTTCCGTACGGGCCCGGGTGCGGCATCAGGTGCTGCTCGTCTGCCCCAAGGACTTCTCCAACCTGCCGACCGCCGAACTGGTCGATGTGCGCAAGCAGCTGGCGGTCACCCGGCGGCAGCTGGACCGGCTGACCCGGATCGAGGAGATCGCCGCCGCCCTCCCCGAGGGCACCACCTTCGACCTCCGGCTCACCGACGACGGCCGGAACCCGACCCGGCCGGTCGAGGAGCTCACGGCCGCCGTGGACGCGGTGGACGCGGCGTACGCGCCGGAGTGCCTGTCCACGTGCGAGCTGGCCGCCCACTGCCGGACGCGGTCCCGCGCGGCGGGACAGGTCGAGGCGCTGGGCCGTGGCGTCCGGGGCGAGCTGGGCGGGCTCACCACCGTGGACGCCGTCCTTACGGCCGCCATGAACGGCCCCGCCGACGAGGCGCCCACCGGTGACCCCGCCGTGGACGCCCTGCGCCGCGCGGCGGCCCTGCGCGCCGAGGCGCTCGCGTCCCGCCCCGAGGCGGTGGCATGTCGCTGATCACCACCCTGGCCCGGATGGAGGCGATCCGGGAGGGGCGGGCCCAGCCCCTGACCACCGTGCGCCACCGCCATCTGTCGCAGCGTCCGCTGGCGTTCGTCCCGCTCACCACCGCCGGCGAGGCGGGGGCGCCGCTCGGGGCGCTGGTGGGCACCGACCGGGACGCGCCGCGGCTGCTGATCGTGGCCCAGCCGCGCGACCGCGACCTGCGGTTCGCGTTCCTCGCCGAGCTCGCCGAGGAGATCCAGCCGTATCTGGACTCGTACGGGGACGAGGTCGAGTTGGAGGAGCGCAAGGAGACCGATCCGGAGACCGGTAAGAAGGTGCCGGTCCAGGTCGAGCTCTGCCAGGACGCGCCGCAGCTGCTGGTGCCCAGCGCCGCGGGCGTGGCGTTCGTACGGCTGCTGGGCCGGTCGATGCGGTTCCGGCGGACCGCCGAGCAGGACCCGGAGACGCCGTTCCCCGCGCCCGCGCGCGTTCCGCTGCTGGGCCGCTGGCTGACCCACTACGGGGAGCGGGCCCGGGTGCCCGGCTCCTGTCTGCTGCTGTCGCTCACCGAGCTGCTGAGCCGTCACTGGGCGACCGGGCAGAGCAATCTCGAGGATCAGCACCTGGGCTCGCTGCTGGCCTGGATCGACCCGCCGGAGGGCGTGCCGGGCGCGGAGGCGGCGCTGCGGGCGGAGTCGGAGCGGGACGAGGGGGGCCAGTTGCGCTGCCCGCCCGCCGGACCGTCCACCGACCCCGCCTTCGACGCCAAGCTGCTGGCCCCGGCGATGTCCCGCTATGACGCGGCCCGTGCCGAGGCGTCACAGGGCGTGGCCGGGGGCGCGGCACGGCTGCGGCTCGCCGAGGCGGAGCTGCGCGGGCTGATCGAGTCGCAGCTGCGGCCCACCTGGGACGCGCTGTGGCACGGGGTGGATCTGCTGCGCGCCCTCCCGGAGGGCGCGCGGGTGGCCGACCGCTGGAAGCGGGACCGCTGGTCGTACACCGGCCACCGGGACCGGGTCCGGGCCGGGGAGCCACCGCAGCCCAAGCTGGACGACGCGGTGACGGCGGCGCAGAAGCTCGCCGCGCGCGAGACCGCGCAGGCCCAGCTGGACGCCCATGAGGCGCTGGACGATCCGCTGGTCATGGCGGAGCGGCGGCTGGCCGGCGAGGCGTTCGCGGGCGAGGTGATCGATGTGGAGATGGCCTGGTCGGACGCGAAGGTGCCGCGCCCGCGCCCGCTGGTCACGATCCGCACCGAGGACCGTCCGCACCTGGCCGAGCGGGTCAAGCTGCACCGGGTCACGGCCGACGGCAGGGCGCAGAGCGGGGAGTTCGCCGGTCTCGCGGACCTGGACGGTGCCGACGGGCCCGGCGAGGCCGCCGGAGCCGATGTCGTGGGCGGTCCGGGCGATACGGGCGGCCCGGGCGACGCGCACGCCTCGGGCGACGCGCACGCCCCGGGTCGTGCCCTGGTGGTGCGGCTGACCGGCGGGATGGGCCGGGGCAAGCAGCCCGAGCCGGGCACGGTGCCCGAGAAGGGCGACCGGGTGTGCTGGACGCTGTTCGAGCACGCCCCGCGCGGCGGCCCCGAGCTGCCCGACGCGGAGAGCACCCCATGGACCCACGGCGGCCCGCCGGACGCCGCCGCCCCGGCCCAGGGCCCCCAGCCCGACCCGATGACCGAGGAGGACTATCTGTGATCGGCGCGGACCCGGCCGCCGCCGCGGCCCACCCGGGCCGTGCCCGCGCGGGCGAGCCGTTCGACCCGTCGGCCGCCGCGGCGCGCGCCACCGAGGCGATCCTGCACGACACGCTGCACGGAGCGGACCGCGGCGTCGTCGTGGACTCCCCGCCCGGTGCGGGCAAGTCGACCCTGGTGGTGCGGGCGGCGCGGGAGCTGGCCGCCGCCGGGCGGCCGCTGATGGTGGTCGCGCAGACCAACGCCCAGGTGGACGATCTGGTGGACCGGCTGGCCACGGCGGACCCCGATCTCCCGGTGGGACGGCTGCACAGCAGCGATCCGCATCCGTACGACCCGGTGCTCGACGGCCATGAGTCGGTCCGCGCCTCCGCGAAGATCGCCGACCTCGCCGGGCTCGACATCGTGGTCTCCACGGCCGCGAAGTGGGCGCACATCAAACACGTCGAGCCGTGGCGGCACGCGATCGTGGACGAGGCGTACCAGATGCGCTCCGACGCGCTGCTGGCGGTCGCCGGGCTGTTCGAGCGGGCGCTGTTCGTGGGCGACCCCGGGCAGCTGGACCCGTTCAGCGTGGTCGGCGCCGACCAGTGGGCGGGGCTTTCGTACGACCCGTCGGCGAGCGCGGTCACCACCCTGCTCGCCCACAATCCGCGGCTTCCGCAGCACCGGCTGCCGGTCTCCTGGCGGCTCCCGGCCTCGGCCGCGCCGCTGGTCTCGCACGCGTTTTATCCGTACACCCCCTTCCGCAGCGGCACCGGACACGGCGAGCGGCGGCTGAGCTTCGGGGTGGCCTCCGACGGCTCGGGCCCGGACCGGGTGCTGGACGAGGCCGCCGCGTCCGGTTGGGGGCTGCTTGAGCTGCCCGCCCGGCGCACCCCGCGCACCGACCCGGAGGCGGTGGCGGCCGTGGCCCAGGTGGTGCGGCGGCTGCTGGACCGCGGCGCGGTGGCGGTCAGCGAGCGGTCCGACGAGCCGCAGCCGGTCGCGGCGGACCGGATCGCGGTGGGCACGGCGCACCGGGACCAGGCGGCGGCGATCCGAGCGGCGCTGGCGGGGCTCGGGGTCTCCGGCGTCACCGTCGACACCGCCAATCGCCTCCAAGGGCGTGAGTTCGATGTCACGGTCGTGCTGCACCCGCTGTCGGGGCGGCCGGACGCCACGGCCTTCCACCTGGAGACGGGGCGGCTGTGCGTACTGGCGTCGCGGCACCGGCAGGCGTGTGTGGTGGTGTGCCGGGCGGGGGTGGCCGAGCTGCTGGACGAGCATCCGTCCACGGAGCCGGTGCAGCTGGGCGTCACGGTGAAGTTCCCGGACGGCTGGGAGGCCAACCACGCGGTGCTGGCGCACCTGGCCGAGCACCGGGTGGCATGGCAGCCGTAAGGGCGTGAGGGAGGCGTCCCAGGTGTCATAAGGACCTGGCCATACGGTGCGTCATCGGGGTGAGAGGTGCGGCCATGGTTCAGGGGGCGGTGGGGTGGGGAGAGACCCCAGGTCGGCGGCGTACGGCGGGGGCGCCCTTGCCCTACGCGCGACAATGGAGACGGCAAGACCCGCGAACCGTACGTGTCTCACGAGCCAGGAGGAGAGATCACATGCCCGAGCCGGATTCGGCTCACGGCCGGCACGGCTCCGCGCCCCGGCGGCTGAAGCCCGCGCCCCTGCTCTTCGAACCGGCCGCCGCCGCGTCGGACGAGGCGCACTTCTTCGACCTGGAGTCGATCGAAGACCCGCGTGAGCTGCTGTCCCGCTCGACGGAGCTGGTGCTGGCGTTCCGCGCGGCGACGGACCGGGCCATGGAGTTCCAGGCGATGGCGGCCGCGCAGCTCGCCGACCCGAGGCGGTTCGATCGGCTGACCCCCGCCGTGATCGCCGAGCGTGCCGAGTGGACCGAGGACTACGCCAAGAAGATGGTCGAATTCGGTCGTGAGCTGATGCGGGGCGGCGAGGTGCTGGACTGACGGCAGGCGTGAGCCCGGGGCATATGCGAGCGGAAGGTACCCGATACCGCCATCCGATGTCCCGGTTTCGTCTCATCTCTCTACACCGTCCGCGCTGACGGTAAAGGTGGAAACATGAGCAGATCGCCGCAGGACTCACTTCACACCGCCGCCTTCGTCACCCCGGCGGGCGCGGACTGGCTCGCCTCGGCCAGCGCCTCCCCGCGCGGTGTGCAGGCCCTGTGGGCCGCTGCCCCGACCGCCCCGGTGACCCTGCCGTGCGGCACGGCGTTCGACGTGATCAGCATGGATGCGCTCTTCGGCCGCCGGGTGGTGGGCCGGTTATGGACCGACGGGCCCGGCACCGGACCGGTCGCGGCCCAGGGCGGCCGGGTCATGCTCTTCGCCACCCCGGGGACCGCCCAGCGGCTGCCCGCACTGCTCGGCTGGGAGGAGTGGGGCGCGGCCGCTCCCCCGCTGCTCTGCTACGGCCGGGGCGACGCGGTGACCGTGCCGCCGCTGTTCCCGCCGGACCCCGGTCCGCAGGAGGCGGCGCCCCTGGAGCACGACGCCCCGGAATCCGGCGTCGCCCCGATGCCGCCGCCGCGCTGGCTGGTCGCGCCCGATGTCCGCGGCCCCTGGCTGCCCGGCCCCGAGGTGCTGCTGTGGGCGTGTGTGCGAGCGGCCCGCGCCGCCGGTGGTGATCTTGTCAGCACGGCCGTGACCTGCGCACCCGCCGCATTTCCGGGCTGAAACTTATCGATTTTCACTCCGTGGCGTCCGGGTGCTAAGGTCTCCTACGTCAGCAGGCGCCGCTAGCTCAGTTGGTTAGAGCAGCTGACTCTTAATCAGCGGGTCCGGGGTTCGAGTCCCTGGCGGCGCACAGACAGTGAACGGCCCCTCACCTCGGTGGGGGGCCTTTCGCATACCGGGACCTTTCATCTACCGGGGCCTTTCACGTACCGGGGGCTTTCGCATACCCCGGCGACACGGAACGCGCCTGACGGCGAACTCACACCGCCGGGCCCACGAGCCGGGTGACCGCCTTCACCGCCCTGTCCGGGCCGGGCATCGCGAGCGCCTCCCGGCGCAGGACATGCGCCGCCACGGCGTACGAGGGCTGCTCCAGCAGCGTGAACAGATCCAGGGCCAGCCGGGCGCCCGCCGCCCGCGCCCCGGGCCGGGTGGCATCGAGCGCGTCGGCGGGCAGATACATCCCGGCGCCCGCCCGGGCCAGCCGCGCCCCGTTCAGCTGGTGCTCCAGGCGGGGCGCGACGACCAGCTGCGGCACCCCGGCCATGGCGGCGGCCAGCATCGCCGCGCCCCCGCCCTGGTGGAGCAGTGCCCGGCAGCCCGGCAGCACCCGGTGCAGCGGCCCGGCGGGCGGCCGCCCCTCGGCGGCGCTTCCGACCCGGACGACCTCCACGCCCCGTGCCTCGGCGGCCCACAGCGCGGCCCGTACGGCGTCCGGCGGGCCACCGGCGTCGTCCCACGCCGCGCACACCCGCACCGGCCCGGAGCGCCTGGGGCCACCGTCCGATCCGCGCCGCCCGTTCGACGCGGCGGTGTGGCGCCAGTGGCCTGGGTGCCCGGGGTGCCCGGGGTGGCCAGGGTGCCCGGGATGCCCGGGCTGCTCCTGGTGCCCGGGGCGCGCCCAGGCGCGGCGGGCCTCGTACGGCGACGGCGTCTCGTCCGGCGACGTCCCGTCGTGCGGCACGAAGCGCACCGGCAGCCGCCGCGCCCGCGAGGGCAGCGCGAGGCTCGGCGGGCAGGGGTCGAGCCACAGGTCGGGCTCGCGCGCCGGATCGGCGCCGTAACGCCGCATCAGCCGGGCGTAGCCGGGCAGCGGCGGGCCTTCGAGCCGCTGCCGGTCCAGCCGCAGGACGGCCGCGCTCCCCCACAGCTGGCCGACCGCGGGCACGCCCAGCGCCCCCGCGGCCACCGTGCCCGCGTACGCGCCCGCGTCATGCACCACCAGCTCCGGCTGCCAGCAGCGGGCGAAGGCCACCAGGCCCTGGGCCATCGCCTCGGCGATCCGCACCTGCCGGTCGCCGCACGCGCGCAGCACGCCGTGCTGCTCCGGTGTGAGCGCGGCGGGCCGCACCGGCCATTCCGTGGGCCAGCTGCCGCGCGGTCGGCGCGCCGCGTCCGGCGGTCTGACCACCGCCATGGGCAGGGCGCCGATCTGCACCGGCACCAGGCCGGTCCGGGCGACGGCCGCCGCGCACTCGGACGGCACCGCGACCCGCACCTGGTGCCCGGCCTCGAGCAGGGCGCGGGCCAGCGGCACCATGGGGACGAGATGGGCGCCCGAGGCCCAGGTCGTGAACAGGACGCGCATGGTCACCTCCCGCGGAGGTCGAGCGGGCCGGACCGACCCGTCCGGACGATGGACATGACACCGAGCCGACCCCTCACACCCGCCGGCGGGCTCAGCGGCGCCCCGCGAGCGTCAGCGTCTCGCCGGTGATGGCGCCGTTGGCCGCCGAGCACAGGAAGACGAGAGCGCGGGCGATGTCCTCGGGGCCGGTCGCGGAGGACTCGGGCGTGGTGAAACACGTGGTGAAACCCTCGGGGGCGGTGGGCGGCCGGTCGGGCGGGGTGGGCCCGGGGCATACGGCGTTGATCAGCACGCCATCCCCGCCCACCTCGCCCACCAGCCCGCGGACCAGACCCCCCAGCCCGGCCCGCGCGATCGCGTGGAACTCCCCGCCCGGGTCGCCGTCCGGCACATGCGGCGGGGTCACCAGCGCGATCCGGCCCCAGCCGCGCTTCCGCATCCCGGCCACGGCCCACTGGACGGTGCGGATCGCGGGCGCGAAGGCGTCGGCGACCAGCGGCCGCCAGTGCTCTTCCGGGACGTCCTCGAACCGGGCGTGCGGCTCACGCCGCGCGCCCCTTCGCCGGGCGGCCGCCACCAGCACGTCCAGCCCGCCCCAGTGCTCCTCCACGGCGGCCACGACCCAGCGCGGCGACGCGGCGTCGTCCAGCGCGTACGGCACGGCGAAGGCCCGGCCCCGATCCGGTCCTGACAGCTCGACGGCCAGCTCCTCGGCGGCCTCGCGGCGGTGCCGGAAGGCGAGCGCGACCCGGGCGCCCTGCTCCGCGAAGGCGCGGGCGGCGGCGCTGCCGATGGCGCCGGTGGCCCCGGTGACCAGGACCGTGCGCCCCTCAAGGCCGAGGTCCAACATGGGCGCTCCTCGCGGTCGTTCCCACTGAGAAGGCCATGGTCGCCGCCGTGACTCGAGCCCGCCTCGACCCGCGCCCGACCCCGTCCGGTGCCTCGCTCGGCGGCTATCCGGCGTTTCGCTGGAAGGCGGAGCGATAGCTGTGCGGGCTGGTGCCGACGACGCGCTTGAAGCGGTCCCGGAAGGAGGTGGGCGAGCCGAACCCCACCTGGGCGGCGATGCGCTCCACGGGGTGGGTGGTGGCCTCCAGCAGATACTGCGCCTGGCGGATCCGGGCGCGGTGCAGCCACTGGAGCGGGGTGGTCCCGGTGTGCTCCCGGAAGCGGCGGTTGAGGGTGCGGGTGCTCATGCCGACGTGGGCGGCGATCTCGTTGAGGGTGAGGTCCCGTCCGGCGTTGTCCTCCATCCACCGCAGCAGGGGTTCGAACAGCGAGCCGCGCGGTACGGGCGGCTGGTCATGGACGATGAACTGGGCCTGTCCGCCCTCCCGTTCCAGGGGCATCACGGACAGCCGGGCGGCGTCGGCGGCCACGGCGGAGCCATGGTCGCGCCGGATGATGTGCAGACACAGATCGAGCCCGGCCGCGGCGCCCGCCGAGGTGAGGAACTGGCCGTTGTCCACATAGAGCACATCCGGGTCGACCTGGATCTTCGGATGGAGCTCGGCGAGCAGCGCGCCGCCGAGCCAGTGCGTGGTGGCCCGGAGTCCGTCGAGCAGCCCGGTGGCGGCGAGGACGAAGGCCCCGGAGCAGATCGAGGCGATACGGGTGCCCCGCGCGGCCGCGTCCCGCAGCGCCTCGATCACCTCGTCGGGGAGCGGGAGCAGGGGGTCGGCGCGGCCGGGCACGACGATGGTGTCGGCCTCGGCTAGCGCCTCGAGCCCGTACGGAGCCTGGAGGGCGAACACCCCGGCGTCGACGGTGGGCGCGGGGGCACAGACCCGGACCCGGTAGGGCTCCCGGCCGTCCGGCAGCCGGGTGCGGGTGAACACCTCGATCGGGGTGGCCAGATCGAAGGCGATGACCTGGTCCAGCGCCAGGATCACGACAGTGTGCATGGCCTCAACCTAGGCCGTATGGGGTTTTGCGCCAATGCCGGGGTGGCGAGAAGTCGGTGTGGAGCTTGTTTCCAGCCATCGGCCCGGCGGTGTCATGTACGGCCGCACACCCCGGCGTCGGCGATACGGATCGAGGGGTTGCCGTAGGCCATGCGCTGGAGGATCTTGCGATAGATCGGCGTATGACGCAGCGCCCGCGCGAGACGGGGGCGCACCCGGGTGGTGAACGCGCCCTGCGAGAGGATCGCCCGGCTCTGGAGGGTCTGCATCCGCATCACCGCCGCGATATCGGGCCCGCGCCGCCGCTCGAACTCCGCCAGCCGCTCGGCGCTGGTGTCGCCCTCGGCCAGGGCGCGGGCCAGCAGGGGATGCAGCACCACCGCGTCCTGCACGGCGAGGTTGATGCCCTGGGCGCCGATCGGGCTGTGGGTGTGGGCGGCGTCGCCGATCAGCACCAGCCCGTCGGCCACCCAGCGCTCGGCACGTGCGGAGAAGACATCGAGCACACCGAGGTCGGCGGGGGTGCGGATCTGATCGCGGATCAGCGTGGCGTACCGCGGCACGGCACGCACCAGCCGCTCCTTGACGTGGTCGAGGCCAAGGGCGGCGATATGGCCGTAGCGCCGGTGCGGCAGGGTCCAGCCGATCTGGATCCGGTTCGGCCAGGAGCCGTAGACCAGCACCGGGCCGCCGCCGGTGCGGTACACCCGCACATCGCGGACCGGCGGCTCTTCCGGGGGCGTGCTGAGGGTGCACCACAGCACATCCTGGGCGAACGCGTCGGCGCGGCCCGCCCCGATGCCGGCCAGCCGCCGGATCCGCGAGAACCGGCCGTCCGCGCCGACCACGACCCGGGCCCGGACGGCACAGCGGCCCGGCGGGCCTTCGGCGACGACCCCGGCGATCCGCCCCTCCCGCCGCAGTAGCGCCCCGGCCCGCCGCCCGGGCAGATAGCGGAAGCCGGGCGAGCGGCGGCAGCGGGCGAGGAGCTCGTCCAGCAGATGGGGGCGCGGCACGCTCAGCAGGTGGTCGTACGGGGCCGGAAGCAGCCGGTAGTCGGCCTCCAGCAGCACCCGCTCGCCCTCGATCACCAGGAACCGGTGGTGCTCATGGGCGCCGCGGGCGCGGGCGCCGGCGAGCACATCGAGCGCGTCCAACAGCTCCATCGCGCCGGGCTGGAGTATTTCGCCGCGGACCACGCGCTGATGCGCGCGGGCGCACTCCACCACGGTCACCCGAGCCCCCGACCGCAGCATCAGCAGCGCCAGCACCAGACCGGCCGGGCCGCCCCCGACCACGCACACATCGGTGTCGATCTCGCGCATCATCGCGCCTCCTGCTGGTCGGGCTCAGGGTCCAGGGCTCAAGGGCTCAGGCCATGGGCATCGGGCATCGGGCATCGGGCGCCTGTGACAGCCCCTGGACGCGCTACGGCTCCGCTTGCCCGCGCGGGGGGATCGGGCAGCGGAGCCGTAGCAGGCCCGGCTGAAGGGCGGCGCCGGGCGTATTGGGGGGATGGTTCGCCGGACGGGGACGGCTGGTACGGGGGCTGGGGGTCGAGACTGCGGGCTGGAGGGCCGGGGGCTGGGGGCTGGGGTTGGTGGCCGGGGGGGCAGTGGCCGGGGGCTATGCGGCGAACAGGTCGAGCACCGGGCGGCGCCAGTGGCCGTCGAGGTCCAGATCGAGCGCCGGGTCGGAGGCGAGCACCGCCTGCTGGAGCTTCTGAAGCCGCGGCGACGGCTCCAGCCCGAGGTCCTCGACCAGTCTGGCGCGCAGCCCCTGGTAGACCTCCAGCGCCTGCCAGGGGCGGCCCGCGCGGTAGAGCGCGGCCATGCACTGGGCGTGCAACCCCTCGTGCAGCGGATGACGGGCGGTCAGCTCGGTGAGCTCCGTGAGCAGCTCGGCATGGCGGCCCAGCCGCAGATCGGCCTCGATACGGCGCTCCAGGACGCCGAGCCGGCTCTCCTCCAGGCGGGCCAGCTCGATCTCCAGGACCGGGCCGACCTTCACATCCACCAGCGCGGGACCGCGCCAGACGGCCAGCGCCTCGCGCAGCAGCAGGGACGCCTGGACATCGTCCCCGGCGTCCAGCGCGTCCCGCCCCGCGGCCACCAGCCGGTCGTACTCATGGATGTCCACCGCGCCCGGCTGGGCCTCCAGCACATATCCGCCGTAGCGCGTGGCCAGCACGTCCTTGGAAGCCTGCGGGGCCTGTGGGCCATAGGCCGCGGCCAGCCTGCGGCGCAGCTGGAGGATGTAGGTCTGCAAAGTGGTGAGCGCGCTGCGCGGCATCTGCGTGCCCCAGATTTCCTCCATAAGAGTGGGCACCGGGAGCATCTGGTTGGCGTAGACGGAAAGCAGTGCAAGGATCTGGCGCGGCTTGCCCGCGCTGGGCACGATCGACTGACCGCACGCCTCGACGCTCAGCGGCCCCAACACCTTGATGTCCATGGTCGTGTACCTCCGTCAACGGTCCGTCAAGTGCCTCCTGGCCGCGCGGCCCTGCCACCGAGGCATCTAAGAGCCTCGCTTGTGGGCGGCCTGTGCGGCCAGTGCCGGAGTAACGAGCTCGATATGAGTTCCAGAGCCCCCGCACCATGACAAATTCACACCCTGGCGATGAGAGAGTCCGCGATGACCGATACGCCCATCCCCCATGAGCCCCCGAGCCCCGCCGCCCTGGCTCATCCCGCCAAACCGGCCAAGCCAGGCAAGACCGCCGAGGCCGTCCGCCCGCCCGCCGAGGACGACGACCTGGTCATCGAGGACCTCTCCGACGCCGCCTGGCCCATCCCCGCACCCGGCATCTGCATCTGCACCGTCGGCGCCGAATGACCGGGCCATGACCGGCGAACTGGGCTTCACACCACATCTGCGGGTCGAGCCGGTGCCCGGCGAGGCCGTCTACCTCGTCTCCGAGCACGGCGTCACGGCGCTGCACGGGCGGGCGATCGCCGCGCTGGCGCCGCTGCTCGACGGGTCGCGGGACCTCGCCCACATCCTCACCGAGGCCGCCGCGCCCGGCCGCGCCGCGGGCCCGCCCGGCGCGGTCCCGGCCGGGCAGGCCGAGCGCGTCATCGCCCGTCTCCGCGCGGCCGGGCTGGTCTCCGAGCGGGAGCACGCCTGGACCCCCGAGGAGGCGTACTGGGAGCTGGCCGGGCTGGGCACGGGCGGCCCCGCCGCGCCCCCCACGCCCGCGTCCCCCCGCCCCGCCGTGGCCCCGCTGGTCCTCGGCTCGACCGACCCGGACGAGGTAGTCCGGGCGCTGCGCGTCGCGGGGCTGAGGACCGTGGACGGCGAACCGGCGGATCCGAGGCCCGTGAACGCGGAGGCGGTGGACGGCGATCCGACGGGCCCGGGGGCCAATAGCCCCCGGCGAGAGATATGTCAAATCGCCTTCCGTCAACATGACACCGCAGAACTCACCCTTGTGGTGTGCGATGACTACCTCGATCCCCGGCTCGCCGCCGTGGACGCCGCGCACCGCGCCACCGGCCGTCGCTGGCTGCCCGTCAAACCGGTGGGCACCCAGGCGTGGCTGGGCCCGTTCCTCGGCGCCCCCGACGATCCGTGCTGGGTCTGCATGGCCGACCGGCTGTGGCGCGGACGGCAGGCCGAGGCCTATCTCCAGCGCCGGCTCGGCCGCCCCGGACCGGTGCCGCGGCCGCCCGCGTCGCTGCCCGCGAGCCGCGCCGCCGCGCTCCAGCTCGCCGCCCTGGAGGCCGCCAAGTGGCTGGCCGGGTACCGGCACTCGGGCCAGCGGGAGCTGCGCACCCTGGACAGCCTCACCGCCACCGTGGACCGCCATCCGCTCTCCCGCCGCCCGCAGTGCGCCGGCTGCGGCGATCCGGCGCTGGTCGCGGCCCGGATACGGGCGCCCCTGTCGCTGCCCTCGCCACGGGAGCCACGGGAGCCACTTGCCGCGACCGGTACCGCCACCGACGCCGCCGACACCTCCCCGCGCGGGATCATGGAGCGCTACGGACATCTGGTGGACCCCGTCACCGGGCTGGTCACCGAGATCCGGCGCGATCCGCGCGGCCCCGCCGTCCTCAACTGCTTCCACGCCCGCCACCCTTCGTACGCCGGGGCGGGCCCCCACAGCGGCCTGGACGCCGTAAGGGCCGGGCTGCGGGCCGCCGCCCACGGTAAGGGCCGCACGGCCGAACAGGCGCGGGCCAGCGCGCTGTGCGAGGCCCTGGAGCACTACAGCGGCCACTTCCAGGGGGACGAGCCGCGTCAGCGCGCCCGCTACCGCGATCTGCGCCCTGAGGACGCGGTGCACCCGGACGCCGTCCAGCTCTTCGACCCGCGCCAGTTCCTCGACCCCGCCCTCCCCGCGCGCCACCGCGTCCAGGATCCGTTCGACGAGGGCGCGGAGCTGGACTGGACCCCGGTGTGGTCGCTCACCGCCGAACGCCACCGGCTGCTGCCCACCGCGCTGCTGTACTACGGCGCCCCGCAGCCCCCGGGCCACCGCTGCTGCCGGGCGGACTCCAACGGCGCGGCAGCGGGCGGCACCCTGGCCGACGCCGTCGTACGGGGCTTCCTGGAGCTCGTGGAGCGGGACGCGGTCGCCCTGTGGTGGTACAACCGCACCCGGCAGCCCGCCGTGGCCCTGGACGCCTTCGACGACCCGTGGCCGGCCGAAGTGCGCGCCGCCCACCGGGGCGTGCGGCGCGAGGTGTGGGCCCTGGACCTCACCACGGACTTCGGCATCCCGGTGGTCGCCGCGCTCTCCCGGCGCCTCGACAAGCCCGCCGAGGACATCACCTTCGGCTTCGGCGCCCACTTCGACCGGCACACCGCGCTGTGCCACGCCCTCGCCGAGCTGAACCAGATGCTTCCGGCGGTGGTCGAGGCTTGCGCCGACGGCGGGGGTTACGGCGCCGCCGAGCCCGAGGCGCTGCGCTGGTTCCGTACCGCGACCCTCGCCGACCACCCGTATCTGACCCCCGATCCGGCCGCCCCGCCGCCCACGGGAACATCCGGCCCGCCGCCGCCCCCGGAGGGCGATGCGCTGGCCACCGTGCGGGAGTTGGTGCGCGGACACGGGATGGAACTGCTGGTGCTGGACCAGACCCGGCCGGATGTGGGGCTGCCGGTGGCCAAGGTGCTGGTGCCCGGAATGCGCCCGCACTGGGCCCGGTTCGCGCCCGGCCGGCTCTTCGACGCCCCCGTGTCGCTCGGTCGGCTGCCGGGGCCCACGCCCTACGCGGACCTCAACCCGATTCCGTTTTTCCTGTGATCCCCCGTGATATCCGGTAACTCCGCGTACACCATGAGCCTTCCACAGGGCCTCTCCACCCCAGGTGAAGATCGGATACTCTCGGGCAAGCCACCCAATCCGGCCCGACCATCCGGAGGACGAGTGCAGGGGAGCCTCTTGCCCGACGATGCCGGGAACCACCCACCGCGCCACCAGGACGGTCTGGCGCCGCGTCTGGCCGTGGTCATCACGGTCCTCGTACTGGTGGGGTACTTCGCCGTGGCCGTCACCTATGTGGTCGACGGCAATCGTTCGGGCAGGTCGGTCGACGCGGCGATGCTCGGTCTCGCGCTGCTGCCGATGACCGTGCTGCTCTGCCTCCAGATGCTGCACTCCTTCCCCGGCCTCGCGCCCCGGCTCAGCGGTGCGCGGCGCTGGACGCTGGCGCTCCAGGCGGTGCTGACCTTCGCCCCCTTCGCCGTCTTCAAGCACGCCTGGCTGGGCATGCCGGGCTTCCTGGCCGGTTCCTCGCTGCTGGTGCTGGTCCCGGCGCTGGCGTGGCCCGCGTTCGCGGCCATCCTGCTGTGCACGGACGTGCTGCTGTTCCAGGTGGGCTTCGGCTGGGGGCAGGTCGCGTACACCACCGTCTCCACCGCGCTGACCGGGCTGGTGGTCTTCGGGCTCTCGCGGCTGTCCGGGCTGGTCGCCGAGGTGTCCCGGTCCCGGGCCGAGCTGGCCCGGCTGGCGGTGGCCCAGGAGCGGCTGCGGTTCTCCCGGGACGTGCACGATCTGCTGGGCTACAGCCTGTCCACGATCACCCTCAAATGCGAGCTGGTGCACCGGCTGGTGCCCCGGCAGAACTCCCGCGCCCAGCAGGAGCTCTCGGAGATCCTCCAGACCTCCCGTCAGGCCCTCGCCGACGTACGGGCGGTGGCCAGCGGCTATCGCAAGATGTCGCTGTCGGCGGAGGCGGCGACGGCCCGTTCGATGCTGGCCGCGGCGGGCATCAGCGCCACGGCCGAGATTGACTGCGGACCGCTGCCGGAGCTGGTGGACACGGTGCTGGCGAGCGTGTTGCGCGAGGGGCTGACCAATGTGCTGCGCCACAGCAATGCCGACCACTGCGCGGTCGAGGCGCGGCGCAGCGGGCACCGGGTGTCGCTGACCCTCGTCAACGACGGGGTGGGCCGGCCGTCCACGATCCTGCGCGCCGACAGCTCGGACGGCGGCAGCGGTATCGGCAACCTCCGGGTGCGGGTGGAGAACCTCGGCGGGCGGCTGCGCGCGGGCGTACGGCCGGACGGCTGGTTCGAGTTACGCGCTGAGCTGGATGTGTCCGTGGACGCGCCGCCGCGCAGCGGCCGGGAGTACGGCCCGGGGCCGACGGTGACGGCGTAACGGGGTCCAACGGCGTAAGGGCCCCTGACAGCGCGACGGAACCCCTGACGGCCTGAGCAGCACGTGGGATGGCCGCATGCCGCCTTACAGCCAGCCCGCCTCGCGGGCGATCCGGATGGCGTCCACCCGGTTGCGGGCGTCCAGCTTGGTCACGGCGGACGTCAGATAGTTGCGCACCGTGCCCACGGACAGGAACAGCTTGGCCGCGATCTGCCCGGAGTCCTCGCCCTTCGCGGCGAACCGCAGGACCTCCAGCTCCCGTGGGGTCAGCGGCTGTGGGCCGTCGTCCAGGGCGGCCAGCGCGAGCTGGGGATCGATCACCCGCTCGCCCTTGGCGACGGCCCGGATGGCGTCGCTCAGCTTCTCCGGGCTGCTGTCCTTCAGCAGAAAGCCGGAGACATGGGCGGCCAGCGCCCGGCGCAGATTTCCGGGGCGGCCGAGGCTGGTGAGCATCATGGTGCGGCATTCGGGGACGGCGGTGCTCAATTCGGCCGCGGCGGTGAGCCCGTCCACGCCCGGCAGATCGATGTCGAGCACGGCGACGTCCGGGCGGAGTTCACGGGCGCGGGGCACGATTTCGGCGCCGTTGGAGAATTCGGCCACCACATCGATATCCGGTTCGAATTCCAGCAGGGCGACCAGTGCCTTGCGCAACATATGCATGTCTTCCGCGATCAGCACCCTGACCATGCCGCCCCCTGCTTTCCCCGCCCGGCCTCACCCCGCATGGGGATTATTCCCCCGCCCTCTCGGTCATTCCATCGATTCGCGGGGAAATACGCCCGTCGAACGCCCATCCCGTAGCGCGAACGCGACCGCGCGCCCCCTTTTCACGCCGCACCACCTCGGCAGGGCTCACCGACCGCCGACCCGAACTCGGCGTGCAGCGTGCGCACTTCGCCCCGCAGATAGCGCTCGCGCAGCAGGGCGCGCGGGATCTTGGCGGTGCCCGCCCCGCGCACGGTGCCGGGGCGCACCAGCAGCAGCGCGCCGGTCTCGACCCCGAACTCCTCCGCGATCAGGGCCCGGATCCGGGCCGCCAGCCGGGGCAGCCCGGTGCGCGCCCCGCCCGCCGTACGGACGACCTCCTGGACGACCACCAGCGCCCCCGCACCGGGTCCGGCGCAGAACACCCGGGCCGACCCCAGCGCCTTCGCGCAGCCCAGCAGTTCGCGCTCCACGTCCTGCGGGTGCAGGGTGTGGCCGTCCACCAGGAGGGCGTCACGGACCCGGCCGGTCATCCGGAGCCGGCCGTTGACCGTAAGGCCGAGATCGCCGGTGCGCAGAAAGCCCCCAGGGCCCTCGGCGACGCGGGCGGCGAACAGCAGCGCGGTGTCCGACGGACCGCCCCAGTGGCCGGCGGCGACGGCGGGGCCGCGCACCCAGATCTCCCCGGGCGCCCCGTCCGGCAGCCGGCGCCCGGTCAGCGGGTCGACCACGGCGAAGTCCGCGCCCGGCACCGGTGTGCGCCCCGTGGCCAGCGGCACCGGCGCCCCCTCGGCCGGGACGTACCCCGCCACCAGGGTGCCCGGACGCAGGCCCAGCGGGGCGCAGCGGTGGGGGAAGGCGGCCATGGTCCCGGCCGAGACCGGCTCCCCGGCGTTCAGCGCGGTACGCCAGCGGGAGAGATCGAGCCCGGCCGGTGGCTCGTCGCCGAGGAGGGCGGCGCAGCGGGCGTGGAGGATGTCGGGCGCGAGGGTTTCGGTGATGCCGTGACGGCTGATGGCGCGCAGCCAGCCCAGCGGATCGGTGCGGTACGGCTCCGCGGGAAGGGTCACGGCGGTGGCGCCGAGCCATAAGGGGTGCAGCACCTGCCCGATCAGGCCGGGGGTGTGGTGGCGGGGCAGCCAGCCGCCGATCCGGGAGCGGCGGTCGGTGCCGAGCGTTCGCCGCAGCCCGGCCATGGCCGCCGTAAGGTTGCCATGGGTCAGCAGGGCGCCGCGGGGGGCGGTGGCGGGCCCGGAGTCGTAGGCGAGCAGCGCGAGGCTGTCGGCGGTGGTGCGGAGGGGTTGCCGGGGCGCGTCGGCGCCCGCGTCGGGGCGGAGTCCGTCGACGGCGAGGCAGGTCAGACCGGCGCGGCCGATCCGGGAGAGCCGGCGGGAGGTCTCGGTGGCGTGGGCGGTCTCGGTGAGGACGAGGTCCACGACGGCGTCCCGGACGATCGAGGCGGTGCGCTCGGCATCGGTCCGGGAGGCGGACGGCGCGGGCACGGGCACCGCGACGGCCCCCGCGTACAGACAGCCGAGCAGCGCCACCGCGGCGTACGGACCGGGGTCCATGGCGAGCAGCACCCGGCGGCCGGTGGCGTCCCGGGCGCGCAGCCAGGCGGCCACGGCTTCGGCACGGGCGTCGAGCGCGGCGTAGGACACGCGGTGTTCGGTGCCGTCGGGGGCGGGGTGGGCGAGCGCCGTGGCGTCGGGGCACCGGAGGACCCGTTCCTTCAGGGCCTCGGCCAGATTCGCGTATCGCGGCATTCGCAACTCCCGGGCGCCCGGTGTCGAAAAGGGGCCCACAGTCTCGAAGCGCCACCTCGAAGCCGACTTGATCAACGGTGAGGAGCGCGCCCCGGTGCTCGGCGGGGGTCCGCCTGCGGTCCGACCTGCCGCATCGGCGCGGGTCAGGCAGCGGCCCGCCGGGTCCTCGCGGCCCCGTCGTCAGCCGTCATCAGCGCGCCCTGCGGTTGACCCGGACGGTCCAGCCCCCGTCGGCGGCGCGGCCCGCCACCGTGATCCGTACGGAGTCCTCCTTGACCGACATGCTGTCCCCGACACCGAGGGGGGCGTCGGCGAGTTCGGGGTAGACCGACTCGTTCCAGCAGGCGGAGGTGGCGGGGTGGCCGTCCAGCACCTGGACGGGGCCGTCGCCCGACGCCTTGTCGTTGTGGACGCGGTAGACCAGCACGCCCTCGGTGCAGGTGCCCGCGTCGTTGCCGCGGCCGCCGCGCGCCTCGATGGCCAGCGCGGTGGAGGGCCCGGTGCGGACCACGACCAGCCGGGTGCGGGTGTCGGCGCCGGACCGGCCGCGCGCCATGGGGGTGGCCAGGGGCTGGAGGGTGTAGCGGCGCGGTCCGGTGGCGCGGTCGCAGGCCACCTGGCGCGCGCCGAGCCAGCCGAGCTTCCACTTGTGCCAGCCGAACGGATCGGGTGCCATGCCGAACTGGCTTCCCATCAGGTCCCAGTCGCCGACGTAGGTGTCCCATTCGGCGTTGCCGTCGGTGTCCTTCGGCCGGTGGTAGAGGTCGGGCAGGTCGAAGACATGCCCGGTCTCATGGGCCAGCACATTGCGGTCCGGCGGATGGTGCTCGAAAACGGTGACCAGTCGGCGCAGATCGACACCGTCCGCGCGCAGTGGCTTTTCGAAGTTGACCACTTTCGTCGCGTCGGCGTCCACACCGGGGGCGTCGGGGTCGGCGACCAGATAGACGAGGTCGTAGCGGGCGAAGTCGAGGTGCGGATCGGCGGCGGCGATGGCGTCGCGCAGATAGGCGGCGCGGCGCTGGGCGTTCCAGTCGCGCTGTATGGCGTACGCGGTGGAGCGCCGGGGCATGGTGATCCAGCGCCGCAGCGGATGCACCCGTAAGCCGAACTTCCCGTAGGAGGCCCGTTTGAAGAAATCGGGGGTCGCGGGGATGTGGTCGGCGGCCAGTCGGGCGGGGGTCACCCGGGGCCTGGCGTCCGGGAAGGACAGGAAGACCATCGCCGCGTCCAGGCGCCGGACCGGGCGCGGATAGCGGGAGTTCCAGGTGTCCACGCCCTCCGAGTGATGGGCGTCGGTGCGTTCCAGGTCACAGGGGCCGCCGGGACCGGCCGCGACCGCCGGACCCGCCACCACGGTGGTCGCGATGAGCGCGCTCAGCGAGGTGAGCAGGGCTCCGGTCCGACGCAGCCGAGGCTGCCGGTGCACCCCCTCGGGTACCTGAGGACGCACCATGTCGACCTCCCGGGCGTAGTCGGAACACCCACTCCACCCTGAGGTGAATGGGCGGGGTACGCCCTGTTGGGTTGGGCTGGTCGAGTGAAGAGGCCGCGATCCGGGTACGTAACAGACGGTCACAATCGGTCAGAGCGGCTGTTGGCCCGCGCAGAGTCGAACAGATACGACCAAACACATTGTCAAGGCGGCGGTGAGCGCGATGACATCGATGGAACGCCCGAAGTACGAGCCCCTATGATCGGCACATTTCCAGCGGGGAATCCCCCTTCAGGCAGGCATTTACGGTCGGCCCGGCACCCGGTGTGAGACATGCACAAGATGTGTACGAACAACCTGGAAACAACAGACGCCACGCGGGAGCGAGCGGTGAGCGGAACCCCCGACGGGCAGGGACGCGCCCCGGGCGCGACACTGCCGACGATCACAGAGCGTGAGGCCATGCCGAGCGTCCTCCCGGTCGCGGAGGACCCCGGCGCACCACGTCCGGCCCCCGGCGCGCCGTCGGTCCTGGGCACGCCCCCGGCCCCCGGCACGCCCCCGGACGCGGGGCATCCAACGGGGCATACCACCGGGCCCACGGCGGGGCATACCGCCGATCCCGCCACCAGTCCCACGGCCGGTCCCACGGCCGGGCACGCGACCGGCCCCGCGCCCGGCGACTACCGCGCCGCCTTCAACGTGGCGCGCCTCGCCATGGCCGTCGTCGACCGCGAGGGCAGGGTGCTCGACGCCAACCCCGCGCTCGGCGCCCTGCTCGGCACCGATCCGGCCCTGCTGATCACCCGCAGCGCGGCGGACCTGGCCGATCTGCGCGAGGATCCGCGCACCTGGCGGGAGTACCGGGACGTCCTCGGCGGCCGTGCCGCGCGGCTGCGCCGCACCCGGCGGCTGCGGCGCTCCGACGGCCATGCCCTGTGGGCCGAGATCACCGTCGAGCCCGCGCCGGACAGTTGCAGTCTGCTGCTGTCGATGGCCGACATCAGCGACCAGCGGGATCTCCAGGGGCGGCTGCGCCATCTTCAGATGCACGACCCGGTGACCCGGCTGCCCAACCGCAGCCTGTTCTTCGAGCGGATGACCCGGGCGCTGGAGGCGGCCACCTACGACCACGGGGGCACCGGCCGGATCGGGCTCTGCTATCTCGACCTGGACGGCTTCAAGGCGGTCAACGACACCCTCGGCCACCGGGTCGGCGACCGGCTGCTCGGCGCGGTCGCCCAGCGGCTCACCGACTGCGCGGCGCCCGACGGCCATCTGGTGGCGCGGCTCGGCGGGGACGAGTTCGCCCTGCTGGTCCGCAACTCCACCGGCACCGAGCAGCTGTGCGACCTCGCCCGGACGGTGCTGGCCGCCCTTCAGGAACCGTTCGACGTGGGCGGACAGCGGCTGTCGGTGTCGGCGAGCATCGGCGTGGTGGAGCGGCCCGCGGCCGGCACCCACACCACCTGGCTGATGCAGGCCGCGGACACCACGCTGTACTGGGCGAAGGAGGACGGCAAGGCGCGCTGGACCCTCTTCGACCCGGAGCGCAACGCCCATCGGATGACCCGGCAGGCGCTGTCCAGCACGCTGCGCCCGGCGGTCGAGCGGGACGAGTTCGTGCTCGACTACCAGCCGCTGGTGGGGCTGGGCGACGGGGTGGTCCGGGGGGTGGAGGCGCTGGTGCGCTGGGACCATCCGCAGTTCGGGCGGCTGTCGCCGAACCGGTTCATCCCGCTGGCCGAGGAGAACGGCGCGATCGTGCCGCTGGGCCGGTGGGTGCTGCGCACGGCCTGCCGCCAGGCCCGTGCCTGGCAGCTGGCCGAACCGCCGCATCCGCTGGTGGTCAGCGTGAATGTGGCGGTCCGCCAGGTGTGGGACTCCGATCTGGTGGCCGATGTCGGCGCGATCCTGACGGAGACCGGACTGCCGCCCCATCTGCTCCAGCTGGAGCTGACCGAGTCGGCGGTGATGGGGTCCACGGGGCGGCCGCTTCAGGCGCTCCAGGCGCTCAGCGACATGGGCGTGGCCATCGCGATCGACGACTTCGGGACGGGCTACTCCAACCTCGCCTATCTCAGCCGGCTGCCGGTCTCCACGCTCAAGCTGGACGGCTCGTTCGTCCAGGGGTTCCGGGCGGAGGAGCATCCGAATCCGGCCGACGAGACCATCGTCGAGGCGCTGGTGCAGCTCGCGCACCGGCTGGGCCTCACGGTGACGGCCGAGTGTGTGGAGAGCGCCGAGCAGGCGGAGCGGCTGAGGCGGATCGGCTGCGATACGGGACAGGGGTGGTTCTACTCCCGTCCGGTGCCGCCGGACCGCATCCAGGCGATGATCACCTGCCCGGCACGGCGTTAGGGCTGCTCCGTCTGCGCCGTCGGCAGATCGTAGGCGTCGGCGATCAGCTCGTACGAGCGCAGACGGGCGGCACGGCCGTGGGCATTGGCCGTGATCTTGACCTCGTCCGCTCCGGTGCGCTTGATCAGCCCGTCGAGCCCCTCGCGGACCTGGTCCGGGCTGCCGTACTCGACATTGGCGAGCCAGCTGTTGATGAAGTCGCGCTCGATCTCGTTGAACTCGTACCCCTCGGCCTCCTCGGGCGTCGGCACCAGGCCGGGGCGTCCGGTGCGCAGCCGGATCATGGCCAGGGCGCCGGTGAGCACCTGGCGGTGGGCCTCCTTCTCGTCCTCGGCGGCGAAGGCCGACACGCCGATCGAGGCGTACGGCTTGTCCAGCACGGCGGACGGCCGGAAGGTCTCGCGGTAGAGGTCGAGCGCGGGGACGGTGTTGGCCGCGGAGAAGTGGTGGGCGAAGGAGAACGGCAGGCCGAGCATCCCCGCGAGCCGGGCGCTGAACCCGCTCGAGCCCAGCAGCCAGACCGACGGCCGGTCGGCGGACTGGACCCCGCCGGGCACGGTGCCCTGCACCGGCCCCGGCACCGCGTGGATACGGGCGTAGCGGTGGCCGTCGGGGAAGTCGTCGTCGAGGAAGCGGGTCAGCTCGGCGAGCTGCTGGGGGAAGTCGTCGGCGCCCTCGCGCAACCGCTCGGTGCGGCGCAGCGCGGCGGCCGTGGCCCCGTCGGTGCCGGGCGCACGGCCGAGGCCGAGGTCCACCCGGCCGGGGGCGAGCGCCTCCAGGGTGCCGAACTGCTCGGCGATGACCAGCGGGGCGTGGTTGGGGAGCATCACGCCGCCGGAGCCCAGCCGGATCCGCTCGGTGTGCGCGGCGAGATGGGCGAGGATCACCGCCGGGGAGGAGCTGGCGACCCCGGGCATGGAGTGGTGCTCGGCGACCCAGAAGCGCTGGAAGCCCCGGCGCTCGGCGAGCCGGGCGAGCTCGGTGGTGGTCCGCAGCGCCTCGGCGGCCGTCACCCCGCTGCCGACGGTCGCGAGGTCCAGCACCGACAGGGGCACCGGTGCGCTGCCGAGGGGCCGGGCCCGGATGGGGTCGCGCTGGTCGTCTCGCCGGTCCTGCTCATCGGCCACGGTGGCCCGCCTCCCTGGTCGCACTGCGCGGTGCGCGTATGTCGTGTGCGTGCGCGTGTGCGGCGGTGCGCCGCCACGCCTCTACGTCTACCGCCGACAGTCAACCGGAGAAAGGCTCCGCTTTATTCCCGGCCCCGGCCCCGGCTCCGGCCCTCGTTCCCCGGCCTACGGAGAACGGCCGGGTCCGCCGCCACCTGGGGAGGAGGTGTGGCGGCGAACCCGACGGCGGTGTGCCGCGCGCTCGCGCGGAACGGGCCTAGCCCGCGGTCCCCGCGGTGCGGCGGCGGTGGAGGGCCAGCGCCGTACCGGCGCCGCCGAGCACCAGCACACCCGCCGTGAGGCCGATGGGCAGGGCGGCGGACATGCCCTTGTCGTCGGCGAGACGCCGGGCGGTCAGGGCGTCGGCGGCCGCGGCGTTCACGATCGGGGCGTGGGCGGCCAGGGCGGAGGTCGTGTAGTGACCGGCCTTGTGGACCGACGCGACCGAGCCGTCGGACTTCAGCAGCACCTGGGTGTTGTTGGGGTGACGGAAGTCGAAGAGCCCGGAGAGGGTGTTCGCCCGGCGGTCGAAGGAGGCGTCACCGATCCGGCCGGTGTGCCAGTTGTCCTCGATGAAGCGGGTGATCGAGGTCTGCTCGGTCTGGGTGTGGTCGACCTTGTTGGACTTGCTGAAGGGCGAGATCACCAGCAGCGGCTGCCGAGGGCCGGGGCCACAGCGGTCCTGGTAGCCGCCCGCGGGCTTCGGAGCGGACTGGCAGGCGGGGCTGTCGGTGGCCTTGCCGCCCGAACCCGTGGTCTTGTCGGTCGACCCGTTGCGGGGCTTGGCGTACGCGTGGTCGTACCAGCCGTCGCTGTCGTCGTACGCGACGACGATCGCGGTGTCCTTCCACTGCGGCGACTTCTGGATCGCGTTGATCTGCTCGACCAGGAAGTGCTGCTCGTCGACCGGGTCGGAGTAGGCGGCGTGGCCGTCCTGGTACTCGGCGGCCTTCAGGAAGCTGACGGACGGCAGATGCCCCGTCTTGAGCGCCGCGTCGAAGTCGGTGAGGTCGTAGTTGTGGTTGGCCCGGCCGCTGTGCCCGATCTCCTGGACGTTCTTCGGCGGGAGGTGATGCGGGTTCGCCGTGGACTTGTAGTACTGGAACGGCGCGTGGTGCGGGCTGTAGTCCACCGAGGCAGCACCGCCGACGTTCTTGTGGGTGGTGCCGGAGCACTTGGCGTAGTGGTCCTGCTCGCCGTCCCAGGCGGTGCTGGGCCGGAAGCCGCCCTGGAACCAGCCCCAGCTCACCCCCTTGGCATTGAGCAGATCGCCGATGTTCCGGCCCTTCATCCGCGCCAGGGCGTTGCCGCTGGTGTGGTCCTTGTTGGAGCAGTCGTCGAAGGCCGGGTCCGGGTCGTTGATCATCGTGCCGACGCCCTGGGCGTCCGGTGAGGCCACCGTGTACGCGTCCGGCTTGTCGGTCTGGATCGGGTTCTCGGTGGAGGACTTGGGGTCGGTGGAGATCACGCCATGGGTCTGGCCCGAGATCAGCTCCAGCGCTCCGGGGGTGGAGGGACCGTAGGCCGAGCTGAAGGAGCGGTCGCTCATCGCATAGTGCTGGGCGTAGTTCCACAGGCCGGTGACGGTGTTTCCGTCGTAGTAGTCCATCACCAGACCGGGCTCGCCGAACAGCCCGGTGCACTTGCTGACCTCGGTGTTCTCCACGAACTTATCGGCCTTGCCGCCATTGGCGGCGTACTGCTCGGGGCCGTAGGAGTGGTTCTGGTCGCAGGTCATGGCCTGGTCGCTGCGCAGCCGCTTGGGCTTGTAGAGATTGGGGTTCTTCTCCAGCAGCCCCGCGTGCGCGAGGGTGTCGATGTCCTTGGGGGTGTCCTTGGCCGGCGTGAACCTGGTGCCGTCCGTGTTCGCCGCCTTGGGGTAGGTGCCGAAGTAGTGGTCGAACGAGATGTTCTCGTCGAAGATCACCACCACATGCTTCACCGGGGTCGCGGTGTGGCCACCCTTCGCGGGCGCGGCCCATGCGGGGGCCACCCCGCCCACGGTCGCCAGGGCCGCGGCGCCGGCCAGGGCACCCCAGCGCGCGGCCCGGCCACGCCGTCGGCCGCCTTCGGATCCTGCCGTGCCGCCCATGCCATGCCTCCACATGATTCGCGTTTCACGCCTGCGCCTGATCCTGTGCCGCGGGCAGGACTCTCCGATGGAATCCATGGAGGCGCCCGAGTGAATAGAGGGTCAGAAGAATCCAAGGAACTCTTGAGGCGTTCTTGACCGGATGGTGGGGCGACTTCAAGCCCCGATCAGGACAGAAGGGTCCGTCCCAGCCAGTCGGAGCGGTCCCGCACCCCGGGGAGCGCGAAGAAATAGCCGCCGCCGAAGGGGGTGATGTAGTCCACCAACGGCTCCCCCGCCAGCCGCTTCTGCACGGTCTCGAACTGGCGCTCGAGGTCCTGCTGATAGCAGCAGAACAGCAGCCCCATGTCCAAATTGCCATTGCCGTCCATGCCCCGGTCGTAGTTGTAGGCACGGCGCAGGATGCGCTGGTCCTCGGTCCGGGAGGTGCGCGGATTGGCCATCCGTATATGGCTGTCCAGCGGAATGACGTCGCCCTTGGGGTCCTGTGCGAAGCGCGGGGTGTCGAACTCGTGCTGACCGTCCAGCGGGGCGCCCGAGTCCCGGCTGCGGCCGAACATGCGCTCCTGCTCGCTGATCGACACCCGGTCCCAGAACTCCACCAGCATCCGGATCAGCCGGATCACCTGATAGCTGCCGCCGGTGGCCCAGGCGGGCTCCCCGGAGTGGGCGCCCACCCACACCAGACGGTCCATCGCCCGGGCGTCCCCGGTGTCGGGGTTGGCGGTGCCGTCCTTGAACCCCATGTGGTTGCGCGGGGTGCCGGACGGGCGCGGCGGGCTGACGAAGCCGTCGATACGCCAGCGGATCTGCAACGCGCCCCGGGTGTGCCGGGCGATGTCGCGCAGCGCGTGCAGCACCGTGTCCGTGCTGTCGGCGCACAGTTGGAGGCTCAGATCGCCATGGCACCAGTCGGGGTCGAGATCGTCGTCGGGGAAGGACCTCATCGCGCGCAGCCGCCGGGGCTTGCGGTCCCGCAGTCCGTAACGCTCGTCGAAGAGCGAGGCACCCACGCCGACGGTCACGGTCAGCCGGTCGGCCGCCACCTCGGGGCCCAGGGTGCCGGAGTCGGCGGGCGGCGCGGTGATCCCGACCGGGTCGGGGGTGCCTCCGGCGGTGAGGAAGCGGCACCGCTCGGTCAGCGTACGGAAGGCGTCGGCCAGTTCCTTGCGCCCCTCGGCCACGGTGTCGAACGCGATGAACGCGGTGGCCCGCTGGGGCGGGGTGAGGATCCCGGCCTGATGGGTGCCGTGGAAGGGGACATGGGTGGGCCTCTCCTCCGGCCCGTCCTCCTTCGCGGCCGCCGTGCCCGCGACGGCCGCGCCCGCCACCGCGCCGACCGTGCCCGCGGCGGCGCCCAGCAGAAAGCCCCTGCGCAGCACCTCGCTCACCGGGTCCTCCGCACATCCATCAGCGCCGCCACCTGCGCCAGCCGCTCCACCAGCGCACCCGTGTCCGCGTTGAGCCGCTGGCGCCCGGTGCGGCTCAGCCGGTCCAGCGGGGTCCAGCGGTCGCCGTGGTGCGAGCGCTCCAGGGTCCGCTGGGTGCGGTCCAGGTCGCCCTCCAGCTCGGGCAGCCAGGGGGCACGGGGCTTCAGCAGCGGCTCCAGCCGGCGCAGCACGGCCCGGGTGCCGTCCAGGTTGGCCCGCGCGGTGGCCAGATTGGTGCCGCTGCCGTAGTCGGTGCGGCCGGTCAGCTCGAACTGCACGGTGTTCTCCATGATCTCGTGCGCCCGCAGGCCCAGGTCGGCCGGGTCCATCCGCTCCTGCGGCCAATCGTCCCGCAGCCCTCGGACGTCCCTCACGAGCCGGTCGGCGACCGGGCGCAGTGAGCTCGCGGACTCGCCGTGCCACAGGCCGTACTCGAGGCGGTGGAAGCCGGTGAAGTCCGGGTCGTGGACCCCGTCGGACAGCCCCGCGGTGGTGCCGTTGATGGCCCCGTCGGCGTCGCCGAAGGTGCCATAGGCGGCGCCCATCCGCTCGTACACCAGATGGGCGGGCAGCCAGACCGCGCGGGCCGTGGCCAGGTCACCGCAGTGGATGGCCGAGCGCAGCGCGTCCGTGCGCCGCACCAGCTCGTCCATCCGGCCCGCCACCCACTTCTGGTAGGCGATGGTGGGCGGGATCAGATCCTGCTGGCCGACCGGGATCGCGGCCGGTCCACCGCCTCGCGCCGGTCCGGGGACGGTGACGGTGGGCCCGGTGACCGCGTCCGCGTCCTCGGGCAGGCAGACGAAGGCGTAGGAGCCCCCGCCGAGCGTGACGCTCAGCGGTCTGCTGGTGCCGGGGCCCAGGCCCTCCACCTCTCCGTAGACGGCGCCGTTCGCCGGATTGGTGAGATAGACCTCGGCCGGTCTGCTGGAGGTGTTCCGCAGCTCGAAGACCTGCTTGCCACGGGCGGCATCGGTCCAGCCACGGCCACAGCCGCCCTCGGACACCTCGACGGAGGTATGCCGCAGCCCGTCCGATGCCTTCGTGAGCGCGCTTCCGCTCGCGGAGGGGTGCGCACGAGGACCGTCCGAGGAGCCTCCGCCGACCGCCAGCGCGCCGATTCCGACGGCCGTGGCCACCGTCACCGCACCGGCGACCAGCAGATGACGTGCCGGCGGGACCGGGGAGAGATGTTGGCGACGCACGGCTGCATGCTAGGGGCAGTGCGATAAGCGGAATGCACCGATGGCCAAAGAGCTGCATGGAATTCTGCCGGGGTTCAGCTCCCCGTCACCAACTCCTCGGGGCCTTCGGCGCACCCGTCCCCGGCCGCGCCGCCCGTCGCTATCCGCCGCTCCGGGCGAAGAGCGCGCCCAGCCGGTCATGGACCGGATCGCGGCCCAGCAGCCGCAGCCCCTCCCAGACCGTGACCTGATTGGCCGTGAGCACCGGCTTCCCCAGCTCCGCCTCCAGATCCGGAATCCAGGCGGCGGTGTGCAGGGCGGTGTCCGGCAGGAGCACCGCCTGGGCCTCGGGGTGGTCCCCGGCGCGGCCCAGCTCCAGCACCTCGTCCCGGCCCCAGGTGCCGACCTCCGCCGCCGTGATGATCCCGCTGCCGCGCATCGAGACCACCTCGGCGCCGGCCGCCTTCAAAAATGCCCGGAAGTAGTCGGCGACATCCTCCGGATAGGTGGCAGCGATGGCCACCCGGTCGGCGCCGAGCGCCTGCACCGCGTGGGCGAAGGCGAAGGAAGTGCTGGAGGCGGGCATCCCGGCCGTCTCGCCCAGCTCGCGCACCTGCTCCTTGGCGCCCTCCCAGCCGAAGACGAAGCTGGCGCTGGTGCACGCCCAGACCACGGCCCGGGCGCCGCGCTCGGCGAGCTCGGCGACCCCGGCCGCGAGGCGGGCCGCCGACCCCATCTCCAGCAGGGCGTCCACCCGATGGGCGTCCTCACCGATGTCGGTGTGGACCAACGGAAGCCGGATGTCGCCGCTGTCGCCGCCGAGCATGCCTTCCAGGCGCGGGTATTCGTCCTCGGCGGAGTATCCGGGGTAGAGAAAGCCGACCGTGTCCGGGGCCGGGTGCGTCGAGTCCACCATGACTGCCTCCTTGACTGGCGGCCCCCGCGAGCGCCGCCCCTGCACTGCTGTCACTTCTCATACACCGCGGAAGCCCGGCGGGTTCCCACCCGCCGGGCACGCCGGGCCCTCGCCTCACCCCGCGGCCGGGCCGCCGGAATCGTCGAGGTAGGGGCCCTCGCCGAGGCCGGTGCCGAAGCCCGGGTCGAGCCCGTCGGCCGGGTCGCCGTCCGACCCCGGCGAGGCCGCCCCGGCCAGCGCAGCCTCGGGCTCGTCCACCACGGACTCGACCGCCTCCACGGCCCCGAGCATCGACTCGACGACCGGGTCCGGCACCGGGAACGGGCCGCTCGGCGACACCGACATCCCCGCCGGACCGGACCGGGCGGCCGGGTCCAGCAGCGCCTGGTACGGCCCGACGGCCCGGGCGCCGATCGCCCGCAGCGCCGCCCACATGGTGACCTGGTTCGCGGACAGCACGGGCATCCGCAGCTCCGCCTCCAGCTGCGGGATCACGTCGTAGGTCGGCAGATTGGTGCAGCTGATGAAGAGCGCGTCGGTGGCCCCGACCACCGCTTGCCTGGCCATGTCGACCACATCGCGGTACGGCACCTTCCAGATGTGCCGGGTCAGTCCGAGGTACGCCCGGCCGGTGACGGTCATCCCGCCCTCGGCCAGATACTCCTCCAGCGAGTCGGTGACGGACTGGGTGTACGGCGTCACCACCGCGATCCGCCGGGCGCCGATCTCCCGCAGCGCCTCCAGCAGCGCGCCCGAGGTGGTCAGCGACGGGACCTCACCCGCCTGGGACATGGCCGCGCACATCGCGCGCTCCCCGGCGACACCGCCGACGAAGCTGCCCGAGGTGCACGCGTACGCCACCACTTCCGGTGCGACGGCCGCCAGCGCCTGCACCGCGTCGTGCAAGGTCTCGTGCTCACTGACGAGCCGCGCCAGGTCGAGGCTCACCTCGACCGGTACGAACGGGGTACGGGTGAGGTGGAGGGATACCTCGTCCGGCACCCAGCGCCACAGCTCACGATCGAGTGCGAAGTCGAACGGTGCCACCACACCCACGCCGCGCTGCGACTGTGGGCCACCCAGAAAAGAGACGTCCAAAGCGAGCCCCAATACGGAAACGGAGGGACTGGACCATTGGCCAGAGATTTTGGATGGAGAGAGCCGGCCTGATGCCGGGGACGCCGGGACAGATGCCGTTGTTGACGACGGTAGTTTCCGCTGCCTAGCGTGGTCAATCCTCAAACAGAGGCGCCTGCCCGCTCCTTCTCCAGGCAAACCCATCCACGTTTCGAAACGGTTTCCCGCCTATGTCCGAAAGCACAGTTGTCGTCTTCGGCGACCAGCCACCGGTCCACCTGGACCGGGTGGCCGGCCGGGCCAAGGTGCTCGTCTGTGACGAGAATTCGCTGCCCCAGGCGCTCCCCACCGCGGATGTGCTCCTGGTCTGGGATTTCACCTCCGACGCGGTCCGCGACGCCTGGCCCGGTGAGGGTCCCCGGCCGGCGTGGGTCCATACCGCGAGCGCGGGAGTGGACCGGCTGCTCTGCCCCGAGCTCATCGAGTCCGACACGGTACTGACCAATGCCCGAGGGGTCTTCGAGCAGCCGATCGCGGAGTATGTGGCCGGTCTGGTGGTCGCCATGGCCAAGGACTTCCACGGAAGCTGGGAGCTCCAGCGGCAGCGACGCTGGCAGCACCGCGAGACGATGCGGCTGGCCGGGACGCGCGCCGTGGTCGTGGGCGCGGGCCCCATCGGCCGGGCGATCGGCTCCACCCTGGCCGCGCTCGGCGTGGTGGTCGACCTGGTGGGCCGCACCGCGCGGCAGGGCGTGCGCGGCGGCGACGAGCTGCCCGAGCTGCTTCCGTCGGCCGACTGGGTGGTGAGCGCGGCGCCGCTCACCGACGCCAACCGCGGCATGTTCGACCGCACCGTCTTCGACCGGATGAAGCCCTCCGCCCGGTTCATCAACGTCGGCCGCGGCCCCCTGGTCGTCGAGAAGGACCTCACGGCGGCCCTGGTCGCCCGGCGGATCGCCGGCGCGGCCCTGGACGTCTTCGAACACGAGCCACTGGCCTCGGACGATCCCCTGTGGGACGTGCCCGGGCTGTTTGTCTCGCCCCATATGAGCGGCGACACGGTCGGGTGGCGCGACCACCTGGCCGATCAGTTCCAGGACAACTACGAGCGCTGGTGCGCGGGCGAACCACTGCTCAACATCGTCGACAAACGCCTCGGGTACGTACCGGTGGACTGATCGCAGGACCCTGAACGGAGAGCCGGATGACCGACATTCACGACCTGACAGCCGTTCAACTCGTCGAGCGCTATGCCTCCGGCGAGCTCTCCCCCGTCGAGGCGACCCGTGCCGTCCTCCACCGGATCGAGCAGATTCAGCCGGAGGTGAACGCCTTCACCCGGGTGGACGCCGAGGACGCGCTGCGGCAGGCGGAGGAGTCCGCCGAGCGGTGGCGGCGCGGGGCCCCGGCGGGCCTGGTTGACGGCGTCCCGGTGTCGGTGAAGGACATCCTGTTGCAGCGCGGCGCCCCCACCCTGCGCGGTTCGCGGACCGTACGGCCCGAGGGCAAGGCGTGGGACGAGGACGCGCCCTCGGTGGCGCGGCTGCGCGAGCACGGCGCGGTGTTCGTGGGGAAGACCACGACCCCGGAGTTCGGCTGGAAGGGCGTCACCGACAGCCCGGCCCACGGGGTCACCGGCAATCCGTACGACCCTCAGCGGACCGCGGGCGGCTCCAGTGGCGGCAGCGCGGCCGCGGTCGCGCTGGGCGCGGGTCCGCTGAGCCTGGGGACGGACGGCGGGGGCTCGGTCCGTATCCCGGCCGCCTTCTGCGGCATCTTCGCGCTGAAACCCACCTATGGGAGGGTTCCGCTCTATCCGGCGAGCGCGTTCGGCACCCTGGCCCATGTGGGGCCGATGACCCGGGACGCGGCGGACGCGGCGCTGCTGATGGATGTGATCTCCGGCCCGGACTGGCGCGACTGGTCCCAGCTGGGCCCCGTCGAGGGCGGCTTCCGGGAGGCGCTCAGCTCCGGCGGGGGCGGGGTGGACGGCCTGCGGGTCGCCTACAGCCCCGCGCTCGGCGGCGCGGCCGTGGTCGACCCGGAGGTGGCCGCGTCGGTGCGGCGGGCGGTGGACCTGCTGGCGGAGCTGGGCGCGGTGGTCGAGGAGATCGACCCGGGGTTCGAGGATCCGGTGGAGGCGTTCCACACGTTGTGGTTCAGCGGCGCGGCCCGGGTGGTGCAGCCGCTGGGGCAGGAGGACTGGGAGCTGCTGGACCCGGGGCTGCGCGAGATCTGCGCCCAGGGGGCGTCGTACAGCGCGCTGGACTATCTGGCGGCCGTGGATGTGCGGATGGCCCTCGGCCACGCCATGGGGCGGTTCCACTCCGCGTACGACCTGCTGGTCACCCCCGCGCTGCCGATCACCGCGTTCGAGGCGGGGGTCGAGGTGCCCAAGGGGTCGGAGCACACCCGGTGGACCGGGTGGACGCCGTTCACCTACCCGTTCAACCTGACCCAGCAGCCCGCGGCGTCGGTGCCGTGCGGCCTCAGCGGCGCGGGCCTGCCGATCGGGGTGCAGCTGGTGGGCGCGCGCCACGCGGACGCGCTCGTGCTGCGCGCGGCGCACGCGCTGTTCGAGGCGGGGCTGGCGGACGGGGTGCGTCCGCCGACGGCATAACGCCCGTTGCCGGGTCCGGGACGGCTCCGCCCCGGACCCGCGTCCGGCCCCTGCGCCGCGCCGGGCACGGACCGAGGGCCGACCGCGGGCACAGGCCGAGGGGCCCCTGCCCCGCGCGAGCCGAGGTCTACGCCCGGCGGAAGTTCAGCGTCTCCCCCAGCGCCCCCGCGCGCCACAGGTCCTGGCAGGCGTCCGCCATGCGGTCGAGGCCGTCCACGATCGTGCCCCAGACGATCCCGGGCACCCAGCCCGCGTCACCGTTGATCAGCAGGTTGTTCCGCTCGTAGAAGAGCGCCAGGTCGATCACCTGCCGCCGCCCCTGGTGCTTGGCCTCGGTCTCGTATCCGTACGACTTGGTCCCGAGCTGGGTGTCCGTGAAGGTGAAGTAGCACAGGTCCCCGGGGATCGGGGTGATCGTCGGGTTCTCGAGGGGCGGCTCCTCGGGCGCGAAGGGGGGCAGCAGGGTGTAGATCTCATTGCGTGCGTACTTGGCGTGATACACATCACCCCCGAGCGGCAGCGCGTTCCACACCGCGTCGCAGGTGATCGGCGCGAGCTCGTCAAGGAGCTTGGCCGTACAGCTCACCCCGCGCTTGTCGAGCGAGACCTCGATGAACCGGTCGGCTCGGTCAACCATCGACTTTCCTCCAGGTCGCTTCGGAACCAGTCCTGTCCCAGGGGACTACCCAGACATCGGCTGTATCAAGGGCCGGAAACGACCCGCATACATTTGCCGGAGTCGGGTAGCCGCGCGCCCATGGCTCCACCACGTGGGAAAGACACCGATAGCAGAGAAATAGCCAAAATGGGCCCAAGCCGCCGCGCTCTTCTCGCCGGCGGTGCGGCCCTGGGCCTGCTGGGCGCGGCCGGCTGTAGCCGGGTGTCCGGCTCGGGCGCCAAGGACGGGGGCAATCTGCTGGAGCGACTCCGGTCGCAGGGGACGGTCCGGCTGGGAATTGCGGGGGAGATCCCATTCGGCTACATCGACGAGAACGGCGAGTTCACCGGCGAGGCGCCGGAGATCGCGAAAATCATCTTCAAGCGGCTGGGGGTGCCCAAGGTCCAGCCGGTACCGACCGAGTTCGGCTCGCTCATCCCGGGCCTTCGCTCGCAGCAGTTCGACGTGGTCTCGGCGGGGATGTACATCAACCCCGAGCGCTGCGCCCAAGTGATCTTCTCGGACCCCGACTACCGCATGCGTGACGCGTTCATCGTGCGCAAGGGGAACCCCAAGAACCTGCACAATTACGAAGACATCTTCAAGAAGAAGGCCAAAATGGCCACCGGCACCGCCTACGCCGAGATCGGCTACGCGGAGGACGCCGGGATCAAGCAGAGCGACATGCTGATCCTCCCCGACCAGCTGGCCGGGCTGCTGGCCGTGGAACAGGGCCGGGCCGATGTCTTCGCGGGCACGACCGTGACCGTGCACAACGTGGTGAAGCAGCGGAACAGCCGGCTGGCCGAGGCCACCGAGCCGTTCCAGGCGTACGTCGACGGCAAACCGGACATCGGCGCCGGCGGCTTCGCCTTCCGGCCGGAGGAGACCAAGCTCCGGGACGCCTTCAACGTCGAGCTGCACAAGATGAAGAAGAGCGGGGAGCTGCTGCGGATCGTGCGGCCCTTCGGCTTCACCAAGGAAGAAATGACCGATCTGACCGCCAAGGAGCTGTGCTCATGACGGCCGGGCTGTGGGAAAACTGGCTTCTTCCGGGCGTCTGGATCACCATCCAGCTGACCCTGTACAGCGCGGTCTTCGCGGCCGTCGTGGCGTTCGGCATCGGGATCGCGCGCACCTCACCGCTGTGGATCGTCCGCTTTCTGACCGGCTTCTATGTGGAGGTCTTCCGCGGCACCTCGGCCCTGGTGCTGATGTTCTGGCTGTTCTTCGTGATGCCACTGGCCTTCCAGTTCCAGCTGGTGCCGATGTGGGCCGCGGTGCTGGCGCTCGGCCTCACCTACGGGGCGTACGGCTCGGAGATCGTGCGTGGCGCGATCGCCGCGGTGGCCCCGGCGCAGCGTGAGGCGGCCATCGCGCTCAGCTTTACGCCCGCGCAGCGGATGCGCCGGGTGATCCTGCCGCAGGCGATCCCGGAAATGATCCCGCCCTTCAACAATCTACTGATCGAGCTGCTGAAGGCGACCGCCCTGGTCTCCGCGGTGAGCGTCGCCGACATCACCTTCGCCGCCCAGCTCTCGCGGCTGGCGACCGGTGACAGCCTGGAGATCTACGCGATCATCCTGGTCCTCTACTTCGTGCTGGCCTTCGTCCTCACCCGGCTGATGCGGCTGCTGGAGCGGCGCGCCAAGGCGGGCATCGGCCAGGCCCCGGTGAAGTCCGGCAAGGGCCCGCTGATCACCCGGAAGCTGTCCGCGCGCCAGGAGGCCGAGCAGTCGTCCAACATCATCACGGCGGGAGGTGCCCAGTGAGCTGGAACTGGGATGTGGCGAAGGACTTCCTCCCCGAGCTGGGCAACGGGCTGCTGATCACCCTGGAGGCGACCGCCCTGGGCTCGGTCCTGGCGTTCGCGCTCGGGCTGGTGTGGGCGATGGCCTTCCGCTCGCCGACCCGCTTCATACGCTGGCCGGTGGCGGCGGTCGTGGAGTTCATCCGCAACACTCCGCTGCTGGTGCAGCTGTTCTTCTTCTACTACGTGCTGCCGACCTGGGACATCAAGTTCTCGGCGCTCACCACCGGGGTGATCGCGCTCGGTCTGCACTACTCGACGTACACCGCCGAGGTCTACCGGGCCGGTATCGACGGTGTGCCCAAGGGCCAGTGGGAGGCGGCGACCGCGCTCAGCCTCTCCCGCGGCCGTACCTGGACCGCGGTGATCCTGCCGCAGGCCATCCGCCGGGTGGTGCCCGCACTGGGCAACTACGTCATCGCGATGCTGAAGGACTCCCCGATGCTCGCGCTGATCGGCGTCGTCGACATGTTGCAGAAGGCGCGCGCGGAGGGCGCGTCGTCCTTCCAGTACATCGAGCCCTACACGATGGTCGGCATCGCCTTCATCGTCATCGCCTATCCGGCTTCCCTTCTGATGCGAGCCCTGGAGCGTCGTCTTGGCCACTGAAACCGACCACACGAACCCTGCCGTGGACGGCAGTGAACTGATCCGCTTCGACCAGGTGACCAAGCGCTTCGGCAGCAACACGGTCCTGGACAACCTCGACTTCTCGGTCTCCTCCGGTAAGCACGTCACCCTGATCGGCCCCTCGGGGTCGGGCAAGACCACGATCCTGCGGCTGCTGATGACGCTGATCAAGCCGGACGAGGGCACGATCAAGGTCGACGGCGACTACCTGACCCATGAGGACAGGGCCGGCAAGCTGGTCCCGGCGGGCGAGAAGCACACCAGAGAGGTGCGCAAGAAGATCGGCATGGTCTTCCAGCAGTTCAACCTCTTCCCCAATATGCGGGTGCTGCGGAACATCACCGAGGCCCCGGTGAACGTGCTGGGCCTCAGCAAGGACGAGGCCGAGACCCGCGCCCGGGAGCTGCTCGACCTGGTCGGCCTCGGCGACAAGTGCGACGCGTACCCGACGCAGCTGTCCGGCGGTCAGCAGCAGCGGGTGGCGATCGCCCGGGCGCTGGCGATGCGGCCGCAGGTGATGCTCCTGGACGAGGTGACGTCGGCGCTGGACCCGGAGCTGGTGGCCGGAGTGCTGGATGTGCTGCGCGACATCGCGCACACGACGGACATCACCATGCTCTGTGTCACCCATGAGATGAACTTCGCGCGGGACATCTCCGACGACGTACTGATGTTCGACGCGGGCCGGGTGATCGAGTCCGGACCGCCGGAGAAGATCTTCACCGAGCCGGAGCACGAGCGGACGAGGGAGTTCCTGAGCGCGGTTCTCTGAGCTCTCGGCCGGACCGGGCCCGGCGCCTGCCGGGCAGATCATCCGGCCCCACCGGGCTGATCATCCGGCGCTCGCCGGGCCCGGTCCGGCGCTGCCCCCGCGGCCCTCCCGCGGGGGCACGCCATTGTCATATGCCGAGGACATACGCCCCTGCTGACCGGGGCGGATACGCCTCGGCAATATCCTCAACAGCCGATCCGGATAAGCCCCTTGGCGGTTATCGTGATACAAAGCCACGCCAACCTGCGAGGGGGGAAATCGTGGCGCTCAGGCCCGAGCCGACCGCGCCGTTCCACTCGGTGCAGCACGCCCTCCGCATCCTGGAGGTCGTCGCCAAACACTCGTCCGGCGTCAGCGACATCATGCTCGCCAGGGAGACCCGGCTACCGGCCCACCAGCTCGCCGATCTGCTGCGGATGCTGCGCCGCGAGGGCTATGTGGAGCAGATCGCCGACGGCGCCTACGTCGGGGGCAACGCCCTGACCCTGCTGGGCTCCGCCGCCCCCGGCCGCGGCCACGCCGTACAGGACAAGCTCCAGCAGTCGCTCATCACCCTGCGCGACTCGGTGGGCGCGGCGGTCTACCTCAGCCGCTATGTGGACGGCGAAATCAAGATCACGCAGTATGCGGACGGGCCGCGCACTCCCAAGGTCAACGAGTGGGTGGACTTCCGCTCCGCCGCCCATGCCATGGCGCTCGGCAAATGCCTGCTCACCCAGCTCGACCACGACAGCCGCCGCGATCACCTCGCCCGCCACAAGACGGTGCGGCTCACCTCCCGGGCCACCACCAACGAGAAGGTGCTGTTCCGCAAGCTGGACAGCCAGCCCGCCACGGTGCCCGTCCTCGACCTCCAGGAATACGCGGTCGGCACGGTCTGTGCGGCGGTCCCGATCAGCGCCGGGCGCTCCGTGGGCTGCCTGGCCCTCTCCCTTCCGCTGGCCCATGCCCACCGGCTCCGCCAGGCCGCCGACACGCTGAACCGCGAGGCGGCCCCGATGCTGCTCTCCCTGTCCATCTGAGCCCGGCTGAGCGTGGTCAGGAGCACCCCTCCGGACCAGGTAGTATTTATGTCGTCAGCGGGCGCCGCTAGCTCAGTTGGTTAGAGCAGCTGACTCTTAATCAGCGGGTCCGGGGTTCGAGTCCCTGGCGGCGCACAACTGATCAAGCGAATGGCCCGGGTGCTCTCGACAGCCCCGGGCCATTCAGCGTGCTGCCCCGCCGCGCACCTCGAGCGCGTCCAGCAGCTCCCCCGTGGCGGCGGCGATGGCCTCGACGGCCTTGTCGAACGCCTCCGCGTTGTGGGCGGCGGGCTGGCGGAAGCCGGAGATCTTGCGGACGTACTGGAGGGCCGCGGCGCGCATGTCGGCCTCGGTGACGGAGTCGGCGTATGGCGGGCGGAGCGTCTTGATGGATCTGCACATACTGACGACGGTACGCCGGGGGTACGACAGTCCCTGGGCCGTGGCGGATCTTTCCCCTCCCCGCCCCTTCCCGCGGCACGGCTATGCGGCTCCGCCGCGCGGCAAGGGCTCCGCCCCTGGACCCCGGGGCCGACGAGCCGCCGTGTCGCCGTGTCGCCGGGAACAGCTCACCGGCCAGGACACCCCCGCGCACATCCCGGTCGCCCGGCCGGGGTCCGGGGCGGAGCCCCACCACGCGGCGGAGCCGCATATCGATGCCTAGGCCGGGTCGGGGCCGTCCAGGACGAAGGCGCGGATCAGGTCGGACAGGGGGCCCGGCTGGTCCTGGGGGATCAGGGTGTAGCTGTCGGGGATCTCCGCCAGGCTGCCGCGGGGCAGCAGACCGGCCAGGCGGAGGCCGTGCTCGGGCGGCATGACGCGGTCCTCGGACGCCCAGGCCACCAGGGCGGGGCGGTCGAAGGTGCGCAGGGCCTCGGCCCAGTGGAGCAGCTCGTTCACCGGTGGCACGCCGAGGACGTACTTCCGCAGGTCGCGGCGGACCTCCGGGGAGGTCCACAGCGGCTGGAACCAGGCGTCCATCACCTCGCGGTCCACCGGGCGCTTGGTCATCCAGCCCCAGGTCATCGGCAGCCGGCGCAGGGGTGCGAGCCTCAGCAGCTTGAAGGCGGCGTTGAGTCCGCCCGGCAGCTTCGCGGCCAGCCGCAGATTCCTGCCGGGCAGCCCGGGCGGGTAGTTCTCGAACGCCTCACAGGAGGTGATCACCAATCGGCCGATCCGCTGGTCGCGGCCGTCGGCGATCAGCGCCTGCGCGCCGCCCCAGTCGTTCATGGCCAGCGTGACATCCGTAAGGTCGAGCCGGTCCAGGAACTCGGCGACCAGCCGGGCCACCCCGAGCACCGACAGATCCGCGTCGGGCCGCATCGGGCGGCGGTGCCCGCCCAGGGGGAGCGTGGGGACGACACAGCGGATGTCGGGGGCCAGCGCGGCGACCACCTCGCGCCACAGAGAGCCGTCCATGGCGACCCCGTGCAGCAGGACCGCGACGGGGCCCTCGCCTCCCGTGTCCTCGTACTCGATGGTGCCTGCCGAGAGTTCCACCTCGAGATGCGGCATGGCGTCGACCTTACCCGGGGTGATAGGTGATCAACCCAGTGGCAGACCGGCCAGCGTGACCACGGGACGCGCCGCACCGCCGGACGCGGCCTCTTCCCGTACGCCCTCGTCCCTTACGGCGACCGCCGCGTAGTAGCCGGGCGGGGTGTCGAGGTCGGCGAAGGCCCAGCCGGGCGGGCCGGGCGGGGCGCCGACCGGGGCCAGGCCATCGGCGAGCCCGACGTGGTGGGCGGCGATCCCGCCCGGCAGCCCGGTGCCGATGCCCTTGAGATACGCCTCCTTACGGACCCAGCAGCCCAGGAACGCCTCCTCCCGCAGCTCCTCCGGAAGCGCGTCGATCGCCGCCCGCTCCTCGGGGTGCAACTGCCCGACAAGACCCGTCAGCCGGGCCCCGGTGCGCCCGGGGTCCCGCTCCTCGACATCGGCGCCCACGGGCGCCCGGGCGACGGCGCACAGGGCCGCGTCGCCGGAGTGGGAGAGGGAGAAGTGCAGCGCGTCCCCGCCCGCCAGGGCAGGGCGGCCGTGCGGCTTCTCGCAGTCCGGCATGCCGCAGGTCTCCCGGGTGAACGCGACCTCGGCCGGGGCGATGCCGAGATAGCCGCCGAGCAGCGTCCGCAGCCCCACATGGGAGGTCACATAGCGCTCGCGCGCCACGTCCGACCGCAGCCGCGCCGCGCGCTCGCGCTCCCGCTCGTCCAGCATGCCCTCCGCGACGGCGGCGGCAGCGGCGGCGTACGGCGGGATCCGCAGCAGCCATACGGCCACCTCGCCGGGGCCGGGGCGGTCCCCGGGGCCGGGCAGGGAGCGGACCGGGGCCCATCGCCGGGGCTCGGGTGCGGGCTGAACCGGGCTGGTGAAGGACACTGTTCGGTTTCCCCCCGTGCTATCGGCCGATGATGCGCTCGCTGTGGACGTACTGACGGTACAGCGGCGCGCGCGGCGCGCCGTGAGTGCCCCGCCGTCGGAACGCGCCACCACGACCGCTTCACACGCCCCCAACACCCCTGCCACAAGGCCGCGTTGCCGATCGCGGACACCCGGTGACTTAGGCCACGTTCGCCTTCCGGCCGACGCGGTCACCTGCCCGTCCGCACTACGATCGCGCACGTCCGGGCACGATCGGTGATGGGGGTTTGACGACCATGGCGACGGGATTCCTGGCCAAGGCGGCCTCAGCGGTGACCCTCCCGGTGGCACCGCTGTATGGCGCCTTCCTCTCGTACATGATCTTCCACCCGCCCCGCAGACCGCATCACAAGACCCCCGCCGACCTCGGGCTGACCAGCACCGACGTCAACGTTCCGCTGAACGGGCAGCAGGGCCGCGGGCTGCATGTCTGGCTCATCCCCGGCGACGCCGAGCGGGTCGTGGTGCTCGGACACGGCCTGGGGCTCAGCAAGTCCGCGAGCCTGGCGCACGCGCGGCTGCTCAGCGAGGCGGGCTACACGGTCGCCATGTTCGACCACCGCAACCACGGTAAGAGCGTCGCGGACCGGGCGGGCTGGGGCATGAGCGACCGCCACACCGACGATGTGGTCGCCGTGGTGCGGCACATGCGGTCGATGGACGAGTACGCCGCGGCGCGCATCGCGATCTACGGCTTCTCGATCTCGACCTTCCCCTCGTTCTACATGCTCAAGAGGGAGGACTGCCCGGTCGACGCGGTGGTCTTCGACAGCGGCCCGGCGCTGGAGCTGGCCCCGCTGTTCCGGAACTTCGTCGCGGCCGGCGGGGTGCCCATCCCCGGCCCGCTGGGCGCCGGCCCCTCCCGCCCGGTCGTGGAGTCGGTCGCCTCGTCGGCGGCGGTGGCGATGCTGCGGGTGCAGTGGCCGCCGCCGCTCGGGGGCGCGTACGAGCGCACCCCGATGCTCTTCCTGGCCGGTGAGCGCGACACCATGATCCCCGCCTCGGGGGTACGGGCGCTGGCCGAGCGCTATCCGCTGGCCGAGGTGCACACCCTGCCGGACACCGAGCATCTTCAGGGCATCAAGACCCAGCCGGAGACGTACGCGGCGACCGTCCTGGGCTTCCTGGAGCGGACGCTCAAGGACTGAGCCTTACGGTGGGCCCGGCCGGGCCAGGCCCACCGTAAGGACGCCATGACGGCCTAAAGACGCCATGACGGCGTAAGGACGCCATCGCGGCGGGTCAGTCCTTCAGTTCGCAGATCACCGCGCCCGCGCTGACCGAGGCACCGACGTTCGCGTTCAGGTTCTTGACGATGCCACTTCGGTGGGCGTTCAGGGGCTGCTCCATCTTCATGGCCTCCAGGACCACGACGAGGTCGCCCTCGGCCACCGTGTCGCCCTCGTTGACGGCCACCTTGACGATGGTGCCCTGCATGGGCGAGGCCAGGGCGTCGCCGGAGGCGGCGGAGCCGGACTTCTTGACCGCCTTGCGCTTCGGCTTCTTCGAGCCGCCCGCGGCCTCCCCGGGCGACACCGCCAGGCCGAGGACCGCCGGGAGGGAGATCTCAAGACGCTTGCCGCCGACCTCGACCACGACCGTCTCGCGGGCGGTGGGCTCCTCGGCCTCGTCCGCCCCGGTCGGGGTGAACGGGGCGATGGTGTTGTTGAACTCGGTCTCGATCCAGCGGGTGTGGATGGTGAACGGCTCGCTGGTGAACGCCGGGTCCTTCACCACCGCCTGGTGGAACGGGATCGCGGTGGCCATGCCCTCGACCTGGAACTCGGCCAGGGCGCGGGCCGCACGCTCCAGGGCCTGCCTCCGCGTGGCGCCGGTGACGATCAGCTTGGCCAGCAGCGAGTCCCACGCGGGGCCGATGACGCTGCCGGACTCCACGCCCGCGTCCAGCCGGACACCGGGCCCGGCGGGCGGTACGAAGGAGGTCACCGTGCCCGGGGCGGGCAGGAAGTTCCGGCCCGGGTCCTCACCGTTGATCCGGAACTCGAACGAGTGCCCCCGCATCGGCGGGTCGTCGTACCCGATGGCCTCGCCATCCGCGATACGGAACATCTCCCGCACCAGGTCGATGCCGGTGACCTCCTCGGTGACCGGGTGCTCCACCTGGAGCCGGGTGTTGACCTCCAGGAAGGAGATCGTGCCGTCCATCCCCACCAGGAACTCCACCGTCCCCGCCCCGACATAGCCCGCCTCCTTGAGGATGGCCTTGGAGGCGGCGTAGAGCTGGGCGTTCTGGCGCGGGGGCCTCTTCGACGAGTTTCTGGTGGCGGCGCTGGAGGGAGCAGTCGCGGGTGGAGACGACGACCACGTTGCCGTGGGTGTCGGCCAGGCACTGGGTCTCCACGTGCCGGGGCTTGTCGAGGTAGCGCTCGACGAAGCATTCGCCGCGTCCGAAGGCGGCCACGGCCTCGCGGACGGCGGAGTCGTAGAGCTCGGGGACCTCTTCCATCGTGCGGGCGACCTTCAGACCGCGGCCGCCACCGCCGAAGGCGGCCTTGATGGCGATCGGGAGACCGTGCTCCTCGGCGAAGGCCACGACCTCCTCCGCCCCGGAGACGGGGTCGGGGGTCCCGGCGACCAGCGGGGCACCCGCGCGCTGGGCGATGTGCCTCGCCGCCACCTTGTCGCCCAGGTCGCGGATGGCGTGCGGCGGGGGGCCGATCCAGGTCAGGCCGGCGTCCAGGACGGCCTGGGCGAAGTCGGCGTTCTCGGAGAGGAATCCGTAGCCGGGGTGGACGGCGTCGGCGCCGGACTCGGCGGCCGCGGCCAGGACCTTGGCCTGGTCGAGATAGCTGGCCGCCGGGGTGTCACCACCCAGCGCATAGGCCTCGTCGGCCGCGCGCACATGCACAGCGTCCCGGTCCGGATCGGCGTATACGGCTACGCTCGCGATCCCGGCATCCCGGCAGGCACGGGCAACACGGACAGCGATCTCGCCACGGTTGGCGATGAGCACCTTTTGCATGCTCTCTCTTCCCTCTTCCGAAAAGTTCCGTCCCGTCGAGGACGGTCAAGGTGGCTACCCCAGGGCCCGCTCGAGGAAATCCAGCACCACGCTCGCGTAGCCTTCAGGATCGGTCTCCAGCCCGAGCAGATGCTCGGCTCCCGGCAGGACGTGCGTCTCGGCTTGGGCATAGCGCTCGGCCAGCGCGTCCACCGAGGAGGGCGGCACGATCGCATCGTGCTCGCCCGACATGAACAACAGGGGGATCTTGGCGAACTTGCCCGTCGCGGGCGGTGGCCACTGGGCCCGGAGCATGGCCGGTCCCACGGCGCACAGCGTCCGCGCCACCACCGAACGGGCCGGTTCGCCCTTCAGCACGGCGGGCAGCGGCAGCGCCTCCGCCTCCAGGAACTTGCGCAGCAGCGGTGGGACATCGTGCCCCGGCCCGCTGTCGCACACCAGCGCGTCAAGTTCGAATCCGTCGTGCGTCAGCGCCCACATGGACGAGAAGCACGAGAACGAGAAGCCATAGAAGGCTATCCGCGCCCCTCCGTACCCGCGCCGACCGCGCAGATGGGACACCACGGCGGTGACATCGCTCGCGAACCGGTCGCCGAGCCCGAACAGCGCCCGGTCGTCGCTGCTGGCCCCGTGGTTGCGGTGGTCGAACAGACAGACCGTGTACCCGGCGTCGTGCAGGAACTTGGCGTGGCGGAGGCTGTGGTCCTTCGCCGTCGCCATGCTGTGCCCGAGCACCACCACCTTCTCGGGGGACCCCGGGCACAGCCAGGCGTCGAGGTGTTTCCGCGCCGCGAAGGGGATCTTCAGCTCGGTGCAGGGCAGCCCGTGGTCCCGGGGGTGCGCCCGCTGTTCCCGGCGCCGCGGATGGAAGGCCAGATACGCCAGCGAGACCCCGAACAGCGGGGCGATCGGCAGGGCCGCGACCGAGAGGGCGCGGGCTCCCAGGGAAGGAGGCCGCACCGACGTCTGGCGTGGCTCGGGCATCTGCGTCCTCCAGGAGGGGGAGTGTCCGTCGGCGGTCAGGGCGTTCTCGTCTCGGTCGGGACGGGCTGCTGGACGGGCGGGGGCTGGACGGTCGGAACGGGCGGGCGGTCGGGCGACAACGTGTGAACGAGCGGGCGGCCGAAGAGTCAGCCACAGCCTCCGGCATGGCCCGGATCGGCCGACCGGGCGGCGGCGAAGTCCGCGTCCGAGAACTCGGCGAAGCCCGCGTCCGGCGCCCCGGCGAGGGGCGTGTCCCGGGACCGGGCCCCGGACCCCGACTCGGCCCCCGACCCCGACCCCGACCCGGACCCCGACCCCGAGCGGACCGAGGCGACGAAGGCCGCCAGCCGGTCCACGCCCCAGAACTTGTCATAGCCATGGGTGAAGAACGGCACGCCGAACGCCCCGGCGTCGCTGACCGCGAGCAGGGCCCGGAGCCCCCGGCCACCGCGCAGCTCCTCGTCATCGGCGGCCGCCGCCGCCCGTTCGGCCGGCAGCCCCAGCTCACCTGCGATCTCCGCGATGGTCGTACGGTCGCAGATGTCGCGGCCCTCCTGCCAGCGCGCCCGGTAGACGCGCTCGATCCAGGCGGGGCCGAGCCCCGCGTCGAGCGCGAGGAAGTACGGCAGATGCGGCACCTCCCAGACCGGGTCGTGGTCCACCGGCCAGCTGACCGCGAGGCCGCGGTCGGTCGTCAGCCGGCGCACATCCTGGAGGATATAGAGATGTTTCTCCCGGGACATCGGCGAATAGGGGAAGTGATGGCCGAGTTCGGCCATACGGCGCTCCCCGTCCGCGTCCGGCTCCCACCACAGGTGCCATTCCACCACCTGTGCGACATCCGGATAGCGGTCCATCAGATCACGGTAGGCGATCCAGCTGTACGGACTGCGGAAATTGAAATAGAACCGCGGTACTTTGCTGCGCTTGGCTGCCACTTCCGTACCCCCTCGCTCGTCCGTCGTCAGAGGACGAGGCCGCCGTCCACCTGGAACACCGCGCCGGTCACATACTCCGCTCCGACCAGGTACGCGACCATGTCGGCGACCTCCTCCGGACGGCCGAAGCGGCGCAGCGGGACGCTCCGCTCCGCCTCCTCGCGCATCCGGTCGGAGAGCCCGGCCGTCATATCGGTCTCGACGAAGCCGGGTGCCACCACATTGGCTCGAATGCCGTACCGGCCGACCTCCTTGGCGAGCGACTTGGTGAAGCCGATGATCCCCGCCTTGGAGGCCGCGTAATTGCTCTGGGTCGCATTGCCGTGGACACCGGCCACGGACGAGATGTTGATGACGCATCCGGACTTGCGTTTCATCATTCCGAACACCACGGAACGGCACAGGTGATAGGTGCCGTCCAGATTGACCTCCAGGACGCCGCGCCACTCCTCGTCCGTCATCAGCAGCAGCGGATTGTCCCGGGTGACCCCGGCGGAGGTGACCGCGACCTCGACCGGGCCGAGCGACTCCTCGGTGAAGGCGACCAGTTCGCGCACCGCGTCGGCGTCGCGGACGTCCGTCTGTCTGCCGAGCACCCGCCCGCCGCCGAGCCGCGCCGCCTCCTCCTCCAGTTCACGGGCGGCGTCGGGGCTGGAGCGATGGCAGAACGCCACGTCGAAACCGTCCCGGGCCAGCCGGAGCACGGTGGCCCGGCCTATACCGCGGGAGCCGCCGGAGACCAGCGCGACGCGCGGCGCCGGCTTCTCGGCAGACGCCGGCTTCTCGGCAGGCGTCAGCGCCTCGTCACCGGATGCGCGGCCCGTGTCGTCGGATATTCGGTCGGACATACGGTGAGGCCCTTCTCCCGGGGGTGGTGTGCAGTCAGAGCGGGTCGGGCACGGGCGGGTCGGGCACGGGCGGGGCGGCCAGGTCGGAGGCCGGGCGCATGGTCATCGTCAGCCGCCCTATGGTGAGGGCGGTCTCCTTGCCGACCAGGCTCTCGCCCTCGAAGACGTAGGTCTCGCCGACCTGGCGGGCCAGCCGCACATGATGCTCCACCACATCGCCGGGCACCACCGGCCGGTGGAACTCCGCGTCCGAGATGCCGCCCAGCAGCATCGCCTTGCCCGAGCGCACATCGGGGTTGGGCCGGTCCCAGGTGACCAGCACCCCGGCCACATGGCACCAGGACTCGATGAGCACCGTCCACGGATAGTGGTAGTCCTCCTCGGTCGCGGTGTCCGGCATCCCCTCGTACCAGGGCTCATTGCAGGTGACCGCCTTCAGCCCGCTCGCCCGCTCGCCCGGCACCAGCTCGGTGACCCGGTCGACCAGCAGCATGGGGTAGCGGTGCGGCAGCATCCGCTTGATCTCGTCGACGGTGATCATCCGGCGTCCGCTCCTCGGTCCTGGTCGCTCCGCTCCCCCGCCCCGGCCGCCGCGCCCGGGACGTCCCGGTTCTCGAAGCGCAGCCTTATCTGCGCGGCGGGCCCGCGCCCGGTGGCCGCCGAGGCCCGGCAGCGCCAGCCACCGTCCTTGCGCGACCAGACGTATTCGCTGGTCAGCTCGTCACCGGGGTAGACCGGGCTGAGGAAGCGGGAGGACTCGACGGCCGCCAGGACCCAGCGCCCGCCCGGTTCGCGCTCCGGCATGGTGGCGAGGGCGCCGCGCTGGACGTACTCCACGACACACACCCCGGGGAAGATGGCGAACCCCGGGAAGTGCCCGGCGAACACCTTCTCCGACGCGCCGACCACGGCCACGCACCGGGCGGGCCGCTCACCGGGGAGGCCAGGGTCCACGACCTCCACGGCGCCGTCCACCGGCCCGCACGCCGCCGTCGTCATCTCACTTCCCCATCTTCGAGGCGAGCAGGTCGTGCACCTTCCGGAGCGTGGTGATGTCCTTCATCTCCCGCTCCTCCAGCTTCACCGAGTACTTCTTCTCCAGGACGACCATGACCTCGAGGGCCATCAGGGAGTCCACGCCGAGGGTCTTGACGAAGTCGGCGTCGTCGGTGACGTCCTCCTCGTCCACGTCGAGCACATCCGCGACGAAGGTGCGCAGCTCGTCCATGTCCAGGGCGGCGGTGGCGTCGGCCATGCGGGGGTCTCCTTTCCGCTGTCGGAGCGCGGGGCTCAGGGTTCGGGGCTCAGGGTTCGGGGGTGGTGAGCTTGGCGAGGGCGGCGGCCGACTCGACCGGGACGGTGAGCGCGCCGTCCGCGATCCGGCGGATCATGCCGGTCAGCTGGCGCCCGGGGCCCAGCTCCACGAACCGGGCGCAGCCCAGCTCGCCGGAGAGCGTGCGGACGCTCTCCTCCCAGCGCACCGGGCTGGTGAGCTGGGTCAGTTCCAGGTCCCGCCAGCGCTCGCCGCTCGCGTACGGGCGGGCGTCCACATTGGCGACGACCGGGGTGTGCTCGGGGGCGAAGTCCACGGCGGCCAGGGCCGCGCGCAGTTCATCGGCGGCCGCGGCCATCAGCGGGCTGTGGAAGGCGCCGCCGACGGCGAGCCGGATCACCTTGCCCTCGCTCTCCACGGCCAGTTCGGCGAGCCGGTCCACGGCCTCGGCGGTGCCCGAGAGCACGATGGCGCCGGGCGCGTTCACATTGGCGATCCAGACCTGGCCGCCGTCCTCCTGGACCTGGCCGACCAGCGCCTCCACGGTCTCCGGGCCGAGCCGCACCACGGCGGCCATGGTGCCGGGCGACCGCTCGGCGCACGCGCGCATGGTCCGGCCGCGGGCGGCCACGAGGCGGGCGGTGTCGGCGAGCGGCACGGCCCCGGCGGCGTGCAGCGCGGTGTACTCGCCCAGGCTGTGCCCGGCGCAGGCCACCACGCCGCCCAGCAGCCCGGCGGCCTCCGCCTCGCGGTGGGCGAGCACCTCGACGGTGAAGACGGCGATCTGGGCGAGGTCGGTGCGGCGCAGCGTCTCGTCGTCGGCCTTCAGCAGGAGTTCCTCGACGTCGATACCGGTGTACTCGGAGATCTCCGCCACCAGCGCCCAGGACGCGGTGTCCCGCCACGCCTCGCCCATGCCCGCCTTCTGGGCGCCCTGCCCGGGGAAGACCAGCGCCGTACGGGGCGCCTCGTCGCCACCGGGGGCCGCGGGGGGCCTGGCCATCGTCTCTCGGTCCGTCATCTCAACCAGCTCCTTCAGTTCAGGGGGCGGCGGCCCGTCACCGGATCCGCAGCAGGGCCGCGCCGACCACACCGTCCCGGTCCACTGTGGTGACCAGGGCAGTTCCGCCGGAGGGGATCTCCTTGCGCTCGGCCATCGCGAGCACGGCGGCGATCTGGAAGGCCGCCGCGGCGGCGCAGGTGTCCCCAATGGTGTCGGCGGCCGTGATCCGCGGCGGCTCCTTGCCGCCGAGGGCGTCGGCGAGCGCGGCGAGCTCGGCCTCCCCCTCGGCGCCGGGGGCGCCGGAGTCGGCGACGGCGCTCAGCTCGCCTGGGGCCACCCCGGTGCGGTCCAGCAGCCGGCCGATCGTCTCGGCGAGCACCGTACGGGCGGCCTTCGCGTCCGCGGCGCAGCCGAACTCCAGGCCCACCACCTCGGCCAGCCCCGCACGGCCGTGCTCGCACGCCGAGGCGTCGGGCTCCAGCAGCCATACGGCCGCGCCCTCGCCGAGCACGGCGGCGCTGTTCTCGTCCGCGCGGGCGTGCCACTCCAGCCAGGCGCGGGCCGAGGAGAACTCCTCGACCGCCCCGCACAGCACGGCCCTGGCCCGTCCGGCGCGCTGGAGCCGCACCGCGTACCGCAGGGCGAGCAGCCCGGTGGCGCGGCCGCCCGCGATGGTGGTGTTGGGGCCCCTGAGCCCGTGCCAGATGGCGGACTGACCGGCCGCGCAGTTCATCACGGTGTTGGGGAACCGGGCCGGGTCCACGTAGAAGGGCTTCTCGCCCACCAGCGAGTCCCGGGTGAAGTCCATGATGCTCTGGGCGGAGCCGGTGCTGGTGCCGAGCGCGAGGCCGGTCTCCTCGCCCACCCCCGGCAGCCGCTCGCCCTCGCCGTACTCCCGCTCCCCGGTGAGCAGCTGGCGTATGGCGGTGACGGCGAGGCCGGTGGCCCGGTCCATGGAGCGGGTGCCCTTGCGGCCGAGGATCTGCCGGATGTGGAAGTCGGGCACGAGGCTCGCCTCGTGGAACGGCGCCGACCACTCCTCGGGGTCCAGCGGCCGGGCGGCAGAGCGGCCGGACCGCAGGGCCGCGGTGAAGTCGGACCCGCGCAGTCCCAGGGGCGATACGGCGGTCCAGGCCGAGATGACCGGGGCTGCCCCGGAGGGGGCGTTGACCATGGGTACGGGTACTCCTTCGGTTGGGGCCAAGGGGCCGTGGGAGCGGCGGGTCACAGGAACCACACCTGTTCGTAGGAGGGCCAGCGGGCCGCGAGGTCGTCGCCCCCGATGACGCGTACGCCGGGCAGCAGCCGCTCCGCGGCGGTGCGGCCGAGCGCGGCCAGACCGTCCTCCTCGACCAGCACGGTCACCCCGGCGGCCAGCAGCCTCGCCACGGAGGTGGGCGGATGGGGCAGGGTGTCCAGGGTGCGGCCGCCGAGCCGCAGCGCGGGCCGGGAGCCGGTGTCGAGGGCGTAACCGGCGGCGGGGCCGCGCAGCGCCAGATCGCAGCCGCCGCTCTGCCGGTGCAGATCGGGCACGCAGTACAGCACGTCGGCGTACTGGGTCTCGATCGAGCCCCGGTACGCCTTCTCCACGATCAGCAGCCAGCGCGCCTGGTCGCCCATGGCTCAGCACACCCCCATGAGCAGGCTCTTGTCCGCCGCGTTCACATGCTCGGCGAAGACGAACGGCGCCCGCTTGCGCACCTGCGGGATCTGCTCGGCGGCGCCGCGCTCCTCGGCGCAGAAGCGGCACACGTACCAGTACAGCCGGTCGGGGTGGTCCTCGATCAGCTCGCGGACGACCCGGGCGGTGGAGGGGTGCTCGCGCCCCAGGTCGGTGTAGTCGCGCGGTTTCGTGTCGCCGAGGGCGGCGCCGGTCAGCCGGGTGGCGTCGCCGCAGGTCCAGATCTGCACCCGGGCGCCCCGGGCGAGCAGCGCGGCCGCCAGCCGCAGCGCCGAGGTGACCAGGTCGGTCTGGTGGGGCGCGCCGAAGAGGTTGAGCAGCACATCGGTACGGGGGACGGGCCTGGGCATCAGTGCCACACCGCCCTGATCCGCGGCTCCAGCAGTTTGGCGGCCACGTCGTCCATCTCCACCAGCCGCGCCCGGGGCGTCAGATCGGCGGCGGGCAGGGCGCGCTGGGCGGCGGAGAAGGTGTCCACCCACAGCTCGCCGCCGTCGCTCAGGAACGTCTCGATGCCCGGCGCGGTGCCGGGGACGGCGGCGGTCACGCCGTTCTCCACGAGGAACAGCACCACCTGGTGGCCGTCCCTGGCCAGCCGCGCGGCATCGCCGAGGAACCGCTCACAGGCGGGTCCGGTCTGCGGCCCGCCGCTCTCGATCAGCAGATGGGCCGTCATGTCAGCAGCTCACCGCCGTCCACGCCGATCACATTGCCGGTGATCCAGGAGGAGTCGGTGCGCGAGAGCAGCGAGACCGCCTCGGCGACATCCTCGGGCCGGGTCAGCCGCCGGTGCGGATTGAGGTCCCGGGCGTACGCGGCGAGCCGGTCGCTGCCGGGGATGCGCTCCATGGACGGGGTCGGGGTGACTCCGGCGCGCAGCGCGTTGACGGCGATGCCGGAGGGCGCGAGCTCCAGGGCGAGCTGGCGCACATGGGACTCCAGGGCGGCCTTGGCGGCGGAGACGGCGCCGTAGTGGGGCATCACCCTGGCGCCCCCGGCGCTGGTCATCGCGTACACCTTGGCGCCCTGGCGCAGCAGCCCGGCGGTGAACAGGTCCTGGGTCCAGTAGACGAGCGAGTGGGCCATCACATCGAGCGTCATGTTCATCTGGCGGGCGGTCAGGCTGTCCTCGCCCTCGGCGCCGACGTACGGCAGCAGGGTGCCAAAGGCGAGCGAGTGCACCACGATCCGGATGCCCGTGCCGCCGGTCAGCTCCTCGAACCGGGGCAGCAGCTCCTCGCGGGTGCGGGCGGAGGCGGCGTTGGCGTTGAAGAAGTGGGCCTCGACGCCGTGGCCGCGCATCTCCTCCCGGGCGACGGCGGCCTTCTCCTGGCCGTCGGTGGTGTCGAAGTGGACGCCGAGGATGTGGACGCCCTCGCGGGCCAGTTCATGGGCGATGGCCAGGCCCATACCGCTGGAGGCGCCCAGGACCAGGCACCAGGAACCTTCGAGTCGGGTGATCATCGGTCGCTCGCCCTCCGTCGTCCGTTCATGGGCTGCTCGCTTCCGGCGGGTGCGTCCTGTATGGCGCTCGCTTCGGTCCCGGCGCGTGCGTTCAGCCGGGCACCCGGGGTCACCAGGCAGACGGCGGCGTTCCCCTCGGCCGCCGCCGTGACCACGGCGTGGGGGTGGCCGTCCGGTGCGCCGAGGGCGGCGGCCACGCGTGCCACCGGCTCCAGGGCGCCCGCGCCCGCCGCGACCCGCTCGGACTTCCCCGCCAGGGCCCGTCCGCCCAGCGCCTGTCCGCCCAGCGCCCGCCCACCCTGCGCCTGCTCGTCCAGCGCCGCCGCCATGGCCGCGCCGACCGGGGAGCCGTCGAGGACGGCGGTGACGGCCAGGGGCCGGTCCGGCCGGTGGCCGAGGGCGTCCAGCGCGTCCCGCAGCAGCGCCGCGGCCCGCTCGGCCCCCTCGGCGGAGGCGGCCACCTTCGGCGGCAGGAAGAACGAGCGGACGCCCACCCGGCCCAGCGCCGCCACCCCCCGGCCGCGGGCGGCCGGTTCGGGCTCGAGCACCAGCGCGACGGCCCCGGCCTCCGAGGTGTCCGCGCCCGGCTCGCCCTCGGGCAGGGCCTCCTCGGTGGCCCCGGCCAGCAGCCGCCGGGCCCGGCCGGTGGCGAGGGCGCGCTGGCCGGTCTGGAGCGCCTCGAGGCCCGCGACCCGGGGACTGGTGAAGGTGAGGTTGAAGCCCTTGAGGTCGTGTTCGGTGGCCAGTCGGCTGCCGAAGAGGTTGATGGAGAAGTAGGGCGCGGTGACCGGGGACAGATCGCCCGCCCCGGTGGCCGTGACCGTACCGTCCATCGTGTGGTGCAGGGCGAGCGCCGCGCTGTTGGTGCCCACCGCGGCGCCCCGCTCCTCGGGCCCGACCGCCGCCAGGGCGTCCGGGCCCGCCTGGGCCAGCGCGCGCTTGGCCGCGGCGAGGAAGTACTGGGAGGCGGCGGGCAGGTACTTGTAGCCGTGCCTGCCGAGCGCCGTACGGAAGTCGAAGCCGTCCGCGCCCACGGTGCCGATGCCCGTCACCACCAGGCCGACGGCCGGTTCGTCGTTCACGCGGCGGCCTCCCCGAAGACGAGCGAGATGTTGTTGCCCCCGAAGGCGTAGGCGTTGACCAGCCCGTACGCCCCGGTCATGGGCGCGGAGCCGGACGGCAGCGAGACCGCGCACTCCGGGTCCCGCTCGCCGACCGGCACGTTCGGCGGCAGCGTCCTGTGGTGCAGCACCAGGCTGGCGGCCAGCGCGGCGAAGGCGCCCGCCGCGCCGCCGGTGTGCCCGATGAGCGCCTTGACGCTGTAGAGGGGCGTACGGGGGGTCAGCGCGTCCAGCACCCGGCTCTCCACAACGTCGTTGAGCTCGGTGCCGGTGCCGTGCGGGATCACGAACCCCAGCCCGCCGGAACCAGGGCCGGATCCGGCCCCGGGCTCCGCCCCGGCTCCGGCCCCCGCCTCCCGGAGCGCCTCGCGCATCGCGCGCTCGATCTGCTCACCGGAGGGCTCGGGCGCGGTCGCGTGGTAGGCGTCGCAGCTCCAGCCGGCGCCCGCCAGACGGCCGTAGACGGTGCGCGCGCCGCGCGCGCGGGCGTGCGTGGCGGACTCCAGGACGAGCACGGCGGCACCCTCGCCGAAGACGGTGCCCCGCCGTTCGGCGGCGAACGGGCGGCAGCGCTCGGGGTCGATGGCGCCCAGCCGGTTGAAGCAGGCGAGGGCGACCCGGGAGTACGCCTCGGCGCCACCCGCGATGACCACGTCGGCCTCGCCCGCGCGGATCAGATCGGCGCCCACCGAGAGCGCGTAACCGCTGGCGGCGCACGCGTTGCTGACGCAGGTGTTGACGCCCTGGGCGCCGAACCACCCGCCGACCACCGAGGCCAGCGGGAAGGGGGGCGCCCAGCGGCCGGACGCGGGGGCCGCGCCGGACCACCAGCCCTCGTGCAGATCCGTGTCGCCCATACCGGTGCTGAGGGCGACGGCCACCCGGCGCGGATCGAGGCCCTCGGCCTCCGGCCTCTCGCCCGGCCCCGGCAGCGCGGCCAGCCCCGCGTCGGCGACCGCCTCGCGCGCCGCCGCGAGCGCGAACCGCGAGCCTCGCCCCAGCGGCAGCCCGTCCTGCTCCTCCGGGCCGTCCGGGATGTCGGCCTCCGGCACCAGGTACATCAGCGGATGGTCCATATGGGCGAGCGGATCGGGGACCCGCGACGGCGCGGTGTCCGCCTTGTGCATCCCGCGCCAGAAGGCGTCCGTGCCCGCGCCCAGCGGGGACAGCGCGCCGAGGCCGGTGACCAGTACGTCGTCCATCAGGTGCCGCTCTGCTCTCCGCCGAGCGCGTCCAGCACCCGCCGGTCGAAGGAGACCAGCCGCCAGTCGCTGCGGTTGTCGATCACCGCGTAGCCGTGGGTGATCCGGCCGGTGGCGGTGAGGGTGAGCGCGCCGTCGCGGACCACGAAGCAGTCCATCCGGGCGGTGTAGGTGAGGTCCTTGAAGATCTCCTCGACCGTGTAGACGGTGTAGAGGTCCTCCTCCATCACCGCCTCGTCGAGGACGCGCACCGAGGACTGGGGGACGACCGGTATCCATCTGCGGTCGTCCAGCAGCGTCTTGATGGAGATGCCGCGGTCGAGGACGAAGCGGTCCTTGGCCTCCTCCAACAGCCGCAGATAGCCGGACATCTGGAGCCGCTCGGTGAAGTGGCAGTAGGGGTAGGGGATGTTCCACTTCCAGGCGTAGGCGTTGCGGCCCGCGGTCAGCGACGCCAGGACGGCGGCCTCGTCCCCGTCCGGCATCCGCACCCGGATCGGCGCCAGCTCGTCCGGGCGCGCCTCGGCCCCCAGCCGGTCCACCACGAAGGGCGCGAACTCGGCCGGGGGTTCACCCAGCTCCGGCAGATAGGTGTCGGCGCGCAGCGAGACCCGCACCTTGGCGGCCACGGCCTTGAGGACCGAGCCGTCGCGCTCCACCCGGAGGGTCACCCGGAAGCCGAGGGTGCGGTCGTCGTCCTCGGTGTCCGGCACCACCTCGGCCTCAGCCACGTCGTCCATGTGGAAGGCGTGCAGGATGCGGGTCTCCAGGGCGACGACGTCCAGCCCGAGACCGTGCTCCTCGTACAGCCGCCGGGCGGGCGCCCCGGAGTCCGCGAAGTGCACCAGCACGGCTTCCTCGACGAGGTAGTTGACGTGTTTGAAGCCGATCCAGGTGCAGATGTTCGACCCCTCGTAGCGCGGGCGCAGCCGGACGGTGGTGACATCCGTCAGCAGGGCTTTGGTCGACATCGGCGGGGCGACGGCGGTCATCGGGAACACTCCATGGAGATAAGGGGGGCACGTGCGGGGTGCGAATCGCACCGGTCGGGCGTGGGGCGCAGCAGCAGTCCGGCCACGGCGTCCGCGGTGTCGTCCCCGCTGGTGATCAGCGCCTGACGGGACGCGGGCACCGGGTCCGGCGCGGCCCCGGGACCGGGACCGGCGGCCTCGATGACGCTCCCGGCTCCCGCTTCCGCGCTGACCCCGGCCCTGGCCCCGGCCCCGGCCCCGGCGCGGGCCAGCCAGCCGACGGCCGCCGCGCACTGGAGCACCCCGAGGGCCCCGGAGGCCCGGCCCACCGCACTGGTGACGTCGTAGCGCGGCACGCCCCCCGGCACCGGCACGCCCTCCGGCACCGGCACGCCCCCCGGCACGGGTACGCCCCCCGGCGCCGGTACGGCCCCGGCGGGCCCCTCGGCGTAACGCTCGGGGGTGAACCAGACGCCGGGGGCGGCACCGTCGGGCAGCAGGGCCTCCACACAGCCGCTGAGCCCGGCCCGCCGTTCGTACGGCCCGAGTGCGGCGACGGCCCGCGCCCCCCGGGCCTCGGCCCAGCGCGCGCCCTCGACGACGACGGCGGCGGCGCCGTCCAGCAGCTCCCCCGCGGACCGGCCGAGCAGATCCTCCACCACGGCGTTGTGCGTCTCCACGCCGATCACCACCGCGCGCCGGACCCGGCCTGCGGCGACCAGCGTGGCGCCCCAGTGCACGGCGTCCAGACCGGAGGTCGCCCCGTTGCACAGCATCAGATTGGGGCCGCGCAGCCCGTGGCGGATGGCCACCCAGGAGGCGATCACATTGCTGGAGGCGTTCGGCAGGCTCATGGGGCTGAGGTCCACGGCCGACCGCTCGGCGATGGCGGCTGCGGTGAGGCAGGCGGTGTCGAGGTTGCCCAGGTTGGAGCTGGCGACCACGCCGACGCTGTCGCCGGGCACGGTCACCTCCTCGCCGTCGGAGGGGATCAGCTCGGCGTTCCGCAGTGCCTCCAGCGCGGCGCACAGCGCCAGCCGGGTGGCCCGGTCCTTGTAGCGGTGGCCCCGGCGGCCGATCCGGGCGGCGGTGTCGAACGGTTCGGGGGCGGGCCCGGTGACGGGGCAGGCGGTGCGGCGCAGCAGCGCCTCGGGGGTGTCGGCACCGGGGACGGCCAGGCCCACGCCGGTGACGACGACTTCGCCGGGGCCATGCGTCATCGGCCGACCCTCTCGGCTCGGCCGGCCCTCTCGACGATGGCGACCGCGTTGACCCCGCCGAAGCCGAACGCGTCGATCTGCGCGACCCGCAGATCCCCGCCCTCCCGCGCCTCCTCCCGGACGAAGCGGAACGCCTCGGCCTCGGGCAGCGGTTCGACCAGGCCCAGGGTGGGCGGCACCCGGCCAGAAGCCATGGACTCCAGCGCGACGATCAGGCTGAGCAGCCCGGAGCCGCCCGAGGTGTGGCCGGTCATGCACTTTATGGCGGTCATCAGGGGCCCGCCGACCTCGCGGCCGAAGACCTCGGCGATGGCGGTCGCCTCGGCGGCGTCGTTCAGCTGGGTGCCGGTCCCGTGCAGCAGCACCAGGTCGATGTCGCCCGGCTTGACGCCCGCCCGCCACTGCGCCTCGTGCACCGCCCGCGCGATGCCCCGGGGGTCGGGGGCGGTCACATGGTTCGCGTCGCAGTTCATGCTGACGGCGCGCACCCGGCCGAGCGCGCGGGTCTCCGCGCCGGGCTCCTCCCGGCGCAGCACCACGGCGGCCGCGCCGTCGCCCATCAGCACCCCGCGGCGGTCCCGGTCGAACGGCCGGACGCGGTCGGGGGGTTCGCCGTTGACGCGGTCCAGCAGCCCGTACATCGACTCGGTGAGGGTGTCGACCCCGGCCACCACGACGGTGTCCTCGGCCCCCGAGGCCAGCAGGTCGGCGGCGAGTGCGAGCGCGTAGAGGGAGGCCGAGCAGGCCCCCGAGAACGTGTGGGTGCGGACCGCGCCGAAACGTGTCCGCAGCGCGGTGCCGAAGTGCAGCCGGTCGATGTCGAAGGGGGTGCCGTCGCGCCAGGCGAGCTCGGCCGAGCGCAGCTCCCGCAGCCCGGTGCCGATGAGGACGGGCACCTCGCTCAGGTCCTCGCCGAGCCCCGCCTGGGCCGTGGCCTCGCCGACCGCGCGCAGCAGCCAGTCGGTGGCGCGGCCGGGGAGGTCGGTGCCGGGCGCGGGGCGGTCGTCGATCTCGTAGGCGTGGCGGGTGCGGTACCGCTCCCGGTCGAAGCCGCGCAGTTCACCGAGTCCGCTGGTGCCCGCGCACAGGGCCCGGAAGACCTCGTCGACGCCCTCGCCCACGCTCGCCACCGCGCCCGCGCCCGTCACCAGCTGGCTCATGACCAGTCCGCTCGGGCCTTGCCGAAGATGACGACGGCGTTGTTGCCGCCGAAGGCCAGCCCGTTGTTCTGGACCACCTTCAGGTCCGCCGTCACGGCCTGGTTGGGCACACAGTCCAGACCGCACTCGGGGTCGGTGTGCTCATGGTTGATGGTCGGCGGGATGAAGCCCTCGGTGAGCGCGAGGGAGCAGGCGATCGACGCCAAGGCCCCGGCGGCGCCCATGGAGTGGCCGATCATCGACTTGATGGAGACCGTGCGCGGCGGGGCGGTGTCCCCGAAGACCTGGCGGATGGCGCGGGCCTCGGTGGTGTCGTTGGCCTTGGTGCCGGTGCCGTGCGCGGAGATGAAGTCGACCTCGTCCGGCTTGACACGGGCGTTCTCCAGGGCGAGCCGCATACAGCGGACCACGCTGTCCTGGTTGGGGGCCACGGGGTGGTCCGCGTCGCAGTTGAGGCCGTAGCCGAGCACCTCGGCGTAGATACGGGCGCCGCGGGCCAGCGCCGACTCCAGGCTCTCCAGCACCAGGATGCCCGCGCCCTCGCCGGTCAGGATGCCCTTGCGGTCCTTGTCGAAGGGCTGACAGCGCTCCGGGGCGATGGTGCCCAGGCGGTAGAAGCCGGTGAAGGTCTTGCGGCACAGGGCGTCGGCCCCGCCGCACAGCGCCACGTCCACGTCCCCGCCGCGGATGGCGTCGTAGCCATACCCGACCGCGTAGTTCCCGGCGGCGCACGCGGTGGGGAGGGTGACCGCCTCGGCGCGGGTGAGGCCGAACTCCTGGGCGATCGCGCTCGACAGCCGTCCGGCGGGCACCCGCCGGGCGACCGTGGGATCCATCCGCTCGGGCCCCAGGTCCACTTCCTCCTCGACCAGATGGTCCAGGTCCCTGGACTCGCCGTCGGTCGTGCCGACGGAGATCAGACAGGGTATGTCGCGCAACGCGCTCTCCGGCTCGGGGAATCCGGCGTCGGCCACCGCCATACGGGCCGCCGCGACCGAGAACCGGCTGGCCCGGCCCAGCGTCCGCACATCGAGATTTCGAATCCACCGGTCCGGCTCGAAATCCTTGACCTCACACGCCGTAGAACGGTCGAAGCCCTCCGTGTCGAACGCGGTGATGGGCCCCGCCGCGCTCTTCCCGGCGCGCAGTCCGGCGAGGAATTCCGCCGCGCCGATGCCGATGCCGGACACCGCCCCGAGACCGGTGACAACGACCCTACGACCCGGCTCACCACGCATTTCGCCCTGCCTTCCGAGGAGTCCGCCAGGATCGGCGGTCACCAGCCCGCCGCGTCGGAGACAACCTCATAGACGCCCCGGAGGTTTACCATCCGGCTGAGTTCGGATTGGTCTATGACAATGTTGAAGGTCTTCTCCAATGCCGCGAGTATTTCAATGGCACGCAGTGAATCCGCGTCATGCTCTTCTTTGAAGAGACTGGTCTCGGTGACCTCGTCGGGGTCGATCTCAAGAATATCGGTGACGATTTCCTTGATGGTTTCACGACGCTCTTCGACGATGGCGGTCATTACCGCGCACCTCCATTTTCGGGCATGGGCAAAGCGACGAAGCTTCCGCTGACGCTAGGCGCCGGTCCGGGAGGGGACAACCCCAGAGTCCACTAGCTGTCACGCGCCCGATGAACACCAGCGTTCGACTAGTCGGCGTGTCATAAAGCTGCACATGACAGCCGGTTACCCCGCGGTCAGAAGATGGAATCGACAGGAAGCTGCCAGGTCGTCGGCGGACAGAAGCGTGCCAATAACGTTCAAACCGCCAACAACCCGGCTGCCGCCCCGATCGCGCGGCCCGCCCCTACTCGGGGTCGGACTCCATCAGCCCGGCGCGCACGGCGCGCACTCCGGCCTGGAACCGCGATTCGACCTGGAGGTCCCGCATGATGTCGGCCACATAGCGACGGTAGGTACGCACCGAAAGGCCGAGCTTGCGCGCCGCGGCGTCGTCCTTGTAGCCCTCCGCCATCAGCGTCAGCACCTCGCGCAGCACCCGGCCGCGCGCGCCGCCCTCGAACGACAGCGGACGCATCGGGCGCTGGGCCGTGTCCCACATGCCGCACAGCAGCTGGTGCAGCATATCGGCCACGGTCGAGTTCTGGATCATCGAGGCGCGGGAGCCGCCGGGCTCACCCGGCGAGGCGTCGGGCGCGATGACCGCCGCGCCGTCCACGACCACCAGCTCCTGCCGCACCCCCTCGAAGACGCGCACCTCCAGGCGCGCCACGGTGCCCACCGAACGCTGCCACGCCGCGCCCCGGATGACCGCCGGCGGGCACAGCATCCGGGTCCTGACCCCCTTGCCCGCCAGTTGGGCGAGCGTCTGTCCGACGAGCCGGGCGTGGTCCTCGCCCGTGATCTCCGGCAGACTCCAGATCACATCCCGCTCGGCGCGCAGCACCAGCCGCGCCACCCACCCGGCCACGGCCTCCCCGTCCACCGGCAGTTCGGCGGACGCCGAGGCCAGCGCGGAGCGGCGGTGGTGGTGCACGGCGGACTCCAGGAGGCGTAACGCCTCGCCCAGAGTCTCCTCCAGGTTGTCCGACCCCATGTCCGGCTCCGTTCGAACCGCGCCTCCCGCGCCCACCTCCCCGTCAAATCCGTCAATAGGCACTCGCCCATTTGGTTGAATTCCGAAATGGCTCAAAGGACACCCCCGTTCCCTTTCCGGGAACAGTAACGAGCCCCCTGGCACACGGCAAGGAAGATCGTTCCTTATGGGACACTTCCCGCCGGGAAATACCCTCGCGTTCCGGCCACGACACCTCCCCGTGTCGGCAAGGGGCTGCGCCTCCGCTCGGCGGATTGGTAACTTCCTCTAGAGCCAGCACGCCATCCCTTGCCATACGACGCGGACCCCCCACCATGCCTTGGGTCCCGAAAGGCGCCGCCCCCATGGCTGCACAGAACACCGCGACCACCGATGCCACCCAGGCCGGCCCTTCCCACTCCCCCACCGGTCGCCAATGGCTCGCGCTTTCGGTGCTCGTCCTGTCCCAACTCGCGGTGTGGCTGGACAACACCGTGCTGAACGTCGCCCTCAAGACCCTGGCCGACCCCACCGAGGGGCTCGGCGCCAGCCCCAATCAGCTCCAGTGGAGCATCAGCTCCTACACCCTGGTCTTCGCGGTACTGCTGTTCACCGGCGGGGTGCTCGCCGACCGCTACGGCCACCGCCGCTTACTGCTCACCGGCATGGTGCTCTTCGGCGCGGCCTCCGCCTGGGCCGCCTACTCCGGCTCGGCCACCGAACTCATCGTGGCCCGCGGCGCGATGGGCATCGGCAGCGCCCTGATCATGCCCGCGACCCTCGCCCTGATCGCCCAGGTCTTCGACGAGCGGCACCGGGCCACCGCCATCGCCATCTGGTCGGGTTCCAGTGGAATCGCGATCGCCACCGGGCCGATGCTCAGTGGAGCGCTGCTCGACCACTTCTGGTGGGGTTCGGTCTTCCTGGTGAACGTGCCGATCGTGGTGGCGTGCGTGGCCGGATCGTTCGTCTTCCTGCCCGGTGTGGTCACCCGGGTGCGGCAGAAGTTCGACCCGCTGGGCGTGGTGCTCTCCACCGCCGGGCTCTTCGCCATCGTCTGGGGCGTCATCGAGGGCGGCCACCGCAACGACTGGACCGATCCGGCCATCGTCGGCTCGCTGGCCGGGGGCGTGCTGCTGGTCGCGGTCTTCGTCCTCGTCGAACTGCGCGTCGCCAACCCCAGCTTCGACGTACGGCTCTTCCGCGACATCCGCTTCACCGGCGCCAGCGTCGCCGTCATGCTCACGTTCTTCGGGCTCAACGGCTCGATGTACTACACCAGCTTCTATCTCCAGGGCGTCCACGGCCAGACCCCGCTGGAGTGCGGTCTCTCCATCGCCCCGGTCGCCCTCGGCGTACTGCTGGGTGCCCCGCTCTCGGCCAAGCTGGTACGGGCCTACGGGGTGCGCCCGGTCGTCACCGCGGCCATGCTGATCGCCACCACCGGCTTCGTGGCGTACGTGTTCCTCGACGAGCACAGCGGACTGCCGCTGTTCTGGGTCTTCCTCGTCCTCCAGGGGCTGGGCATGGGCGCGGCCGTCGCCCCGACCACCGAGGCCATCATGGCGATCCTCCCCGCCGACCGGACCGGCGCGGGCTCCGCCGTCAACAACTCGCTGCGGCAGATCGGCGGCGTCCTCGGGGTCGCGGTCCTCGGCTCCGTCCTGGTCAGCGTCTACCGCGACCGGGTCACCCCGCGGCTGAGCGGGCTGCCGTCCGGTGCCGCCGACGGCGCCGCGGAGTCGCCCGAGGCCACCCGGCTGCTCGGCGCGAAGATGCGGCTGCCCCGGCTGTCGGACATCGCCGACGAGGGGTTCGTCCACGCCATGCACGTGGCCTCCGTCGTCGGCGCGGCCGCCGCCGCGGCCGGAGCCCTGATCATCTGGTGGGGCTTCCGCAGGACATCTTCCGGAGCGCGATCCAGCATGTGATCGTTCTTCCTTGCCACCCCCGGCGCCCCGGAATAGCCTCCCGGCACAACATCCGTAAACGGGGAAGGCAGTTCACATGCGTACAGCTGTCATCACGGCGGCAGGCCAGGTGGAGACCAGAGAGATACCTGTCCCCGACATCGGTGACTCCGAGGTGCTGGTACGCATCGCGGCCTGCGGTATCTGCACCATGGAGGCCAATCTCTACGCGGGGCGGATGACCGTCTACCCCGCCGCCGCCGGACATGAGATCTCCGGCTGGGTCGAGCGGATCGGCGCCAAGGCCGCCGCGCTGGAGGACATGCCCGCCGTCGGCTCCCTCGTCGCCCTCGACGGACTGCCGCGCTGCGGCGCCTGCCGCAGCTGCCGGCGCGGCCAGACCGCCATCTGCGTCGCGCTCCAGGGGCACAAGCGGGAGGACGGCGCGATCACCATGGGCGCGGGGCTCGCCGAGTACATCGCCCTGCCCGCCTCCCGGGTGTGGTCGGTCGGCGACGCCGACCCCGCCGTCGCCGCCATGGGCGAGCCGCTGGCCTGCGTGGTCCACTCGCTGCGCCGCGGCGGCTTCCGCGCCGGGGACCGGGTCACCGTCATCGGCGCCGGCTACATGGGCCATCTCCACCTCGCCGTCGCCGCGCAGCTCCAGGCCCGTGGCGTCGCGGTGGTCGAACGGGACGAGCAGCGGCTGGCCGCCATCGCGGCGGCGGGCGCCGACGCGGCCGTCACCCCCGAGGACGTCGGCCAACTGCCGCCCGCCGACGTGGTCTTCGTGACCATCGCGTCCAAGGAGGCCATCGCCTCGGCGCTCGCCGCGGTCGCCGACGGCGGCACCATCGTCCTCTACGGCGGCGGCCCCGGCGGCCCGCCCGCCGAACTCCCCGGCTATGAGGTGCACCGCCGCCAGCTGACCGTCACCGGCTCCTTCAGCCATGAGCCGGACGACTGGCGGGCCGCCGCCGAACTGCTGCGCGGCGGGCGGCTGTCCGGGCGGCTGGAGACGCTGGTCACGGCGCGTTACTCGCTGGACGAGGTCGAGAAGGCGCTCAAGCAGGCCGCGGAGACGCCCGTCTACCGCGTGGTCGTCACTCCGTAGCCGCCCGCGGCGCCCTCCCACCCGTCGTGGGCGAACCGGCGCCAGAGGCACCAGACCCGAATCGCCGAGTGAAAGGATTCCCCTCCGTGTCCCTGCGCGTAGGCGTCCAACTCCACCCCCAGCACACCGGAATCGCCGAGCTGCGCACCGCGTGGCGGGAGGCCGACGCCATCGGGGTCGACTCGCTGTGGACCTGGGACCACTTCCTGCCGCACACCGGCGACCCCGCCGGGCGCCACTACGAGTGCTGGTCGCTGCTGTCCGCGATGGCGGTCGAGACCCGGCGGGCCACCATCGGGCCGCTGGTGAGCTGCACCGCGTTCCGCAATCCGCATCTGCTGGCGGACATGGCCCGCACCGTCGACCAGCTCAGCGGCGGGCGGCTGGTGCTGGGTCTTGGCGCGGGCTGGTTCGAGGCCGAGCACACCGAGTACGGGCTGCCCTTCCCCGGACCGGCCGGGCGCATGGACGCCTTCGCCGCGTCCGTCACCGCCGTCAAGGAGCGGCTGGCCAAGCTCAACCCCGGCCCCGCGGGCCCGCTTCCGCTGCTGATCGGCGGCGCCGGGCGGCGGCGCACCCTGGAGCTGGTGGCCCGCGAGGCCGACTGGTGGAACTGGTACGGCTGGGCCTCCGAGGACCCGGTCGCCGACTTCCGCGAGCTGAGCGGCGTGCTGGACGAGTGGTGCGAACGGGTCGGCCGGGACCCGGGCGCGGTGGCCCGTACGGTCATGGTCAACCCCGACCAGCTGCCGCTGGTCGAGGGGTTCGCCGAGGCCGGGGCGGTCCATGTGGTGCTCTCCCTCCCGGCCCCGTACGACCTGCGCAGGGTCGAGGAGCTGCTCAAGGTGCGGGCCGCGCTCACCTCGTGACGGCCATACGCGCCACGGCGCCCCGTACGCCCCTGGGGCGCCGCTTCGGCCTGCTCATGGGCGCGCTGCTGCTCTCCAGCCTGGGCAACGGGCTGTGCTTCCCGTTCACCTCGATCTACATCAGCCAGTTGCTGGGGCTCGGCGGCCGGGCGGCGGGCGGCTACTTCATCGCGATGGCCGCGGCCAGCTTCGCCGCCGCCCTGGCCGGCGGGCCACTGGCCGACCGGGGCAGCCCGCACCGGGTGGGCGCACTGGGCGGCGCGGCGCTCGCGGTCGGGTACGCCCTGCTGGCACCGGCCGGTTCGGTGGCGCTGGTGCTCGCCTCCGGGGTGTGCGTCGGGGCGGGCTTCGGGCTCTTCTACGCCTCGATCGTGGGCATCGTGGACCTCGCGGTCCCCGAGAGCGGCCGCCGCTCGGCCTTCGCCATCCGGCACATCGTCAACAACGCCGGGATCGGACTGGGTTCGGTCGCGGCCGGGCTCGCGCTGCACGGCGCGGCCACCCCGGTGGGGGCGCTGCGCTGGCTGTACCTGGCCAACGGGCTGGCGGCGCTGCCGCTGATCGCGGTGACACTGGGCGTACGGCCCCGGGCCCGGCCTGGGCACGGTCCGGCGGACCACGCGGCGGAGCCGCATATCGATGCTGCCGGGAAGGGGCGGGGAGAGGAGAAGCCCGCAGAGAAGCCCGGGGCCGGGCCGACCTATCGGACCCTGCTGCGGGCCCGCCCGATGGCCCTGCTGATCCTGGCCCAGGCGCTCTTCGCGATCGTCGGCTTCACCCAGATCGAGGCGACCGTGCCGCTGCTGATGCACGACCGTATGGCGGTCACCCTGGGCTGGGTCAGCGCGGTGGTGGCGGCCAACTCCTTCGCCCTGATCGCCCTTCAGCCGCTGCTCCGCCGCCGGCTGGAACGGCTGCCGGAGACCGTGAGCCTGGCCGCCGGTCCGGTGCTGTGGACCGGGGCGTTCGGCTGCGGTCTGGGCGCGGCGCTGGCCGGGGAGGCGGCCCCGGCGGCCGTGCGGTACGGGCTCCTGCTCGCCTTCGCGGTGATCTTCGCGGCGGGCGAGCTGATGTACTCCTCCGCCTTCTATCCGCTGCTGCTGCGCTGGTCGGGCGAGGAGGCGGTGGGCCGGGCGAGCGCCCTGGCGTCGCTGGCCTGGAACCTGGGCACCGCCTCCGGCCCACCGATCGGACTGTTCGTCGTGGCCAACGCCTCGGCCACGGGCAGCTGGCTGGCCCTCGCACTGGGCGCGGCGGCCGCGTTCACCGTGGCCGCCGCGCTGCACAGCCGGACGACGGACGCCTGACCGCCGACCAGCGCACCTACGACTTGGGCAGATACGACGTGTCGTAGGCGTCCTCAGGCGTGACGCTCTTCTCCAGGAGCCCCTGGTCGTACATGAAGTCGGCCATCCGGGTCCAGGTCTGCGGGTCGATCGCGCCCAGCTCCCCCTGGTCGTTCTTCATCAGCGGCGCCGTGGCCTTCAGCACCGCGCGGGCGTTGTTCCGCTGCTTCTCGCCGCGCAGCCCCGGTACGTACTTCTCGCTGAGCTTGATGGCCTCGTCCTGGTGGTCGATCGCATAGCGCAATCCGCGCAAGGACGCGTCGACGAACTTCTTGATGTCATCACCGCGCTTGTCGAGCGTCTTCTTCTTGGCGCCCAGGCCCACACCCACCAACTGGTCCCCCGCAGAGCCCGAGTTGAGGGTTATCGACCGGACCTCCTTGCCCGCCTCCTTGAACGAGACGGCGTCATTGTTCAGATAGCCCATCACCCCCTCGACCTTGTTTCCGGTGAGGGCCGCCTGCTGGGTGAAGCCGATGTTCTGGACCTTGGCGTCCTTGGTGGAAAGGCCGCCCTCCTTCAGGAGCGCCAGCAAACCGAAATAGGTCTCGCCGAAGGCACCGGGGGTACCGATCTTCCGGCCCTTGAGGTCGGCGGGGGTCCGGATCTTCGATTCCTTGGGCACGATCAGGCCCACCGGGTATTTCTGGTAAAAGGTGGCGATGTCCACGACGGGCACATTCTTGGCGCGCGCCTGAAGCATCTCGTCGCCGCCCGCGTAGATCACATCTTCCTTGCCCGATGTGAGAGCCCCGAAGAGATCTTCGGCCGCGCCGTGGTGGCGCAGTGTCACATTGAGTCCGGCGTCCTTGTAGTAGCCCTTTTCGGCGGCCACATAGAACGGCGAGAACTGGATGTTGGGGGTGTAGGTCAGCCCCACCGTGATGCTTGCGCCGCCCTTGGCCCCCGCGTTCTTCGGCTCCTCGGCACATGAGGTCAAAGTGGCCAGTACCACCACCGAGGCGAGGGCGGCCGCGCCCGTGACCCGATGTCTGTGGGCACGCCTCATGGACGTCTGCACGAAACGCACGTACTTCTCCTCTTGGGTGAAAGTTGTCAGTCGCGCTGAACGAGCCGCTCGACCAGGCGGACCACTCCGTACGAGACGGCGGCGAGAAGGCCGAGCATGACGAGCGTCGAGAACAGTCCGATGGTGTCGGCCTCCTGGCGCTGCACCGACAGCAGCTGCCCAAGGCCGTCGCCGCCCATCACGAATTCGCCGACGACCGCGCCGGTGATCGAGAGCGTGAGGCCGTTGCGCACCCCCGCGAGAACGCTGGGCAGGGCGAGCGGAAGCTCGATGTACCAGAGCATCCCCCACCACCCCACCCCGTCCACCCGCGCGGCCCCCATCACATCGGGGTCCAGCGAACGCAGCCCCAGCACGGTGTTGACGAGGATGGGGAAGAAGACCAGCAGCGCGCACAGGACCGCGATGGGCAGCAGTCCGTACCCGATCCACAGGGCCAGCAGGGGGGCGAGCGCCACCGCGGGCATGGCCTGCGAGGCGGCCACATACGGCTGGAGGGCCGCCGCGGCGATCTCGCTGCGGGCGATCAGATAGCCGAGCGGCAGCGCCACTCCGATGCCGATACCACTGCCCGCCAGCGCCTCCCACACCGTCTCCTCGGTGTAGTCGACGAGATCGCCGTGGAAGACGTCATCGAGGAATTGCCGCGCGAGGTCCAGCGGAGCCGGAAGATAGAATTCCGCAACGGCGCCGGTCCGGGTCACGATGTCCCAGACGACAAGCAGCGACAGCCCGAATACCAGCGGCGGCAGCACGCTCCGGAACAGCGTTCCGCGCCGGTTGACGAGTGCCGACCCGGATGCCGCTCCGGTCATTTTCCGGCCGGCCCCGGACCGCGATTTCTCACCATTTCCGCCGCCGTCGCCGGTCTTTCGCGCATGTCCCGGTCGGGGTGAATGCGGCTCGTCCGCAGCCGACTCGCCGTCCGCGCCCGCCGTGGCGGTCGCGCCCCTTCCGTGCCCTTCGGTCATCCCCAAATCCCCTTGCATTACCGGCTGTTGCCAGATCTCGGCACGCCCGCAGGCAACCTATCGCCAGCACGCTCCGGATCACAATGTCGATGGGGAAAACGAAATAATCATGTGGAACTATTTCCAAGGATGCCGAGCTCAGTGGCGCGCACCCCGGCCTGGAAACGGGAGTTGGCCTCCAGCAGCTCCAGGATCCCGGTGACATAGCGGCGGTACGTACGCACCGAGATCGCCAGATCGCGGGCGGCGGCCTCGTCGGTGACCCCGTCGCGCAGCCGGGCCAGCACCCGGCGGACCATTTCGGTACGGGCGCGGTTGCCGAAGTCCAGCGGGCGGGCGGCGGGCACGGCACCGCCCCAGATGGAGCGGAACATTCCGTACAGGGTGGCCACCACCACCGGGTCCTCGATGACCGAGGTCTGCCGCCCCTCCTCGGCCTCGGTGCACACCAGGGCGGTACGGCCGTCGGCGATCACCGCCGTGGGCAGCGCCACCGACGCGATCCGCACCTGCGCGGGGCGGGCGGCCGGGGCGGCGCCGGACGTCTCGGCGGGCGGCGCGGGTCCGGGGATGGGCCGGGGTACGGGCCCGGACGGCGCCGCCCCGGCAGCGGACCCGGAGGCAGGCCCGGTGGATCCGGCCCCGGGCGCGGATCTGCCGCGCAGCACCCGCACCCCGACCGGCTCGCCGAGGTCCGTGAGCAGCGCGCCGAGCGCGGCCTGCACCGGCACCATCCGGGCCGAGCACTCGGGGAAGACGGCGTCCACGCTCCGCCCCGCCTGGCCGATCACCTCCTCGGCGGCGGCGAGGAACGCGGCGTCCTCCACCCCCACCTCGGTGAACCGCGCGTCCCGGGCCCGCCGGGCGCGATGCTGGATCACCGTGGACTCAATGAGGTCCCGTACCTCCCGTAGCGTCCCCTCCAGGGCGTCTCCCGCGAGCGCGGCCTCCGGTCCAGGATCGCGTCCGCGCTCCATCATCTCGACATTCCCGCACTTTCCGCCTCGTGACGTGGTCAAGGTCTCGAGCGCCGTTCAGTGACGGCTGGGCAGCAGCCCCATTTCCACCGCCCGTACCCCCGCCTGGAAGCGGGAGTTGGCCCCCAGTTCGCGCATGATCTCTGCCACGTACCGGCGGTAGGTGCGCAACGAGACCTGCATCTGGCGCGCCGCCACCTCATCGGTGTGGCCGGTGCGCAGACACTCCAGGATCCGCCGTACGGAGTCCGGGCACAACCGCCCGCCGAGCCGTGGATAGTCGGCGAGCGCCACGGCGTTCCCCCAGGTCCCGGCGAACATCATCTCCAGGGCCCGCACCGTGGCCGGATCCTCGACGAGCGACGCCTGCCCCGGGCCCCGCCCCGGCTCCGACGGCCCCCTCCTGAGATAGACCACCTCGCCGTCGATGAGCAGCGCCTCGGGTAACGCCGGCAGCCCGCCGTCACAGACCCGGATCTCGCACCGCGGATCGGTGCGCGCGAGCGCCCGTACCGCCCCCGAGGCCAGCACCGGCTCCTCGCACAACAGCCGTACGACGACGGCGCGCCGGGCTCCCCTGGCCGGGCGGGCGAGCGCGGCGCAGACGGCCCGCGTCTGCTCCTCGTTCCCCGACAGCACCACGCTGACGGTCCGCTCGGCGCAGTCGACCAGGGTGTCGACGACCTCGGCGAGCGGCACCTTCCCCAGAGCCGTCCCCGCCCAGGAGTCCTGGGCCAGCTCCCTCCGGTGCCGGGTGACCGTGGACTCGATCAGATCACGGGCGGCCAGCAGCGCGTGCTCGACATAGTCGATGGCGCCTGACGAGGGAGTCTCCGTGCTCTCCGTGCTCATGGGAGAAGGCTCGGACACCCTCACAAGACCAACCATGACTTCCCCTGCCGGGTGACAGTGACCTGGTTATGCGAATACCGGCCTGATTCTCGTCAATTTCCCTGCCCCGAAATGCGCGGGCAGCATTGTGCGAAATCCATGACGACACTAATTCGCGCACAGCGACCGCGTCAACGCGGGGCGTGAGGTAAAGAGTTGACAAAACGGCGTGCGGCGGCGCGCGTCATGCTGTCGAGCCGCCGATGCGCCGGGGGCGCGTGTCCACAAGTTACCGGCGAGTCCACCTTCCGGCCCCGGGGAGACTACGGACCGCAGCGAATCGACGCCGTTCGGCGACGCGGAGTGGGGGCTGATGTCCGGTTACTGCCAACTCGGCACGCCCGATCGGCGTCAGCCGAAGCTGATCGGCCCCTGGAAGTCCCGTCCCTGGACCACCGGGCCGGTGATACGGGCGTTGCCCCCGATGCGGTTGTGCACGGCCCCCGCCTCCCCGGCCGACTCGCCGTGCTCACGCATCCAGGCGGCCAGGTCACGGCCGAACTCCGGGTCCTGCCGGGCCCGTTCCACCAGCAGATCGGCCAACTGGCGCAGCCGGGCACCGTCGTCGTACGGAATCGCCACCGGATCCGGACCCCCCGGGCCCGGACCACCCGGATCCGGACCACCCGGCCCCGGCTCACCGGCCGGTTCGCCCTCGCCGCGCCGCAGCACCCTGCGGACCAGCGTGCCGAAGGACTCCAGGGCCCGCCGCCCGGCCTCACCGCCGGCGCCCGACACCGCTGCGTTGACCGCCGTGACCAGCGCGCCCGCCGTCACCGGGTCCATGGCCCACCCCCTGCCCTCGGTCGGGGCCCCACGCTACCGGCGCCGCTGGTCACCGCTCCACCGCTTCCGCGCGGAGGGTGAACCAGACCGTCTTGCCGGCCGGGGTGAGATCCGTGCCCCAGTCATGGGCGGTCTTGCTCAGCAGGAACATCCCCCGGCCGCTCTCGGAGAGGAAGTCCGGCTCCTTGACCACCGGCAGCCCGGACTCGGAGTCGCTCACCGCCGCGTGGATCCCGTACGGAAGGTTCTCCAGGGTGAGGACGCATTCGGGAGAGGCCGCGTGCTTGTGCACATTGGACAGCAGCTCGGTGACGCACATCCCCGCCGCGCTGATCAGCTCCTCACGCCCCCACAGCCGCAGCCGCGCCCCGACGGCGCGGCGTATGTCGGCGAGTATCCGCGGATGGGCACGGAGGCGCAGTTCGTATCGCTGTGAGGTGTTCTCAGCCATATGCTCCGGGGCCCCTCCAAAGCACGACGCGCTGCCGTGTCCCCTAGCGATCCTGGCCTATGGAACGTCCCACTCGCAATGTTTCGACCCACTCGCACAAGACTGGCATATGCCTGGCTGGTAGGCGTAGTTGGCAATACGACAGACTGGCGACATGTCCTACCAGCCAGTGCCCACCGTTCGGCGCAGGCGCCTGGGCTCCACGCTACGGAAACTGCGCACCGAAGCGGGGATGACACTGGACGCGGCGGCCGACGCACTCAACGCGGCCGCGAACGGATCGTCCGACGCCCGCCGCTGGACGGCGCCGAAGCTCTCCCGGATCGAGAACGCCAACGCCACGATCCGCACCACCGAGGTCGAGACCCTGCTGAGGGCCTACGCCGTCACCGACCCCAATACCCGTATCGCCCTGGAGGGACTGGCCAAGGACGCGGGCAAACGCGGCTGGTGGCAGACCTATCGCGGCGTCGTGGGCCCCGCCTACGCCGACTACATCTCGCTGGAGAGCGACGCCGAGAGCGTCCGCGACTACGCCTCGCTGGTCGTCCCCGGTCTGCTCCAGACGGCCGACTACGCCCGCGAGACCATCGCGGCGAACGCCGTGGCCCGCACCGCCTCCGAGGTCGACGCCCTCGCCGAGGTGCGCCTGGCCCGCCAGGCCGTTCTCACCCGTTCCCGCCACCCGCTGCGGCTGTGGGCCGTCATCCACGAGGCGGCGCTGCGCCGCAGGTTCACCGGCCGGCCCGGCATCATGGCCGATCAGCTGAAGCGGCTGCTGGACGTGGCGGACTGGCCCACCGTCACGCTCCAGGTGATACCGATCGACGCGGCCCCCAACCCCGGGGACGCGGGAGCGTTCACACTCGTGGCCTTCCCCGGGCCCATGCCGGATGTCGTCACCCAGGAGAACCTGCGCGGCCCCACATACGTCGAAGGAGTCGACGACGTCAACGTCTTCGCCGACGCCTTCGGCCATATCGTGGACTGCGCACTGTCCACGGATGCGACGAAGGCCCTCATCGCTGGTCTGGTATGAGAAAGAGGGCCCCACATATGAACACCTCTGCAATGACCGCGCATCGCCACCCCCACTGGCGCAAGTCCACGTACTCCGTGGGCGAGGGACAGTGCGTCGAGGTCGCCGCCGCCGGCGGCCGCGTCCGGCTGCGGGAGAGCGACGACCCCGGCACCGTCCTGACCACCGTGCCGGCGGTGCTCGCCGCCTTCGTCCGGAGCGCCAAGTCGGGCGCGTTCGACGCCTGACCGTATGACGACGGTGTGGTGCCGCCCCGGGACGGCACCACACCAGCGACGTCAGAACTGGACGTCCGAGCAGGCATAGAAGGCGTTCGAGGTGTCCGCGACGGTCCACACGGCGAGGATCACGTGTCTGCCGGTCTTACCGCTCGGGATGGTCCCCGAGTGGGAGAGCGTGGACGGCGGACGCTGGCCGTTGTACGGAACGGTCAGGAAGGGCTGGGAGTCCAGGCTCGCACGGGTCAGTTTCTGGCTGGGGTTCCAGCCATTCTTGGTGATGTAGTACTTGAAGTCCGTGGTCGCGTGGGAGGCCGTGAACCGCCAGTTGAAGGTGTAGCTCCGCCCGGCGGTCAGCTTGGTCGTGGGCCAGTTGCCGCCCCTCGGGTCGTCGAGCTGCGAGAACCGGCTGTTGCCACCCGCACAGATGGTGCCGTCCGCCGGACCACCCGAGGGGAAGCCCTTCGGCCCCTCGACGCTCTGGGGCTCCCACTGGATGTCGCCGCAGCCCGTCACCGTGCCGTTGGCGCACAGCTTCTGGCGGCTGATGGGCGAGTCGGTGTAACCGTGGCTGGAAGCGCTGCCGCCGGTCGCGAGGACGGAAATCGCCGCGAGACCGATGCCGATGACGGCGGCGCTGATCTTCTTGCGCATGCTTCGCTCCTGAAGACGTGGGGAGTGCTTCGACGAGCCGTGCACGGCGGTCTAGACCAAGTTTGAGAGTATCCATGAGTCAATAGTCATGTCCATACCAATGGCGCAGGTCCACGCGCCCCCTCGGCGTCCTGAACACCCACCCGGGTCGGGTAGGATTTCCGCGTCAGCGGGCGCCGCTAGCTCAGTTGGTTAGAGCAGCTGACTCTTAATCAGCGGGTCCGGGGTTCGAGTCCCTGGCGGCGCACTCGCGAATAGGTCGCTGACCTGGGCGTTCTCGGTTTCCGAGGACGCCCTTTCGCGTTTCACGAACGTCTGGAGCCACGGCCACCGACGGCCGCTCCGAGTCCGGAGATAGTGACCAGGGACACATATCAACCCTCTGTATACCGAGCTCATTGCACATGAGTCGCTTTATCCCCTCATTGGGGATGCACCCCGTACTTCCTCCGTGACGGCCCATCGCCGGAAGGCCGGGCTCCGCTCTCCCGACTTGTCTAGACCCCTTGTCCAAGGCCCCGACCAGTGAATATCTTCCGTGCGACCACAGCGCGGGAAGCGCTTGTCGCCGCGTTCGGGCCTTGGGGAGAGGCCCCGGCGATCTTTTCTCTCATCTGCCTTCACGGGAGGGGTACGTCCATGTCCACGATCCTCAGATCCACCGTCGGTGCCGCCCTCGCCGCCGCCGCGGCCGCCGTTCTCACGCTGACCGCACCCCAGGCCTCCGCCGCCGAGCGCCCCTCGGCGGCCGACGTCAAGGTGTCCCCGCTGGCGTCGGCCGAGACCAAGGCGTTCGCCAAGGCCAACCCCGGGCCCACCGCGGCCGCCGCGACCGTGTGCGGCACCGGTTACTCGCTGAACAAGGCCATTCCGCTGCCCGAGGGCACCGACCCGAACATGCGCCTGGCCACGCTGTTCAGCTACACCAACGGCAGCGGCAAGGGCTGCGCGATCCTGGACAACAACTACGGCGCCTCGCAGTACATGTACCTCAAGGTCTGCAAGGTGGACGGCACCGGCTGCGACACCGACTCGGGCAACTTCAGCGAGTACGCGGGCCCGGTCTACGTCTCCAGCATCGCCTGCGCCCCGGTGACCGCCAAGATGGGCAAGACCTCCAGCAGCCTCTACATCAACTACAAGTCCGACTACGTCTTCGCGTGCAACTGACCCCCGTCACTCGGCACTGAAGGAGACGTCATGGCCGACGCCATGGTCATGCGGGCGCAGCAGTTCATCAACGACACATACGGCGGGAAGCTGGGTATTCCGGCGCTCGAGGTCGACGGGAAGACGAGCTGGACGGTGATGTACGCGCTCACCCGGGCGCTCCAGTACGAACTGGGCATCACCAGCCTCTCGGACAGCTTCGGCCCCACCACGCTGAGCACGCTCCAGTCGAAGTACCCGAAGCTCAACGCCAGTACGACGCCCTCGGCCAAGTTCACGAAGATCATTCAGTCGGGGCTGTACTGCAAGGGGTACAACGGCGGCGGGATCGACGGGGTGTTCAGCTCCACGGTGGCGAGTTCGCTCACCGAGCTGATGACCGACATGGGCGTGGCGGGCGTCTTCGAGGCGGGCAGCCTCTCCCCCAAGGTCTTCAAGGGGCTGCTCACCATGGACGCCTACATCGTCACCGGGGACGGCGGCGCCGGCATCCGCACGGTGCAGCAGTATCTGAACGCCAACTACGTCAAGCGTCAGGACTACTTCATCATCCCGTGCGACGGACACCACTCGCGGACCGTCGCCAAGTCCATGCTGCTGGCGGTGCAGTACGAGCTCGGCATGGCCGACGGTGTGGCCAACGGGAACTTCGGCCCCGGCACCCAGTCCGGGCTGAAGCAGCACACCGTCGCCTCGGGCGAGACCAGCACCTGGGTACGGCTGTTCTCCGCCGCGATGATCCTGAACCAGCGGCCCAATGTGCCGTTCAGCTCCTCGTTCGGATCGGCGCTGCAATCCGCGGTGAACAGCTTCCAGGACTTCGCCAAGCTCCCGGTCACCGGGAAGGGCGACTACTCCACCTGGGCGTCGCTGCTGGTCTCCTACGGCGACCAGGACCGCAAGGGCCAGGCGTGCGACGGCGTCACCAAGATCACCCAGGCCCGCGCCAACACCCTGAAGGCCGCAGGCTACAAGTACATCGGCCGCTATCTCACCAACCCCAGCACCACCGACCTCCCCGAGAAGGCCATCCAGATCGGCGAGCTCCAGACCCTCGCCGACAACGGGCTCCGCTGCTTCCCGATCTATCAGACCTTCGGCCGCGACGCCTCGGGCTTCAACTACACCGCGGGCAACGCGGCGGCCATCGCGGCGGCGAACGCGGCCGATGACCACGGCTTCAAGGACGGCACCCGGATCTTCTTCGCGGTGGACTTCGACGCGTACGACTACGAGGTCACCGACAATGTCCTGCCGCACTTCAAGGGCATCGTGGACGGCATGGCCATCGCCGGGAACCGGTACAAGATCGGGGTCTACGGACCGCGCAATGTGTGCATCCGGGTCTCCGAGGCGGGCCACGCCACGGCGAGTTTCGTCTCCGACATGTCCAGCGGCTTCTCCGGGAACTACGGCTACCCGCTGCCGCCCAACTGGGCCTTCGACCAGATCGTCACCAAGACGATCGGTTCCGGCGACGGCTCGATCAACATCGATAACAACATCGCCTCCGGCCTGGACACCGGACAGGGGTCGTTCAACCCCCCGGTGGCGACCATGCCGGACAGCCTCTTCAACCAGGCCTATTTCCCGGGGCTGCTCGCCGACGTCCAGACCTACATGCAATCCATCGGCTTCCCCGAGGACGACGGCAGGATCTACACCACCACCCAGTGCCTGGAAACAATCATCGCCGGGGATGTCGCCGTCACGAACACGGCACGGGCGTACGGCATGCGGAAGGCGCTCATCCAGACCACGGCGTTCTGGGAGTTCCGGCACTACGGCAATGAGGACCTGGTCAAGGACGCCGGGGTGTGGCTGTACCACAACGGCTATGTGCCGGACTGGGCCAAGGACCTGCCCGGGGTGGTCTCGCTGCGCGACAGCAGCACCGGTGTGGCCCAGATGTTCGGGCTGGTGGGCGTCCTCTGCTGGAACAACTCCATCAGGACCGGCCTGGTGACCGGCACCCCGAAGGACCCGGACAAGGACTCCGACGTCTTCTCGGTGTGGGACAAGCTCCGCACGGACAACGACTTCGCCCTCACCTCCGTCGGCCACGCCCATATCTGGGGAGCCGACGGCAAGCCCGGCAGCGTCGACACGGAGACGGCGATCCGCCGGCCCTCGCTGGACTACAAGGAGTCGGAGATCTACGAGGTGCTGCGGCGCTACCAGGGCCCGAAGGAACCCGCCTTCAGCGACGCCAAGAAGCGCATGCCGCTCTACTACATCTTCGAGAAGTACAACAGGATGATGCGGTGAACGAAGCACCTTCATCGCCGGCATCGCTGGCGTCCGATGCGCCGGATGGACTCAACTCGATCCTGCTGCTGTTCATCTGCCTGATCGGGGTCATCACCTTCTGCACCCTGATCGCCCTCCTCGGCTCCGGCATGGCCAAGCGCAGGGGTCGCCGGAAGACGCGGGCCGAATGGCTCGGCGGAATCGCCCTGCTGTCCGTCTGCGTGACCATCGCCCTGTACATCTGGGGCGCGCTCCACCTGATGTTCATGGAGAGCGACACCATGCGCGACGCGTGCGCCAAGGCACACAGCCCGGAGAAGGCGGCCCAGGTCGACGGCTATTCGGCGAGCTACCTTCCCCTTCGCTTCACCTGCCGGATCGACAAGGGCGGAAGTTACGACGCCGCGGTCCCGGGATACATCAACCCGGCCATGGGCATCGCCTTCGTCCTGGCCATCGCCACGGGCGCGGTATCCGTGGCGACCCGCGACCAGAAGCGGTCCACCAGCCCACCGTCACGAGGGGACGATGAATGAGCGTGTTCGACCCATCCCGTAGGCAGCTGCTCGCCCGCTCCGGCGCACTGCTCGGCGCGGCCGCGCTGGCCTCCCTCCCCGGTTCCGCGCTGCTGGCGACGCCCGCGTACGCCGCGTCCTCGCACTCCAAGACGCCCACCGGCGAGGAGATCCGGAAGGCATACCGCCGCTATCAGGCGAACCGGGCCCGGGTGCTGACGGGCAGACCGAGCCCCAACGGCTGGGAGATGGAGAAGGTCGCCGACGGCGGCGGAGCCATCTGGTCCCGTCCGGTGCCCGGCACCCCGCTGGAGGGTGTCACCGTCCGCATCGGCGCACCGGAGACCGTACTGGTCCATGTGATCCGCCGCTTCCACTACGAGATCGACGAACTCCGCAAGGGCGATGTGATCGGCTGGCGCAGCCCCGGCTCGGTCCGCAAGGGGCTGCCGGAGGGCAACCAGGCGTCCGGTACGGCCGTCCGGATCCGGCCCGGCCACTACCCGCCGGGCGTCAAGGGCGGCTTCTTCCCCCAGCAGGAGGTGGTGATCCGCGACATCCTCGCCGAGCTCGACGGCGTGGTCCGCTGGGGCGGGGACGACCGGAAGCCGGACGAGTCGCTCTTCTACGTGGCCGTCCGTCCCGGCGATCGGCGGCTGGCCGAGGTCGTGGCCCGGCTGGACCGCTGGCGCGAGACGCCGGGCAGCGGCGCGGGCGCCCCGGTCGACGTGCTCGCGCCGGGGCGCCGCAAGGCGGCGACGTCCTTGGCCCGCAGCCAGCGCGCGGCCGCCTGACGAAGTTCCGAAGTTCTGCCGAGAACCGGGGAGCCCCCGGCGCGTGGGGGCGCCGAGGGCTCCCTCTCGGGTCAGTTGCGATCAGCCGCGCTCAGCGATCCGCTGGCACGCCGGGCGATCACGCCGGGCCGCCCCTCGGGGAGGGGACCTTGGGTTGCGCGGCTCGGTCGGGCGCGGCGCCGTCTCGCGCCTTCGGCGCATTTGAGCAGCGGGGCAGGGGGTGGGGGCGCGGCCGCGTCGCCGGGCGCCGGGCGGCCGGACGTGGGCGCCGGTGGCGGCTACGGCCTTCCGGGGCAGGGGCCGCTGCCGGACCGCCTGCCGGGGGTGGGGTACCCCTCTCGAAAACGTTTGACAAATTAGTTGCTTCAGATCAAGCGTTTTTGGGAGGGGTACCCGGAGGGGCCGCCCTGGGCCCGTCGACCCGCACCCCGGATCGGCCCCGGCCCTCGGGCACGGAAGCCGCCACGGCACCGGCCCCCACCGGCCCGGCGGCCGGCGGCGAGGCCCCCGCCCCCCCATCCCCCGGCCCCATGCTCAAAGTCACCTCGCCTCGGTGATCCGCGCCCATACGGTCTTGCCCAGCCCCCTTCGCTCCCTGATGCCCCAGCGATCCGCCACCGCCTCGACCAGCATCAGCCCCCTCCCCTCCTCGTCCAGGATCGCCGCGTCATAGCCGCCCCAACTCCGGGGCGAACCCCCACTCGGTGAGCTGGTGGACGGCCAGCAGCCGGGCGAGCCGGGCGCGATACGCACCGATACCGTCCACATCCGGGACTCCAAACCCCCCCCCAGGGGGGTCGGCTCACCGTCTCCCCCGAAGCCTGGGCCGCCTTCATCGCACACATCTGACCTGCTCGTGCCGCCGCCGCTAAGCTGTCCGGATCGGAGGTGGCGGTGGCGGCGCACATACAGGAACGCATCAAGCGGCTGATCATCGACCAGCGGCTCCCCTCGGGCGCCCCGCTGCCCACCGAGACCGAGCTGATGGAGCTCCTCGGCGTCAGCCGTAACTCCGTACGCGAGGCGCTCAAGGCGCTCCAGGCGATGGGGATCGTGGAGATCCGGCACGGCTTCGGGACGTACGTCGGACCGATGTCGATGGCGCCGATGATCGAGGGGCTGATCTTCCGTACCGTCGCCGGGCACTACCGGGGCGAGGACAGCCTGCTCGAACTCCTCGAGCTGCGCGAGGCCGTGGAGACGGGCCTGATCGCGCGGCTGGCAGGCCGCATCCCGGAGGCGGATCTCGCCGAGCTGGAAGCGGTCGTGCGGCGGATGGAGGCGGAGGCGGCGGAGGGCTCGGTGCGCGCCGAGACGGACCGGGCGTTTCACGCCGCGCTCTACGGGAGCCTGGACAACTCGCTGCTGAGCGAGGTGCTGGAGGCGTTCTGGGACGCCTTCCACCGGGTGCGCACCGACCTCGTGGACGTGCCCACGGATCCGAGGGTCACCTGCAAGCAGCACCGGGAGATCCTGGAGTCGGTGCGCTCGGGTGACGCCCTGCGAGCCGAAGAGGCGATCCGCGACCACTTCGGCAACATCCGCATCCGACTGCGTTCGGCGCATCGCGGCTGAGCGGCTCACGCCTGGGCGAGCAGAGGGTCGTAGGCTGTCGATCGTCGGCGGCCGGACATGAAGGCCAGGAAGTCCCCGATGAAGGCGCCCCGCGTGTACGTACGGTCGGTGCCGACCGTGTCACGGTGGAACGCGGTCTGGAACAGCGCCCGGTATTCGTCCGCGTCGATGTGCTGGTCGCCGTCCTTGTCCGTGGCGTCGAAGAGGACCTCGGCGACCTTGATCAGTGCGGGACCGGCCAGGGCGGGAACGGCGGTGGCGTACTCGCGGGCGCTGACGCGGCCGTCACCGTCGGTGTCCAGTGCCGTCTGGAGCTCGCGCCACCAGTCGGCGTAGGCGTTGTAGAGCCTCGTTTCCTCGGGCTCCTCCAGATCGAGGCGGGTGGACAGTTCGCGGGCCATGGCGGCGAGGTCCGGCCAGTCCAGGTACCCGTCGCCAGTCTGGTCGAGTACCTCGCGGAAGAACTCCTCCGCACTGCGTTCGGTGCCGTCGCGGGAGACGGGTTCCGGTTGCGGAGGGAGAGGCGTGATGAGCCGGATCAGGGCACCGGCCCGCCGCATTTTGTCGTGCAGGGCGGTGACCGCCCGAGCTCGCGGGTCGTCACTGTGGGGCGAGAGAGCCAGCAGGTCGGCGATGGCGTCAGCGCGGACCCAGCCATTCGGCAGGAACCGGGCCAGACCGACGGCCAGATAAGCCCCCTGCATCAGCATCTGAGCACCGGGCATCTCGGGCAGCCCGGCACGCCGGCGGAAGGGCTCCGGGAGCGAGGCAACGGTGATCGCCCCGATGAGCGGGCCGACGACGGCCCGGCCGGTGGCCCATAGCGTGGGCACCCCGCCCAGCAGGGCCGGAGCGGGCAGATGGTCGAACAGCTTGTAGAGGATGATCCGCATCGCCTCGGTGTTCTCCAGCTCCTGTGCCACCACGTGGTCGTAGTAGAGCCAGAACTCGGAGAGGGTGGGCGGCAGGTGACCGGCCTCGTCTCCCATGGCGGCCAGGTATGCCTGGAACTCGGCGTACAGCCGCTCCATGGCGTGCTGCTCAAGAGGCTGTCCGCTCAGCCGGCACATGGTCACGGTGGACTCGAAGATGGTCGCCACCACCCAGGCCCGTACGGCGGGGTCCATCGCGCTGTAGGGCCGGCCCCGCGGGTCGGTTCCCTTGAGCCGTGCGTGGAGGCGGTTCAGCCGTGCCGCCTCGCGGAGCCGTACCTGTTCGTCGTCCCCGAACATGCGCTGCAAGCTGCGGAAGGTGTTGCGCAGCCGTCGCCACGGGTGGGCGACGAAAGTGGAGTTGTCGATCAGCGCGGCTCCGACCTGCGGGTGCGCGGCCTCCAGCACGGTCGCCCGGACCATGGCCAGCGCCCAGCGCGGATCGTGGACGAATTCCTGGAACTGCGAGCCCGCGCCGAACAACGGCCCGCGTCCGTTCGCCGCACTCGGCCGTGACGTACCGCCGTCGAACTCGGTCGCACCGTCCTGGCCGCTGTCGGGGGTTCCGCCGTCTGCGTCGGTCACGATCGGGAATCTCCGTTCCGCTCGGGCAGCACGCCACCGAAGCGGCGATCGCGTTGCCGGTAGATGTGCAGACATTCGAGGAAGTGCGGCGCACGGAAGTCGGGCCACAGCACGGTGGGGAAGACCCATTCCGCGTAGGCGACCTGCCAGAGCATGAAGTTGGAGATGCGCTGTTCCCCCGAGGTCCGGATGACCAGGTCCACGTCGGGTGTGTCGGGGAAGGGCAGATGGGCGGCGAAACTCCGCTCGTCCACCGCCTCGGCCGGCACGCCCGCGCGGATCAGTGACCGCGCGGCCGCGACGATGTCCCCGCGGCCGCCGTGATCGAACGCGACGGTCAAGGTCATGCCTCGGTTGTCGCCGGTCAGTGTCATCAGATCGGCGAAGTCGCGTGCCAACGCCCCAGGGATCCTCGGGTCGCTCACCCCGAGGAAACGGCAGCGGATCCCCCGCGCGTGCAGCAGCGGCGCGTGCTTGCGCACCACCGCGCGCACCAGCCGCATCAAATAGTCGACCTCGGCACCCGGCCGACTCCAGTTCTCGGTGGAGAAGGCGTACAGGCTCAGCCACTCCACGCCCGCGGCCCGAGCCGCCTCGATGACGTCGATCACGGTCGTCTCCGCCGCCCGATGACCTGACGTACGCGGCAGCGACCGCTGGGCCGCCCACCGTCCGTTGCCGTCCATCACACACGCCACGTGACGCGGCCCGCCAAGCGACCGGTCACCATCAGCGAACCGCGAGGCGGACGTGGGATCGGCGAACGCATCGCCCGCGGTGTGCCCAGCTACCACGCCAGCCCTCCCCTCGGCCCGCCACCACACGTCAACACGGCGATCGCGCCTGAAGCAGAGTGCCAGCCCCCGAGCCCGAATGGCGGACCAGAGCCACGTATTCACCCTTGGAACTGTTGTCCGACTTCCTGCTGGTCCTCGGCGGGTCGCTCGCCTCTTCCTGCTACTTCGGCCACAGTCATCCCGCGATGACTGTTTGCGCATCACTTGCCCTGGCTGTCACAGCCGCGCGGATCATCGCCCTGACGGTGGACCGTCCGCCAGGAGAAACGGAACACGCAGCCCGCCCTTTGGGGGACGATAAGAAGTGAAGTACCGACCGAGTCGCCGCACCCGCCGCTTCGGGATCGGTGCGGCGGCCATCTTCGTGCTGGCCGGGATGAACGGCCCGGCCCTCTACCGTTTCAGCTCGGACAAGTACCACGCGTACAAAATCAACCAACCGGAGTACAAGGCGGAGAACGGCCACTGGGATGTGGTCGATGTCCCCGAGGCGTACCGGATCAATACGATCCACGCCGCGCTGCTGCACACCGGCAAGGTACTGCTGGTGGCCGGTTCCGGGAACAACGCCAAGAATTTCGCCGCCAAATCCTTCCGCAGCGTCCTGTGGGACCCGGAGAAGAACACCTTCACCAACATTCCCACCCCCAAGGACCTCTTCTGTTCCGGGCACAGCCAGCTCCCGGATGGAAAGCTGCTGGTGGCGGGCGGCACCCAGCGCTATGAGAAGCTCAGGGGCAATGTCGAGAAGGCGGGCGGACTGATGTTCGTCCACAACGAGAGCCCCGACAAGCCGAAGACTCTCCCCGCCGGGACCCGCTTCACGGGCAAGGAGAACGGCAAGACCTTCGAGTCCAAGGACCCGATTCTCGTTCCGCGCGCGAAGAAGAGCAAGAATCGCAAGGGGAAGGTCATCGTCACCGCGAGCACGGCGCGGGTTTATGTGGAGGCGCTGCGCAGGGGAAAGAAGTACCAGACCGGGACCGAGGACAATTATCGGATCTCCGGGCTGAAGGGAAAGGACAAGCGGAACTTCTACGGAATCGCGCAGAAGCTGTCGTTCGACAAGAAGGACTTCCAGGGCATCAAGCAGGCGTATGAGTTCGACCCGAAGGCCGAGCGGTATGTCCCGGTCGATCCGATGAACGAGGCCCGCTGGTACCCGACCCTGACCAGCCTCCAGGACGGCAAGGTGCTCGCGGTCTCCGGGCTGGACGAGATCGGCCAGGTGGTGCCGGGGAAGAACGAGATCTACGACCCCAAGACCAAGAAGTGGAAGTACCTGCCCAAGAAGCGCTTCTTCCCGACCTACCCCGCGCTGTTCCTGACCGACAAGGGCCGGATCTTCTACACCGGCTCGAACGCCGGATACGGCCCGGACGACAAGGGCCGCACGCCCGGCATCTGGAATCTGAAGAACAATCGGTTCGATGTGGTCCCGGGGATCAGCGACTCGGACGCCCTGGAGACGTCGATGTCGGTGCTGCTGCCGCCCGCGCAGGACCAGCGGTACATGGTGCAGGGCGGCGGCGGGGTCGGCGAGGACCCCAAGTCCTCGGCGAAGACCCGGATCGTCGATCTGCACGCCGAGAAGCCGCGGTTCCGCGACGGCCCGGAGCTGTATGCGAAGGTGCGCTATCCGAGCAGTGTGATCCTGCCCGACGACACCGTGCTGACCACGAACGGCTCGGGCGACTACCGGGGGCGCGGCGCCACCAATGTGCTGAAGGCCGAGCTCTACAACCCGAAGAGCAACACCGCGCGCGCGGTGGCCGATCCGCTGGTGGGCCGCAACTACCACTCGGGCGCGCTGCTCCTGCCGGACGGCCGGGTCATGACCTTCGGCTCGGACTCGCTCTTCGCCGACAAGGCCAACACCACGCCGGGTGAGTTCCAGCAGCAGATCGACCTCTACACCCCGCCGTATCTCTTCCGGGACTCTCGGCCGAAGCTCGCCGACACCGCGCCCAGGACGGTCAAGCTCGGCGGGAGGATCACCTACCGGACCGCGTACGCGTCGGCGATCACCAAGATGCGGCTGCTCCGGCCCGGCTCCTTCACCCATGTGACCAATGTCGAGCAGCGGTCGATCGCCCTTGACTTCACCCGGACGAAGGACGCGGTGACGGTGACTCTGCCGAAGGACTCGTCCGTGGTGCCGCCGGGGTGGTACATGCTCAACGCGGTGGACGACCGGGGGACGCCGTCGAAGGCGGTCTGGGTGAGGGTCCCTGCCCCGAAGAAGAAGTGACGGCTGACTACTGCGAAGAAGTGACGGCTAGCCACTTCTGCGGTCGGCGTTACGGGCGAGATCGAGCGCGTACCGGGGCCACCACCGACCCGCGGTGGGACCGCCCTTGCAGGTGCCGTCCGACTCGCCCGGACGCTTGATCCACAGATAGGCGTCGATCCGCTTGTCCCCGGTGTCGACGGTCGGCCGCTCGCCCAGCGCCCGGCCCTTCGGGTTGCACCACGCCTGCGGGTCGTTCTTGCCCGGGGCCGGGCCATTGCCGTTACGGCTGGTGTCGATCACGAAGGGCTTGCCGCCGAGCAGCGCGGACAGCCGCTTGCCGTATGTCCGGTTCTCCTCGGTCGTCTGGTAGTTGGAGGTGTTCAGCGCGAAGCCGTCGGCCTTACGGATACCGGCCCGCTTCAGCGGCTCGACCATCCGCCGCGGGTCCTTGATCCAGTGGGGGTTTCCGGCGTCCAGATAGACCTTGGTGCGCGACAGCCCCTTGAGCTTGTCCACAGCGCCGGTCAGCAAGTCGTACCGCTCCTCGTGGAACTTCTTGGGCGTACAGCCGTCCACCACATGGGGCAGCGCGTCGGGCTCCAGGACGACCGTCGCCCGGCGGTGTCCGATCCCCCGGACCACCTTGTCCAGCCAGGTGCGATAGGCGTCGCCGTCGGCCGCGCCGCCCTTGGAGTACTGCCCGCAGTCGCGGTGCGGGATGTTGTAGAAGACCAGCAGCGCATCCCGGTTCACCTGATCCGCGGCCGCGGTGAACCCGCGCGCCCGCCCCTCCGGGTCCTCCACCCCCAGCCACTCCGCGACGGGCTGTTCCGCGATCTTCTCGATCAGCCTGGCCTCGCCGTCCTCGCCCTTCTTCCGATACGCCGCGACCTGGCGCGCGGCGCTGCCGTCCGGATTCACCCAATAGGGGATCGTGGCCTTGGGCCGCTGCTTCGGCTGCCGGGCGACGAGCGAGGCATGGTCACTGTCCCCTTCCGAGGGCCCGAAACACCCGGAGACCACGAGACACGACAGGATCGCCCCGGCGACGGCGACCACGCGCGTACGGCTCCGCCGCGTCGCAGGGGCTCCGCCCCTAGTGCGCATTGCGGCTGCCGGCCGACACGTTGCCGGGAGAGCCCGTTGTGCCGGTCAGGTAGGCCGAGACGACGACGTTCGCCGAGTACGTCCGGGTCGAGCGGTCGTACTTGCCCCCGCATGTGATCAGCCGCAACTCCGCGCGGTCATGGGACCGCGACCCGTACACCCGCCGCGCGTCGAAGTGCTTCTCCGGCACCACCTCGACGTCCTCGACCGTGAACTCCGCCGTCGTCCCGTCCGATCGCGCGACCCGCACCCGCTCCCCCCGCTTGAGGTCGCTCAGCCCGTGGAAGACCGCCGGTTTGCTCTTCGTGTCCAGGTGGCCGACCAGCAGGGCGGCGCCCGGGGAGCCGGGCTCGGGGCCGGCGCGGTACCAGCCGACCGTGCCGGGGCGGCTGAAGGGCGGGGGCTTCACCGCTCCGTCGCGGTCGAGGCCGCTGGCGACTACAGGGGCGCGGACCCCTGCCGCCTCGATCACGACCCGCTCGGGCCGGGCGGAGGCCAGCGGCGCGTGCGCCGGGGGCAGCGGATGGGCGGACGGCCGCCCGACCGCGGCCACGTCCCCGGTCATGGGCGCTGGACCGCCCGTCCCCTCCGTCGTATCGCGGCCCCACATCCACAGGCCCAGCAGCAGCGCCGCCCAGGCGAGTCCGATGGCCGGCCGCCCGAGGCCGGAGAAGCGATTCCCGATGCCGTCCATGTGTCCGTCCATCTCGGTATTCGGTATCCAGATCCGTGGGGCGATCAGCTCGCGGTACGGGAGGGATGGCGGCGGCGGTGGACCGCGAGGCCGCCGACGGCCACGGCCGTACCGCCCGAGAGCACCAGGCCGTACGCCTCCGCGGCGCCGATGTCGTCGCGTGGCCGCGCCTCGTCGGGCGCGGTGCCGCCCCCGCCGGCGCGGACGGGGGCGACGGGCGAGGGCGGGCGCTCCACGGCGAGGGCGACCCGGTCCGCGCCGCCCTGCCCGTCCCCGGCCGCGCCGTCCGCGCCCGTTCCGTCCTCATGTACGAGGCCGCCGTCCTCGCGTACGAGGCCGCCGCCCGCGCAGTCGAGGGTGACCCGGTGCGCCCCCTTGGCCGCCGTGGAGCGGATCGTCGCCTCGCTGAAGAGCGCGTCCCCCTCGGGCGTCAGCTCCGCGTCGTCCACGAACACCGGTGACGAGGCGGTGGCCACCCGGTCCGGGCAGCCGAAGGCCCAGACCTCGACCTCGGCGCCGGGGGCGAGGGCCCGTGGGCTGATCCGGATCGTGGTGGTGGCGGAGTGGCGCTGCTCGGCGAGGGCCGGAGCGGCGGCCGTCAGCGCCGCGACGGCGGCACATGCTGCGCTACAGAGAGTGAGTGCGACAATGCGCATGGTGAAACCTCCCGATACCAAGAGGCTCACGCGCCCGGCAGGGCCCCGCATCCGCTGCGGTCGCCTACTGCGCCATCCGGGGCACAGGGCTCACCGGCGGGCCGTGCCAGCGCTCACCGACACGTCATGCCCACGCTCACCGGCGGGTCATACGATGCGTTCCACGAGGTTCGCGATGGACTCCACGACCGTGGACGGGCGGTACGGGTACCGATCCACCTCGCCCGCCTTGGTCACCCCGGTGAGCACCAGGAAGGTCTCCATGCCGGCCTCGAGCCCGGCCCGCACATCCGTGTCCATCCGGTCGCCGATCATCGCGCTGGACTCGGAGTGGGCGCCGATCGCGTTCAGCCCGGACCGCATCATCAGCGGGTTGGGCTTGCCGACGAAGTAGGGCTTCTGGCCGGTGGCCTTGGTGATCAGCGCGGCCACGGAGCCGGTGGCGGGCAGCGCACCCTCCGCGGAGGGGCCGATCTCATCGGGGTTGGTGGCGATGAACCGCGCACCGTCGTTGATCAGCCGGATGGCCTTGGTGAGCGCCTCGAAGCTGTACGTACGGGTCTCGCCGAGCACCACATAGTCCGGCTCGACATCCGTAAGGACGTAGCCGATGTCGTGCAGCGCGGTGGTCAGCCCCGCCTCGCCGATGACATACGCGGTGCCGCCGGGGCGCTGCTCGTCCAGGAACTGGGCGCTGGCCAGCGCCGACGTCCAGATGTTGGCCACCGGAACGTCCAGCCCGATACGGGACAGCCGGGCATGGAGGTCGCGCGGGGTGTAGATGGAGTTGTTGGTGAGCACCAGAAAGGGCGTGTCGGATTCGCGCAGCCGCTTGATGAAGGCGTCGGCACCGGGGACCGGTATGCCCTCGTGCATCAGCACACCATCCATGTCCGTGAGCCATGACTCGATCGGCTTGCGCTCCGCCACTGGTTGCTCTCCGCTCGAAATCGACTCTGCGACGACCTCAGCCTAACCGGGGAAAGCGCTGGGGAGACCGCCCTGTGTCCGGGAGCACGGTCCGTTCGCCATCCGTTCGCGCTCCGTCCCAGCGCGACAGATCCGCACAGGTGTCTGATCCTGGGGAAGGGGCGGAATCCGCCCCTCCGTGGAACGAGCCGGACCGTGAGGCCGGACCGTAAGGAGGCCACGATGGGCATGATGGACAAGCTCAAGGGCGCGATCAGCAAGAACCCCGACAAGGCTCGGAAGGGCGCTCGCAAGGGGGCCGAGACCGCGGACAAGAAGACCGGCGGCAAGTACTCGGAGCAGATCCAGTCCGGCTCGGACAAAGTCGACGACGAACTGCGCCGCCGGGGCGAGGGGCCCCGGGGCCAGTAGTTCGTACCCGCGCCGGATGTGAGGGCGTCGGGGCGCCGGGCTTCAGACTCCCGAGCGCCTGGACTTCACCACGAGGACGGTTCCGCAGGTCACGAGCGCGGCGCTGATGACGCCGAGCCCCGCGAGCAGGGCGGTGTGACGGCCCGTCGCGGCGAGTTCGGGAATCCGCTCGTGCTCGCGCTCGTGGCCGCCGTCCTCCTCGTGACGGCCCTCACCGCCGGTGCCGGTGCTGGGCTCGGCTTGGGGTTCGCGGGTGGGGTCGGCTCCGGGGTCGGTCTCGGCTCCGGGGTCGTCGGTCTCCGTGCCCAGCCCGGTGTCGGCGCCGGGATCGGTCTCCGTACCGAGGTCGGTGTCGGTGCCGGGATCGGTGTCTAGGCCCTCGTCGAGGTCGGTACCGGTGCTGGTGTCGGAGTCGGTACCGGTGTCAGTACCCGCCTCGGTGTCGGTACCCGTATCGGCGTCCGCGTCTGAGTCCGAGCCCAGGTCCGAGCCCGTGTCCGTGTCCGCCCCGACATCGGTGTCCATGTCCGTGTCGACATCCGCGCCCAACTCGGTATCCGTATCGGTATCGGTGTCGACGTCGGGATCCGCGCCGACGTCGGCGTCCGCCTCCGTGTCGGCATCAACGTCGCTGTCGGCGCGGGGCGGCACCGCGGCCGGGCTGCTCTCCTTATGGGTCGCGCCGGAGCTTCTGGTGGCGCTCGGCTTCCGGCTCGGCGCGGCCGAGGGGGTCTCCGTCTCCTCGGTCTCCTCGGCCGTCCGGCTCGACGTGGCCGTGGGGCGCTTGGAGCGGGTGGTCGGCTCCGGAGCGGGCGTCGTCTCGTCGTCCCCGTCGGTGGCGGCTCCGGCGCCGACGTCGGTATCCGTCCCGGTCTCCGTAAGGCCGCCGGAGCGCGTGGCAGCCCTCGTACGCGTTCCGGCGTCGGGGCCCTTGGTTCCGGCAACGGTGCCGGTGCCGGTGCCGGTGTCGGTACCCGCGGTACCGGCACCCGTACCCGAACCCGTGCTCGTACCCGAACCCGTAGCCGCCGTCCCGCCGATGCGGAAGACGTAGTCGTTCGACTGCCCCACCCAGTCGCCGTCGTCCGCGCGCCGCTGCACGGCGATCGCGTTGGCCGTCACCGGCCCCTCGGGCGCGTCCGCGGTGAAGCGCGTGCGCACCTGGACGTCGACGGTCTTGTGCGCGGGCACGGTGAAGCCCTTGAAGTGGTCTTCGAAGACCCCGATGTTCTCGTCCTCGTCCGTGGTCTGGAAGGAGACGGTCCGCCAGGTGGCGCCGCCGTCCGCGGCGGGGTCCAGGAACTCGAAGCCGATGTGGCGGGGCCGCAGTTGACGGGCCTGGTCGACCAGGACGGCGATGGGGTGGATGGCGCGGCAGCCGGTGTCCGTGGCGTTGCGCAGTTCGAGGTGCCAGCCGCGCCAGCCGCCGCCCAGGGCGTACTGGTCCGGCCCGCCGCGCAGATGGGCTTCGATGGGAAAGTCGGAGGCGTTCCGGTCCCCGCAGGCGGCGGGCTCGGCCTCGGCGGCGTACGCCGGGACCCCGTAGAGGGCCGGGGCGAACGCGAGCGCGGCCGCCGGAAGGACAGCTCGTAGGGACAGTGCGGTGGGCAAGCGCATGAGTGACCTCTGCTGTGCTGCGGTTTTCCCCGAGCACTCCGCTACATTCCGCGTCCGCACGCCGACACACCGCACCAGGCCCGGATTGCCCCCGACTGGCGGGCAGGATCCCCCTCGATCAGCCCAGTGCGAACAGCGGTGCGAGCACCAGCCGGGCGGCGCCCTCGACGACGGCGCGCTCGCCCCGCTCCACGACGTCCACGGAGACCGGGGGGCGGCTGGCGCGGACGGAGTCCTCGGCGATCATCGTGGCCACACCGCGAACGTACGGCTCGGGGTCGGCCAGCACCATCCGGCCGCCCAGGAGCACCCGGTCGATGTCGAGGAGCCGTACGAGGTTGGTCGCGCCGATGCCGAGCAGCCGCGCGGCGTCCGTACGGTCGCCACGCGCGACGGCGGCGAGGCACAGCGCCTCCAGACAGCCGTTGTTGCCGCAGTCGCAGGGCGGGCCGTCGAGCTGTATCACCTGGTGCCCGAACTCCCCCGCGTCGGTCCGCGCGCCCCGGTACACATCCCCGCCGAGCACCAGACCGGCGCCCAGGCCGGTGCCCAGGTGGAGATACGCGGCCGACTCGGCGGTCCCGGCGGTCACCAGCCCGAGCGCCGCGGCGTTGGTGTCCTTGTCGAGGACGACGGGGAGGGCGAGCCGCTCGGCGAGCGCGTCGCGCAGCGGGAAGCCGTCCCACTGGGGGAAGCCGGTGACGCGGTGCAGCACGCCGGAGCCGTGGTCGAGGGGTCCGGGCGCGGCGACGCCCACGCCGAGCAGCCCGCCGCGCAGGGCGCTACCGCCACCCAAGGCGCCACCGCCGCCCGCGGCGACGTCGGTACCGCCGCCCACCGCGACGTCCGTAACGGCGCCCACCGCGACGTCGGTACCGCCGCCCGCCACGACGTCCGTCCCGGCACCCGCCGCGATGCCGCCGCCCGCCGTTCCGCCCATCACACCCCTGCCCGCCGCGTCCGCCAGCAGCGCCCTGACCTCGGCCGTGGCCGCCGCGAGCGCCTCCTCCGCGGGCGCGCCGAAGTCGAAGGGGGCCGAGCGGGCCGCGACCGAGGTGCCCGCGAGGTCGACCAGGACCGCCGTCACCTCGTCGCGGTCGAGCTGGAGCCCGATCGCATGGCGGGCGTCCGGGACCAGCCGGAGCGCGGTGGGCGGTTTGCCGCCGGTCGAGGCGCGCTGACCGGCCTCCGCCAGCAGCCCCTCCGCCCTCAGCCGGGCCGTGATCTTGCTGACGGCCTGGGGGGTGAGGCCGGTGCGCCCGGCCAGCTCCGGCCGGCTGACGCCGTCCTCGCCCGCGTCCCGCAGCAGCCGCAGGACGAGTGCCGCGTTATAGCTGCGCAGGGCGGTCAGATTGGCTCCGGGCCCGGCCGCTCCGGACATCGTGCTGTTCACTCCTCCATTGTGGCCACCGCTTGCACTTTGACAACACTGTTGCCAAAGTAAGGCTTCATGGATGCCACCGATGACAGCAGCACCACCCGCGTGGGACTGATCGGCTACGGCCTGGCCGGATCCGTCTTCCACGCCCCCTTGATCGCGGCCACCGAGGGACTGGTCCTCGACACCATCGTCACCTCCAGTCCGGAACGGCAGCGGCAGGCGCGCGCCGAGTTCCCCGACGTCCGACTCGCGGACTCCGCCGATGAGCTGTGGGCCCGGGCGGATGAGCTGGACCTGATCGTCATCGCCTCCCCCAACCGCACCCATGTCCCGCTCGCCCGCGCCGCCCTCGAGGCCGGGCTGCCGACCGTCGTGGACAAGCCGCTGGCCGCGACCGCCGCCGAGGCCGAGGAGCTGGCCGCGCTCGCCGAGGCCCGCGGGCTGCTGCTGACCGTCTTCCAGAACCGCCGCTGGGACAACGACTTCCGCACCCTCCGCAAGCTGCTCGCCGAAGGCGCGCTGGGCGAGGTGCAGCGCTTCGAGTCCCGCTTCGAGCGGTGGCGGCCGCAGCTCAAGGGCGGCTGGCGGGAGTCCGGCGACCCGGCCGAGGTCGGCGGGCTGCTGTACGACCTGGGCAGCCATCTGGTCGACCAGGCGCTCACCCTCTTCGGCCCGGTCGAGTCCGTCTACGCCGAGGTCGATGTGCGCCGGCCCGGGGCGCAGACCGACGACGACACCTTCATCGCCCTCACCCACACCAGCGGGGTCCGCTCCCATCTGTGGATGAGCGCGACCACCGCCCAGCTCGGGCCGCGCTTCCGGGTGCTGGGCAGCGAGTCGGGCTACGTGAAGTACGGCCTCGACCCGCAGGAGGCCGCCCTGCGCGAGGGGCTGCGCCCCGGCGAACCGTCCGTCGAATGGGGTGCCGAGCCGGAGGGCGACTGGGGCCGGCTGGGCGCGGGAGAGTCCCCTACGACCGGCGGCGGCGTTCCGGTCGAGACCCTCCGGGGCGACTACCCCGCGTACTACGCCGCCGTCGCCGCCGCCCTCCGCGACGGCACCCCGCCACCGGTCACCGCCGCCGAGGCCGCGGCCACCCTGCATGTGCTGGAGGCGGCCCGGGTGGCGGCCGCGGAGCGCCGTACCGTCCGGATCGAGGTCCCCGCATGAGCGAGCACACCGACGCGATAGCCCGGGTGGCGGAGCTGGAGGAGCAGGAGCGTCGGCTGCGGCTGCCCCGCTTCGACAACGACGACGCCTGGCGGCTGGGCTGCCTCATCGCCGACCTGGCCCAGGAGCGCGGCGCCGCCGTGACGATCGGCGTCCAGCGAGCGGGGCAGCGCCTCTTCCACCGCGCGCTGCCGGGCACCTCCCCGGACAACGACGCCTGGCTGGAGCGCAAGTTCCGGGTCGTGGAGCGCTACGGGGCGAGCTCGTTCCTGGTCGGCACCCGGTTCCGCGCCAAGGGCAGCAGCTTCGAGGAGTCCTCGCGCCTCGACCCCGACCGGTACGCGGCGCACGGGGGCGCCTTCCCGATCCATGTGACGGGCACGGGCGTCGTCGGCGCGGTCGCGGTCTCGGGGCTGCCGCAGGCAGAGGACCACGCGCTGGTGGTGGAGGCGCTGGAGCGGTTCTCGCTCACCGGGCCCTGACGCTACGTGCCCACCGGGCCCTGACGGACGGACTCCGCCCGGGCCCGGGTCCGACGGCGTACGGCGTACAGCACTCCCAGAGCGAGCACGAGGGCACCGCCCGTTCCCCCGTACAGCCAAGGCCGCGTTTCCGGCTCGGCGGCAGCGGTGGTGGTCTCCAGAGCCACCGGGGCGCTGTCGTTCGCCGGGCGCGGGTCGTGTGGCGGGAAGTCGGGGTTGGGGACGGCCTCGACCCGGCCCCGCGCACCGTGGACCTTCTTGTCGATGTGCAGGCGGAAGTCCATCCCCGCGCCCGCCCCCGGCCCCGACGCCGCTCCCTCCGCCGACTCGGGGCACATGGCCACCGTCCCCCCGTGCCGGATGGTGCACAGCGGCTGTGCGTCGTCCTCCGGCCCGCCCACGATGCGCGTCCCCCGGGGCGCCGTGAACCGCACGGACCAGGCGCTCTGATCCCAGTACGACAGGTCCAGGTCTCCGTTCCCCCGCGCCCGTACGCCGACCCGGACGGGCACCGTCTCGCCGACCCTGCCCCGGGCGGGCCGCGCGACCGCGTCCAAGTCCACGTGCCGGTCGAGCCCCACCGTGGCCTCGCTGAGGGATTCCCTGAACCGACCGCGGTCCGCCGACGCGTCCGTCAGCCCGAGCGGCGGGTCCTCGCCCGGGGTGGTGGGGTACGGCTCCTCGTCACGCTCGTCGGGGTCGTACGCGGGGTCGTCGGGGCTGCCGAGGGCGTAGACGGTGATGGAGAGGTGGCTGTACAACCGCCGCTTCGACGCGGTCACTCCGAGGGGCCCAGCCGTGGACACCGACTCACCCGCCGTCAGCGACCGCCCGAAGACACATCGCAGTTCGGGGTCGAGGTCGGGGCCCTCCTTACGGCAGTTGCGGTACCTCGGAGTGATCCTCTGGTCCCCGCCCGCGCCGACCGCGATGCCGAAGCCGTTGCGCGCGGGGATCCCGCCCGCGTTCCGCACGGCCACCCGGAGCGGCAGCGGAGCGCCGGGCCGCAGGTGCTCCAGGCTGCCCCGCTCGCCCACGGTGAGCTTCGGCAGCCCGACGATCACCGCGGTACTCCCCGCGGCCGCCGAACCGTCCTGGGACGCGCGTACGGTGACCCGGGCGTGGTCGCCGCGCTTGCTCCCCTCCGCCGGGCGCAGCCGGAAGGGACGTACGGTGCTCGGCTGCCCGCTGTTCCAGACGCGGTACGAACAGGTCACCCGGGCGCCCTCGCGGCGGCAGGAATCGCTCAGCCGGCCGACCGTGGCGACCCCGGCCAGCCGTGAGGTGTCGATGACCACCGTGACCCGCCCCGCCCGCTTCGGCACGACGGAGAACGCCAGGTCCATCGACCGTTCGTCATTGCCCGGCTCCGGAACATAGGTGTCGGCGGGCAGATCCTCGACGCGCACCTGCCCCGAGTGGTCGTCCGCCCGCGCGGACGGCACAGCCACCATGACCGCGGTGGCCCCCGCCACCGTCGGAATGAGCGCGGCACGCGCGACAGCTCTCGCCGCGCACTTCACCACGCCTGCCGCATTCACCACGCCTGCCGCGAAGGAGACAGCCCCCGTATCCACCACTGCTTCACACTCCACCGTGATCAGGAATCCGGGGAAAGACGTTCACCATGAGCACGTGGTTCCAGCATCGGATGGGCCCGTTCCGCTACCGCTTCGGTCCTGACCGAAGCGGTAGGCGCTCGCGGACCGGTTCGGCGCGCGGCGGGTGTTCAGACGCCCAAGAAGGCGGGCCACCCGGGCAAGTGAGCCCGAGTGGCCCCGGGGCCGTCGATGGTCAGGCGTCCTTGAACTCCTGGCGCTGGCGGCCCAGCCCCTCGATCTCGAGCTCGACGACATCCCCGGCGCGCAGATACGGCTTGGGCTCGGGGCGGCCCATGGCCACGCCCGCCGGGGTGCCGGTGTTGATGACATCGCCGGGGTAGAGGGTCATGAACTGGCTGAGGTAGCGGACCACCTGGGCCACGCCGAAGATCTGGTCCGCCGTGTTGCCGTTCTGCTGGAGCTCGCCGTTGACCCAGAGGCGCAGGCCCAGGGCCTGCGGGTCGGGGACCTCGTCGGCGGTGACCAGCCAGGGGCCCAGGGGGTTGAACGTCTCGCAGTTCTTGCCCTTGTCCCACTGACCGCCGCGCTCGATCTGGAAGGCGCGCTCGGAGACGTCGTGGGCCACCGCATAGCCCGCGACCGCGGCGAGGGCGGCCTCGTCGGAGTCGAGGTAGCGGGCGGTGCGGCCGATGACGATGGCCAGCTCCACCTCCCAGTCGGTCTTCACGCTGCCGCGCGGGACGAGGACGGTGTCCTCCGGGCCGACGACCGTGTCCGGGGCCTTCATGAAGACGATGGGCTCTTCGGGAATGCTCGCGCCGGTCTCGGTGGCGTGGTCGTGGTAGTTCAGCCCGATGCACACGATCTTGCCGATACGGCCGAGCGGCGGGCCGATCCGCACCCCGCCGTCCTCGATCGCGGGCAGCGCGTCGTCCCCCTCGGCGGCCGCCGCCGCGCGCACCCGCGCGAGGGCGGCCTCATCGGCGAGGAGGGCGCCGTCGATGTCCGGGACCAGGGCGGACAGATCGCGCAGGGTGCCGTTCTGATCGAGCAGCGCGGGGCGTTCCGCGCCCGCCGGTCCGACTCGCAGCAGTTTCATCCCAAGACTCCCGAGGTCACAGGCCGGTGCGAGACGCCTACCGGCCGATTGATCCTCCCTTCAGGGGCGTCCAGCCCGCAAGACCTCGTTCACGGACTGGGACATCGGTCTGAAGGGTGACCGCGCCGGGGGACGTCGTCAGCGGTGCAGCAGAGTCGTCAGCGGTGCAGCAGGGCCCGCTCCACCGCCGTCCAGGTCGTGCTGGTCGCCAGGTAGAGCGCCGCCGCCAGCGGGACCACGGCGGCGGTGACGAGGGTGCCGAACGACAGCAGCGGCAGCGCCCGGGCCACTCCGGGCGCCCCGGGGACGGTCACCTTACGGGTGCGGAGATACGTCCAGGTGGCCACGGCCGCGATCAGCGCGAAGAGCCCGAGGTAGACCAGCCCCGGCCCACCGCTGACCACCCCGCCCCAGTGGGCACCGAGCGGGGCCCCGGCGAGCGTGTGGTCGAGGAGGTCCCCGGCGCCGCTGCCGGTGGAGAACACGTGGTACATGACGAAGAAGACCGGAAGCTGGACGAGCGTCGGCAGACACCCCGCCAGCGGTGACGCGCCCTCCCGCGTCCGGAGCTCCGCCATGGCGCGCCGCATCCGCTCCGGGTCGTCCCGGTGCTTGCGGCCCAGCTCCGTGATCTTCGGCGCGAGCGCGGCCCGCGCCTTCTCGCCGCGCACCGCGGCCCGGGCGAGGGGGTGCAGCGCGGCGCGGACGCACAGCGTGAACAGAACGATGGCGGCCGCCGCCGCGGACGCGCCGAAGAGCGGATCGAGTCCGTCCGCCATGGTGGTCAACAGGGAGCCGAGGGAAGAGAAAAGGGACATGGGAGCCCTCCGCGGGTCTCGTCGTGCCGGAGTGTGGAAGACATCGGCGTGACGAGCCGCGTGGCGCGGCAGTACGAGTCTTGGAGCTTCCGGGGTTCCGCCCCGGACCCCGCTCCTCAGACGCCGGAGAGGCTGGAGGTACGCCGTACAGCGATATGGGTGCGCCTACGCGGCCGTCGACAGCCGACGGCCCGGCGCTCGGGGCCTCGGACGCCCGGCGGCGTCGGGATCCCGCTGCGGCAGGAACGCCGTACGGCGCTCCCGGTCCCGTATCGCGGTGCGAATCCGCCCGGCGGGCACGGGTATTCGGCCACGGGAGGCGAGGACCGCGCACAGGGCCAGCGCGGCGGCGACGGCGGTCGTAGCGGCGACGGTGGCGGCGAGGGCGACGGCGCTGACCACACCGCTCTGCGCCAGCAAAACCCCGGTCAGCAGAAACAGACAGACGCCCAGCTGCGTTCGCAACGCGTCAAGTCGTCGCGACACCGTGACATCCCCCCTCTCCCGGCCGGTCTCCCCTCCTGGCGCTGCCAGTCTAAGCAGATCGGGGCCACGCGGCCGAGCCGCAGAGCGATACTTTCCCCTCCCCGCCCCTTCCCGTTACCAGGGGGCTGGGGCAAAGGCCCGCCACGCGGCGGAGCCGCAGATCGATGCTGCGGGAAGGGCCGAACCCCCGGCCCGGGGCCTAGGGCGGAGCCCCGGTCCGGGGCCTAGGGCCGAACCCCGGTCCGGGGCCTGGGGCGGAGCACCAGTTTCGGGAAGGGGCGGGGAGGGGAACAGCCCGCCGCAGGCGTCACGACCCGCCGGACACCCCTAGCGGCCCCCGCCAACATCCCGTGGGGCGGCAGCCTTCAGCCGGGCCCAGACCACCAGGCGGTAGCGGGAGGTGAATTCGGGGGTGCAGGTCGTCAGCGTGAGGTAGTAGCCCGGCTCGGTGTAGCGGTAGCGAGGGTGGGCGGAGCTGTACGGCACCCGCGCGATCACCGTGCCGTCGGCAGGCGAGGTACGCGGCAGGGTGCGCTCGACCACGTACGTGAAGCGAGCGTCGGCCGTGTCGATGCGCACCGTGTCGCCCGGGCGCACCTCGTCCAGCTGCCGGAAGGGCTCGCCATGGGTGTTGCGGTGGCCCGCGAGGGCGACGTTGCCCGCCTGGCCCGGCTGGGCGGTGCGCGGATAGTGGCCCACATAGCCCTTGTTGAGCACCGCCGCGCGGCTGATGCCCTCGGCGATGGGCACCGTAAGGCCGATACGCGGGATCCGGAGCACCGCGTACGCCTGGTCCCGGCGCGGCCCTTGCCCCCCGGCGCCGCTCCCGGCCGACCGGTCACGGTCGCGGTCACCGTCACGGCCGCGGCCGTCCCCCTGAGCGGAATCGGAGGATCCCGTCGCCCCCGGCGTCGGCGTCGGCGTCACGGACTCCTCGGCCCCGTCCTGCCACCGCCGCTCCAGCACCGACACCTCGTGCCGCGCCTCCGCCCTCGCCTGCCGGTTGGTCCACCACAGCTGGTGGACGACGAAGAGCAGCACCACGACCCCGAGGGTGACGGCGAGCTCACCGGCCGTCCACAGCCCCCGGGCGAGCACGGCACGCCCTTCACGACGTCGCACGCGCGCACCATAGGCCAGGCCGCGTACACCTTCCAGAGCCGCGACGCGGCAATCCGCCCGGCGCCGCGAGCCAACCCCCACCGCCCGCGCGCCACGGGCCACGAGCCACGAGCCACGAGCCACGAGCCACGAGCCACGGGCCACGAGCCACGAGCCGACTGCCCGTCACCCGCGCACTATGCGCCCAGCACCCGCGAGACCGTATAGATCACCAGCCCGGCCAAGGCACCCACCACCGTGCCGTTGATCCGGATGAACTGGAGATCCCGACCGATGTGCGCCTCGATCTTCCGCGAGGTGTGGTCCGCGTCCCAGCTCGCCACCGTCTCGCTGATCAGCGAGGTGATCTCGTCCCGATACGTCGTCACCACATAGACGGCGGCGTCCTCCAGCCAGCCGTCGATCTTGTCCCGCAGCCGTCGCTCCGTCATCATCCGCCTGCCCAGCGAGAGAATCGCCGCCCGCGCCCGCTGCCGCAGCTCGCTGCGCTCGTCCTCCGCCGCCGCGACGATCATCGCCCGCACCGAGGCCCAGGCCGAGGCGATGAGGTCCTGGACGTCGCCGCGCCCCAGCACCTCGCTCTTCACCCGCTCCACCCGCAGCCGGGTGTCGGTGTCGGACTGGAGGTCCCCGGCGAAGTCGGTGAGGAAGCGGTCCAGGGCGCCGCGCGCCGGATGGTCGGGCATGTCCCGCATCTCGGTCACGAAGCGCAGCAGTTCCCTGTAGACGCGCTCGCCGACCTTGCGGTCCACGAACCGCGGCGTCCAGCCGGGGGCGCCGCCGGTCACCGCCAGCATCACCGAGTCGTTGTGCTCCGCCAGCCAGTCGTGGGCGCGCAGACACACCAGGTCCACGGCGCGGCGGTGACCGCCGTCCGCGACCACCCGCTCCAGCAGCTTGCCCAGGCCCGGCGCGATCTCCTGGCTGTCGGCCCGGCGGGTGATCGCCTCGCCCACCACCGCCTGCACATCGGAGTCGCGCAGCACCGTGAGCGCGCCGCGCAGCGCGGTGGCCAGCTCGGCGGTCACCCGGTCGGCGTGCTCGGGCTCGGCGAGCCAGGTGCCGAGCCGGCTGCCGATGCCGACCGCGCGCAGCCGCATCCGTACGACGTCGCCGGAGAGGAAGTTCTCCCCGACGAACTCCCCGAGGCTGGCCCCGAGCTGGTCCTTCTTGGTGGGGATGATCGCCGTATGGGGAATGGGCAGCCCCATGGGCCGCCGGAAGAGCGCGGTGACCGCGAACCAGTCGGCCAGGGCGCCCACCATGCCCGCCTCGGCGGCCGCGGCCACATAGCCGGGCCAGCCGCCGATACCGGAGGACCGCGCCCAGGTGGCGAGCACGTACACCAGTGCGACGCCGAGCAGCAGCCCGGTGGCGAACGCCTTCATCCGGCGCACTCCGCGCCGCCGCTCCACGTCGAGGGGGCTGTCCGTGACGAAGGGCACAGCCGATCCCCGCGACCGCGGGGCCGCCGTCTCACCAGTCGTTCTTCGCTCCATACGCTCCACCTGGTCGGCCCGTCCCCCCATGCATTGTCTCTTTCCGGTCTCAGTCGCCCATGTGTGGAACGAACGGTGAGTTCCCGTCGTCTGTCTGGGGGAGCGACCCAGCACATTGGGGGCAGGCCGACGGGCGGAGCCGGGTCTCACCATGGGATCATGGGAGACCGACCGGACCGCATCGGCATTGCCGGATACCACCCGCCGTTCCCGTCCACTTCCGGAGCCTCGGGCTCCGTCTGCCCGAGGAGACAACCCGCCCATGAGCATGCCCCCTATGCCCAGACGCACGGGGTATGCCGTGCTCGCTGCGCTGGCGGCTGTGGTGATCCTCGTCTCCACCGCGATATTCATCGGGCTCGGTGGTGACAACGGCGGTTCGGACGCCCGTGCGCAGGGAGCCCGCGGCTCGGCCGCCCCGGCCTCGGCCGGTGCCTGGGTGGGCACCTGGTCCACCTCGGCCGCGGCCGCCGAGCCGAGGACGCTGCGCGGCGGCCTCTCGGGCATGTCGATACGGAACGTGGTGCACACCAGCATCGGCGGCACCAGCACCCGGATCCAGCTCTCGAACTTCTACAGCAACCGCCCGCTGACGATCACGCATGCCTCGGTGGCGCTGGCCGCCGCGCCCAGCAACCCCACCGCGGCCGCCGGCACCATGCGCCGTCTCAGCTTCAACAACCGCACCTGGGTGACGATCCCGCCCGGTAAGGCCGCCACCAGCGACCCGGTGCGGCTCGTCGTCCCGGACGCGGCCGATCTGCTGGTCACCACCTACACCCCGCAGGCGTCCGGGTCCGTGACCTACCACCCGCACGCCCGCCAGACGTCGTACATGGCGCGTGGCGACCGTACGGAGGACACGGCGGGCTCCGCCTACACCCAGCAGAGCCCGTACTGGCGCTATCTGACCGGCGTGGACGTGTGGTCCAAGCAGGCCGAGGGCGCCGTCGCGGTGCTGGGCGACTCGATCACCGACGGCATCACCTCCACCGCCGGGGCCAACCACCGGTGGACCGACTTCCTCTCCGAGCGGCTGCGCAGCGAGCCCGGGGCGCCCCGCTTCGGCGTGCTCAACCAGGGCATCAGCGGCAACCGCGTGCTGAGCGACGGCACGCAGTTCCCGCCCAACAACCCCAGCGGGCTGTCCCGCTTCGACCGCGACGTGCTGTCCCGTACGGGCGTCAAGGCCGTGATCATCGAGCTGGGCGTCAACGACATACTCCGCATCCCCCATCAGACCGACCCCAAACGGATCGTGTGGGGCCTGAAGCGGCTGACCGAGCAGGCCCACGCCCGGGGCCTGCGGGTCATCGGAGCCACCCTGACGCCCTTCTACGGGCACCGCGGCTACACCCCCCGGCTGGACGCCGTGCGCGAGCAGATCAACGCGCAGATCCGCGCCGGGCGGGTCTTCGACGAGGTCGTGGACTTCGACAAGGCGCTGCGCGACCCGATCAGCCCGCTGCGGCTGCGCCCGATGTTCGACTCGGGCGACCATCTGCACCCCAGCGACGACGGCTACCGCGCGATGGCGCGGGCGCTGAACCTGGACCACCTGCGCGGCCGCACGGCAGCCGAGCTCTAGAGGGCCCTCCTTACAGTTCTCACGCGCCCCGTGAGAGTCGTAAGGGCTACGGGTGGTGTCCGGCGGTTCTTTCCCCTCCCCGCCCCTTCCCGAAACTGGGGCTCCGCCCCAGACCCCGGGGTCCAGGGGCGGAGCCCCTGCCACGCGGCGGAGCCGCATATCGATACTGCGGGAAGGGGCGGGGAGGGGAACAGCCCGCCGCAGGCGCCACGGCCCGTCGCCCCCTAGTCCTCGCGACGCTCCTTCTCCAGGGACAGCCGACGCTCCTCCCGCTCCTGGCGCCGCGCGCCCCGCAGCTCCTCCCGGCGCTCGGCCTTCAGCCGCCGACGCTCCTCCTTCATGCGCCTGTGCTCCTCCTTGCGGAGCTTCCGCTCGACGCTGACCCCGCCGAAGAGCGCGAGGCCGGTCACGGTCACCCGAGGACCGGTGGGGTCCCCGTCGGCGGACCCGGTGTGGTCGAAACCACCCATGAGCCCGATGCCGCTGACATGCGTCTCCAGGTCCGGCGGAACGGTGATCTGCACCCCGCCCATGAGCGCGAAGCAGCGGATCACCACATCGCGGCCCTCGAACCGGGCCTCGCGCAGATCGATCTCACCGCCGCCCATGACGGCGAATGCGGTGAAGGCACGCGGAACGGTCCAGGTCCCCTTGCGCTGGAAGCCGCCCATGATCGCCACGGCCCACTTCGAGGTCGGGGTGCCGCCGATCCGCTCGGCCCAGCCGGTGCGGTCGGCGGGGGCCGGCGGGGCCGGAGCGGCGCTGCCGGGCACCGGGAGGTCCCGTACCAGCGGCTCCAGCTCGCCATGGGTGCGCGCCGCGTAGGCCGCGCCCAGCCGCTCCTCGAACTCCTCCATGTCCAACCGGCCTTCGGCGACCGCCTCGCGGAGGACCTCGGCGATCCGCTCACGCTCGGCGTCCGATGCCCGCATCCCGGCCGGGTCCGGGAGGTCGGGGCTCGCCCCCTGGGAAGAACCAGCGCTCGTCATACGGACAGACTAATGGCGGGCACCGGCCCTGACCCCTCTCACACACCGGGCCCGCCCCGCTCTCCCGCACCGCGCCCTTGCCCACTACATGGTCCGCCCCGCCCAGCCCTCCGCCCCGTGCAGCATCCTCGCGATGACGTCCTCGATCTCGGGCTCGCGCACCGAGAGGTCCACCAGCGGATAGCCGTCGGCGACGGCCGCGACGATCGGTGCCGCGCTGTTGGTCGCCGGGAAGGCCAGCCACTGCCGGGGCCCCTCGACCCGCACCGTCCGGGCGCCGGGGACCTCGATGGGCGGCAGCTCCCGCTCCAGGTCGACCACGAGGGTGCGCTCGCTCTCCCCCACCGCGTGCAGCCCGTCCAACCCGCCGTCGTAGACCAGCCGCCCGTGGTCGATGACCATCACCCGCTTGCACAGCAGCTCGATATCGGTCAGATCGTGGGTGGTGAGCAGCACCGTCGTGCCCTGCTCCGCGTTCACATCGCGCAGGAACTCCCGCACCTTCGCCTTGCTGACCACATCGAGCCCGATGGTCGGCTCGTCGAGATAGAGCACCTCGGGGTCGTGCAGCAGGGCGGCCGCGATATCGCCGCGCATCCGCTGGCCGAGCGAGAGCTGACGCACCGGCACGTCCAACAGCGCGCCGAGGTTGAGCAGTTCCACACAGCGGTCCAGGTTGTGCCGGTAGCGGTCGTCGGGGATCCGGTACATCCGCCGCACCAGCGCGTACGAATCGCGCAGCGGCAGGTCCCACCACAGGGTGGTGCGCTGCCCGAAGACCACCCCGATCCGGCGCGCGAGCCTCGTCCGCTCCCTGGAGGGGTCGATTCCGGCGACCCTGAGCCGTCCGCCGCTGGGCACCAGGATCCCGGTCAGCATCTTGATGGTGGTGGACTTCCCGGCGCCGTTCGGGCCGATGTAGCCCACCATCTCGCCGCGCGGCACCCGGAAGCTGATGCCGTCCACGGCGCGCACCTCGCGGCGCTCACGGCGCATCAGCCCGGCCTTGCGCCGCACCTGGAACACCTTCTCGACACCGTCGAGCTCGATCAGATCGTCCACGGCACTCCCCAGCGGCGATTCCACAATTCCCCTCAGCTCCCCGTGCTCTGATACGCCCGCAGCCCCGCCCGCCACGCCAGCCCCGCCACCGCACAGCAGCCGCCCGCGACCAGCGGCGCCGCGAAGCCGATCCAGGCCGGGAGCCCCAGCGGATCGGGGCGGCCCAGGATGTACAGGGCCGGGAGCCAGTTGACGAAGGCCAGCGGGATGACGAAGGTGACGCCCCGCAGCAGCTCCTTGCCGAAGACCGTCGGCGGGTACTCCAGCAGCGTGGTCCCGCCGAAGGTGAAGGCGTTCTGCACCTCGGAGGCGTCCTTGGCCCAGAACTGGAAGGCGCCGCCGAGCACGAACAGCGCCCCGAAGATGGCGCCCCCGCTCAGCAGCATCACCGGCATCAGCAGCGCCCGGTCCAGCGTCCAGTCGATGTCCAGCCGGGCCAGCGACCAGCCCAGCAGCACCGCCCCCTGGGTGATCCGGCCCAGCCGGCGCAGCGCGAAGCGGTCGGCGGCCACCTGGGCGAGTATCGGCACCGGCCGCACCAGCAGGGTGTCCATCGTGCCGTCGCGCACCCGCTGGCCCAGCCGGCCCATGGTGCCCAGCGCGAGGTCGGCGAGGCCGAAGGCGACGCTGGTGGTGCCGTAGAGGAAGGCGACCTCGTCCAGGGTGAAGCCGCCCAGTTCCCCGATGTGGGTGAACATCAACGCGATCGCGACGAAGTCGAGGCCGGTCGCGAGGAAGTTCCCCAGCGTCATGATCAGGAACGAGGTGCGGTACGCCATCGTGGAGCGCACCCACATCCCGACGATCAGGCCGTAGGCCCGCAGCCCGTTGGACACGGCGGACTCAGCCACCCCGGACCACCACCTTCTCAGCCACCTTGGACCACCACCTTCCGGGTCGCCGCCGATTGAACCGCCCGCCCGGCCGCCAGCAGCGCCACCGCCCACCCCGCCTGGAAGGCGAACGCCGCCAGCAGCCCCGTCCCCCGGCGCTCCTCCAGGAAGACGTCCGCGGGCACCTGGAGCATCGCCGCCCAGGGCAGCGCGCGGGCGATCTCGCCCAGCTGCCCGGGGAAGACGTTGAGCGGCAGGATCATCCCGGAGAAGAACAGGCACAGCAGCCCGCTCAGCATGGACAGCCCCGTCCCGTCGAGCAGCCAGAAGGAGGCGAGCGACACCAGATAGCGCACCGCGAAGCCGACGCACACCGCGAGCGCCACGGCGAGCAGGAACCACAACCAGGTCAAGGGCGAGGCGGGCAGCCGGAGTTCGAACACCAGCGCCCCGACGGCCATCGGCACCACACCGCGCCCCAGCAGCTGGAACAGCGCCCGGCCGAGCTCGGTGGCCAGCCACCACAGCTGGAGGTCGACCGGGCGGTAGAGGTCCACGGCGATGTCCCCGGAGCGGATGCGGTCCTGGAGCTCCTCCTGGAAACCGCCGCCCATCAGCGCCACGGCCGCCAGCAGCGCCTGGCCCAGCCAGACGAAGGTCAGCGCCTGGGCGAGGTCGTAGCCGCCGAGGTGCGGCCGCTCGTCCCACAGCGCGGTGTAGGTGTAGGCGAGGATGAAGCCGAAAACCGTGTTGGTGAAGACCCCGGCCACCGTGGCGACCCGATACGTCGCGTAGCGTTTGAAGCCGCTGACCGCGACGGCCGCGTACAGCCGCATCTTCCCCTGCCTCCCTCCCCGACCGCACCGCCCGACCGGCCCGGCCGGCCCGACCGGCCGACCCGACCGCACTGCCCCGAACGGCACCAAAATCCGGAGCCTAGTGGGGTGACGGGAGAGACGGCCAGGCATTATTCACCGGATGGTGTGAGCGGAATCATCCATTCGACCGGTCACAGACCAGTCACAGGTGCGCGCCTCGTCCTCGGCCCGGAACGGATGATGCGACAGTGTTTTATCGGGCGTACGACGCGAATCGCCCGACCGTGCACGATCCCGCCGCCGCGCAACCCTCGACGGCGGCCGAGGAGTCTCAGGAGACATGAGCGACGAGCCCCAGTTGATCGATGGTGGCGCGGCCGGATCGGGTGACCGGCCCGGCACCGACGATGGCAACCACGACACGCCGCACCGCGCCGACGGCCTGACCGTGACGGCGGGCAAACCGGCCAAGGGCAGAAAGGGGCGCCCCCAACGCACCGGATGGCGCCGTCTGCTGCCCACCTGGCGCATGGTCCTCGGGGGCTTCCTGCTGATCGTCCTGCTGATCGCGGGCGGGCTCGTCACCGGCTATCTGCTCGTCGACATCCCCCCGGCCAACAAGGCCGCCATCGCCCAGAGCAATGTCTTCCTCTACTCCGACGGCTCCCAGCTGGCCCGTGAGGGCACGGTCAACCGGGAGAACGTCCAGCTGAGCCAGGTGCCCAAGCGGATCCAGCACGCGGTGCTGGCCGCCGAGGACCGGGACTTCTACGCGGAGTCGGCCATCGACCCCCAGGCGATGATCCGGGCCGCCTGGAACACCGCCACCGGCAAGGGCAAGCAGTCCGGCTCCACCATCACCCAGCAGTATGTGAAGAACTACTACCTGGACCAGGAACAGACGGTCTCCCGCAAGGCCAAGGAGTTCTTCATCGCGATCAAGCTGGACCGCGAGGTGAGCAAGGACAAGATCCTGGAGGGCTACCTCAACACCAGCTACTTCGGGCGCAACGCCTACGGCATCCAGGCCGCCGCCCAGGCGTACTACGGCAAGGACATCGGCGAGCTCAACACCGCCCAGGGCGCGTATCTCGCCACCCTGCTGAACGCCCCCAGCTCGTACGACATCGTCGCCCATCCGCAGAACAAGGGCCGGGCCGTGGCCCGCTGGAACTACGTCCTGGACGGCATGGTCAAGAAGCACTGGCTGACCAGGGCCGAGCGGCAGAAGATGACCTTCCCCGGGCCCTCCGAGGCCAAGGCCCCCTCCGGCATGTCCGGCCAGCGCGGCTATCTCATCGAGGCCGTCGAGGACTACCTCACCAGCAACGGGATCATCGACGAGCAGACCCTGGCGCGCGGCGGCTACCGCATCACCACCACGATCGACAAGGACAAGCAGGACGCCTTCACCGAAGCCGTGCGCGACCGGCTGATGAGCAAGCTCAGCAAGGACCGCAAGGTCGACGCCTACGTCCGCGCGGGCGGCGCCTCGATCGATCCGAAGACCGGGAAGGTGGTCGCCCTCTACGGCGGGATCGACTACACCAAGCAGTTCGTCAACAACGCGACCCGCCGTGACTACCAGGTGGGATCCACCTTCAAGCCATTCGTGTTCACCTCGGCGGTGCGCTACGGGGCCACCACCCAGGACGGCCAGACGATCACCCCGGACACCCTCTACAACGGCGACAACAAGCGCGAGGTCATCGGCGCCGACGGGCCCACCGGCTACTCCCCGGCCAACGAGGACGACGTGGACTACGGTGACATCGACGTCACCACGGCCACCGACAACTCGGTGAACTCGGTGTACGCGCAGATGGCCGAGGACGTCGGCCCCGCCAAGGTCAAGCAGACCGCCATCGACCTGGGCATCCCCAAGAGCACCCCCGATCTGCACGCCTCCCCCTCGATCGCGCTCGGCCCGGCCACCGCGAGCGTGCTGGACATGACCGAGGCGTACGCGACCCTCGCCAACCACGGTGAGCACGGCCGGTACAGCCTGGTCGAGGAGGTCACCAAGGACGGGGCGCGGATCAAGCTCCCGGCGCGGGAGAGCCGCCAGGCCATCCCGCGCAGCGCCGCCGACACCACCACCTCGATACTGCAAAGCGTGGTCGACGGCGGCACCGGCACCGCCGCCCAGGCCGCCGAGCGCCCGGCGGCGGGCAAGACCGGCACCGCGGAGGAGGACAAGGCCGCCTGGTTCGCGGGCTACACCCCGGATCTGGCCACCGTGGTCGCCGTGATGGGCCAGGACTCCAATACCGGCGTGCAGAAGTCGCTGTACGGGGCGACGGGCCTGGAGCGGATCAACGGCGGCGGCTACCCCGCGGAGATCTGGGCGCAGTACACATCGGGGGCGTTGGACGGCAAGGAACCGGCCGAGTTCGATCTACGACTGGAGGACGGCGCGGACGCCCCCGGCGGCTCCGAGACCCAGCAGCCGCCGGTCTCCCCGCCGCCGGTGGTCACCACTCCCCCGACCGACACGCCGCCGGACACCTCGGTCCCCACGGCGCCGACCTACACCCCGCCGACCCTGCCGACGGACGAGCCGACGATCCCCACCCCACCGACGGACTTCCCCACCGGCGGCCCAACAACAGAACCCGGCCCAGGCGGCCCCGGCGACCCCGGAGGCCCAGGCGACCCGGGCGGCGACCCCGGAGGCCCAGCGGGCGGCTGAGGAGCGCCCCGAAGGGGCGCGGGGCTCCGCCGCGTACGGGGCTCCGCCCCTGGACCCGAGGGCCTGGGGGCGGAGCCCCCCACCCGGCCGGACGGGCGCCCTGAAGGGGCGCGGGGAACTGCGCGACCAGCCACGACGGCGCGGCAGACGATCGACGCGAGGCCGGGGCACATCCTGCGGAGCGCTTACGGGGCGTCCGGTCGAGGCTTTCCCCTACCCGCCCCTTCCCGCAGCGTCGATATGCGGCTCCGCCGCGTGGGCGCGACCAGCCACAACGGCGCCGCAGCCGCTCACCGGCAGGCCGGGGCACACCCGCGGGCGTCCGCCGGGGCACACCCGCGGGCGTCCTACAGGTAAAGCCCCGTGGAGTCGTCCGCGCCCTCCAGCCGCTCCGCGGCCACCGCATGCAGATCGCGCTCCCGCATCAGTACGTACGCGACCCCGCGAACCTCGACCTCGGCCCGGTCCTCCGGGTCGTAAAGCACCCGGTCACCGGGCTCCACGGTCCGTACGTTCTGCCCGACCGCGACCACCTCGGCCCAGGCCAGCCGCCGGCCGACCGCCGCGGTGGCGGGGATGACGATTCCGCCGGACGACCGGCGCTCGCCCTCCGGAATGTCGGTGCGGACCAGCACGCGGTCGTGCAGCATCCGGATGGGCAGCTTGTCATGGGTCGTGTTCACACTCACGCCATGACCGTACCTGGCCGAAGAGCAGAATGACGCCTCAGGGCCACGCCTCAGGGCCGGAGCCCGCCACCGAGCCCGCCGCCCTACCCCCTCACCTGCGCCGCTTGCCGCACCACGAGGAGCGGGAGGTCTTGGCGGACCGGGAGGACCTGGCCGAGAGCGCGAGTACGCCGACCAGCCCGACCACGAGGAGCGCGGCCGGCACGATCCGCTCCATACGGGGCCCGCCCTCCTCGGACACCAGCTGGCCGCGTACGCCCGTCACCACTCGGTTGACGGACACATAGGCCCGCCCGGCAGTCCGGTCCACGGCCGACGCCGCCTTCGCCTTCGCGTCCCCGATGATCGTCTTCGGGTGCACCCGCACCCCGATCTCGTCGAGCGTCACGGCGAGCTCCTGCCGCCTGCGGGCGATGTCCGCCTCGATCTGCGCAGGGGTCCTGGCATCCGACACCGCGCTGCCTCCGTCAATCTCGATGATTCAATCTCGATGATTCGTAGTGGACAGTCTGTCAGCTCGCTCTCCGTACCGCCCCACGGCACCCCCGGACGGGAAGCTGGCTAATGTCGGGTGTGTACCCCCGATGCCACGAGGAGCACCAGACCATGAGCGAGCGACTCCAGCCCGGCGACACCGCCCCCGCCTTCACCCTCCCCGACGCGGACGGCAAGCAGGTCTCGCTCGCCGAGCACGCCGGCCGCAAGGTGATCGTCTACTTCTACCCCGCGGCCCTCACCCCCGGCTGCACCAAGCAGGCGTGCGACTTCACCGACAACCTCGAGTTCCTCTCCGGCCACGGCTACGACGTCATCGGCATCTCCCCCGACAAGCCGGAGAAGCTGGCCAAGTTCCGCGCCCAGGAGGACCTGAAGGTCACCCTGCTCGCCGACCCCTCCAAGGAGACCCTGGAGGCGTACGGCGCCTTCGGCGAGAAGAAGCTCTACGGCAAGACGGTGACGGGCGTGATCCGCTCCACCGTCATCGTCGACGAACAGGGCAAGGTCGAGCGCGCCCTCTACAACGTCAAGGCCACCGGCCACGTAGCCAAGATCATCAAAGACCTGGGGCTGTGACGGACCCGGGGCTCCGGCCCCGGCCCCCGCTCACCAGGCGATACCATGACCGTGCCGAGCGGCCGTGATGGAATTGGCAGTCATGCTGGGTTTAGGTCCCAGTGGGGTAACACCCGTGAGGGTTCGAGTCCCTCCGGCCGCACGCCACGCATACGCGGGCCCGGCCCGCCTCAGCGCGGGCCGGGCCTGCGGCGCTCTCCGGGGCCGTTCACCCCAGGAGTTCGCGCACGACCGGGGCGATGGCGCGGAACGCCTTGCCGCGGTGGCTGATGGCGTTCTTCTCGTCCGGGGTCAGTTCGGCGCAGGTGCGGGTCTCGCCGTGGGGCTGGAGGATCGGGTCGTAGCCGAACCCACCGCCGCCCACGGGCTCGTGGCGGAGGGTGCCGGTGAGGCGGCCGGAGACCACGCGCTCGGTGCCGTCGGGGAGGGCGAGGGCGGCGGCGCAGGCGAAGTGGGCGCCGCGGTGCTCGTCGGGGACGTCGGCGAGCTGGGCCAGCAGCAGATCGAGGTTGGCGCGGTCGTCGCCGTGCCGGCCCGACCAGCGGGCCGAGAAGATGCCGGGGGCGCCGCCGAGGACGTCCACGCAGAGGCCGGAGTCGTCGGCGATGGCGGGGTGGCCGGTGGCCCGGGCCAGGGCGTGGGCCTTGAGGAGGGCGTTCTCCGCGAAGGTCACGCCGGTCTCCTTGACGTCCGGGACCTCCGGATAGGCGTCGGCGCCGACGAGTTCGACGTCGAGGCCGGTCTCGCCCAGGATCGAGCGCAGCTCGGTGATCTTGTAGGCGTTGCGGGTGGCGAGGACGAGACGGCGGGGGTGCGGAGGGTGTCCCTCAGTGCGTTGCTGCATAGCTCTCGATTATCGAGGGTGGATGGCTCGTGCCGATCGGAGGGGCGGTCAGGGCGAGCAGACGTCGGTCAGTTCGCCCGCCGCGTCCTTGACCGGGGTCAGATCGGGGTCCTTGCCGCTGTCGACGGACTTCTGGACGTTGTCCACGGCCTTCTGGAGGTCGTCGACGGCCTTGCCGACGTCCGCGTTGTCGGTGCGGTCGCCGACCTTGTCGATGTCCTTGTCGAGGGCGTCCAGGATCTTGTCGGCCTGCTGCGGGTCGACGGCGGCGCCGGTCAGGGCGTCCTGGAGGTCGTCCACGTCGTTGGATATCTCGACCGCGAGCTGGGCGCAGTCCAGGGCCTTCTCCACCGCGCTGCAACCCACCGTGACCGGCACGGCGAGCGCGACGGCGGCGAGGGCGGTGATGGCGGTGGTACGGCGGTGACGGTGGCGCGGCGCCATGGAGTGGGTCCTTCCCCGGGAAAAGGTGCTGGTACCTGACTGTGCTGGTACCTGACTAAACGCCAGGCGCCGCGCGGTGGTTGCCCGATGCCGCCGTCAGTTCTCCTCGGCCAGTGCCGCGCGCTGGATTCCGGACAGGGCGTCACAGCCCGCCACGGCGAGGTCCAGCAGGCCGTTCAGCTCCTCGCGGGCGAAGGGCTCACCCTCGGCGGTGCCCTGCACCTCGACGAAGCGTCCGTCACCGGTACAGACCACGTTCATGTCGGTCTCGGCGCGCACGTCCTCCTCGTAGCAGAGGTCGAGGAGGGGGACGCCGCCGACGATGCCGACGCTGACGGCGGAGACGGTGCCGGTCAGCGGCTGTCGGCTGGCCTTGATCAGCTTCTTCCCCCGGGCCCAGCCGATGGCGTCGGCCAGGGCCACATAGGCGCCGGTGATGGCGGCGGTGCGGGTGCCGCCGTCGGCCTGGAGGACATCGCAGTCCAGGACGATGGTGTTCTCGCCGAGCGCCTTGTAGTCGATGACGGCGCGCAGCGAGCGGCCGATGAGCCGGGAGATCTCATGCGTACGGCCGCCGATCTTGCCGCGGACGGACTCGCGGTCGCCCCGGGTGTTGGTGGAGCGCGGCAGCATCGCGTACTCCGCGGTGACCCAGCCCTCGCCGCTGCCCTTGCGCCAGCGCGGCACGCCCTCGGTGACGCTCGCGGTGCACAGGACCCGCGTATCGCCGAAGGAGACGAGGACCGAGCCCTCGGCATGCTTGCTCCAAGCGCGCTCGATGGTCACGGGGCGGAGCTGGTCGGGGGTGCGGCCGTCGATACGAGACATGGGATGAGCCTATCGGCATCGCGTGGGCCCCCGGTCCGCGTCCGGCGCGGGCCCCGCCCCGGGGACGGCACGACGGGCTCAGCGGCTCACATCAGGTCTTCGATCTCGGCGGCGATGGGGTCCGCGTCGGTGCCGATGACCACCTGGATCGCGCTGCCCATCTTCACCACGCCATGGGCGCCCGCGGCCTTCAGCAGCGCCTCGTCGACCAGGGAGACGTCCTTGACCTCGGTACGGAGTCGGGTGATGCAGCCCTCGACCTCGACGATGTTGTCGATGCCGCCGAGCCCCTCGACGATCTTCTCAGCCTTGCTGGCCATGTTCGCTCCCTGCCATCCGTTCGCCATGCGGTAAGTGGTCTACACCATTATGCGGGCGAAGACGTTACACGTCACTTGGAACGATAGATTCCTTCATCGGATCCCTCCGTGCTACAACAGGTCTACACCACATGTGGTTTAGACCATAAAGCGGGCCGTTCCTTCCCCCCGAGAGCCCGCCTCACCAGGAGGAATCCGATGAGTACGGCCACCGCCAAGGCGGCGCCCGCCCAGAAGCGGGGTGCCGGCCTGTTCCAGGGACTCCAGAAGGTCGGCCGCAGCCTTCAGCTGCCGATCGCGGTCCTGCCCGCCGCCGGAATCATGGTCCGGCTCGGACAGCCCGATGTGTTCGGCGCCGACGGACTGGGCTGGGACAAGGTCGCCGCCGTGTTCAACAACGCCGGTGGCGCGCTCACCGGCGCCCTTCCGCTGCTGTTCTGCGTCGGCGTGGCCATCGGGTTCGCCAAGAAGTCGGACGGCTCCACCGCGCTGGCCGCCGTGGTCGGGTTCCTGGTCTACAGCAAGGTGCTGGAGGCGTTCCCGGTCGCCGACGCGGTGATCCAGAAGGGCGAGGACATACCGGCCAAGTTCAACGACCCCGGGGTGCTCGGCGGCATCATCATGGGGCTGCTCACCGCGGTGCTGTGGCAGCGGTTCCACCGCACCCGGCTGGTGGACTGGCTCGGCTTCTTCAACGGCCGCCGGCTGGTGCCGATCATCATGGCCTTCACCGGTATCGCGGTGGGCGTCTTCTTCGGCCTGGTCTGGGAGCCCATCGGCGACGGCATCAGCAACTTCGGCGAGTGGATGACCGGGCTCGGCTCCGCGGGATCGGCCCTCTTCGGCGCCGTCAACCGCGCCCTGATCCCGATCGGCATGCACCAGTTCGTGAACACGGTGGCCTGGTTCCAGCTCGGCGACTTCACCAACGCGGCCGGTGACACCGTGCACGGCGACCTCAGCCGCTTCCTGGCCGGTGACCCGAGCGCGGGCATGTTCATGTCCGGCTTCTTCCCGATCATGATGTTCGGCCTGCCGGCCGCCGCCCTGGCCATGGCGCACACCGCCCGCCCCGAGCGCCGCAAGGCCGTGCTCGGCATGATGATCTCGCTGGCGCTGACCTCGTTCGTCACGGGTGTGACCGAGCCGATCGAGTTCTCGTTCATGTTCATCGCCCCGCTGCTCTATGTGATCCACGCGGTGCTGACCGCCCTCTCGATGGCGATCACCTGGGCCCTGGGCGTGCACGCGGGCTTCAACTTCTCCGCGGGGTTCATCGACTACGCGCTGAACTGGAGCCATGCCACCAAACCACTGCTGATCATCCCGGTGGGGCTGGTCTTCGCGGTGGTCTACTACGTGGTCTTCCGCTTCGCGATCACCAAGTTCGATCTGCCCACCCCGGGCCGTGAACCCGAGGAAGAGGTCGAGGACCTCACCAAGGCGTAGGCCCTCGGCCCGCGCCCCACGCGAAGGCCCCGGAACCGGTTCGGTTCCGGGGCCTTCACGCGTACGGGGACCGCGTGCGTACGGGGACCGCGCGCCTACACCTCGTAGACCGCCCCCGCCTTGGCCAGCTCCACCGGCCCGCCGAAGACCGCCTGGGCGTCGCGCTGGTTGATCTGGGGGTCCGTCCACGGCGGCACATGGGTGAGCACCAGGGCCCCGACCCCCGCCCGCAGCGCGTGCTCGCCCGCCTCGCGGCCGTTGAGGTGCAGCCCCGGGATGTCCTCCTTGCCGTGCGTGAAGGCCGCCTCGCACAGGAAGAGGTCGCCGCCCCTGGCCAGGTCCACCAGGGCCTCACAGGGGCCCGTGTCGCCCGAGTAGACCAGCGAGCGGCCGCCGTACTCGATCCGGAAGCCGTACGCCTCCACCGGATGGCAGACGCGCTCGGCGCGGATGGTGAAGGGGCCGATCTCGAAGCTGCCGGGCGTGAGCGTGCGGAAGTCGAAGACCTCGCGCATCGACTTCTCGTCGGGCACGTCGTCGTACGCCTGGACCAGCCGCCGCTCGGTGTCCTCGGGGCCGTAGACGGGGATCGCCTCGGCGCGGCCACCGTCGTGCCGGTAGTAGCGCGCGACGAAGTATCCGCACATGTCGATGAAGTGATCGGGGTGGAGATGGGACAGCAGCACGGCGTCGAGGTCGTAGAGACCGCAGTGGCGCTGCAACTCACCAAGGGCGCCATTGCCCATGTCGAGGAGCAGCCGGAAGCCGTCGGCCTCGATGAGGTAGCTCGAGCAGGCCGATTCCGCGGACGGGAACGACCCTGAGCATCCGACGACGGTGAGCTTCATGAAGCAGGAACCTCCTTGGAGGGTCCCCATGCCGAGGGCCATGGGCGGGTGCGGGGGGTCATGCGGTGCCCACGAGCGTAAGGCGCATAAGCCCAGGCAGCTCCTCCACGGGGCCGCGTTGTGGGCGGAATCACCAGGACGGAGCCGGGTGGCGCCCGGCCATGCCCCCCGCCGGCCGATCCGGGCCCTGCGGGCGATGCCCCCCGCCGGCCGATCCGGCCCTGCGGGCCATGCTCCCCGCCGGCCGATCCGGCCCCTACGCCCAGAGCTGGCCGTGCAGCGTCTCGATCGCCTCCTCGGTGGTGGCCGCCGTGTAGACACCGGTGGAGAGGTACTTCCAGCCGCCGTCGGCGACGATGAAGACCACATCGGCGCTCTGCCCGGCCGTGACGGCCTTACGGGCGACACCGAGCGCGGCGTGCAGCGCGGCCCCGGTCGAGACGCCCGCGAAGATGCCCTCCTGGGCGAGGAGTTCCCGGGTGCGGGACACCGCGTCCTCGGAGCCGACGGAGAAGCGGGTGGTCAGGACGGACTCGTCGTACAGCTCGGGGACGAAGCCCTCGTCGAGGTTGCGGAGTCCGTAGACCACGTCGTCGTAGCGCGGTTCGGCGGCGACGATCTGGACGTCCGGCTTGTTCTCGCGCAGGAAGCGGCCGACGCCCATCAGGGTGCCGGTGGTGCCCAGACCGGCGACGAAGTGGGTGATGGAGGGCAGGTCGGCCAGGATCTCGGGGCCGGTGGTGGCGTAGTGGGCGCCGGCGTTGTCCGGGTTTCCGTACTGGTACAGCATCACCCAGTCCGGGTGCTGCTCCGCCAGCTCCTTGGCCACCCGGACGGCGGTGTTGGAGCCGCCGGCGGCGGGCGAGGAGATGATCTCCGCGCCCCACATGGCGAGCAGCTGGCGCCGCTCCTCGCTGGTGTTCTCCGGCATCACGCAGACGATGCGGTAGCCCTTGAGCTTGGCCGCCATCGCGAGGGAGATGCCGGTGTTGCCGGAGGTGGGCTCGAGGATGGTGCAGCCGGGGGTCAACCGGCCGTCCTTCTCGGCCTGTTCGATCATATGGAGCGCGGGGCGGTCCTTGACCGAGCCGGTGGGGTTGCGGTCCTCCAGCTTGGCCCAGATCCGTACGTCGGACGAGGGCGAGAGCCGCGGCAGCCCTACGAGCGGCGTATTGCCGACCGCGGCCAGGGGGCTGTCGTACCGCATCAGACCATTCCGCCTGCGACCGCCGGGAGGATCGTCACATTGTCGCCGTCCGAGAGCTTGGTGGAGATGCCTTCGAGGAAGCGGACGTCCTCGTCGTTCAGATAGACGTTGACGAAGCGGCGCAGCTCGCCGCCGTCGACCAGGCGCTCCTGGATGCCGGAGTGCCGGCTCTCCAGGTCGGCGAAGAGCTCGGCGAGCGTGGCCCCGCTGCCCTCGACCGCCTTCTGGCCGTCGGTGTAGGTGCGGAGGATGGTCGGGATGCGGACCTCGATGGCCATGTCTGGGCTCCTGTCGGAGGGCGGGGTGGACTCCCGGACCGGGAGCGGCCGGGAGGGCGTCGTCGAAGGGCGTCGGGGCTTCTCGGGCGCGCGCTCAGGCGGCCACGGCGCGGCGCGGACACATCGCGCTGGCGAGCCGGCACAGGTCGACGTGGAGCCGCGCCACGAGCAGCATGCCCGGCGTCTTCTCGCTCACGTCATCGAAAACCATGGACTCATCGTATCGATTCCCGAACCGGGCTCCGGTAGGTGATCCCGCGATACGGACGGGTAGTGGCCGTGATACGAGACGGCGCGGCGATTCAGCCACCCGGGACGATCTCCACCTCTTCCTCGGTGACCTCGCCGTCCACGATCCGGAAGGACCGGAACTGGAAGGGGCCCTCGTCATTGCCGCATTCCGCCGTGGAGACCAGGACGTAGTGGGCACCGGGCTCATTGGCGTAGGAGATGTCGGTACGGGAGGGGTACGCCTCGGTGGCGGTGTGCGAGTGGTAGATGACCACCGGCTCCTCGTCCCGGTCGTCCATCTCGCGGTAGAGCTTGAGCAGGTCACCCGAGTCGAACTCGTAGAAGGTGGGGGAACGGGCCGCGTTCAGCATCGGGATGAACCGCTCGGGGCGGCCGCTTCCGGCCGGGCCCGCGATCACGCCGCATGCCTCGTCGGGGTGGTCGGCGCGGGCGTGCGCGACGATCTTGTCGTGGAGCGCCTGGGTGATGGTCAGCATGACCACACAATAGGAGGCGGGCTCCGGACAGAGGTCCGGAGCCCGCCTGCTGAGATTCCGCGCCCGAAAGGCGATACAGATTTACTTGCGCGCGTACTCCGGCTCCGCCTGGGCGTCACGGGCACCCGGCTGGGCGCCGCCGCCGTTCGACTTCAGGAGGAACCAGCCGATCACCAGCAGCACGGCCCAGCCGGCACCCACGTACAGACAGATCCGGGCGTCCTTGTCGTACGCGATCAGGCCGGTCACGATGATCAGGAAGATCAGCGCCACCCAGCTGAAGACCGCGCCGCCGGGGGCCGGGAAGGACGAGGCCGGCAGCCGGCCCGAGGTCACGGCCTTGCGGTACTTGATGTGGCTGACCAGGATCATCGCCCAGGCCCAGATGCCCGCGGCCGTGGCCACCGAGGTGACGTACTCGAACGCCTTCTCGGGGACCATGTAGTTGAGGATCACGCCGATGCCCATCAGCGCCACGGAGACGGTGATGCCGATCGCCGGGGTCTTACGGGCGTTGAGCATGCCGAAGGCCTTGGGGGCCTCGCTGTTCGCGGCCAGGTCGCGCAGCATCCGGCCGGTGGAGTACATCCCGGAGTTACAGGAGGACAGGGCCGCGGTGAGCACCACGAAGTTGACGATGCCGGCCGCGAACGGGATGCCGATCTTGGAGAAGGCGTGCACGAAGGGGCTCTCGCCGGCCGAGAACTCGGTCCACTTGACGACGGCGAGCAGCACCACCAGGGCGCCGACGTAGAAGATGATGATGCGCCAGGGCAGGGTGTTGATCGCCTTGGGCAGGGTCTTCTCGGGGTCCTCGGACTCGCCCGCGGTGACGCCGACCAGCTCGACGGCGAGGTAGGCGAACATCACGCCCTGGAGGGTCATCAGGCTGTCGCCGATGCCGTTGGGGAAGAACCCGCCGTGCGACCAGAGGTTGGAGGCGGCCGCGGTGTCACCGGCGTCGGAGAAGCCGAGGGTGAGGACGCCAAGGCCGATGACGATCATGCCGATGATCGCGGTGACCTTGACCATCGAGAACCAGAACTCGACCTCACCGAAGATCTTCACCGAGATCAGGTTGACGCCGAACAGCACCACAAGGAAGACCAGGGCGCTGACCCACTGCGGGATCGAGGGGAACCAGTAGTTGATGTAGATGGCGGCGGCCGTGAGCTCGGCCATACCGGTCACCACCCACATCAGCCAGTACGTCCACCCCGTGACGAAGCCGAAGAACGGGCCGAGGAACTCCCGGGCGTACTCCGCGAAGGACCCGGAGACCGGGCGGTACAGGAGCAGCTCACCGAGCGCTCTCATGATGAAGAAGATGACCACACCCGCGAGGGCGTACATCAGGATGATGCTGGGGCCGGCCTTGGCGATGTTCGCCCCGGCACCCATGAACAGGCCGACGCCGATGGCGCCGCCGATAGCGATCATCTGGACCTGGCGACTGCCAAGGCCGCGCTCATAGCCCTCTTCAGGAGCCGCTGAGGTCATATTGCTGCGCCTTTCTCCCTGTGGCGGCTGGCTGCGATCGTGAAGATTTACCACGACCGCCACGCTGATCGACTGCGCGGCGTGTGGCGCACACCACAGGAAGAAGCGGACAAAAGTTGTGCTGCGCAACAAAGGCAGCGATCGCAGTGATGCGATCGTTATCCGGAGTTGAGCATCCTCTAAACGAACACTCAGTAGTTGCCGGAGGGAATCATTCCGGCATGAGCGTCTCGATCAGCGTCTCCTGGAGCCCGCCGAGCCAGAAGTACGCCATCACCATCGGCTTGCGCGGATCGGAGTCCGGCAGCCGCAGCAGCTCACCGCCGTCGTCCTCGTCGGTGACCTCCAGCCGGGTCCCGATGGCCAGCCGCAGGTCGTTCAGCGCGCCCAGCCAGTGCCGGGACCGCTCCGGCGCCAGCTCAAGCACCGCGGGGGCCCCACCCGAGGAGCCGGGGCCCAGCGCGTCCAGGTCGCGCACCACCGTCAGGGCGTCGTCGCGCTTGCGCGCCCGCAGGTCGTTCTCGGTGAAGCGGCGGAACTCCGCGGACGCCTCCCGCGCCTCCTGCTCCTCCCGCGCCCCGAGCTCCTGGTCCGGCGGGGAGTAGGCGTCCGGGAAGAGCCGGGCGAGCGCCGGATCCTCCGGCGGCTTGCTGGGGCCGTCCGCGAAGAGCGCGGCCAGGGGATCCTCGCCCCCGGCGGGCTGGTCGCCCGGGCCGATCAGCTCGGCGAGCTGCATGGCCAGGCTGCGCAGGATGGAGATCTCCACCTCGTCCAGGGCGATGGCGGCGCCGCCGCCCGGCAACGGCTCGAAACGTCCCGACATCAGCGCTCCTGCTGGAGGGTCGCCCACAGGCCGTAGCCGTGCATCGCCTGCACGTCGCGCTCCATCTCCTCGCGGGTGCCGCTCGAGACGATCGCGCGGCCTTTGTGGTGGACGTCGAGCATCAAACGGTTGGCCTTGTCCTTGGAGTAGCCGAAGTAGCTCTGAAAGACGTAGGTCACATAGCTCATGAGATTGACGGGGTCGTTATGGACCACCGTCACCCAGGGAACGTCGGGCTCCGGCACCGACGAGGGTGCTTCACGGGCTTCGGGACGTTCGATCTCCACGGGCGCGACACTCACACGTCCCATGCTGCCACCCGGCAGGGGCCGTCGCCTAAACCGGCACCCAGATCTCGTCACTCTGACGAGTACGGGAGGTAGCATCGTCAACCATGGACACTGCGGACTTGGGACTGCCGGTGGACGTGCCGTCGACCGCACTCTTCACCGACCGGTACGAACTCACCATGCTTCAGGCCGCGCTGCGGGCGGGCACCGCCGACCGCCGCTCGGTCTTCGAGGTCTTCACCAGGCGCCTCCCCGAGGGCCGGCGCTACGGCGTCGTGGCGGGCACCGGGCGGGTGCTGGACGCCGTCGAGAACTTCCGCTTCGACGCGGGCGTGCTGGACTTCCTCGCCCAGCAGCGGATCGTGGACGAGCCGACGCTCTCCTGGCTCGCCGACTACCGCTTCCGCGGCGACATCTGGGGCTACCCCGAGGGCGAGGTCTACTTCCCCGGCTCGCCGATCATCCGGGTGGAGGGCACCTTCGCCGAGGCGGTGCTGCTGGAGACGGTCATCCTCTCCATCCTCAACCACGACTCCGCGGTGGCCGCCGCCGCGTCCCGGATGTCCACCGCCGCCGGCGACCGGCCGCTCATCGAGATGGGCGCCCGCCGCACCCATGAGCTGGCCGCCGTGGCCGCAGCCCGCGCCGCCTACGTCGGCGGCTTCACCACCACCTCCGACCTCGCGGCCGGATTCCGCTACAACATCCCCACCGTGGGCACCAGCGCCCACGCCTTCACCCTGCTGCACGACAGCGAGCGGGACGCCTTCACGGCGCAGGTCCAGGCGCACGGCAGCGACACCACCCTGCTCGTGGACACCTATGACGTCGCCGAGGCGGTGCGCACCGCCGTGGAGGTGGCCGGCAAGGACCTGGGCGCCGTACGGATCGACTCCGGCGATCTGCTGCTGCTCGCCCACCGGGTGCGCCAGCAGCTGGACGAGCTGGGCGCCAAGAACACCAAGATCGTGGTGACCAGCGACCTCGACGAGTACGCGATCGCCTCGCTGGCCGCGGCCCCCGTGGACGCGTACGGGGTGGGCACCCAGCTGGTCACCGGCAGCGGCCACCCGACCAGCTCCATGGTCTACAAGCTGGTGGCGCGGGCGGTCTCGGACGAGGCGGACGCGCCGCTGCTGCCGGTGGCCAAGAAGTCCATGGGCGCCAAGACCTCGGTGGGCGGCCGCAAATGGGCCGCGCGGCGGATGGACGAGCACGGTGTGGCCGAGGCGGAGGTGATCGGCACCGGCGCGGTCCCCGAGGAGCTGGCGGACCATCAACTGCTGGTGGAGCTGGTGCGCGGGGGCGAGATCGTGGCCCGCGAGCCGCTGGACGCGGCGCGGGACCGGCACATCGCGGCGCGGGCCGGACTGCCGCTGTCGGCGACCCAGCTCTCGCGCGGGGAGCCGGTCCTGCCCACCGAGTACGCGCGGGGCTGAGGGTACGCGCGGGGCTGAGGCGGACGGGTCATGAGCGGGAACACGGAACAGGTCATGACTGGCAACGCGGACGGGTCGTGAACGGGAACACGGACAGGTCATGAGCGGGAACGCTGAGCACGCCCACTGCCGCAATCGACGTGGAGTGTCTACCCTCGGTGACATGCACCGGGCACTGATCGTCGTCGACGTCCAGAACGACTTCTGCGAGGGCGGAAGCCTCGCGGTGACGGGGGGCGCGGATGTCGCCGCCGCGATCACCGATCTGATCGGGGAGGCCACGCCCGGTTACCGGCACGTCGTCGCCACCCGTGATCACCACATCGATCCGGGCGATCACTTCTCGGACAATCCGGACTATGAGCACACCTGGCCGGTGCACTGTGTCGCGGGCACCGAGGGTGTCGGCTTCCACCCGAACTTCGCGCCCGCCGTCGCCTCCGGGGCGATCGACGCGGTCTTCGACAAGGGCGCGTACACGGGGGCGTACAGCGGCTTCGAGGGCACCGACGAGCACGGCGCCTCGCTCGCGCAGTGGCTGCGCGAGCGGGGGGTGACCGAGGTGGACGTGGTGGGTATCGCCACCGACCACTGTGTGCGGGCCACGGCGCTGGACGCGCGCCGCGAGGGGTTCGCGACGCATGTCCTGCTGGACCTGACCGCGGGTGTCTCTCCGGCCACGACCGAGCGCGCTCTGGAGGAGCTGCGGGCGGCCGGGGTCGAACTCACCGGCAAGCCGGTCGTCTGAGACCACCGGAGGCGCTCAGAGCGCCTCCCAGCCCCCTTCCGGGCGGCTTGGCGGCGGCTTGGCGGCCGCTTCCGGGCGACTCGACCGGCCGGGCTCGACCGGCCGGGCTTGGTCGGCCGCCCTCCCGGGCCCTGGCGCTATGGGGTGCCCGGCGGGTCTTTCCCCTCCCCGCCCCTTCCCGATACCAAGGGCTCCGCCCCTGGACCCCCGGCGTCTGGAGCGGAGCCCCGCCTTCTAAGCGCTCCGCGGGAAGTGCCGCGAAATGCCGTCGTGCGTCCGCGGCCGCATCGTGGCTGGTCGCCCACGCGGCGGAGCCGCATATCGACACAGCCGCGGCGGAGCCGCACATCGACACAGCCCCGCGCCCCTTCGGGGCGCTGCCCGAACCGCAGCGGACTTCCTCCGACCTGCTTAGCCCCTCCGGCGTTTGAGGAGCGGGACCTGGGACGGAGCCCCGCCCTCCAGCCCTCCAGCCCTCCGGCACTTGAGGAGCCGGACCTGGGACGGAGCCCGGCCCTCCGCCCCTGGACCCCCGGGGCCTGGGGCGAAGCCCCGCCCTCTAGCCCCTCCGGCGCTTGAGGAGCGGGGCCTGGCGCTGAGCCCCGCCCTCCAGCCCCTCCGCCCCTGGAACCCCAGGGCCTGGGACGGAGCCCCGCCTTCCAGCCCCTCCGGCACTTGAGGAGCGGGGCCTGAGACGGAGCCCCGTAGCCCTTCCGCCCTGGACCCCCGGGGCCTGGGGCGAAGCCCCGCCCTCCAGCCCCTCCGCCCCTGGAACCCCAGGGCCTGGGGCGAAGCCCCGCCTTCCAGCCCCTCCGGCGCTTGAGGAGCGGGGTCTGGGGCGGAGCCCCGCCCTCCAGCCCCTCAGCCCCTGGACCCCCAGGTCTGGGACGGAACCCCGCCCTCCAGCCCCTCCGCCCCTGGAACCCCAGGGCCTGGGGCGAAGCCCCGCCTTCCAGCCCCTCCGGCGCTTGAGGAGCGGGGTCTGGGGCGGAGTCCCAGGTTCGGGAAGGGGCGGGGAGGGGAGAAGCCCGCCGCAGGCGGCAGGATCCGCCGGGCACCCCTACGAGGCCGGGGCCGGGGGTCTGAGGAGGGCGGCCATGGGGTGCCAGAGCTCCCCTCCGCGGTCCGGCGCGGTACGCCACACCACCCCGTCGGGATGGTGGAGCACCGCCGTCACCTCGTCAGGCGTCGGCGGCGCGGTATTACCGCGCAGATAGACAGCGCGAAGCCCGAGATTGCGGAGCCTGGTCAAGGCTCGCTGACGGTTCGCGGCGTGTACCAGTACGCGCACGCCACCCTCGCCCAGCGGGCGCGGCAGCGTCAGTGCGACCACCACACTGCCGCCCGGCAACTTGGTAAATCCTCCGTCGGCCATTGCGGGTCATGTCCCCCGTGAGACGTCGTGTCAACAAGCAGGTCTAAGGGGCATCTAAACGCTAACGGCCGCCGCCCGCTAGGGGGCGACGGCCGCTACCGCTCTGACCTGCGAAAACGCAGACTGGTGTGGATCTAGGAGGCGGACGGTCCAACCTGGACGGTCATCGTCGAGCCGCCCGGGAGCTCCTTGAGGATCTTGATCCGGGTGTTGGTGTCAGCAATCTTGACACTGCCGGTCGGGTTACTCTCGTCCCAGTACGTACCCTTGTGGTCGTCGAAGACCGGAATGCCGGGCTTCGGCTTCACCTTGGCGGCCTTGCCGTCGTTGTGCAGCGTGAAGCCGTCCGAGGGGAGCCGACTGAAGGGCGAGTCGTACGCCTGGATCCGGTTGCGCATCAGCTTGCCGTCCGCCCACTTCTCGGCGGCGGGGTGCGCGTCGATCGGCAGGATCAGACCGCTGCCGGGGTGGACGCCGACGTTGTTGTCCGGCTGCGAGGTGTCCCACTGCCAGATCAGCAGCCCGTTCTGGTACGGGAAGTGCTCGACCCAGTTGGGTCGGCTGGAGGCCCAGCCGAAGTTGTAAGGACCGGTCTTGAGGGTGGTGTCGTACGACACGTACTGGCGGTTCTCGGCGAGGTAGTACTGCGGGTAGTCCTTGGTGAAGGAGCCGCCGATGCGCGAGAAGCCGTTCGCCGTCCAGCCGTTGTCGTCGCCCTCGGCGCCGTCGCTGAAGACCGGGGCGCCGTCCGCGGTCAGGGTGATCGCATCGGCCGCGAAGCCCTTCTGCGCCACACCGCCGTCGGTCTGGTAGCGGAAGCGCAGGTCGATCTTCTTGCCCGCGTAGGCGTCCAGCGGGAAGGAGAGCTTCTTGTACGCGCCCGAGGTGCCGGTCAGCGCGGGCTTGTCACCGGCGTCGCGCGGGATGGCCTTGCCGTCCGCGGTGCCGTCGACGGGCGTCCAGTTGGCGCCGCCGTCCGTGGAGACCTCGGCGTAGAGGTAGTCGTAGTTCTCCTCGATGTCCCACCAGCCCTGGAGGTCCAGGCTGGCCTTGGACTTGCCCGTGAGGTCCACGGACCGGGTCAGGGTGTTCTTGAGGTCGTCACCCATCCCGCTCCACCACTGCTTGGAGCCCTCGGCGGGGGCGACCACCTCGGTGGTGACGGCCTTGGCGGGCAACTCGACCACCAGCGCCTGCTTGTTCTTGGTGTTGTACTCGGCCACACCCAGGGTGTGGGTGGACTTCTTACCGGCCTTGGCCGAGGCGTAGTTCAGCCAGCCCAGCTGGAGCTTGTCCCAGGCGTTCATATCGCCGGGCAGATCGCCGATGGAGTCCTTACCGGTGCCGAGCCAGGATCCCGCGGACATCAGCGACCAGTAGGCGACGGACGACTCCCCCTTGCCGGTGGTGTCGTACTCGTCCGGCAGGCCCAGGTCATGGCCGTACTCATGGGCGAAGACGCCGAGGCCGCCGTTCTCCGGCTGCATCGTGTAGTCGCCGACCCAGATGCCGGTGTCGCCGATCTGCGTACCGCCCGACTTGTTCTCGCCCGGGCCGGTCTTGCCCGCGTCGGTGCCGTACGCGTACCAGCGGTGCGCCCAGATGGCGTTCTCGCCCTGGACCCCGCCGCCCGCGGACTCGTCCTCACCGGCGTGGACGATCTGGAAGTGGTCGATGTAGCCGTCGGGCTCGTTGAAGTTGCCGTCGGCGTCGTAGTCGTAGCGGTCCCACTGGTCGTACTTGGCCAGGTCCGCCTTGATCTGCGCGTCGGTGCGGCCGGCCGCCTTCTGGTCCTTGGCCCACTGGTTGACGCCGTCGCGGATCAGGTCCCAGGCGTTGGCGCAGTTGGTGTCGCCGCAGTAGTTGGAGCCGTAGCGGGCCTCGTTCCAGTCGACCTTGACCCAGTCGGAGACCTCGCCGTCCACCGAGTAACGGCCCGAGGACTGCTTCTCGTAGTACTTCTTCAGGGACTGCTTCTTCTTGTCCGTGGAGAAGTAGAGGTCCTGGAAGTGCTGGCGGTTGTAGTCCTTCTGCCAGGCCGTGCTGTTGTCGTCGGCGCGGTCCGGCTCGGCGATGGTGTTGTGCGCCGGGCCCGGGTCGCCGCCGTACTTCTTCACCGGCGGCTTGGGGCCGTCCCCGTCCGGGTCGTACATGGTGGTGTCGTCCACCTTGTCGCCGAAGTCGACCAGGATGGTGAAGATCTTGTCGGTCTTCTCCCGGGCCAGCTCGACGTACTTGCCCTTGCCGAGCTTCACGACCTTGGACGCCCCACGCGTGGTCGCCTTGGCGTCACCGGAGATGACCTGACGCAGCGCCTCCTGGCGCTGCGCTTCCCGCTGCTTGCTGTAGGGACCTTCGAGGTCGTGCTGGACATCCGTCTTCGCGGGCGCCGGATCATGGCGCTCGACACGCGTAGATGGTGCGTCCGCCTGGGCCATGCCGGTCGAGAGTGCCGCCGCTCCGAGCGCGGCCACCACTGTGGCTATGGCGGCCGATCTGGCCGTCCTCCGTTGGCTGTTCACTCGCTCAGTCCTCCCCTTTCCACACCAGTGCCGGACATTTGACCGGAGTGGCAGGAGAAAAGACAGACCTTGACTTGGACTGGTAGAGACAAGTACGTTCTGCGATCCCGACGTTCCGTTTAACGGACGGCAACGGGCGCGCCATGCACGCCGGTTGGCACACCCGATGATTCCGTGCGCCCCCTGTGCAACGGCGCCGTGGGTGAGGTCACGCTTACTTCCGTTCCCCACGGGCATGCAGGACCGTAGAGTCAGGACTGACGGTGCACATCAGCCTGACTCATGCCCCCTGCATATCGCCCCCGAGGACGGATCCCGCCATGCCGCGTCCGACTCCTGCACAGCTTGCCTATGGTTCGGCCACCGTCGTTCTCTCGACCTTCGCCATGCTGCTGCTCTCCCAGACCCGATCGGGGCTGGGCGTGGCGGTGGTGACCGTGGTCGGGCTCGTTCTCGGGCTCCTCGTCGCCGTCACCGTGCCGGTGGGCCGCGTGGCCCGCACCGGCCGCACCGTCCGCACCAGCCGCCCCGTGGCGGGGTCCGGACCGGCCGACCCGGCGCGGGCGCACGCCCGGGCGCACGCCGACTCAGTGCGCGGCTGACCCACTTACTGTGCGGCTGATCCGCTCACTGCACGGCCGACACCACGACGGTCCGCGCGGCCTTGTCGTGCAGACAGCGCTGGAGCGGCTTGTCCCACAGCAGTGAGGCGGAGTTGACCAGCCAGAAGACCGTGCCGACCAGCAGCGGGATGAGCATCCCCGGCAGTACGTAGACCGCCGCGCGGACCCAGCCCTGACCGGCCGGCACATTCCCGTCGGACAGCATCGCCACCCGGATGCGCAGCGCCTTCTTGCCGAGCGTCTGGCCGCTGCGGGCCAGCATGACGCCCTCGTAGCCGAAGTAGAGCGCCATCGTGATGATGAGCGCGAGGGTCACCTTGCCCATGTCCTGCTCGCCCGGGTGGTCCATCGTGTACTGGAGCGCGCCGGTCGCCGTGAGCGCCACCGTCCAGATCGCGCCGAGGATGACGATGTCGATGAGCCGGGCGGTGAAGCGCTGACCGGGGGTGGCCAGCGGGGGCATCCCCGGGGGGATCACAGGCGGGGGCGAGGACAGCGGATCGGGGGCCATGCCCCCGATTACATCAGCGGTGCCGGAGGACCGGAAGCTCAGGGGGCACTCCGGGGGCCGGGGGGGGCACCTCGGGGGCTCGGGGGCACTCCGGGGCTCGGGGGCGCCCCGGGGCTCAGGGTACGGCCGAGACCACCAGGGTCTTGGCCGCCTTGTCGTGCAGGCACTGCCGGTAGGGCCGGTCCCAGGTGCACCACAACACATTGATCAGCCAGAAGAGGAAGCCGCAGCAGGGCACGATCTCGGGCAGGGCGTACACCCCGGCGCGCAGCCAGCCCGCCTGGCCGGCCGGCGGCCGGCCGTTCTCCAGCATGGCGACCCGGATCTTCATCGCCTTCTTGCCGACGGTCTGGCCGTCCCGGGTCAGCATCAGCCCCTCGTAGAGGAAGTAGACAAGGACGTAGACCAGCGTGACGGTGGTCGAACGCGCGCTGCCCTCGATCGGGTCGTAGGCCCCGGCGACGGCGGTCACGACGAGCCCGACCGGGATGCCGATGAGCAGCGCGTCGATGATCCGGGCGATCAGACGGCGGCCGAGGTGCGCGAGCGGGGGCATCCCGGCGTACGGCTCGGGCCCGGCGGCGTGGTCCCCGTAGTCCCCGTGGTCCCCGTACGGGGAGCCGTTCGCGCGCGGCCTTTTCGCGAACGGATCGCTGCTGTCCCGGTCCCGGGGCTCATCGGGCCCGGGCGGCGGCTGGTCGGTGCTCATGGCCCGAGTCGACCCCGGAGCCGGGACGGCCGCATCCGGCGCGCCCCGTTCGGGCGACCGGGATCGTCCATCCGCCGCAGCCTGGGCGGATGTTCGGTTCGGCGGCGGGCGGTTCGGTCGGCCGCTGCCTCAGTCGGCCGACGCTCAGTCTGCCGACGCGACGAACGTGCGGGCCGCCTTGTCGTGCCAGCACTGCCGCCACGGGCGGTCGAACAGGCACCACAGCACGTTCAGCACGCCGATGACGAGCACCCCCAGCACCGAGTAGACCAGCCAGCGGCGCAGCGCGGCGCCGAAGGACGGGGTGTCGTGCTCCTCGATGTCCAGCACCCGCACCCCGCACAGCCTCTTGCCGAGCGTACGGCCCCACTTGGCGGTCGGCAGCGCCTCCAGCACGACGCCGAGGACGAGCAGCAGACCGAGGACGATGCCCAGATAGCCGCTGGTGGTGCCGTCCAGGAAGTAGACCGTGACGGTCTCGCCGCTCTGCTTGGCCGACTCGACCTTCTCGTCGATGTGGTCGCTCGCCTTGCTCCACAGCGGGAACGCGACGGCGCCGACGACGCCGAGCAGCACGACCGAGTCGATCAGCCGGGCGGCGAGGCGGCGGCCGAGCGAGGCGGGCCGGCCCTCGGCCTGGGCGGCCAGCAGGAAGGGGTTGTCGACGGGCGGCTTCCAGGGGATGACGCCCTCGGGCGCGCCCGGGCCCGCGCCGTGCGGGGCCGCCTGGGGAGCATGCGGGGTGGCCTGCGGCGGGCCGGGCCGCTGGGCGAACTGCCCCTGCGGCTGCCAGGCCGGGCCGCCGCCCTGGGCGGGGATACCGCCGAAGGGCTGCGGAGGCTGCTGGGGCTGGTGCGGCTGCGGGGGCTGCTGGGGTTGCTGTGTCTGCGGGGGCTGTTGGGACTGGTGCGGGGGCTGGGCCGGGGGTGCGGCCTCGGCGCCCTTGCGCCGCGTGCTGCCGCGGCCGATCGCCCGGATCGCCATCGTCCCGTCGTCCCGGCCGGCCGCCTGGCCCCGGGCCTGGTCCTGCCCCGAGTTCTGGCCCTGCCTCTGGCTCTGACCCTGACCCTGGCCGGTCGCGGGTGCCGCTCCGCCGCCGCGCCCCATCGTGCGGAACGTCATCGTCCCGTCGCCCGCCGGAGCGGGGGTCTCGCCCTCGTCCGCCGGGGGCAGCTCCGGGGCCCGGCGGACGGGCGGCAGGGCCTGCGTCGAGCGGTCCCCGGTGCGCCCGCTCCCGCCCGCGCGCATGGTCAGCGTGCCGTCATCGCGACCGGCGTCCTCACCCGGGCCCGCGCGCCGCGGGTCGGGCACCCCGGGCCACTGCCCACCACCGGGCTGCCCGGCACCGGCCTGGGCACCACCGGGCTGCCCGCCACCGGCCCGGGGGTCGCCGGGCTGCCCACCACCCGCCCGGGGGTCGCCGGGGGCGTCCGACTCCGCGCCCCAGGAGACCCGGCGGTCCTGCTCACCGCCGAATCCGCCCTGCTGGGCGGCGTCCGCCTGCCAGGCCGACCCGGCGTCGGGGCGGGTGCCGTGCAGCCGCTGGGGATCGTTCCAGTCCACGGACGCCGGGACCCCGCCGGGCGGCACCGGCTGGGTCCCCATGCCACCGGCCGCCTGCTCGGGCGGTCCGCCCGCGCCCCGGACGTCCATCTCGGCGCTCCGGCGCAGCTCGGGCAGTGCGCTGCCGGTCTCCTCCGCGGCCCGCGGCGCCGGATCCTCGTCCAGGAACATCGGGCCCGTCTCGTCCGGCGGCGGGCTGATCACCTGGGTATGGGTGACCCCGGGCGGCGGGGCGGGCATGGCCTCGCCCTCGGCCGGAGCGGGACGGCTGGTGCCGGGCACCCAGGCGGCGCCGTTCCAATAACGGATGTAGCCAGGGATGGACGGATCGGGATAAAAACCAGGAATGGAGCTGCCGTCCGCGGATCCTGAGGTAGGGGCGCTCATGATCTCCGATGTCCCATATCTGCTCGGCCGTGCTGTACTGCGCTGCGCCTTTGCGGTGCCTCGCGGTGAGGGTGGGGCGTAAGCAGTTTGCCGTACAGGAGCCGCAGTGCAACCCGGAGCGCGCGGTCAAGGTCTATCAGACCGGCCCCCCGGCACCAGCCCACCGCTCCCGCCACCACTCTCCCGTGCGAGCGCCACGAAGCCATACGAGCGGCGACGGCCCGCATGGCCCCGCCCGGCCTAGGTTCAGCAGACCTACTTTGGCACGCTCAGATGCCTTTTCCGTTGCCAATACTGGAACCCATGGACCGCAATACCGAGCTCAGTGAGTTCCTGCGGAGCCGCAGGGCACGTCTGAGCCCCGGCGACGCGGGCGTGAGCGTGAGCAACGACAGCCCCCGCCGGGTGCCGGGGCTGCGCCGCGAGGAGCTGGCGCAGCTGGCCGGCGTGAGCACGGACTACTACACGCGGCTGGAGCAGGGCCGTCACCTCAACGTGTCGGAGACGGTGCTGGACGCCGTGGCCCGCGCTCTTCAGCTCAATGAAACCGAACGTGCGTACCTCTTCGAGCTGACCCGGCCGCGCCCCCGGCGCACGGTGCGCCGCCGACCGCCCCGCCCCCAGCGGGTGCGGCCCGGGGTGCACGCGCTGCTGCGCATGCTGGACGGGGTCTCACCGGCCTTCGTCCTCGGGCGCAGGGGCGATGTCCTGGCCTCCAACCAGCTGGCCCGGGCGCTGATCATCGACTTCGAGGCGCTCCCGTACCACGAGCGGAACATGGCCCGTTTCATGTTCCTCGACGAGGCGGCCCGTTCACTGTGGCCGGAGTGGGAGACGGTCGCGGCGGAGATGGTGGCGTCCCTCCGGCTGGAGGCCGGGCGTCATCCCGACGATCCCCGGCTGACCGAGCTCGTGGGCGAGCTCACCATCAAGAGCCCTGAGTTCCGCACCTGGTGGGCCGACCACAACGTGCGGGAGAAGACCCACGGCGTCAAGCTCTACCACCATCCGGTGGTCGGGGACATGACGCTGGCCTACGAGAACGTGACCGTGCCCGGCGATCCCGACCAGGCTCTGTGCATCTACACGGTCGAGCCCGGTTCCCCCTCCGAAGCGGCCCTGCGGCTGCTGGCGAGCTGGACCGCGACTCCCTCGGCCGATCCTTCCGCGCCCTCGTCCGAAGCGCGTCCTTCGGGGGGACCGTCCTCCGACGTCTCCCCCTGATCCGCCCGATCCCCCTGATCCGCCCGATCCGCCCCTTCTGATCCCATCCCCTTCCCCCGCACACCCTTCCCCGTTCCCCTCTCCCCTCCTTACCTCCCCCTTCCCTTCGCCCATCCCCTTTTTCCTAGTTCGTCACAGGGAGACACGTTTATGACCACCAGCGTCACCGCCTACGCAGCCCCCGCTCCGAAGGCCCCGCTGGAAAGGACCACCGTCGAGCGCCGCGCCCTGCGCGAGCACGACGTGCTGATCGAGATCGCCTACGCCGGTATCTGCCACTCCGACATCCACCAGGCCCGCGAGGAGTGGGGCACCGCCCTCTTCCCGATGGTGCCCGGCCATGAGATCGCCGGTGTGGTCGCCGAGGTCGGCCCCGCCGTCACCAAGTACGCCGTCGGCGACCGGGTCGGCGTGGGCTGCTTCGTCGACTCCTGCCGCGAGTGCGAGAACTGCCTCGCGGGCGAGGAGCAGTACTGCCTCAAGGGCGAGGTGCCCACGTACAACGGCAACGAGTACGACGGCGCCCCCACCTACGGCGGCTACAGCACCCACATCGTGGTGGACGAGAACTACGTGCTGCGCATCCCCGAGGGGATCTCGCTGGACGTCGCCGCCCCGCTGCTGTGCGCCGGGATCACCCTCTACTCCCCGCTGGCCCACTGGAACGCCGGTCCCGGCAAGAAGGTCGCCATCGTGGGCCTCGGCGGCCTCGGCCACATGGGCGTGAAGATCGCCCATGCGATGGGCGCCGAGGTGACCGTGCTCAGCCAGACGCTCCGCAAGCAGGACGACGGGCTGCGGCTGGGCGCCGACCACTTCTACGCCACCAGCGACGAGTCCACCTTCACCGAGCTGGCCGGCACCTTCGACCTGATCGTCAACACGACCTCGGCGAACCTCCCGCTGGACGGCTATCTGTCGCTGCTGAAGCTGGACGGCACGCTGGTGCACGTGGGCGCGCCGGAGAACCCCAGCGCGTTCAACCAGTTCTCGCTGATCATGGGCCGGAGGTCGATGGCCGGATCGAAGATCGGCGGCATCCGGCAGACCCAGGAGATGCTCGACTTCTGCGCCGAGCACGGGCTCGGCGCGGAGATCGAGCTGATCGACGGCGAGCGGATCAACGAGGCGTACGACCGCGTCGTGAGCAGCGATGTGCGCTACCGCTTCGTGATCGACATCGCCTCGCTCAAGGCGTGATCGGCCGCCAAGGGCTGATCAGCGACTAAGGGCTGATCAGCCACTGAGACCGAGGCCGTCCGGACCACCCCCGGGTCCGGGCGGCCTCACAACAGTCGGCCCCCACAACAGTCGGCCCCCACAACAGCCGGCCCCCCACAACAGCCGGTTCTCAGAACAGCTTGCCGGGGTTGAGCAGGCCCAGCGGATCGAAGACCTGCTTGATCCCGCGCTGCATCTCCACCCCCACCGGGCCCAGTTCACGCGCCAGCCACTCCCGCTTGAGGACGCCGACGCCGTGCTCCCCGGTGATGGTGCCGCCGAGCTCCAGGCCCAGCGCCATGATCTCGTCGAACGACTCCCGGGCCCGCCGCGACTCGTCGGGGTCCGCCGGGTCGAAGCACACCGTCGGATGGGTGTTGCCGTCCCCGGCGTGGGCCACGACGCCGATCGTGAGGGAGTGCTTCTCGGCGATGGCGGCCGTGCCGTCGATCATCTCGGCGAGCCGGGAGCGGGGCACACAGACGTCGTCGATCATGGTGACGCCCTTGACCGCCTCCAGCGCCGGAAGCGTCATCCGGCGGGCCTGGAGCAGCATGTCGGACTCGGCGGCGTCCTCGGCCGGGACCACCTCCGTGGCACCGGCCGCCGTGCACAGCTCGGCCACGGCGGCGAGGTCGGGGGCCGGGTCCGGGGTGTCGAAGGCCGCCATCAGCAGGGCCTCGGTGGACTCCGGGAGGCCCATGTTCCCGATCGCGTTGACCGCGCGGACGCTCGTACGGTCCATCAGCTCCAGCAGCGAGGGGGCGTGGCCGCGCTCCATGATCCGGCAGATGGCGTCGCAGGCGGACGCGGTGGAGGGGAACTCGGCGGCGAGCACGAGCTGTTCGAGCGGGGCGGGCTTGAGGGCGAGGACCGCGCGTACGACGATGCCGAGGCTGCCCTCGGAGCCGACGAAGAGCCGGGTCAGGTCGTAGCCCGCGACGCCCTTGGCGGTGCGGCGGCCGGTCTTCAGCAGTCGGCCGTCGGCGAGGACGACATCGAGCCCGAGGACGTATTCGGCGGTGACGCCGTACTTCACACAGCACAGCCCGCCGGACGCGGTGCCGATGTTGCCGCCGATCGTGCACTGCTCCCAGCTGGAGGGGTCCGGCGGATAGTAGAGGCCCTTCTCCATGACCGCGCGGGACAGGGTCGCGTTGATCACGCCCGGTTCGACGACCGCGATCCGGTCCACCGGGTTGATCTCCAGGATCCGGTCCATCTTGACCAGGGACAGCACGACGCAGCCGTCCGACGCGTTGGCCGCGCCCGACAGCCCGGTGCGCGCGCCCTGGGGCACGATCGGAACGCGCAGCGCGGTGGCGGTGCGGCACACGTGCTGCACCTGTTCCACCGTGCGCGGGAGGACGACCACGGCGGGCGCGCCCGCCTCGCAGAAGCCCGCCATGTCATTGGCGTAGGCCCCGGTCACGTCGGGGTCGGTGAGCACCGCCTCCTCGGGGAGGCCCTCCCGCAGCAGCTCGATGAGGTCCGTCATATCTCCAGACTCGCACCCGGGAAGCGCCCGGGGAAGATCGCTGCAACGGACGGGTGACCGCGAGGAGGGCCGTGAGCAGGGCGGCGAGGAGGGCCGTGAGGAGGGCGGCCGTGCGGTACGGGGCTACTGCGGCTTGTAGTAGACGCTGACCTTACGGTCCCCGGCGGCGCCGGAGGCGAAGCCCATGCACAGCCGGCGCGGGCTGGACAGCTGGACGGCCATGCCCTCCGGCTCGCGGTAGCTCAGCGAGTAGGCGGCCTCGGTGCGGGTGCGCTGGACGAGCTCGCCGGTGCGCAGATCGACGCAGGAGACGTAGGTGTTGCCGTGGCCGGAGGGCGGGTTGGCGCCGTCCTCGCCGGTGTAGGCCGTTCCGGTCAGCTGGTACACGTAGTCGCCGAGCACCGTGAAGCCCTGGAAGACCTCGCCGTCCTCGACACCGGTCTGGGGTATGTCGTCGTACACGGCGGTGTAGTCGCCCGCGCTGACCCCGGACAGGCTCATCAGCCGGTAGCGGACCTCGCCGTCGAGGCGGTAGCGCAGCAGCAGCCGGCGGTTGAGCATGTCAACGGCGGGCTGGTTGCTGGTGGAGCCCGGCACCGGGCGGTGCTTGGCCGGCGAGGACGAACCGGACGACAGCACGGTGCCGTCGGCGAACTTGAAGCGGCTGATGGCGCGGCCGTAGCCGGAGTCGGGGTTGGCGTCCGACTCGGTCCACAGATAGACGGTGGAGCCGACCGGCTCACAGCCCATGGCGACGCCGTGCCCGAACCCCTTGAGGTACATCGAGCCCAGCTCGGCACCGGCCAGGGACAGCTTGGTGACGCACAGATCGCCGTGGGCGGCGCGGTCGGCACCGGAGACGGGGGCGGACTCCCCGCTGAGCCGGATCCCGCCCTCCATCAGCTGGATCGTGTAGATGTGCCCACCCACGTCGTCGAACGCGAAGGACTGGAGCACGGTGGAGTTGTGCGGGGTCTTCTCGCGGATCAGCTGGGTGGAGGGCACCGACAGATCGAACCGGCCCCCCGCCACGGTGGTGGCCCCCGCGCGGGCGGCGAAGGCACCGAGCGCGCCGGCCGCGGCGGCTCCTCCACCGAGGGTGAACCTACGCCTGGTCAAACGGCCCGCAGCGTACTTTTCCGTGTGCATTGATACTCAACAACTCCCGTGTGATCACGCCGTGTTGGAGTGAACAGATCGCCGTGAGTGTAGACGGTGGGAAAGCGCTCCCATTCAGGTGTTCGCATTTTTGGGAAGGGGGGGAGGGGGGGGGAGGGGGTGTGGGTGGGTGTGAGGGGAGTGGGGGGGATGGGCGCGGCCGTGCGGGGCGGGGCCGCGGTCGCGCGGCCCGCCCCGCGCGGCGGTCAGGGCTCGGAGTCAGAGGTTGCCGCGCTTGGCCTGCTCGCGCTCGATCGCCTCGAAGAGCGCCTTGAAGTTGCCCTTGCCGAAGCCCATCGAGCCATGCCGCTCGATCAGCTCGAAGAAGACGGTCGGCCGGTCCTGGACCGGCTTGGTGAAGATCTGGAGCAGATAGCCGTCCTCGTCCCGGTCGGCGAGGATCTTCAGCTCACGGAGGGTCTCCAGCGGGACGCGGGTGTCGCCGACCCACTCCCCCAGGGTGTCGTAGTACGAGTCCGGCGTGTCCAGGAAGCTCACCCCGGCCGCGCGCATCGCCTGCACCGTGGCGACGATGTCGTTGGTGGCGAGCGCGATGTGCTGGACGCCGGGGCCGCCGTAGAACTCCAGATACTCGTCGATCTGGGACTTCTTCTTGCCGACCGCGGGCTCGTTGAGCGGGAACTTCACCTTGCGGGTGCCGTCCGCCACGACCTTCGACATCAGCGCGGAGTACTCGGTGGCGATGTCGTCGCCCACGAACTCCTTCATGTTGGTGAAGCCCATGACGTCGTTGTAGAAGCGGACCCACTCGTCCATCCGGCCGAGCTCCACATTGCCCACGCAGTGGTCGATGGCCTGGAAGTTCCGGCGCGCCGGCGGGGCGACGATCGGCTCGGCCTCGGCGTAGCCGGGGAGGTACGGGCCGAAGTAGCCGGTGCGCTCGACGAGGGTGTGGCGGGTGTCGCCGTAGGTGCGGATCGAGGCCATGACCACCGTGCCGTGCTCGTCCTTGAGCTCGTGCGGCTCCTCGATCCCGGTGGCGCCGTGCTCGAGGGCGTACGCGTACGCGGCGCGCGCGTCCGGCACCTCGACCGCGAGGTCGATCACACCGTCGCCGTGCTCGGCGACATGCCCGGACAGGAAGTGGCCCCAGGCGCTCACCGGTTTGATGACGGAGGTGAACACGAAGCGGGCGCTGCCCGAGACGAGGACGTAGCTGGCCGTCTCCCGGCTGCCGTGCTCCGGACCCGAGTAGGCGACGAGCTTCATACCGAAGGCCGTGGCGTAGTAGTGCGCGGCCTGCTTGGCGTTGCCGACGGCGAAGACGACCGCGTCCATCCCCTTCACGGGGAACGGGTCGGCGTGCCGTGCGTCCCCATGCTTCAGCATCTCTGTCGTCTCAGTCATACTTCGAAGCGTCCCCCGACGGCTCAAGGTGCGCAACACTTCACGAAATTGCTGGTCAGGCTGTATAGCTAGAGTCGCGTTCGGCAGCGCATCCTGTACAGGGTGACTACCGTCACAGAGGACACCTCAAGAGAAGCCTGGGACCTGGAGGGGGACCGCATGGGAATCGACGGGCTCGACGCCCGCCTGATCGAGCTGCTCGCCGAGGAGCCGCGGATAGGGGTGCTGGAGGCGTCGCGCCGCCTCGGTGTCGCGCGCGGCACGGCGCAGGCGCGGCTGGACCGGCTGCGGGCACAGGGAGTGATCCGGGGCTTCGGCCCCGATGTGGACCCGGCGGCGCTCGGCTACCCGGTCACGGCGTTCGCGACGCTGGAGATCAAGCAGGGGCAGGGGCCGGACGTACGGGCCCATCTGGCGACCGTTCCGGAGGTGCTGGAGCTGCACACCACGACGGGCCACGGGGACATGCTGTGCCGCCTGGTGGCCCGCTCCAACGCCGATCTCCAGCGGGTGATCGACCTGGTGGTGGGGATCGAGGGGATCGTCCGGGCCTCGACGGCGATCGTGATGGAGAACCCGGTGCCGCTGCGGATCATTCCGTTGGTGCGGCAGGCGGCGCGGGACTGAGCGGGGCGGTTTCGAGCCGTTGAAGCGGATCCAAAGACTCCGTTGCAAAGAAGGTGTTGCAAGCACATCTTTGCATGCTTAGGCTCCGCTCATGGCAGAGAACGAACAGCCTGTGCCCGACGAAGTCGAGGTGCTCGACCCACGCTCCCTGCGCGGACTCGCGCATCCGCTGCGGATACGCCTGCTCGGAGCGCTACGCGAGTACGGACCGGCCACCGCGTCCCAACTGGCCGACAGATTGGGCGAGTCCAGCGGCGCCACGAGCTACCATCTGCGGCAACTGGCCGCCCATGGATTCGTCAAGGACGACCCGGGGCGGGGCAAGGGGCGGGAGCGGTGGTGGAAGGCCGCGCACATGGGCACGCGGCTGGGCAGCGACAAGTTCCTGGCCCACCCCGACGCGGCCGTGAGGGGGGCGATAAACACCGTGCTGCACGAGGTGGCAACCCTCCACACCCAGCGGATGTCCACCTGGCTGGGCACCCTGCACGACTGGTCCGAGGAGTGGCGGGCCGCCTGGGACATCAGCGACTTCGGTATGCGCCTCACCCCTGAACTCGCCCGCGAAATGCGCGACAAGGTGCACGAACTGATCGAGAGCTACCGCGAGAAGGAGGTGGACCGGGACACCGAGGGCTCCGCCCCGTACCGCGTCCATCTGCACGCCTTCCCGCGCGACGAGGACTGACCGATCCCTGGGGGGAACCACATGTACGGCGACGAGATCCATCTGTGGCTGCACCACATACGCGCCGAGCGGCTGCGCGACGAGGCCCGCGCGGCGTCCCGGCCGCACCGCCGCTCCCGCACCGCCCGCGCCCGGGTGCTGCGCACCCGGGTCGGCTGGACGCTGGTGGAGGTCGGGCTGCGGCTGGCCACGCCGCGGCTGCCGCAATCCGGTCTGACCGCCCGGTTCGACCACTGACATGGCCGACGACACAGGAGACAGAGAGCGCCGGGGGAACGGCGGGGACGACCGAGGACCACTCTTACTCGTCCTCGCCGCCAACACCGTCTCCATAGCGGGCAATTCCCTCACCCTGATCGCCGTCCCGTGGTTCGTCCTGGAGACCACGGGCAGCGCCGCCAAGGCCGGGCTGGTCTCCTTCTGCGCGACCCTGCCGGTGGTCGTCTCCGCCGTCATCGGCGGACCGGTCATCGACCGGATCGGCCGGCGACGGGTCTCCGTCGCGTCCGACTCGCTGTGCGGGGTGGCCGTCGCCACGATTCCGGTGCTGCACTTCGCCGGGCTGCTGCGGTTCTGGCAGCTGTGCGCGCTGATGGCATTCTGCGGGCTGCTCCACGCGCCGGGCGAGACCGCCCGCCAGGTGCTCGTCCCCGCGCTGGCCGAACGGGCGGGCACCACCCTCAGCCGCGCGGCCAGCTTCTACGACGGGGCCTCGCGCGGGGCCAGGATGCTGGGCGCCGCGCTCGGCGGGCTGCTGATCGCGCTGCTCGGCCCGCCGTCCGTACTGCTGCTGGACGCGGCCACGTTCGCGGCGTCCGCGGTGCTGATCATGGCGGGGCTGGGCGGACTGCCCGCCGCCGCGCCACGCAAGCCCGTCGTCCCGGTGTCCGCCCGCGCCTACCGCGCGGAGCTGGGCGAGGGGTACCGCTTCCTGCTGCGCCATCGGCTGCTGCTCGCCATCGTGCTGATGGTCATGGTCACCAACGGCCTCGACCAGGGTCTGTCCTCCGTACTGCTGCCGGTCCACGCCGAGCGGCATCTGGGCGGTTCGGTGCAACTGGGGCTGCTCACGGCGCTGTTCGGCGGCGGGGCGCTGGTGGGGGCGCTGCTGTACGGGGCGGTGGGCGACCGTTTCCCGCGCCGGACCGTGTTCGCGGTGAGCTTCCTGGTGTGCGGGCTGCCGCGGTTCCTGATCGCCGCGTTCGTGCCCGGGGTGTCCCCGCTCGCCGTGACGATGGCGATCAGCGGGGTCGCGGCGGGGATGCTCAACCCGATCCTGACCACGGTGACGTACGAGGCCGTCCCCGACGAACTGCGCAGCCGGGTCTCGGGGGCGCTCACCGCGGGGGTGTGGGTGGTGATGCCGCTCGGCGGGCTCGCGGCCGGGTGCCTGGTGGAGGGGGTGGGGCTGACCGCCGCCTTCCTGGTGACGGGCGGTGTCTACTTCCTGGCCACGCTCAGTCCGCTGGTCTTCCCGGCCTGGCGCGGGATGGACGAGGGGGCGGCGATGACGGCGGAGGAGGGGGCGGCACCGCTCAGCAGTGCGGGACCGCGCCGCCCGACCGCAGCGCCCGCAGAGCCGTCACCGCACCCTTGAGGGTGGTGACGGGGATCAGCCGCAGCCCCTTGGGCAGTTCGGCCGTGGCGTCGGCACACTCGGCCTTCGGCACCAGGAAGACCGTGGCGCCATCCCGCTTGGCGGCCTGCGTCTTCAGCGGGACTCCGCCCACGGCCCCGACCTTGCCCTTGGCGTCGATGGTGCCGGTGCCCGCGATGGTCCGGCCGCCGGTGAGGTCGCCGCCGCGGCCGTCGCCGTCCAGCTTGTCGACGATGCCGAGAGAGAAGAGCAGCCCGGCGCTCGGACCCCCGACGTCGGCGAGGCGCAGGGTGACCTTGACGTCGCGCGGGGAGCGGTGGAGGTAGCCGAGCGCGGCGCTGGTGGCCGAGGACTGGGACTCCTCCATCTCCTCGGCGTTGTGCCGCTCGATCTCCTTGGTGGTGCCGCCGACGTAGACCGAGTCATGCGGCATGACGGCGCGGTCGGTGGCGAACCAGCCGCTGACCACGTCCTTCACCCGCACGGTGGCCTCCGGGCCGGTCGCCAGGATCGTCGTCATCCGCAGCTGCCCGGCGGTCTTGCGGGTGCCGGTCCCCGAGACGCTGATCACCTGCTTGCCGCGGTCGGAGCCCAGGACGTTCACGGTCGAACCGGGCTGGGCCACGGTGAACGGCAGCGGCGCGAACGCGGCCACCGCGAGCAGGGCGAGCACGGGTGCGGAGCAGAGCGCGAGGGTGCGGGCGCGGGGGGAGACGGCAGGCATGGTGTGAATCTAGTTGACCGCCGGGGAGCATGAGCCGCCACCCCGGCTCCATGGGGCCGCCCGGGGCGGCGTGAACTCGGCCGCGGCGCCCGGCCGCGCGAGGCGGGGCCCCGCGCGGGCGGGCGGGCTTGGGGGCGTGCGGGTTGGGGGCGTGCGGGTTGGGGGGCCGCCCCCGGTCCCGCCGGGCGCGAGCCCACCGCTACTGCCGGTCGCATGCCCACCAGTGCCACCGGGCGCGGGCCCACCGCTACCGCCGGGCGCGGGCCCACCACCTCCACCGGGCGAGGGCCACCGCTGCCACCGGGCCGCCGCGTGGCGGCCCGCCCGCCCTCACCTCAGGGCGTCCGAGACCTCCCGGGCCGCGTCGACCACCCGGGGGCCGACGCGCTCCGGGACCGAGTCGCAGAGCATCACGACCCCGACGCTGCCCTCTATCCCCGTCACCCCGACGAGCGGGGCGGCCGCGCCGCTCGCGCCCGCTTCCAGTTCGCCGTGGGTGAGGGCGTACCCGGGGTCGTCGGGGCGGCCGGCGCGGGCGGCGAGGATCGCGCGCCCGGCGGCGCCCCGGTCGAGCGGATGCCGGAATCCAGCCCGGTAGGCCACGTGGTAGTCGGTCCAGGTCGGCTCGACGACCGCTACGGCGAGTGCCTCGGTGCCGTCGACCAGGGTGAGGTGGGCGGTCGCGCCGACGTCCTCGGCGAGGGAGCGCAGCGCGGGCAGCGCCGCCTCCCGTACGAGCGGATGCACCTGGCGGCCGAGCTGGAGCACCCCGAGCCCGACGCGCGCCCGCCCGCCGATGTCCCGGCGGACCAGGGAGTGCTGCTCGAGGGTGGCCAGCAGCCGGTAGACCACGGTGCGGTTGACGCCGAGCTTGTTGGACAGCTCGGTCACGGTCAGCCCGTGGTCGGTGTCGGCGAGCAGTTTGAGGACGCGCAGTCCCCGATCGAGCGTCTGAGAGGTCTCCGCGGTCACGACGCCCCCTCCTCGGTGATGAGTGGCGGCTCTTCGTGCGGTGGCCCGCCGGTCCCGACGACGGCGCGCGAAGAGGCCGCCGGTCGCGGTGGTACGCACCGGCTGCGCTCCGCGGCGGCGCTGCCACGGGGCGTGTGCGTGCCCGAACGCTAGCGAGCCGGTCCGCTTTGCGGAAGGGTTTGTCCAGAATCCGAGCGGAGCTGCCAAGGTGCGCGGTGCGCGGGCACCCCAAAAGGTTGCGGTTTGCCCGGATTCACGAAGGAGGCCTGCGGCCGGTTCATGAAATTTTTCGAAAGGGGGTTGCGGAGGCCAAGACGCCTGCAACGGGCCACTCCCCAAACCCGCCCCTCCCCTCAACTGGAGCTCCGCCCCAGCCCCCGGACCCACCACGCGGCGGAGCCGCAAATCGACGCAGAGGTAGGGCCAGGGAAGGGCCGCGCCCAGACCCCAGCGCGAACGAAAGCCGCATATCGATGCACGGGGACGGGCGAGGAGGGGAAAGTCGCGCCGGCCCAGCCGCCAAGCCCCGCCGTCCTGGCGAGGCAGTCGGCCAAGGGGTGTCCGGGGCCCCGCCCCCGAACCCGGGGGCTGGGGCTGGCCCCAGTTTCGGGAAGGGGCGGGGAGGGGAAAGACCCGCCGCCAGGCCCCGCCCTGCTGGCGTGCCGCCGTGCTAGGGGGTGTCCGGGACTCCACCCCTCGACCCCCCGGGGGCCAGGGGCGGAGCCCTTGCGGGGAGGGGAAGGATCCGTGCGTCAGCGCATGCGCGTTGCCCACTCCCGGACCTTCTTGATCCGCTCACGGATCTGCCCCGCCGTCGCCTCCGCACTCGGCGGCCCACCACACACCCGCCGCAGCTCCGTGTGGATCACGCCATGCGGCTTTCCGCTCTGGTGGACATACGCCCCCACCAGCGAGTTGAGCTCCTTGCGCAGCTCCAGCAGCTCCTTGTGGGTGACCACCGGCCGCCGCTCCGCCGGAAGCTCCAGCAGATCCGCCTCCGTGTCCGGCTTCTTCCGGCTGTGCGCGATCTGCTTGGCCTGCCGCTTCTGGAGCAGCATCTGCACCTGGTCGGGTTCGAGGAGCCCCGGGATGCCCAGGTAGTCCTGCTCCTCCTCGCTGCCCGGATGCGCCTGCATGCCGAACTCGGCGCCGTCGTACAGCACCCGGTCGAAGACCGCGTCCGACTCCAGCGCCTCGAAGGGGAGTTGGTCCTGTTCGCCGGTGTCCTCGTCCTGCTGCTTCTCGGCCTCCTCGAGGAGCTTCTCCTCCTCCGCGTAGGGGTTCTCCTCCTCGCCCTCCTTCTTCGGCTTGTCCAGGACGTGGTCGCGCTCGACCTCCATCTCATTGGCGAAGCCGAGCAGGTTCGGAATGGTGGGGAGGAAGACGGACGCGGTCTCGCCGCGCCGCCGCGACCGTACGAAACGGCCGACGGCCTGGGCGAAGAAGAGCGGCGTGGAGATGGTGGTCGCGTACACCCCGACCGCCAGCCGGGGCACGTCCACACCCTCGGACACCATGCGGACCGCGACCATCCAGCGGTCGTCGGAGTGGCTGAAGTCCTCGATCCGCTGGGACGCCGCCGCCTCGTCGGAGAGCACGAGCGTCGCCTTGGTGCCGGTGATCTCGCGGATGAGCTTGGCGTAGGCGCGGGCCGAGTCCTGGTCGGAGGCGATGACGAGCGCCCCCGCGTCCGGGATGCCCTTGCGGACCTCGGTCAGCCGCTGGTCGGCGGCGCGCAGCACGTTCGGCATCCATTCGCCGCGCGGGTCGAGCGCGGTGCGCCACGCCTGGGAGACGGCGTCCTTGGTCATCGGCTCGCCGAGCCGCGCCTCGATCTCGTCGCCCGCCTTGGTGCGCCAGCGCATGTTGCCGCTGTAGGAGAGGAAGATGACGGGGCGCACGACGCCGTCCCCCAGCGCGTTGCCGTAGCCGTAGGTGTAGTCGGCCGAGGAGCGCCGGATGCCGTCGTTGCCCTCTTCGTAGGTGACGAAGGGGATGGGGTTGGTGTCGGACCGGAACGGGGTGCCGGTGAGCGCGAGCCGCCGGGTGGCCGGCTCGAACGCCTCCAGACACGCCTCGCCCCAGGAGCGGGAGTCACCGGCGTGGTGGATCTCGTCGAGGATGACCAGCGTCTTGCGCTGCTCGATCCGGTTGCGGTGCAGCATGGGCCGGACGCCGACACCCGCGTAGGTGATGGCGATGCCGTGGTACTCCCGGCTCAGCGGGCCCGCGCTGTACTCCGGGTCCAGCTTGATGCCGATCCGCGCGGCGGCCTCCGCCCACTGCTTCTTCAGGTGCTCGGTCGGCGCGACGACCGTCACCTGCTGGACGACGTGGTGGTGCAGCAGCCAGGAGGCGAGGGTCAGGGCGAAGGTGGTCTTCCCGGCCCCGGGGGTCGCCACCGCGAGGAAGTCCCGCGGCTGCTCCTGGATGTACTTGTCCAACGCACCCTGCTGCCAGGCGCGCAGCTTGCTCGCGGTACCCCAAGGCGCCCGGCCGGGGAAGGCGGGCGAGAGGTGATGGCTGGTGGAGGCGGCAGTAGTACTCACGGTCTCCGTCGGGCTGACTCGGCGGGGTCGATCGGGAACCGCGTCAGCCTACCGGTGCCGTCCTTCACACTCCGGGGTACGGGCCGATCCCACCCGGGGGTGGGATCAGACTCACATTCCCTCGTGCAGCCTCCGCAATCTGGCCGCGATGTCCACGACGTCCTCAAGCGCGCCCGCGGCCACGCCGACCACCAGCTTGTACGCCTCGTCCTGGTCGACGTCGAGCATTTCGGTGCCGTTGAGATCGAGGAAGACCACCGTGCACATCCACGCCATCCGTTTGTTGCCGTCCACCAGCGGGTGGTTGACGGCGAGCGACTGGAGCAGCGCGGCGGCCTTCTCGAAGTGGTCGGTGTACGCCTCTATGCCGAACATCTGCGACTGCGGACGATGCACAGCCGAGCTCAGCAACCCCAGATCGCGCACCGCGATCTGCTGCCCCCCGCAGGCGATTTCCACCAGGTCCAGCACTTCCTGGACCGTCAGGTACTTCACTTACTCCCCCAGCCTCCGCAGAAGGTCCGCGTGGCGTGCCGCGTACTTCGCCCCCAGGCGCTGGACCGACTCCCGGTCCGCCTCTTGCTCGAGATACCGGTCGATCGCCTGAAGCACTATGGCGTGCATACTGCGGCCCTCCTCCTCGGCCCGCTGCTTGAGCGCCTCTTGCTGGTCGTCGCGCAGTCGGAGATTCATAGCCATACCAAAACGGTACCACTGGTGGGGCCAAAATGGTACTACTCGGTGACGGGCCGCAACCGCGTCGTCACCCAGACGCCCCACAGTGCCACCGCCGCCATCGCCACATAGACCGCCCCGAAGGCGGCCGGCTGGTGGGTGGCCGCGGTGCCGGTGGGGGCGATCTCGCCGCCGCCGAAGGTGACGAAGAGGACACCGCTGAGGCCGACCAGCGTGATGTTGCCGAGCGCGTCGGAGACCTGGAGGGAGGCGGAGTTGCTGCCCGCGTCCTCCGGGCGGGAGAGCTTCAGCAGCAGCACGCTCCCGCTGGAGATGGTCAGCCCCATTCCGTAACCGCCGATCACCCAGGCCACGGCGACGATCCAGGCGGGGACGGAGTCGGTGAGGGCCAGGAGCACCATGGCGATGGAGACGGCCATGAGGAGCATGCCGAGGCCCATCAGCCGTTCGCGGTGCGGCTCCAGGCGGGGACGGCTCTGGGTGTAGGAGCCCAGGGCCCAGGTGAGGCCACCGCCGGTGAGGCAGAGCCCGGCGGCGGTCGCGGACAGGCCGCGCTGGGTCACCAGCATCAGCGGGACGAAGCTCTCCGCGCCCAGGAAGGACCCCGCCGCCACCCCGCGCAGCAGGATCACCGAGGGCAAGCCGCGGGCGGCGCGGAAGGTGCCCTTGGGCAGCAGCCGCAGTACGCACGGGACGAGCAGGGCGAGCCCGGCGGCGGCCGGGACGAGGGAGAGCCAGCTGAGGTCCTGGCCCGCGTACTGGAGCAGCCCGGCGCCCACCGCGACGGCGAGCGCGAGCAGGATGCGGCGGCGGTCCATGCCCGCGGAGAGCTCGCTCGGGGACAGAGCGCGCAGCGCGGGGAGCATCACCGCGAGCGGCGCCAGCACCAGCACCGGGATGGCGAGGAACACCCAGCGCCAGCCCACGTGTTCGGTGACGGTCCCGGCGGCGAGCGGGCCGACGATGACCGGCAGCACCCAGGCGGCGGAGAAGGACGCCAGCACGGCGGGCTGGAGCCGCTGCGGATAGGCGCGGCCCACCACCACGTACAGCGCGACGATCACCAACCCGCCGCCTATGCCCTGCACCGCCCGGCCGCCCACGAACATCCACATCCGCTGTGCCGAACCGGCCACCAGCAGCCCGGCCGCGAACGCCGCGATCCCGGCGAACAGCGGCGCCAGCGGCCCCTTGCGGTCGCACCACTCCCCCGACAGGGCCATCGCGAACAGGCTCGCGGTGAAGTAGGCGGAGAAGGCGTACGCGTAGAGCTCGACCCCGTCCAGCGCGCGGGCCGCGACCGGCATCGCGGTGTTGACCGCGCTCGCCTCGAAGGCGATGAGGGAGACGACGCTGACGATGCCGAGGGTGAGGGCGCGGTAGCGCCTCCCCAGTACGGTGTCACCGGCTTCCGCCGGACCCCGGCCTCCGGCTGTCGGCTCGGGGTGGACGGCGGCGTCGGCGGCACCGACGTCGAGGGGGTCGCGAGGGGTCATGGCGTCAGGGTAAGTGGCGTTCCAGGACGTCACACCTGTCGCGGGACGGAGCCGCGCTCGGCCGCTGGGCCTAGGTACATCCGCCGCCCTACGTGACGCCTTACGTGGTGAGGCCCCCGGCCCTACGTGGTGAGCAGGACGCCCCCGTACGACGCGCCCGCGATCACCACCCACGCGCACAGCCCCAGCGCGGCGACCCGGGCGCCGGTGCGGGTGAGGGAGGGCAGGTGGACGGCGCTGCCCAGGCCGAAGAGGGCGGCGGCGAGGAGGAGTTCCTGGGCCGTGGCGGCGGTGTCCAGCACGGTGCTGGACAGGACGTCCGTGCTGCGCAGGGCCGTCATGGCGAGGAAGCCGAGGACGAAGAGCGGCACCAGCGGCGGCCGCCGCCGCTGCGTCTCCTCGCCCTGTACCGCCCCCTCGCCCTGCGCCGCCCGGTCCTCCGTCCGCTTGGCGCGCCCCCGCGCCCGTACGGACGTCGCGAGCGCCGCGACCAGCGGGGCGAGCAGGGCCACCCGCACCAGCTTGACCAGCACCGCGTCGCCCAGCGCCGACGGCCCCGCGGTCTGCGCGGTGGCCACCACCTGGCCCACGTCGTGCACGCTGGCCCCCACCCACCGGCCGAACGCCTCGTCGCCGAGCCCCAAGGGGTGCTGGAGCAGCGGCAGAACGGCGATGGCGAGCGTGCCGCAGAGCGTCACCAGCGCCACGGAGGTGGCCACATCGCGCTCATCGCTGTCCGACACCTCGCTCACCGCGCCGATCGCGGACGCCCCGCAGATCGAGTAGCCGGTGGCGATCAGCAGCGGCTGGTCGCCGCGCAGCCCCATCCGGCGGCCGAGCCACCAGGTGCCGCAGAAGGTGGCCGCGACCACGCCCAGGACCATCGCCACGGTGGCCCAGCCCAGGCCCAGCACATCGTTCAGGCTGAGTTTGAGGCCGAGCAGCACGATGCCCAGGCGCATCAGACGCTTCCCGGCGAGCGAGAGCCCGGCCCGGCAGACGCCCCGGACCAGGCCGCGCGCCCCCGGCAGATGCGCGGCGACGATGCCCAGCACCACGGCGGCGGTCAGCAGGGGGACGACGGGGAGCAGCCGGTGGACGCCCCAGGCGGTCGCGACCCCGGCCGCGGCCAGCCCGAGCCCGTACGCCGGGGCGGGCGGCCGCCATCCGGCAGCCTGCCGCGCCCGGCCGGGCGCGGCGGTGAGCGTCACTGGCCGTCCGCCGTCGGGAGGTCGTAGACCCGCCGGACGCTGCTGCCCAGGCGGGCGATGTCTGCCCCGTAGACATGGATCGAGATCGCCTTCGACCCGCAGGCGTTCCACACCCTGTGGATATCTCCTGGCGGCGCGAATCCGCACACCGCGCCGCGCGGGTTGACCACATCCTCCACCGCGATCAGCCGCGAGCCCGGCCCGTCCGGGACGAGGCGGTAGCGCCGCTCGTGCTCCTCGCCCTCGTGGACGCCGGTCACACACCAGGACACATGGTCATGGATCGCCGTGCGCTGGCCGGGCAACCACACCAGCGCGACGATCGAGAAGCTGCCGTCGGGCTCGGCGTGCAGGACGTGCTGGCGGTAGCGGTCGGGGTCGCCCGCGCGCTGCTCGGGGGTGAGCAGATCGTCCGCGCCGAGGTGGGGGGCGAGCCGCTCACCCACCAGATAGGCGGTCACATCGGGCGCCAGGCCCCGGCCGACGGCCTCGCGGACGTCGCCGACGAACGCGCCGAGGCGTGCCGTGAGAAGACGGGAGGACGGATACGCGGTCGGGGTGGTCATGGTGGCAGCGTCCTGCCGCCCGCACCATCACGTCCAACGACAGGTTGTTGAGCCCTCCCCAAGTTCCGCTTATGGGTCAGGGGTCAACAGCCGACCCGGTTCCCGGCCACGGTCTTCAGCTCCTCCAGCACCCGCGCGGTGGCCGGTATCCCCAGGTGCTCGCGGAGGACGTACGCCGAGACATGGCGGCGCGAGGCGGGGTCCAGGGCGCGCCCGGTGACCTTCTGGTGGCAGAGGAACGACAGCACCAGGCCCGGCATCATCGCCACGCCGAGCCCGGCCGCGACCATGCTCTGCACCACCAGATTGTCGTCGGTGGTGTAGGCGATGTCCGGGGCGAAGCCCTGCTCGGCGCATTCGTGCAGGAAGTTGGCGCGGCACCGCAGACATCCGGCGATCCAGCGCTCCTCGCTCAGCTCGGCCAGCTTGACCGCCCGCCGCCGGGCCAGTGGATGGCCGGTCGGCAGCAGCACCGTCAGCTGGTCCTCCAGCAGCGGGATCTCCACCAGCTCGGCGGGGGTCTCCTCGCGCAGCCCCGGATAGGTGAACGCGAGGGTGATGTCGCACTCCCCGCGCACCACCCGCCCCAGCGAGTCCGGCGGCTCGCCCTCCAGCAGCTCCACCCGCACCCCCGGATGGGCGGCGGCGAGCCGGGCCATGGTCTCGGGGATGAGGGTCGCGTTGGCGCTGGGGAAGGCGCAGACCCGCACCCGGCCCGAGCGCAGCCGGGTGATGGCGCTCATCTGCTGCTGGGCGGTGGAGATGCTGGTCAGAATGGTGTCGGCGTGCCGGGCGAGGGTCTCCCCCGCCTCGGTGAGCCGCATCCCCCGGCCGACCCGGATGAACAGCGGGCTGCCCACGGCCCGTTCGAGCGCCTTCATCTGCTGGGTGATGGCCGGCTGGGTGTAGCCGAGGGCACGGGCGGCCCCGGAGTAGGAGCCGGAGCGGACCACCTCGTGGAACGTCTTGATGTGCCGGGAATCGAACACACTCGCATCATACGGAGCCCGGAACGGAAACCATAAGCGGGATTTGGGGCCGCACAAGATCGCCCCTACCGGCGCTTTTGCGTCACGCGGGCGGCCGGGACATCGAGCCGGGCCACCGAGCCGGGCCGGAGCCGCCCCACGGCCCGGCGCCACGAGACATACCGCCCGGCGCCACGAGGCATACGGCCCGGCGCCACACCCGTTGCGCGAGAGACACCCGGTCAAGGACGGTCAAGATGACAAAGCTGGGGCAAGCTGACCCCATGCCGCACTACACCTCGTACGACGGAACCGAGCTGGCCTACCGCGTCCTGGAGGCCCGGGACGGCTCGGCGGGGCCACCGCTGATCTGCCTGGCGGGCGGGCCGGGGCGGGACGCCGCGTATCTGGGCGACCTCGGCGGGCTGGACGCCCATCACACCCTGATCATCCCCGACAGCCGCGGCACCGGGGACTCGCCGCCGTCCGTCGACCCCATCGGCTACGCCTTCCCCGGGCTCGCCGAGGACCTCGAGGCGCTCCGCCGCCATCTGGACCTCGTCCGCTTCCCGCTGCTCGCCCACGACGCGGCCGCCGCCACCGCCCAGGCGTACGCGGCCGCCCACCCCGAGCGGCTCAGCCGTCTGATCGTGGTCAGCCCGGGTGCCCGGCTTCAGGGCGAACTCCCCGAGGACGCCCGGGAGATCTTCGAGTCCCGCGCCGACGAGCCCTGGTGGGAGGAGGCGTACACGGCGGTGCAGCTCCTGCCCGACACCACCGACCTCCCCGAGATGCGCAGGCTGCTGCTCCAGGCCGCCCCCATGGCGTACGGCCGCTGGGAGGAGCCCCAGCGGGCGCACGCCGAGAGCGAGGGCGAGCAGCTGGGGCGGGTGGCACGGGCGGGCTTCTGGCAGGGCGTCGACGAGGCGGGGCGGCGCGCGGTGCTGGCCCGGCTGCGCGAGGTGCCCTGCCCGGTGCTGGCGATCACCGGCGACCGGGACGCGGTGACCGGGATGCGGGCCGGGGAACTGGTGGCCGAGTCCTTCCCGGACGGCCGGGCGCGGCCGCTGCCCGGAGTGGGCCACTACCCATGGGTCGACGAGCCGGACCTCTTCCGCCAGGTGGTCGAGGACTTCCTGGCCCAGCGCCCCACGCAGTGAAGGCGGACGGCGCAGGGGCCGGGGGCCCGGCGGGGGCGCGGCCGTCAGGCCATGAACGACGGCCGTGAACAGCGGCCGTCAACGGCGGCCGTGAACGCAGTGTGTCAGTCGTATGGCAGCCCCCGCCGCTCCGTTGTGCCCGCCCCACCCCGGTCCTATCGTCGAGAACACAACACGACATCGGCCGTGTGCCCGAGTGGTTGAGGGGCTCGACTGCAAATCGAGTTACGTGGGTTCGATTCCCGCCACGGCCTCCACACCCCGGCGCGGGCGCCTCACTCGGCGCCCGCGCTTTGGGTTGCCTCCCGGTGAACTCCCGACACCCTCTGGACACTCGCGCCCGTAGAGCGCATGCTCATGCACGCGCTCATGCCGTTCCGGCATCGCGATACTCCAGGTAAACACCTAGGGCCCGGCGATTTTCACAGTCTCGCCACCGAACGGTCTCTTGACCCCCGCACTGAGTGCAATTCCGTCTCATAGGGTCGCGTGTGGTGCCTGCGACCGCGCGGAAAACTACTCCCGGTCGGCGGGCACATTTTCGACCGTGGTCCCATTCTCAGTGGGGGAAATGTGCAGCCCGCCGTACCGGCCGCCCGTCTGCCGCTCTCGACCGGCCAGAGTGAAATCTGGTTCATAGAGCAGCTGGAGCCGCCGGAGAGCACCACCTTCCGGGTCGGTGAGTACCTGGAGATACAAGGACCGATAGACACCGAGCTATTCGAGCGGGCCCTGCGCAGAGCCGTGGCGGAGGCCGAGCCCTACAACATCCGGGTCGGCGAGGACGACGGGGAGCCCTGGCAGGCCCTGGACCCGGTGACCGACTGGGAGCTCCCGAAGCTGGACCTCACCGCCGAGGACGACCCCTGGGCCGCGGCCGAGCGGTGGATGAAGAACGACCTGGCCACGGGGGCGCTCAAGCTGGGCGACCACCCGGCGTTCTCGTTCGCCCTGATCAAGGTGGAGGCCGAGCGGTTCCTCTGGTACCAGGGCACCCACCACATCGTCTCCGACGCCGGTTCGGCCGCCCTGCTGGGCCGGCGGACCGCCGAGGTGTACACCGCGCTCGTCGAGGGGACCGACCCGGCCGAGGGGGAAACGGTCTTCGGCTCCCTGCGGGCGATGCTCGACCAGGACGCGGAATACCGGGCCTCACCGGATTTCGCCAAAGACCGCGCGTACTGGCTGGAACACTTCGGTGATTCCCCGCGCCCGGCACGGCTTTCCACCCACCCCACCAGGGAACTTTCCACCGTCCTCCGCCAGACCGCCTACCTGACCGAGGCGGAAGCGGTCGAGCTGCGGGCCGCCGCGCGTAAATACGCCACCCACTGGTCCGCTATGATCATCACGGCGACCGCGCTGTATCTGCACCGATTGACCGGTAAATCGGACATCATTCTGACGCTGCCCGTATCCGGCCGTACCGATGCCACTTCCCGCGCCATTCCCGGGATGTTCGCCAATGTGGTGCCGCTGCGCATCCAGGTGCGCGCCGATATGCGAATACGGGACCTGGTCCGGCAGATCTCGCGGGAAGTCAGGCAGGCCCTTCGCCATCAGCGCTACCGCCGTATCGACCTGGCCCGGGATCTGCGACTGCCGGACGGCGGAAACGGTTTGCTCGGCCCGCACGTCAACATCATGACGTACGACTACGACTTCCACTTCGCCGGTCACCGGGTCAAGGCGCACAACCTCTCCAACGGCACCGTCGAGGACCTCTCGATCATGGCATACGACCGGTCCGACGGCACCGGTATCCGGATCGACCTCAACGCCAACTCCAACCTCTACACCGAGGACGCCCTCATCGCCCACCGGGAGCGCTATCTCGGCCTGCTGCGCACCCTCTCCGACACCTCCGACATGCAACGCACCGTCGGCTCGCTGGAGCTGCTGTCGGCCGAGGAGCGCCGGCGGGTCCTGGGCGCACCGGGCGACACGGCGCACCCCACCTCCGGCGCCACCCTCCCGGAGCTGCTGACCGCCCAGGCCGCCCGCACCCCCAGCACCCAGGCCCTGGTCTGCGACGACACCGTGCTCAGCTACGCGGAGCTGGACCGGGCGGCCAACCGGCTGGCCCGGGTGCTCATCGCGCGTGGCGCCGGGCCCGAGCGCACCGTAGGCGTGGCCCTGCCCCGCTCCGCGGACCTGGTCATCGCGCTGATCGCGGTGCTGAAGACGGGGGCCGCGTATCTGCCCCTGGACCTGGACTACCCGGCCGAGCGGCTGGCGTACATGCTCGACGACGCGGGTCCCGCCCTCGTGGTCACCCGCGGCGACAGCGCCGGTGCGCTGCCCGCGCGAAGTGGCGTGGGGCGGCTGCTGCTGGACGTCGTGGACCTCACGGGCGCCGGCGGCGCCGCGGGCGGCTCCGCCCCGGCGGTGGCGATCGACCCCGAGCACCCCGCGTACATCATCTACACCTCGGGCTCCACCGGCCGCCCCAAGGGCGTCCTGGTGCCCCACCGGGCCGTGGCCAACAGCATGGAGTGGATGCGGGGCACGTACGACCTCGCTCCCGGGGACCGGATGCTCCAGAAGACCCCGGCCGGGTTCGACGCCTCCGTCTGCGAGTTCTTCTGGCCGCTGCTCAGCGGCGCCACCCTGGTGGTGGCCAGGCCCGGCGGCCACAAGGACCCGGCGTACCTGGCGCGTACGGTGCGCGAGGCGGGCATCACCGCGCTCCAGTTCGTGCCGTCGATGCTCCAGGCGTTCCTCGCCGAGCCGGGCGCCGCCGAAGCGTGCGCCGGCATCCTGCGGCACGCCTCCAGCGGCGGTGAGGCGCTGCCGCGCGAGACCGCCGAGCGGTTCCACGAGCGGTTCCCCGGCGTACCGCTGAACAACCTCTACGGGCCCACCGAGACCACCATCCAGATCGCCCACCACCCCTCCGCGCCCGGCGGTGAGGGCCCGGTGCCGATCGGCCGGCCGGTGTGGAACACCCGGATGTACGTCCTGGACACCGCGCTGAAGCCCTGCCCGGCCGGGGTCACCGGCGAGCTGTACGTGTCCGGGGCGCAGCTGGCCCGCGGCTATCTGGGCCGGGCCGCCCTGACCGCCGAACGCTTCGTCGCCGACCCCTACGGCCCGCCCGGCACCCGGATGTACCGCACCGGCGACCTGGCCCGGCTGCGGCCGGACGGCGAGGTCGAGTACGTGGGCCGCACCGACGGCCAGGTCCAGCTGCGCGGCTTCCGCGTCGAGCTGGGCGAGGTCGAGGCGGCGCTGCGGGCGCTCCCCCAGGTGGCCGAGGCCGCCGCGGCGGTCCGCGCCGACCGGCCCGGCGACCAGCGGCTGGTCGGCTATGTGACGGCCGCCGGGGACACCCCGCCGGACGTCGCCGCGGTCCGCGAGGCGCTGGACGAGGTGCTGCCCGAGCACATGGTGCCGAGTGCGTTCGTGGTCCTCGACACCCTGCCCCTGGACGCCAACGGCAAGCTGGACCGCGCCGCGCTGCCCGCGCCCTCCTTCGAGGCCACCACGGGCGGGCGCGCGCCCCGCACCCCGCGCGAGGAGACGCTGTGCGCGCTCTTCGGCGAGGTCCTGGGCGTCGACGGCGTCACCGTGGACGACGACTTCTTCCTGCTCGGCGGCCATTCGCTGCTCGCCTCCAAGCTGGCCAGCCAGGCCCGCGCCGCACTGGCCACCGAGCTGTCGATGCGCGACCTCTTCGAGGCGCCGACCGTCGCCCGGCTGGTGGCCCGCCTGGACGCCGCGGGCCCCGCCGAGGCGCACCAGGGGCAGCCGCTGGACATCCTGCTGCCGCTGCGCGGCGAGGGGGCGCGCCCGCCGCTGTTCTGCGTCCACCCCGGCGGCGGTCTCGGCTGGTCGTACACCGGGCTGCTCCGCCATCTCGCCCCTGACCAGCCGGTGTACGCCCTCCAGGCGCGCGGTCTCACCGAACCGGACATCCTCCCGGCGAGCGTCGAGGAGATGGCCGCCGACTATCTGGAGCAGATCCGGACCGTCCAGCCGACCGGTCCTTACCATCTGCTCGGCTGGTCCTTCGGCGGGCTGATCGCCCACGCCATGGCCACCCGGCTCCAGGCGCGGGGCGAGGAGGTCGCCACGCTGGCCGTGGTGGACGCCTACCCCGACAACGCCCAGGCCCTGCCCGAGGCGCCCGAGCTCAGCAAGCGCCAGTGGCTGGGGGTGCTGCTCGACGACATCGGCGGCGGCGACATCTTCGCGCCGGGCTGGCTGGAAGCCCACCCCGACGGGGCGGACGGCACCGCCGACCTGGTGGCCGACCTCTGCCGGGAGACCGGGCTGCCGGCCCGGCTGCTGGAGGGCGAGACCAGCTTCCCGCTGCTCGACATCCTGCTCAACGACCAGGAGCTGATGCGGAAGTTCGCGCCCGAGCGGTTCCAGGGCGACATGCTGCTGTTCCGGGCCGTGGAGGAGATCCCCGGCTACCGGCGCGACCCACTGCACGTGGCGGACGCCTGGCTCTCCTTCGTGGACGGCGCCCTGGTGGTGCACGGCGTCCCCGATCACCACTACCGGATGATGCGGGAGGAGTCCCTGGACCGGATCGGCCCGGTGGTGGCGGCGGCACTGGACCGCGCCCGCAGCTGACGGGCCGGGGCCGCTCCCCCCTTCCCCCGGAGGGCGGCCCGCGACCCGATTTCGCCGATCGGGCCCTCGACGATCACAATTCAGCCAGGCGCCCCATCTCGTTCTCCTGCTCTCCTACGCAGGTGAGCAGGGTGGGCGCCTTCATGTGGAGAAGGAGATGAGCTCCCAGCGAGGAGGCACGTAGTTGGAAGGAAGGCTGGCCATGACAGTGGACGCAACGGACGAGGTCGAGCGGTTCATCCTGGGGGACCGGTTCGCCTGCCTGGCGGGACGGTCCGCCTGGCGCAAGGGCGGCATCACCCATCGTCACTACGACCGGATGGGATCCGACGAGTCGGCCCGGCTGATGGCACTCGACCTCGCGGATTTCGTGGCCTCGGCCGACTGGAGCCACCGGTCGTTCACGAGCTTCATCGCGACCTTCGAGCACCCTCGCGGAGTGGATGAGCTGCGGTTCGAGGAGCTGCTGTGGGAACAGCTCCAGCTGCTCCACGAACACGACTCCCGGTCCCACCGCTGGGCCGAGGGCCGCTCGTCCGACCCGCAGACCAGGGAGTTCGCCTACAGCGTCGCCGGTCACCCCTTCTTCGTCATCGGCCTGCACGAGACCCACCGCCGCTGGGGCCGCCGTCCGCCCTTCCCGATGCTGGCCTTCAACTCGCATGAGCAGTTCGACCGCATCAAGGGCGCCAAGATGTGGGACCGGCTCGCGGAGAAGATACGCAAGCAGGACATCCAACTCCAGGGCGACATAAACCCCAACCTGCTCGAGTACGAGGAGCTCTCCGAGGCCCGCCGCTACTCCGGCCGCCCCAAGCCCGCCGACTGGCAGTGCCCGTTCACCGCCCGCGAGGACGAACGCGAACCCGCCCTGATGGGTCGCCCCCCGGCCTGACCGGAGCGCCCGTCACCGGCGGGCGGACGACGCCCGCCGGTGACCAGGGTGTCGTCGGCGCGGGTCCATGTATGCGGCGTCAGCGGACCGGGAAGCCGAAGCTGTATCCCTGTTCCTTCAGCCACGGCAGGACCTGGCGCAGTGCCTCGACCGTCTGGCCGCGGTCGCCGCCCGCGTCGTGGAAGAGGACGGTGGGGCCGTTGGAGATCTCGTTCTTGACGGTGTTGACCTCGGTCTCGACACCCGGCTGCTTGAAGTCCTTGGAGTCCACGTTCCAGCCCAGCGGCCGCATGCCCTGCGAGGCGGCGATCTGGCGGCTGTACGGGGTGAACGCACCGCCCGGGGCGCGGTAGTAGAGCGGTTTGACGCCACCTGAGGCCTTGGTGATCATTCGCTGGGCGTCGAGGATCTCCTTGGACTGGTACGCGGATGACTTGGTGTCCATCGTCGTGTCGTGCGACATGGAGTGGTCGCACAGCCGGTGCCCGTCCGCGACCACGTCCTTGACCAGGTCCGGATGGGCCTGGGCCTGCGGGCCGACCATGCAGAAGGTGGCCTTGACGCCGTTGGCCTTGAGCACTTGGAGGACCTGCGGGGTCCAGGTCGGATCCGGGCCGTCGTCGATCGTGATGTTGACGCCCTTGGCGCCCTTGTCGGAGGCGTGGGCTATGTCCATGTTGACCACGGGAGCGGGCAGTTCGGGGTCCGGCTTGGAGGTCTGGCCCACGATCGGGGTCGGCTTCGGCGTCGGGGACGCGCCCGGATCGGCCTCGGCGGTTCCGGACTGGGCGGTCCACACGGCGGCCAGGGCGGTCACCCCCACCACACCGAACGCCGCCGCCAGTATCCGGCTGTTCGCCCCCATGAACCGGTGCCGTGCCATGTCCGCCTCGCTCCCCATGTCTCCCGTGTCGCTTTCGCAAACATGAGGATGGAGTTGGGGCGGGGAGGGATCCCTCTGTTACACATCTCGGACAATCCCGCGCCGTAGCCGGCGACGCGGGCGGCGAGGCGCGGGCGGTGGGCCCGCCCGCGGCCTCCTTGTCGGGTGCCTAGCCCCGGTTGACGACCGCCGCCTGGGGGCGGATCGGGAGGCGGTTGACCGGGCGGCCGGTGGCCGCGCGGACCGCCGCCGCCACCGCGGCCGGGGTGGTGACCACCGGCACCGCGCTGGCCGCCTTGGCGCCGAAGGGGGCCACCACGTCCCGCTCCTCGACCAGCTTGACGATGCGGATGTCGGGGACGTCCAGAGCGGTCGGCAGGGCGTAGCCGGTCAGGTCCGGGTGCCGGACCACACCGCGTGAGGTGCGCAGGTTCTCGGTGAGGGCCGCGCCGATGCCCTGGGCGACACCCGCCTCGATACGGGTCCTCAGCTGACGCGGGTTGAGGACCCGGCCCACGTCCTGGGCCACCGTCACGTCGACGACCCGTACCGCGCCGATCTCGATGTCGACGTCCACCACGGCGCGCACCGCGCAGTAGGCGAGCCCGACGAAGGCGTCGCCCTGGCCGGTCTCGTCCAGGGGCTCGGTGGGGTGCGGGCGGCACTGCGCGGTGGCCCACAGCTCCTTGCCCTCCAGGGCCTCCTCGACGGTCGTGCTGAGCACCCCGTCATACGAGGTGATCTTGCCGTCGGCGATGCTGAGCAGCTCGGTGGACATGCCGAACGTATGCGCCAGGGGCTGGAGCAGCTGGGTGCGGACCATCTTCGCCGCACGCTCGACCGCACCGCCCGAGACCCAGGTGTGGCGGCCGCGCGAGGCGGGCCCGGCCGGGGGCTGGTCGGTGTCGATGGGCGCCACATGGACCTCCTCGATACCGAGGACGTCCTGGACGATCTGGCGGGCCAGGGTGGTGAAGCCCTGGCCGGTCTCGACGGCCGCGCAGATGACGGTGGCCACCGGCCCGGTGACCTTGACGGTGGCGGTGGAGACCTCGTCCCTCCCCTCGGCGCCGAGCATATGGACCATGCCCAGGGCGTAGCCGACCCCGCGCCGCACCGCGGCCGGATCGCCCGCGCCCTCCAGGCCGCCCGGCAGCAGCCACTCCTCCTCGGGGTCGTCCTTGGGGAGCGTGGGCAGCGGTGCGTCCCTTACGGCTTGCAGCAGCTCGGCGACCGGGGCCGGGCAGGTGACGGTCTGTCCGGTGGGCAGCAGATCGCCGGTGGCCATCACATTGCGCATCCGGATCTCGACCGGATCGAGGCCCAGCTTGGCCGCCAGCTTGTCCATCTGGCCCTCGTACGCGGCGCACACCTGCATCGCACCCTCGCCGCGCACATGGCCGGAGGGCGGGTTGTTGGTGCGCACCGCCCAGCCCTCGATGAAGGCGTGCGGAACGACATAGGGGCCGCAGGCGAAGGAGACGGCGGCGGCCAGCGTGTCCGCGGAGGAGTCGGCGTACGCGCCCGCGTCCAGCAGGATCTGCGCCTCGACCTTGACCAGCTTGCCCTGCGAGTCGGCGTGGTGGCGGTAGCGCAGCAGGGTGGGGTGGCGGTGGGCGTGGCCGAGGAAGGACTCCTCACGGGTCGCGGCCAGCTTCACCGGATGGCCGGTGCGCAGCGCCAGCAGCCCGAGCGGAAGCTGCATCCCCGGGTCCTCGCGCTCGCCCATGGCGCCGGGGACGCCGGTGACGACGACCTTCACCCGCTCCGGCTCGAGACCGAAGCAGGCGGCGGCCAGGTCGCGGTCGGCGTGCGGATCGGTGGAGGCGGTGTAGATCTCCACCCCGCCGTCGGGGCGTGGCACGGCCAGGCCCGCCTCGGCGCCGATGGGCGCCGGGTCCTGCCGGCCGATCCGGTACAGCCCCTCGACGATGACCTCGCCGACCACGTCCGGGTCGCCGAAGGACAGCGGGATGTGGCGGACCAGATTGCCGTCGGGGTGCAGCGGCTCGGCGGAGAACGCCTGCTCGGGGTCGGTGACCGGCTCCAGCACCTCGTACTCGACGGCGATGGCGGCGGCCGCCAGACGGGCCGTGTCGGGATGGTCGGCGGCGACCGCGGCGATCGGCTCGCCGTGGTGGCGGACCAGGTCCTTGGCGAACACCGGACGGTCGGCGACCCGGCGGCCGTGGGAGGCGTCGCCGGGCACGTCGTTGTGGGTCACCACGGCCCGTACGCCGGGCATCTCGACGGCCTGTTTGGTGTCGATGGAGACGATGCGGGCGTGCGGGTGCGGGGCGCGCAGCACGGCCGCCCACAGCAGCCCCTCGGCCCACAGGTCGGCCGCGTACGGGAAGGTGCCCGAGGTCTTGGCGGCCGAGTCGGTGGGCGGCAGGGACACCCCGAGCCCCATGGTGGACGGGTTCTTGACGGGCGTTCCGGCGGCGGGGGTGGCGGTGACGGCGCCCGTGCCGTCCGCGATTCCGGTCATGCCGATGCCCTTCCGCTGCCGCTTCCGTTGACGCTCCCGTTGCCGGTGATGCCGTGCGGTCCCGTCTGGTGCGGGATGCGGGCCGGGTCCTGGTGGGCGTCGTGTCCCTCGTCCGCCTCGGCCTCCGCGTCCTCGGCGGCCTCACGGCCCGCGACGACCTCGCGGACGGCGTCGAGGACCCCGCGGTAGCCGGAGCAGCGGCAGAGGTTGCCGGAGATCGCCTGGCGGGTCTCCTGGTCGGTCGGGGCGTGGTTGCCCTCGAGGAGGTCGTGCACGGTCATCGCGAGCCCGGGCACGCAGAAGCCGCACTGCACGGCCCCGCACCGGGCGAGCGCGCGCTGGACGTCGGAGGGCTGTCCGCCGGTGGCGAGGCCCTCGACGGTGCGGACCTCGCTGCCCGCGGCGGTGGCGGCGGGCACCAGGCAGGAGGCGACGAGCCGCCCGTCGACCTGGACCGAGCAGGCCCCGCACTCGCCCTGGGAGCAGCCGTCCTTGGCCCCGGCGAGGCCGAGGCGCTCGCGCAGCACGTAGAGCAGCGACTCGCCGATCCAGACGTCGGTGACGGGGCGGTCGGCGCCGTTGACGTGCAGCACGTACGAGGCGAGCGGATGCTCGCTGTGGCTCGGGCCCTCGTCCGCGGCCTGGGCGGCCTCGGCGAGAAGAGGCTCGGCAAGGGGCTCGACGGGGGTGTCAGCGGCCTCGGGGGCGTCGGCCGGGGTCCCGGCCGGGGCGGGCGCTCCGGCGGCGTCGGACGCGTCCGTGAACTCGCCCTCGGCCGGGGCCGGTTCGGGCTCGGCCGAGGGATCGGCGAGCTCGGGCCCGGCGTCGTCCGGTACCGCCTCGGCGGGGGCCTCGGGGGCGCCCGGCGCGGCGTCGGCGGCGTCGGCGGCGCCGGTGTGGCCCGCGCCGTCCTCGGGGCCGGGGTGCGGGGCGTGCCCATGGGCGTCCCCCGCGAAGGGGGCGCCCGGCAAACGGTCGTCCGCCGACCGGTCGTCCGTCAGCCGGTCGTCCGCGAACCGGTCGTCCGCGAACGCGCCGGGCCAGGACGCCTCCTGGGGCAGCGCGGGCGCCGGGCTGCCGTGCGGCGGGGTCTCCAGCCCGGTGTGCTGCCCGTCGACGGGGAAGTCGACCGGGAACTCGCCCGAGCCCCCGGCGGCCGGATCGCCCGGCCGCCGGCCGGGGTCGTCGGCGGCGGGCCGCCCGGACGCGGGGCCGTCGTGCGGCGGGGTGCCAGGGGGCGTGCCATGTGGCGGGGTCCCGTGTGGCGGGGTGCCGCGGGGCGGGGTGTGCAGCCCCTGGTGCCCGTCGGTCGCGAACTCGCCCGAGTCCCCGGCGGCGGGGCCCGGCCACGCCGGGTCCGCGGCCGGGGCCGGTTCATCGCGGTCGGGCATGCGCAGCCGGCGGCGGGCGGGCGGCGGCATGGGCACGGCCGGTGGCGCGGACGCGGCCGGGCCCGGATGGCCCTCGACCGCGTACTCCCCGGAGTCCTCCGTGCCCTCGTCGGCGGCCGGAACCGACCACTGGCCGGAGTGCCCCTGCTGCTGCCCGGGCTGGGGCTGGAGGGGCTGCTGCGGCTGAGGGGGCTGCTGCGGCTGCTGCCGGGGCTGTGTCTGCCCGGCGAACGGCATCCGCAACTGGGCCGTCGTCTGCGGGTCCTGGGGACCGTCCGCGTGGCCGCCGTACGGAGGGGCGGCCGGGCCGGGGTGGTCGTCGACGCGGTACTCACCGGTCTCGTCCACACCGTCGTCGCCCGCGACCGGGATGGTCCACTGGCTGGTGTGCACGGGCCCGCCGGCGCCGTCGTCGGACGGGGCGGGCACCGGCCAGTCGTCCACCGGCTCCTCGGCCGCCGGAGCCGGCCAGTGGCCGGTGTGCGGCGGATGGTGGCCCTGCTGGTCCTCGGTGGGCGCCGGCCACTGGCCGGACCCGTGGTGGGGATCGTGGTGGCCGCCGTAGAGGTAGCCGCCATCGGTCTCGGCGGTGGTCCAGTGCCCGGTCATGCCCTGGTCGTGCATGCCTTGGTCGTGCATGCCCTGGTCGTGCATGCCCTGGTCATGCATACCTTGGCCGTGCATGCCCTGGTCATGGGGCGCGCCCTGGCCATGTCCTGACGGCTGCCAGTGGCCGCCCTGGGACGGGTCGCCGTGCCCGGTGTCCATGGGCGGGGGCGCGTAGCCCGTGCCGGGCGCCGCGAGCGGGTCCCAACGGCCGGAGGGGTCGGTCGGGTCCGGGTGGGCGAATTCGGGCGGCAGTTGGACGAAGGCCGTCGACTCGGCGTCGTACTCCGGGCCGTGCGGCATCGGCTGCCATCCGCTCCCCGGCTCCGGCCGGTGCGGCTGCTGTTCATCACTCACGCGAGTGCCCTCCCCAGTGCTCGGCGGGCCAGAGCTGCCACGGTACGCCTCAGGTGGATCGCGGCAGGCGGCAGGGGGACCGGCTCGCCGCCGTCCTGCGGAGGCAGCGGATCGGGGATGCACGCGGCGGCGACGTACTCGCCGAAAGCGGTCGTGACCTGCGGGTCCAGATGGCCTCGGTCGCCGTCCCAGTCGATGAGCGAGGCGACCCAGCGCTCGGCCTCCAGGGGGCGCAGCGGCATCGGCGCGACCGCGCCCACGGCACAGCGCACCCCGCGCCGCGCGGGGTCCAGGACGAGGGCGACGGAGGCGGTGGACCGGCCGGGCCCGGTGCGCCCGGTGGCCTTCAGGAAGGTCTGCGGGGCGTGCAGCAGCGGAACCCGGACGAATCCGACGAGTTCACCGGGGCGCAGCAGATCGACCCCGGCGAGCAGATGGCTGACCGGGATCTCGCGGCGGGACCCCTCGGGGCCGGCGATGATCACCGTGGCTTCCAGGGCGGCGAGCACCGGCAGCGCGTCGCCGGTGGGGGCGGCGGTGACGATGTTGCCGCCCAGGGTGCCGGCGTTGCGGATCTGCGGGGGCCCGGCGGCGCGCGCGGCCGCGGCCAGCGCCGGGATCAGCGCGGCGAAGTCGGGGCGGCCCATCCGGGCGTGGGTGAGTCCGGCGCCGAGGAGGGCGTGCCCGTCCAGATAGCGCCAGCCGCGGATTTCGCTGATCCGGCCGAGCCCGACGAGCGCGGCGGGCCGCAGCAGGCCGGAGTTGACCGCGGCCATCAGATCGGTACCGCCCGCCACGGGCACGGCGGCGGGCATGGCGGCCAGCGCCGCCACGGCCTCGTCGAGCGTGCCCGGCAACGTCACCGTGTGCGCCGCCTGCGGTGCGTGCGTGGTCAACCCAGCTGCCCCTTCCCCGGTGTCCCGGCTGTTGCGCCGTACGGTACGTGCTGACAGCCCGGACGTGGCAACTCTGGCACATCTTGCGAGCCCGCCGTCGCGGGGGTCCGTGATCCGTGGATCCGTCCCTGACCTGGGGGATGGTACGGGTTTCTTACGACGTCTCCGTCGGGAGTGGATTGCCACGTTTCAGGGACCCTTGTGCGATTTGGGCTTGCGCCGGTGGGACTACGCTCCCAGGGGCGGCGGAGCGCGGTGCGCACCTTACGGGCGGCTCACACGATCGGGGGCGCCCCCTCGCGCGGGCGTCCGAGAAGGCCGGGGCGCCGCTGCCAGGGAAGCGGCCCGGCGGGCGGGCGGTAGCTCACGCCGAGCGCGTCCAGGCGCGCGTAATGTGCCTCCATGCGCCCCTGGAACGCCTCGAAGTCCCGTTCGGGAGACGGCGGCAGCGCCGACCAGACGACCTCGGCGAAGGCGGCGAGCCGGGGGAAGGTCTGGTAGTCCACCCGCCTGCGGTCCTCCATCACCTCGGTCCAGACATTGGCCTGGGCGCCCAGCACCCGGTCCGCTCCTACGCCGGTGAGCTGCGGTGGAACCGGTTCGAAACGGTAGACGTCCTCCAGGGTGCGGACATAGCCGATCGGCACCGGCTCGTCCTCGCCCGGCGCCTGCCGGTGGTCGAAGTACACCTGCTGCTCGGGGCACATGACGACGTCGTGGCCGGCCCGCGCGGCGGCGATCCCGCCCGCGTAGCCGCGCCAGGAGGAGACCGCGGCGCCCTCGGGCAGCGGGGCGTCGGGCGCGCCGCCCTCGAGGATCTCGTCCCAGCCGATCAGCCGGCGGCCGCGCGCGGCGAGCCAGTGGCCGAAGTGGCGGATGAACCAGCTCTGGAGCTCGTCCTCGTCGGCGAGACCCAGGGCGCGGATGCGCTCCTGGGCGGCCGGGGACGCCTTCCACTGGTCCTTGGGGCACTCGTCGCCGCCGATGTGGACGAAGCTGCCGGGGAACAGCTCCAGGATCTCTTCCAGCACGTTCTCGTAGAAGCGGAGCGTGTTGTCGGTGGGTGCGAGTACGTTCGGGTTGATGCCCCAGGTGGTCCAGACTCCGAGGGAGGCGGTGTCGATGACATCGGTGTTGCCCAGCTCCGGGTACGCGGCGATGGCGGCCTGCGAGTGTCCGGGGATGTCGATCTCGGGCACGACGGTGATATGCCGCTCGGCGGCGTAGGCGACGATCTCGCGGATGTCGTCCTGGGTGTAGTGACCGCCGTGCGGCCGCTCGTCCCACAGCGGGGACGCCCGGTGGCCCAGCTTGGTGCGCTCGCGCCAGGCGCCGACCTCGGTCAGCCTCGGGTAGCGGCGGATCTCGACGCGCCAGCCCTGGTCGTCGGTGAGATGGAAGTGGAACACATTGAGCTTGTGGGCGGCGAGCAGGTCCAGATAGGCCAGGACGCCGTCCTTGGGCATGAAGTGGCGGGCCACGTCCAGCATCAGCCCGCGCCAGGCGAACCGCGGCGCGTCCTCGACCGTCCGCTCCGTCAGCTCCCAGCCGGTCTCCGCGCTCCTCAGCGGGGCGCGGCGGTACGCGTCGGGGCCCAGCAGCTGACGGAGGGTCTGGGTGCCCCAGTGGACGCCCGCGGCCGTGCCGCCCGCGATCTCCACCCGGCCGTCGGCCACGGTGAGCCGGTAGCCCTCGGGCTCCAGCGCGGTGTCGATCCGCAGGCTGACGGTGTCGTCGCCGCCGGGCTCGCCGTCCGGCAGGGACAGGCCGAGCGCCTGGCCGAGGGTGGTGCGCAGCAGCCGCGCCACCCCTTCGGTCCCGGGCCCGGCGGCCAGGGCGGTGCGCCGCGGGTGGATCCGCGCGCCCGCGCGGCCGGGACGGCTCTGGTCATGGCGGGGCGCGGGGATCAGCCCCGCGGCGTCGTGAGTCATCTGCTCCCCTGTCGGCCCTCGTCAGTTCTTGTCAGTGCTCGTCGGTCCGCAGTGCTCGGCAATCCTCGGTAATCGTCAGCCATCAATTGCTCGTCAGTCCTTCACCGCGCCGCCGAGCCCGGAGACCAGCCGGCGCTGGACGAGCACGAAGAAGATCAGCACGGGGATGGTCATGACGGTGGACGCCGCCATGATCCCTCCCCAGTCGTTCCCCTCGTCCTTGAAGAAGACCAGCAGCGCCATCGGAAGGGTGGAGTTCTCGGTCGCGCTGATGATGAAGGACTTGGCGAAGAGGAAGTCGTTCCAGGCGGAGATGAAGGAGAAGACGCTCGTCGCCACGAGTCCGGGGAAGACGAGGGGGAAGAGGATCTGCCACAGGAAGCGGGAGCGGCTGGCCCCGTCGAGATAGGCCGCCTCCTCCAGCGCCTCGGGCACCGCCTTGACGAAGCCGCGCAGCATCCAGATGGCGAACGGCAGCGAGAAGGCGATATGCGGCAGGATCAGCGACCCCAGGGTGTTGAGCCCCACCCCCGGCACCGACTCCCCCAGATCGCGCATCAGGAAGAACATGGGGATGGTCAGCGCCTCGATCGGCACCATCTGGGCGACCAGGAACATGATCAGCAGCGTGGTGCGGAACCGGAATGTGAAGCGGGCGACCGCCGTGGCCGCCAGGAAGGCGATCAGCGCCGAGGCGACCACCACCACCCCGGCCACGAAGAGGCTGTTGAGGAAGTAGCGCCCGAAGTCCTCCTGCTGGAAGACGCGCCGGAAGGAGTCCAGCGACGGGGACCCGGTCCACGGCCGGGGCTCGGTGGACTGGATCTCCCCCTCCGGCTTGAAGGCCGAGAGCACCATCCAGTACAGCGGGAAGGCGACCACGGCCGCCACGAGCAGGGCGGTGGCCTCGGCGGCGAAGCGCCAGGGACGGCGGATGCGCAGCGAGACGCGCGAGTGGCTCACAGTTCTTCTCCCTGGCGTCGCAGCAGCCGCAGATAGACCAGCGTGACGGCCAGCAGGATCAGCAGCATCACCACGCCGATCGCCGAGCCCAGGCTGTACTGCGAGGACGCGAACGCCTTCTGGTACGCGTACACGTTGAGCACCATGTTCTGGCCGGCGATCCCGCCGCCGTTCGTCATCACGTAGATCTGCGTGAAGACCTTGAAGTCCCAGATGATGGACTGGATGGTCACCACGACGAGGATCGGCCGCAGCATCGGCGCCATGACCGTGCGCCAGATCCGCCAGGTGGAGGCGCCGTCCAGGGCGGCGGCCTCCAGCACCTCGGTGGGGATGGCCCGGATGCCCGCGTAGATGGTGACCATGACGAACGGGAACGAGCACCACACGACCTCGAACAGCACCAGGGCGAAGGCGCTGTAGCGGTCGTAGGTCCAGGAGTAGTCCTCGAAGCCGGAGAGGCCGAACCACACCAGGACCTTGTTCACCGGCCCGAAGTCGGGGTCGAAGAGGAAGACCCAGACCGTCGAGCCGGTGATCGCCGGGGTGGCCCAGGCGCCGAGCGCGGCCAGCATCAGCGCCAGCCGCGGAATCGCCCGTACGCGCGTGAGCAGCACCGCCAGCGCACAGCCGACCGCGAGGGTGGACACCACGCAGACGGCGGCGAAGAGCAGGGTGGCGACGGCGACGTTCCAGAACTCGCTGTCGCCGAACAGCTCGGCGTAGTTGGCGAATCCCTGGAAGGTGGTCGGTGCGCCGCCGCTGACCTGCGCCTGGGTGTACTCCAGGAAGGAGATCAGGCCGAGCTGGTAGATGGGGTAGACGAGCAGCCCGCCCAGGACGACGAGCGCCGGGGCGAGATAGAGCCAGGGGGTCCAGGTGGAGCGCCGGGCGCCCTTCCCGGATCGGCGCCCGGCCGGGACGGTGGATCCCGGCCGGGACCGGCGGCCCTTGGCGGGGGCTCGCCGGGCGTGCTGTGCGGTGCCGGCGCTCACTGCTCGAATGCCTCGTCCATCTTCTTCGCGGCGTCCTGGGTGGCGGCGGGCACGCTCTTACGGCCGCTGACGATCTCCTGGAACATGGTGGGCAGGACGAGCTGCGCGTCGATGGCCGCCCAGCCGGGCGAGGCGGGCACGAACTTGGCGCTGTCGTTGAGGGTCTTCACGAAGGGCTTCACGAAGGCGTCCTTGTGGGCGATGTCGCCGCGCACATCGGTGAAGGTGGGCAGGAAGCCCATGGCGTCGTAGAGCTCGCGCTGGGTCTTCTTCCCGGCGAGCGTCTTGACCAGGTCCACGGCGATCGTGCGGTGCGAGCTGCTCTTGAGCACCCCGAGGTTGTTCCCGCCCGCGAAGGCCGGTGCGATCTCGCCCTTCTTCACGCCCGGCAGCGGCACGACCTTGTACTTGCCCTTGACCTTGCCCGCCTCGATGGCCTGGCGGCTGAAGTCGCCGCCGATCGCCATGGCCGCCTTGCCCGAGGCGAACGCCTCGACGGTGTCGTTGCCGCCCCACTGGGCGCACTTGGCGGCCGGGCAGTTGTCGTTGCCGAAGAGCGAGGTGTACGCCTTCACGCCCTTCTGGGCGTCGGCGCTGTCGATGGCCGCCTCGTACTCGTTGGAGCCGAACTTGCCCTTCTCGTCGGCGAGGTCGCCGCCGTTGGCCCAGATGAAGGGCATCGCGCCGTAGGTGTAGGCGCCGCCGACCGCGAGACCGTACAGATCCGGCCGCTCCGAGCGGATCTTCTTCGCGGTCGCAATCAACTCGTCCTGGGTGGCCGGCGGCTCCAGGTCGAGCTCCTTGAAGACGTCCGTCCGGTAGTACAGCGCCCGTACGCCGACGAAGAGCGGGGCGCCGTAAACCTTGCCGCCGATGGTCAGCGAGTACTTCGCGGTGGGGTCGATATTGGTCGAGTCGCCCCAGGCGCCGATCTCCTTGCTGATGTCCATCAGCCCGCCGTCCTTGACATAGCCGGCGGTGTCGGTGTTGCCGAACTCGATGACGTCGGGAGCGCTCTTGGGGTCGTTGAAAGCCGCCTTGATCTTCTGCGCCCGGGTGTCGACGGGGATGTAGGTCACCTCGACGTCGGTTCCGTCGTGCTCCTTCTCGAAGCCGGCGACCGCCTCGTCGATCACCTTCTTCTTGGGCGCGTTATTGACCTCCTGGAAGAGCCAGACACGCAGCTTGCCGCTCTTCTCGTCCTCCTTGGAGCTGTTGTCGGAGGTGGAGGGGGCACATCCGGTCATGGCCAGCCCCGCCAGGGCGAGTGCCACCACGGGCACGGTGACGCGGGAGGACAGCCGGGAGGAAACAGCGAGATGGGACGACTTCATAAGGACCCTTAAACATTTGGCGTTGCAAGTAATGCAACGCATGTTTCGCTCAGCACAATACGCGTGAGGCTAGGGAACCTTGAGCGACCCCACAAGAGGTCTGAACCACTTCGTGATAAAGCGAGCCGAAGCACTCCGCCACAAAAGGGAATTCGCGCTAGCGACGCGGCAACTCCTCGCCCGGATAGGCGGGTTCAACATACGGCACGGCCTCTACCCGCGCACCCGCTTCCGCCAGGCGCTCGACCACCCGGTCCCAGTCCGGCCAGGTCTTCCGGAACCGCTCCAGAACGCGGTCGCTGGCCACCAGCACCACCTCGGCACCCGGGTCCTCCGCCCACTCCAGGAGCCGGGGAAGGGTCGGCTGGGCGACCGACATCACGCAGCCGCCGGAGAGCCGGTAACCCCGCTCGGCGGCCAGCCGGCCGCACCGCTCCAGCTGGGCGTCCCAGTCCTTCTCGAACTGGCAGTAGGCGCTGGCGCCTTCCGCTTCGGGCTCGTCGACCTCACGCGCCCCGAACACCAGATAGGCGGCCCGCGCCGCCCCGTTCTCCGTACGCCCGCTCATGGGCCGACCCTACTGGGGCCGTCCGGCGCGCGGCAGGGCGCACAAGGCACGGCACGCCCGGCCCGCGACCCCGTCTCGGGATCGCGGACCGGGCGTGCCGCCTGTTTCGCGCGCGAGGCTTTTCGGCGAGGCTGTTCTCGTCAGTGCCCAGGGCCGACGGACCGGCTACTTCTTGCCGTCGCCGTCCTTGCCCTTGTCGCCACCGGCGCCCATGCCCTCGAAGATCTCCTTGCACATCGGGCAGACCGGGTACTTCTTCGGGTCACGACCCGGGACCCAGACCTTGCCGCAGAGTGCGACGACGGGAGATCCGGAGAGGGCGCTCTCCATGATCTTGTCTTTCTGTACATAGTGGGCATAGCGCTCGTGGTCGCCGTCACCGTGCGACACCTGTGGTGTCGGCTCAACGAGGGTCCCCGTGCCTGCCCCGCGCTCGGGCTCAAGAGTGCTCATACAGCCCTAGGGTACTCATGCCTAGTTGAGAGAAGGGTCGTCCGGATACGTGGCGACCATGGCCAGCTCACTGCGCTGGCGGCGCAGCACCGACCGCCACAGCCGCTCGGGCGCGGGCGAGGACACATCGCCCGGCTCGGACTCCACCACGTACCACGCGCCCTCGGCGAGCTCGTCCTCCAGCTGACCGGGCCCCCAGCCCGCGTAACCGGCGAAGATGCGCAACGAGCCCACGGCGGCCGCCAGCAGCTCCGGCGGCGCCTCCAGGTCCACCAGGCCGATGGCGCCGTGCACTCTGCGCCAACCGAGTGGCCCGTCCTCACTGCGCGCCGAGGACCGGCCCGACTCGCCCGGTACGACGGCCACGCCCAGCGCCGAGTCCAGCGAAACCGGACCGCCCTGGAAGACCACCCCCGGCTCCCCGGCCAGCGAGGCCCACGACTCCAGGATGTCGCTCACCCCCACCGGGGTCGGACGGTTCAGGACCACGCCGAGCGAGCCCTCCTCGTCATGGTCGAGGAGCAGCACCACCGCACGGTCGAAATTCGGGTCAGCAAGCGCCGGTGTCGCGACAAGCAGCCGTCCTGTGAGCGAGGACACCTCGGTCATGGCCACATGATCCCCCATATCCGGGCCGGAGGGGGAGTGGAAGTCGAGTCCCGTATGAGAGCAGGTCGGGGCGCAAGACAGCAGATGCGGCGCACGTGACGGTGGGCCTTTCGATCGAAACGGAACGTGTTGTGTCGCCTACGGGGTGACGCAAAGGGTGCAAGAGCCTTACGGAGGCGGTCTCCGGGGCTATTACTCTTGCCCTTTGGCCCTTGTGCCTTTTGGCCCTTGCCCGTCTCAGGAACGCGAGACCAGATGACCCGCTCGAACGATGTCCTGCTCGTCCATGGCGGCACCCCGCTCGAAGGCGAGATCCGTGTCCGCGGCGCGAAGAACCTCGTGCCGAAGGCCATGGTGGCCGCCCTGCTCGGCAGTGCGCCCAGCAGGCTGCGCAACGTCCCCGACATCCGCGATGTGCGGGTGGTGCGCGGGCTGCTCCAGCTGCACGGTGTGACGGTGCGCCCCGGTGACGAGTCCGGTGAGCTGGTGCTCGATCCCACGCATGTGGAGAGCGCCAATGTCGCCGACATCGACGCACACGCAGGTTCCTCGCGGATCCCGATCCTCTTCTGCGGCCCGCTGCTGCACCGCCTCGGCCACGCCTTCATCCCGGGCCTGGGCGGCTGTGACATCGGCGGCCGGCCGATCGACTTCCACTTCGACGTGCTGCGCCAGTTCGGGGCGACGATCGAGAAGCGGGCGGACGGCCAGTACCTGGAGGCCCCGCACCGGCTGCGCGGCACCAAGATCCGGCTGCCCTACCCGTCGGTGGGCTCCACCGAGCAGGTGCTGCTGACGGCGGTGCTCGCCGAGGGTGTGACGGAACTCTCGAACGCGGCGGTCGAGCCGGAGATCGAGGACCTCATCTGCGTCCTTCAGAAGATGGGCGCCATCATCTCCATGGACACCGACCGGACGATCCGGATCACCGGTGTCGACCAGCTCGGCGGCTACAACCACCGCGCCCTCCCGGACCGCCTGGAGGCCGCCTCCTGGGCGAGCGCGGCGCTGGCCACCGAGGGCAGCATCTATGTGCGCGGCGCCCGCCAGCGCGAGATGATGACCTTCCTGAACACCTACCGCAAGGTCGGCGGCGCCTTCGACATCGGTGACGAGGGCATACGGTTCTGGCACCCGGGCGGCAAGCTCAACGCGATCGCCCTGGAGACCGACGTCCACCCCGGCTTCCAGACCGACTGGCAGCAGCCGCTGGTGGTGGCCCTGACCCAGGCGTCGGGCCTGTCCATCGTCCACGAGACGGTCTATGAGTCCCGGCTGGGCTTCACCTCGGCGCTCAACCAGATGGGCGCGCACATCCAGCTCTACCGGGAGTGCCTGGGCGGCTCGGCGTGCCGCTTCGGCCAGCGGAACTTCCTGCACTCCGCGGTCGTCTCGGGACCCACCAAGCTCCAGGGCTCCGACCTGGTCATCCCCGACCTCCGCGGCGGCTTCTCCTACCTGATCGCGGCCCTGGCCGCGCAGGGCACCTCGCGCGTCCACGGCATCGACCTGATCAACCGCGGCTACGAGAACTTCATGGAGAAACTGGTCGAGCTCGGCGCGAAGGTTGAGCTCCCGGGCGGCGGCAACGCGGTGTAGGGCCTCCGTGGGGCCTCGTAGAGGCCCGTGGACGGGCCTCAGGGCCCGTAGGAGCGCCGAAAGGGGCGGCCACCCTCCTGGGTGGCCGCCCCTCTTGTTCGCGGGGGCTTACTTGCCCTTGGCGGCTTCCTTGAGCTTGGAGCCCGCGGAGACCTTCACGCTGTAGCCGGCCGGGATCTCGATCGGCTCACCGGTCTGCGGGTTGCGCGCGGTGCGAGCGGCACGGTGGGTGCGCTCGAAGGTCAGGAAGCCGGGGATGGTGACCTTCTCGTCGCCCTTCGCGACGACCTCACCAGTCACCTCGGCGAGGGCGGCCAGCACGGCGTCGGCGTCCTTTCGGGTCACCTCGGCGCGCTCGGACAGAGCGGCCACCAGCTCACTGCGGTTCATGTTGTACTCCCGTGTTCATCTTGCCAATGAGGCGTGAGATCGAAGCCGATGCTGCCAGGGCCCTCGGACAGTCCCCGGACCCGGGTCTGCTGTTCAGACCCTCGCGCCCGGAACGCATCCTGCCCCCACCTGTGGCGGGAATGCCAATCCGGAGCCCTGGAGAGTCACACGAAAAGCGCCGTGGCGGTCGTTTTCCTGTCCGCCACCCTATGGCCGCTTCCGGGACCCCGGAGCGCGCGACGCGCCGTGCCCCGCCTAGACCGCAGTGGTACCGGTCACAGCGCGGGCCGCGTCTCGCACGGCCCCGGCGACCGCCCCCGCGACCTTGTCGTTGAAGACGCTCGGAATGATGTAGTTGGCATTGAGCTCGTCGTCGTGGACGACGTCTGCGAGTGCACCGGCAGCAGCCAGCATCATCTCGGTGTTCACCGTACGCGACTGCGCGTCCAGCAAACCACGGAAAACGCCCGGGAACACCAGGACATTGTTGATCTGGTTCGGGAAATCCGAGCGTCCGGTGGCGACCACGGCCGCGGTCTGGCGGGCGATCGCCGGGTCCACCTCGGGGTCCGGATTGGCCAGTGCGAAGACGATCGCGCCGTCCGCCATGGCGGCCACGTCGTCGCCGGAGAGCACGTTCGGGGCCGAGACGCCGATGAAGACGTCCGCGCCCCGCACGGCCTCGCGCAGGGTGCCCGTGACGCCCTCCGGGTTGGTGTTGTCCGCGATCCAGCGCAGCGGGGACTCCGGGTCGGCGGAGACCAGGTCCGCACGCCCGGCGTGCACCACACCGTGGATGTCGGCCACCACCGCGTGCCGCACACCCGCGGCGATCAGCAGCCGCAGGATGGCCGTGCCGGCGGCGCCCGCGCCGGACATGACGACCCTCACATCCTCGATCTTCTTGTCGACCACCCGCAGCGCGTTGGTGAGGGCCGCCAGCACCACGATCGCGGTGCCGTGCTGGTCGTCGTGGAAGACCGGGATGTCCACGGCCTCGCGCAGCCGCGCCTCGATCTCGAAGCAGCGGGGGGCGGAGATGTCCTCCAGGTTGATCCCCGCGAAGCCGGGGGCGATGGCCTTCACGATCGCGACGATCTCGTCGGTGTCCTGGGTGTCCAGGCAGAGCGGCCAGGCGTCGATGCCCGCGAACCGCTTGAAGAGGGCCGCCTTGCCCTCCATGACCGGCAGGGCGGCCTTGGGGCCGATGTTGCCGAGGCCCAGCACCGCGGAGCCGTCGGTGACGACCGCCACACTGTTGCGCTTGATGGTGAGGCGGCGCGCGTCCTCGGGGTTGTCCGCGATCGCCTGGCAGACCCGGGCCACACCCGGGGTGTAGACCATGGAGAGGTCGTCACGGTTGCGGATGGGGTGTTTGGACGACATCTCGATCTTGCCGCCGAGGTGCATCAGGAACGTACGGTCGGAGACCTTGCCGAGTGAGACACCCTCGATGCCCCGCAGCTTCTCCACGATTTCCTGGGCGTGCGCGGTCGAGGTCGCGGCGATGGTCACGTCGATACGGAGCTTCTCGTGGCCGGACGCGGTCACATCGAGGCCCGTCACCGAGCCACCGGAGGACTCCACGGCCGTGGTCAGCTGGCTGACCGCGGTACCGCTCGCGGGCACCTCCAGCCGGACCGTCATCGAGTACGAGACGCTGGGCGCCGTTGCCATGGCCTGCTTCCTCTGCTTTCCCTTGTTCATGCTGTCGGGGCCGCGGGATGCCGGGGCCACGTCCTCAGATGGTTACACCTACCTCTGGGTACGGGGTAACCCGGCCCGACTTTCGGACATATTGTTCTGACATAGCAGAGTGGGGTCAGGCGAGTGGAAAGCCCCACTCCTTCGCGGGAACGCCTGGCGAGGCGGACCGTCCGCCGCAGCCGCCGCCCTAGGCTCTGGCGCGCTACAGCGTCGTAAGGACGTCGAGGAAGAGACAACGAGGAGCGCGGGCATGGCTCAGGGCACCGTGAAGTGGTTCAACGCCGAGAAGGGCTATGGCTTCATCGCCCAGGAGGACGGCGGACCGGATGTCTTCGTCCACTACAGCTCGATCGACGGCAGCGGCTACCGCAGCCTGGTCGACGAGCAGCGGGTCGAATTCCAGATCGTGCAGGGCCGCAAGGGCCCCCAAGCGGAAGAGGTCCGCGTCCTGGGCGGCTGACGCCGCCGGGCGCGGACCCCTTACGGAAGAGATGAAAGGTGGCACCGACCCGCCATGCTCGCCTCGCGGCAAGTGGTCGCTCGAAGCGACGAAGGTTGGGCCCGGGGGCTTGGATCGGGCCGGTGCCACGTCAAGGCTAACAAACAGGCCCGGGAAGGGATTCCCCTCCCGGGGGTGGATTTTGGAGCGCCTCGGAGCACCGGGTTCTGAGGTCTTCCGAACACCGGGCGCCAGGGCCTCCGACCAGGGTTGCGGTCAGTCCCGCAGCAGGTCCGGGACGGCGTTTCCGTCCGGCTCGTCGCGGTCGCCCGAGACCACCGTCAGCCGCTGGGTGGCGCGGGTGAGCGCCACGTACAGCACCCGGAGCCCGGCCGGGGACTCGTCGGCGATCTCGGCGGGCGAGACCACGACCGTCGCGTCGTACTCCAGCCCCTTCGCCTCCAGGCTGCCCAGCGCCACCACCCGGTCGCCCAGGCCGGTCAGCCACTGCCGGGCCTGGGCGCGCCGGTTCATCGCGACGACGACGCCGACGGTGCCGTCCACCTCCTCCAGCAGCCGGACCGCCTCGCGGCGCGCGGCCGCGCCGAGGCCGCCGTCCGCGCCCGGTACGAAGCGCGGCGCCACGCCCGTGGAGCGGACCGCCTCGGGGGCGGGGGTGCCGGGCATGGCGAGGGTGAGGACCTTGGTGGCCAGCTCGGCGATCTCCGCCGGGTTGCGGTAGTTGACGGTGAGGGTGAACCGGCGGCGCGGGCGGCTGCCCAGCGCCTCGTCCCGGGCCCGCCCCGCCTCGTCCGGGTCGGACCAGGAGCTCTGGGCCGGGTCGCCGACGACCGTCCAGGTGGCGTGGCGGCCGCGGCGTCCGATCATCCGCCACTGCATCGGCGTGAGGTCCTGCGCCTCGTCGACGATCACATGGGCGTAGTCGGCGCGCTCCCGCTCGGCCCGCTCGGCGCGGCTGCGGCGGGGGCTGGCCCGGTCGGCGTAGGTGGTCAGCTCGTCCAGACCGGTGAGCAGGTCCAGCGGATCGGCCTCGCGGGGGGCCGCGGGGCGGGCGGGGGTGCCCAGGAGGGTGGTCAGCTCGTCCAGCAGCGCCACGTCGTGCACCGACAGCGGGCCCTGCCCGTCCGGGCCGAGCCGGGCCAGCGACCGGGCCACCTGACGGACCTCGCGGGTGTTGAGCACCCGCCGTGACCAGCGGTTCAGCCGCTTCTCATCGGCCATGGCGGCGAGGACGGAGCGCGGGGTGAGCTCGGGCCACCAGGCGTCGAGGAACTCCTGGAAGGAGTCCTCGGAGGAGATGTCCTCGTCGAAGCCCTCCCGCGCCTCGGCGGCCAGCTCGGGGTCGGTGTACCGCCTGGGGGCGCCGGAGCGGGTCCACAGCGCGTCCAGGAGCAGCCGGCGGGCGCGGGGGCGCAGCAGATTGACGGGCGCGGTCCCGCTCAGAACATTCTGGCGGATGGTGCGCAGCTCATCGGCGCCCAGCTCGATCCGGGCGCCGAAGGCGACCACGCGCAGCCGCTCGGGCGGACCGCCGGGTCTGGACCCGGAGCCCGCGCCGGGTCTGCCGCCGTGGGTGTCCAGGGCCCCGTCCATCGCCCCGTCCAGCGTCAGCTGGCCGTTGTCGGACGACGGTGCCGAAACCGAAGCCGAAGCCGATGACGGCGAAGGGTCCGTACCGGCGGGCGCGGCGGCTCCGCGCGGCAGCTCGAGCGCGCCCCGGGCGGCCTTGCGCAGCACCTTCACCATCCGGGACGAGCCCTTGACGCGGGCCACGGCCGGGGTGTCGTACGTGGTGGCCTCGGCGCCCTCCACCAGCGAGCCCACCGCCCGGATGGCCACCTGGCCCTCCTCGCCCAGCGAGGGCAGCACGCCCTCGGTGTAGGCGACCAGCAGCGGGGTGGGGCTGACCACGAGGATGCCGCCCGCGTACCGCCGCCGGTCCTGGTAGAGGAGGTACGCCGCGCGGTGCAGCGCGACCGCCGTCTTCCCCGTGCCGGGGCCGCCCTCGACCTCGGTGACGGAGGCGGCGGGGGCGCGGATCACCTGGTCCTGCTCGGCCTGGATGGAGGCCACGATGTCCCGCATGGTGTGGCCGCGGGCCTGGCCCAGCGCGGCCATCAGCGCGCCGTCGCCGACCACCGGCAGCGCCCCGCCGTCGAGGGTGGCGCTGAGCTCCGGGCGCAGCAGGTCGTCCTCGACGCCGAGCACCCGGCGGCCCTTGCTGCGGATCACCCGGCGGCGGACGACCCGGCCGGGGGCGACCGGGGTGGAGCGGTAGAAGGGCGCGGCGGCGGGCGCTCGCCAGTCGATCACCAGCGGGGCGTAGTCGGCGTCCAGGACGCCGATGCGGCCGATGTGCAACGTTTCGGCGATCTCCGCGCGGTCGCCGTCCGGGCCGCTGCGGATGGCGTCGTCGGCCGGTTCCACGGAGGTGTAGGCGCCGTCGGGGCCGCGTTGGCCGTCCTTGCCCGGCAGCAGATCGATGCGGCCGAAGAGGAAGTCCTCGAACTCGCTGTTCAGCCGGTTGAGATGTACCCCGGCCCGGAAGACCTGGGCGTCCCGTTCGGCGAGCGCGCCGGGCGTGCCGACCTGACCGCGCTTGGCGGCGTCGTCCATGAGGAACTCCGCCTCGTGGATCTTCTCCGCGAGGCGGTGGTACACCCGGTCCAGATGCGCCTGCTCGATCCGGATCTCGCTGTCCCGGACCCCGTCCCCGCGGTCCCCCCGCGGGGCCGTCCGGTCGTCATGCGTGGCGTTCTGCGCGGCCACCCAGGCCCCCTTCTGTGTTCTTAAGGGCAGCCGTCAACCGTACACCTCCAGGGAGGGGGTTTCTCAGAGCCTGACCTGGGCCAGGCGCTGGCCGTCCAGGGTGCGGACCTCGAACCGCTCGATGTCGTCGGTGTTCATGGCGGCGCCGCCCTGGGCGTAGAGCGGCTCCTTGCTCCAGCGGGAGCCGTCCCCGTCCTTGACGCCGTAGCCCGAGGTGGGCACGGCCCAGGTGGTGATGGTCTCCTCGTGGCCGTCCTTGCCGATGGCGACCAGGTCGCAGGTGCGCGGCCCCTTGAGGTTGCCCAGCTTGAGGGCGACGGAGGTGCCCCACCCCTTCTGCTGGAGCGAGACGGAGGCGTCCACCTTGGTGACGGGGTCGACCGCGCTGAACTTCTGGCCCTGGTCGTACACCTGCTTGGAGGAGGAGGCCACCACCTGGCCCTTGCCCCCGTCGTCGTCGGAGCTCGCGGTGATGGCCGCTCCCGCGAGCGGGCCGCCGACGATGAGGACGGCGGCCGCGGCGACGAGGAAGAGCCGCCTTCTGCCGGAGGCCTTGCGACTCACCGCGACGTCGTCCATCAGCCGGTCGAGCAGTTCGGGCCCCGGGCGGGCGGTGACCACCGCCGGATCCGGGAGCGCGGTGCCGTCGGCGGCGGTGGCGTACTCGGCCAGCAGCGGCGGGAGGCCCATCAGCTCGTCGAGCTCGGCGGCGCACCGCTCACACCCGATGAGATGGTCCTCGAAGCGCGCCGCGTCGGCGGGGTCGAGCACCCCGAGCGCATAGGCGCCGACCGCGGTGTGCTGCTGGTCGTCCGCTGCCGGCATCATGCCGTGACCCCCCGTTCCTCGAGCGAGAGCTTCAGGGAGCGCAGCGCGTAGAAGACCCGGGACCGCACCGTCCCGGCGGGAACGCCCAGCACTTCGGCCGCCTCACTCACCGTCCGTCCCTTGAAGTATGTCTCTACGAGGGCCGCTCTATGTGCATCGGTGAGGTCATTCAACGCGTCAGAAATGGTCATCTGGCGCAATGCGCGGTCGATGTCGTCCGCGGCGGGCATCACATGGAGCGGCGCCGCGTCCACTTCGTGGGGGCGTGCGCGGCGTTGGCGGTGGCCGTCGATGACGATGCGGCGGGCCACGGTCACCAGCCAGGGTCGTACCGATCCTCCGGAGCGCCGCAGTTGGTCGGCGTTGCGCCAGGCCCGCAGGAGGGTCTCCTGGACCACGTCCTCGGCGCGGTGCCGGTCGCCCGCGACCAGGCGCAGGACGAAGGCGAGAAGCGGGCCTGCGTGCTCCGCGTAGAGCGCGCGCATGAGCGCGTCGTCCGGTGTCGTCCTCTCGGTCACGAGGGCATCTTTGCGTACGCAAGCCGCCGGGTCGAGGGGGGTACGGGCTGGAAACGCTCGCCGTTCATCGACACACGTGTGATGTACATCCCATTCCCGGGCTGAACATCTCCCCCTGTGCGGTGCGTACTTGAGTCCGAGTAAGGCCGACGCCGGGCGGGCGCCGGCCACCAGGAAGGGCTCCCTCCCCAAATCCGCCCCGCAGGCCCCGGTCCCCCCATCCGGGGCCTGCGTCATGTCCGGGTCATGGCCGAATATCGCTCATGCTTTGCTGATGCTTGGGTTTACCCGACGGCGGTGACGGGCAACCCGCTCGCGGTTTCCGCAGACTTCGCTCGAACACCAGCGGCGTCGGCGGCCGCGCGAGGTGTCGAGGTAGACCAGCGAGCAGGTCTCCCCCGCACAGCGCCGCAACTGCCCGCGCGCCACCGGGTCGGTGAGCAGCTGCACCGCGTCCCGGGCGATCTGGGAGAGCAGAGCGCCGCAGTCCGGCTTCCCCGCGAGGGCGCTCACCAAGACGCCGTCGGGGGCCCGTACGGCGCGCAGAGCGGGCGGGGCGGTGGCGGCCAGCGCGTTCATCCGCTCCAGATCGGCGGCCGCGGCATGGCCCTCGACCTCGGTGTGGACGATGCGGTGCAGCAGGTCGCGGGCGGCCCGGAAGCGGATGAGCCAGCGGTGGTCCACGGCGTCGAGCGAGGTGCCGCCGGGCACCAGCCCGGCACCCAGCAGCCACGCCCTGAGGGGCTCCACCCCGCCGAGTCGCTCGACGGGCGCCTCGCTGAGCCGACCGCCGACCGTGGCCACCAGGTCCAGGCAGATCCGCCCCGAGTCGAACCGCAGGTCGTAGGCCGACGCCGACGCCATGTTCCTGTCACCCCTTCGGGGAAGGCCCGATCCGGTCACCCCTCAGAGTGCCCGCCTCGCGGGTTACCCGTAACCCCTCAAGACCAGGGGAACCAGCCTCTCCAGGGGGCACCTCCCAGCGGTAGCTGGGGGAGTTTGAGGAGCGGGGCCCGGGGCAGAGCCCCATATTCCAGCCCCTCCGGCGCTTGAGGAGCGGGGCCCGGGGCGGAGCCCCGGCGGGGTCCGGGGCGGAGCCCCGCCGACAAAACAGCTACTCGCCCCCATACTTCGTGTCGGCGGACGGATCAAGCGCCAGCCGATACCCCCGCTTGACCACCGTCTGAATCAGCTTCGGCGAGCCGAGAGCCGTCCGCAGCCGAGCCATCGCCGTCTCCACCGCATGCTCGTCACGCCCCGCCCCCGGCAACGACCGCAGCAGCTCCGACCGCGCCACGACCCAGCCGGGCCGCCGGGCCAGGGCCCGCAGCAACGCCATCCCGGCGGGCGGCACCGTACGCAGCTCCCCGTCCACGACCACCGCGTGGCCACGGATCTCCAGCCGCCGCCCGGCGACCGGCAACGGCCGCACCCGCCCGGGAAGTTCCGCGGTCAGCAGCTGCACCAGCGGCCCGAGCCGGAACCGTTCGGGCTGGGAGGTGGGGATGTCGTGGGCCTCCAGCGGCAGCGCGGTGACCGGCCCGACACACGCGGGCAGCACATCATGGCGGAGCGCGTCCAGCAGCTCCTCGCGCATCCCGCGCCGCTCCGCCCGGTCCAGCAGGCTCGCGGCGGCGGGCGCGCTGGTGAAGGTGACGGCGTCCAGGGTCCGGGCCACCGTCGCGTCCAGCAGCCGGTCCACGGGCCCGATGTCCTCCGGTGGCATCCAGCGGTACACCGGCACCCCGACCACCTCCGCTCCCCCGGCCCGCAGCGACTCGACGAAGCCGGGCAGCGGCTCGCCGTGCAGCTGAACGGCGATACGGTGCCCCTCGACGCCCTCGTCCAGCAGCCGCTCGAGCACTTCGGCCATCGACTCGGAGGCCGGGTACCACTCCTCGGTCAGCCCGGCGGCCCGGATCGCCCCGCGCACCTTGGGCCCGCGGGCCAGCAGCCGCACCTGGCGCAGCCGGTCGAGCAGGGCGTCGCCCAAGCCCCAGCCGTCGGCGGCCTCGACCCAGCCGCGGAAGCCGATGGCGGTGGTGGCGACCACGACATCCGGTGCGCTGTCGATCAACTGCTTCGTGGCGGCGAGGAGTTCGGAGTCGTCGGCCAGCGGCACGATCCGCAGCGCGGGCGCATGCATCACCTCCGCGCCTCGGCGCCGCAGCAGGGCGCCGAGTTCATCCGCGCGGCGCGCGGCGGTGACCCCCACGGTGAATCCGGCGAGAGGACCGACGGGCTGCTCGTCGTCGCCCGCGGCTCCGGTCTGTTCTCGGTGCATGGCTCTCGTCCCGATCTTCCGATCTCCCGATTCGCTCGTGTATGGGCGCCTTCGGTTCCGCATCCTGTCGCCGTCCCGTGTCGGTGGCGGTTCACGGAGGTTTCCCAGGCGTAACGGAGGTGACGGCCGGGGGCTTCCCCGGCCGACCGTACGGGCTTCTCCCGGCCGACCGTACGCCCCGGACCGCCGGGACGCCCGCCCGTAGGACGCCCGGCGCCCCCTGGGCACCCCGCTCAGACGTCCGCGTAGGCGGGTTGCCGCTCCGACCGCGGATCATGCGCACCCGCCTGCCCTGCGGGCACCGTCGCCGGGCGCCGCGCGCCACGGAGGTATACGGCCCAGGTGACCGCGGAGCACACCGCGTAGAAGCCGAGGAAGGAGACGAAGGCGGGGGTCCCGGAGTGGGCGCTCGCGAACGACTCACGGAAGGCGAGGTTGATCCCGAGCCCGCCGAGCGCGCCGACCGCCCCGATCAGCCCCATCGCCGCGCCCGACAGCCGCCGCCCGTAGGCCGCGGCCTCCTCGCCGGTCAGGCCGCGGGCCACGGCCTTCGCCTGGAAGATGCCGGGGATCATCTTGAAGGTGGAGCCGTTGCCGAGCCCGCTGAGGACGAAGAGGGCGATGAAGCCGACAAGGAAGACGGCCAGCGACTTCTGCGCGGAGGCGTAGACGACCACGACGGTCGCGGCGGCCATGGCGGCGAAGGTCCACAGCGTGATCTTCGCGCCGCCGTGGGCGTCGGCGAGCCTGCCCCCGACGGGGCGGATGAGCGAGCCGAGCAGCGGGCCGATGAAGGTGAGCGAGGCGGCCTGGAGCGGGGTGCGGTCGAACTGGTTCTGGAGCACGAGGCCGAAGGCGAAGCTGTAGCCGATGAACGACCCGAAGGTGCCGATGTAGAGCAGCGACATGATCCAGGTGTGGGCGTCCCGCGCCGCCTCCTTGGCCGCCCCGGCGTCGTTGCGCACCGGCGCCAGGTTGTCCATGAACAGCGCCGAGAGCGCCGCCGCGACGACGATCAGCGGGATGTAGACGGCGAGCACGAGCCGTGGATGGGCCGCCCCGGCGGTGCCGATCACCAGCAGCCCGATCAGCTGGATCACGGGCACGCCGATGTTGCCGCCGCCCGCGTTGAGGCCGAGCGCCCAGCCCTTCCTGCGCAGCGGGTAGAAGGAGTTGATGTTGGTCATGGACGAGGCGAAGTTGCCGCCCCCGACCCCGGTGAGCGCCGCGACCACCATGAACGTGGTGTACGAGGTCCCGGGCTCCATCACCACGGCGGCGGTGATCGCGGGCACCAGCAGCATCCCGGCGCTGACGATCGTCCAGTTGCGCCCGCCGAACCGCGCGACGGCGAAGGTGTACGGCACCCGCAGCACCCCGCCGACCAGGGTGGGCATCGCGACCAGGAAGAACTTCCCGGCCGGGTCGACGCCGTACTCCGGCCCCATGAACAGCACCATCACCGACCACAGGCTCCAGATGGAGAACCCGATGTGCTCGGAGAGGATGGAGAAGACCAGGTTCCGGGCGGCTATCCGCTCGCCCTTCTCCCTCCAGAACCTCTCGTCCTCCGGGTCCCACTGCTCGATCCAGCGGCCCCCTTTGCGTACGGCGGTGGTGGTCGGGGCAGTCATCACGCCTCCACAGTTCTCGGTGTCGCCACAGACGGTAGGGACGGCGGATTTCCGGGCTGTGGCGGCAGGTGACGCGGACGAAACCTTGCTCTCACCAGGGGGACCGGGTGGCGGTGAGGGGCGTTCCCGGGGGCCCGGGACCTTGGGAGCGCGCAGGACCGCGATACTCGCGAGAGCCAGGACCGCGACACCCTCGAGGCCGACCGCGGCACTCTCATGGCCGGTCGAGCCGGAGCCGCTCGGCCCTCGGCAGCCCCGCGACCACCAGGTCGTAGGAGTCCTCGATGAGCTCCCGGACCAGCCGGTCCGGAAGGCCGCCGTCGACCGTCACCGTGTTCCAGTGGCGCTTGTTCATATGCCAGCCCGGGACGATCAGCTCCGGGTGCCCCTCGCGGAGCCGGCCCGCGTCCGCCGGGTCGCACTTCAGATTCACCGTGAGCGGACGCGCGTCCAGCGTCGTCAGGGCGAAGATCTTGCCGAGCACCTTGAAGGTCGAGACCTCCGGGTGCCGGGAGAAAGGGAACTCCTCCACCACCGCGTTGAAGGAGAGGCAGAAGGACCGCAGTTGCTCAGGGGTCACTCCGGATTCTCCTCGCACTGGACTCGCTCGGCCGAAGGGGCCAGAACGATCCCCACCGTAGAGCACGCCTCCGACAGCGGACTGGTGACGGCAGCGGCGCACGCGACGGACGCACACCGCCGATCCGCCTCTAGGAGTATCCGGCGGACCACGCGGCAGAACCGCATATCGATGCTTTCCCCTCCCCGCCCCTTCCCGCTACCAGGGGCCTCGCCCCTGGACCCCGAGGGCTGGGGCGGAGAGCCCCGCCACGCGGCGGAGCCGCATATCGATGCCGTGGGAAGGGGCGGAGCACCGGCCCGGGGCCTGGGGCGGGGCCCCAGTCGTGGGAAGGGGCGGGGAGGGGAGCAGCCCGCCGCAGGCTTCACGATCCGCCGGACACCCCATGGTCCGCCTCAGGACGCGGCAGCCAAGCGCCCGGTGGGCGATGGAGCCAGCCGGACGTCGTGGCGAGCGCGCGGGCCGCCGCGTGGAGGGCGTCCAGTCCGGGGTGGACGAGGCCCTTGCGCCACACGATGGAGACCGGCGAGAGCGGCACGGGCTCGGCGAGGGGCCGCAGCACCGCGCCGGGCAGGTGGGTGAACACCTCGCTCGCCAGCACCGACCAGCGGCGCTTGGTCACCACCCGGATGAACTCCTCGTCCCCGTCGATCTCCGGGAACGGCTCCGCCATCGCGATCCCGCGCCCCGCGAAGAGCTGGGCGGCCAGGTCCGTCCACTCGGTGGTGGTGTCGTTGCCCGCCGCCGCGTACAGGGTCTCGCCCGCGAGCGCGGCCAGCGGGATCTCCTCGAACCGGGCCAGCGGGTGGTCCTCGCGCAGGACCACCGCGATGCGCTCATAGCGGATCAGCCGGTGGTCCAGCCGGGCGAGCACGGCCGGGTCAAGGCCGCGGGCCCGGCCGAAGGAGACGTCGAGGCGCCCGGCGAGGAGTTCGGCGGCGGCCCCGGCCAGCCCGCTGTGGAAGCGGGCCACCAGCTCGGTCTCGGGGCCGATGCGGCGCCGCGCCTCCGCCAGCACCTGGTATCCGGTGCTCACCGGGGCGCTCACGTCCACGAGCAGCGGACGGCGCTCGGCCCCGCTGAAGGCCGCCGCCAGATCGTCCTGGGCCTGGAGCACCCGCCGGGCGTGCGGCAGCAGCCGTTCACCCGCGGCCGTGAGGGCGACCTGGCGGGTGGTACGGACGAACAGCTCCGCGCCCAACTCCCGCTCCAGGCGCCGGATGTCACGGCTGAGGGCCTGCTGGGCGACGTAGAGGCGGGCGGCGGCGCGGGTGAAGTGCAGTTCGTCGGCGACGGCGGTGAAGGCGCGCAGCAGGCGCGGTTCGATGTCCCGGTTCACCCGCACATGGTGACCGACGCGCCCCGCGATCCTCACCCGGCCGCCATTGACAACACAGATGCGTGAATGGCCCCCGATCAGGTGTTGGACCGCCCCCGGCCGGGCCCGGGACCGTAGTGACGTGATCCTCTTCCTCGCCTCCCGCCCCGTCGTCCCCCGCCCCGGCACCACCCCACCACGCCGCCGCTCCCCGCTCACCACCCTCGCGGCCTTCGCCCGACGACTGCGAGCCCAGAACCGCACCCGCGCGGCCGAACCGACATCCCGGCCACGCGACCCCAGGCCGTCGCGAGACTGACGCTCCCGGCCGACGCGGGTCCCCGCCATCGGCCGGATTCGTCATACAAGCCGCCGCTCGCCGCGCAGGCCCCGTCATGGCCAGTACGGTGCATACGGACACCGAACAGCCCGGAGGACCGCATGAGCGCACACCCTATGGAGCCGCCCACGGGGGGCCTCATCCCCCGGCCGGAGCGCACTCCCGAATCCCTGCGCCTCGCGCTCGCCCGCGTAGCTCCCCATCGGCTGGGCGAGATGGAAACCCAGAAGAACGAGGCGTTCGCCTTGGCAGCCGAACACAACAACCTCGGCCCCATCCACCAATGGCTGACCATCTGGGCCGGCGAGGTGGAGATCGAGCGCCGCCCGGACCTGGCCGCACGACGGCGTAACGCCGAACACGCGGTGCACACGCTCGACAAGGACGACCCAACCTGGCGGGCCGCCATGGACGAACTCCTGGCCGTGGTGAACGAGGCCCGGCAGGCCACCGCGTGAGCTGGGCCTGGGAGTACGACCCCAGCGAAGACCACGTCGCGAGCGGCGCCCCGCCCGCTTTGATCGCCGAAGTGGAGAAGAAGGCGGACGAGCTGGTCCGTGCGGCGGCCGCCTTGTATCTGGACGGTTCGGCGTACCAGGGGCCGTCGCCGCGCGGTGAGAACGTTCTCGTGCCCGGCGGCATGTTCTTCTGCCAGGTGGTTCCCCGGCATGAGCGGGTCTACCTGCTTCAGATCACTGCTTGGTGATCACCCCGAAGCGCCAAAGCGGCGGGGACCGCCCTCCGACGCGTCCGCCTCCGCCAGAAAGGGCCTGAGCAGAGACAGCAGGGGGCCGGGGCGTTCCTCGGGGAGGAAGTGGCCGCTGTCGTCGATCACGGCGCCGCGGGTCGCCGGGGCGACCTGGCCGAGGCTGTGGACGGGGGCCGGGCCGCCGGCCCGGCCGCAGCCGACGGCCAGGGCGGGCATCGGGAGCGGGGTGCGGGCGAGTTCGGTGAGGGCGGCGGTATCGGCGGGGGCGTTGCGGTAGTACGCGAAGCCGTTGGCCAGCCGGCCCGGGCGGGTGTAGCTGCGCAGATAGGTGTCGACATCGGCGGGGCGGATGGCCCCGGCCTCCAGGGCATGCCCGTAGAAGTGCTCCAGCAGGATCCGCTCCCGGCCCTCCGCCAGCCGCTCCGCGAGGCCGGGCACCGAGAAGAAGCCGAAGTGCCAGAGCCCGGCGCGGGCGATCAGTTCGCTCAGCCCGAAGCCGTGCAGTGGCACGGCGAGCAGGGTGAAGCTGCGGACCGGGGCGGGGTGGGCGGCGGCCCACGCGTAGCCGATGGGGCCGCCCAGGTCGTGGCCGACGACATGGACCCGGTCCAGGCCCAGCTCGGCACGCCAGGCGTCGAGCAGGTCGGCGGCGATCCGGACGCCGTGGCCGCGCGGGGAGGAGCCCGAGTCGCCCAGGCCCGGCAGGTCCACCGCGAACACCTCGTGGTGGCGGGCGAGTTCGGGGATCACCTTGCGCCAGGCGTACCAGGTCTGCGGCCAGCCGTGGAGCAGCACGACGGGGGTTCCCGGCCCCGCCGCCCGCACCCAGTGCAGCCGTACGCCTTCGATCGTCGTCTCGCGGTGTTCCAGCGTTTCGCTCATGCGGGCCAGTCGAACACCGGCGCGACGATACTTTCCTCTTTGATATATGAGAGGTAAAGGGATTATTCGCGATCAGATATAGGCTTGGTCGTTATGGAGCTGCGCCATCTCCGCTACGCGCTCGCCCTCTCCGAGCACGCCCACTTCGGCCGCGCCGCCGCCGCGCTGGGCATCCGGCAGCCCCCGCTGTCCCAACAGATCAAGGCGCTGGAGACCGAGCTGGGCGTACGGCTCTTCGACCGCACCGGGCACGGGGTGCGGCCCACCGCCGCGGGTGAGGCGTTCCTGGCCCGGGCCCGGCAGGTGCTGGACCACCTCGACCTCGCCGTACGGGACGCGGCCGACGCCGGGCGGGGTGAGACCGGTTCGCTCGCCATCGGCTTCCTCGGCACCGCGCTGGCCGCCGTACTGCCCGAGGTGCTCACCGCCTTCCGGACCCGCCGCCCTCAGGTCCGGCTGGAGCTGCGGGAACTCCCCAGCGCCCGGCAGATCGAGGCGCTGCTGGACGGCAGCCTGGACGCCGGGGTCATCTGCGGCCCACCGCCCGCGGCCGCCCGGCGGCGGCTGACCAGCCTGCCGCTGGGCCGGGAGACCCTGGTGGCGGCGGTGCCGTCCGGCCACCCGCTGACCAGCGCCGCCGCCGTGCCCGTACGGGCGCTGGACAGCGAGCCGCTGATCCTCTCCTCGCGGCAGGCCGAGCCCGCCGCCGCCGATGTGGCGCTGGCCGTATGCCGTGCCGCCGGGGTCGAGCCGCGGATCGCGCATGAGGCGCACAATCTGCACACCCTGCTGGGGCTGGTCGCCTGCGGTCTCGGCATCGGCATCGGACCGGCGGGGATGCGGCGCTTCCGGCATGTCGGGGTGACCCTGCTGCCGCTGGAACCGGCCGCCGCCGGGCTGGAGTTCCACCTGGCCCACCGCTTCGGCCCGGTCCCGAGCGTCCTGGGCGCCTTCCTCCGCACGGTGCGCCAGGTCCACAAGGGCTGAGACCCACAGCGTTTTCGGGTGCGCCTGCTCCCGCCCGTTTTGTCAACGCCATTGACATATCTCTACCACCCCTCGTATACCTCTCCCCATCGAAGCGCTTCGACGAACGTTGCACATGCGCCCTTCCTTCCAACACTCCGGAGGCAGCGGATGTTGACGGCACGGAAACGGACGAAACGAACGGTGGCCACCATCGCGGCCGCGCTCGCGGCATCCCTGGTCATCGCGGGTTGCGGGGACGGCGGGGACGAGGCCGGGGACGGCAAATCGCTCAAGCTGTGGCACTACGAGGCGCCCAACAGCGCCATGGGCATCGCCTGGAAGCAGGCGATCGAGGAGTTCAAGAAGAGCCATCCGGGCGTCACGGTGAAGGTCGAGGAGAAGGGCTTCGAACAGATCCAGAAGACCGCCTCGATGGTCCTCAACTCCGGTGACGCGCCCGATCTGATGGAGTACAACAAGGGCAACGCCACCACCGGGCTGCTCTCCAAGCAGGGCCTGCTCACCGACCTCACCCCCGAGGTCACCAAGCGCGGCTGGGACAAGCCGCTCAGCTCCGGCGTGCGCACCACCAGCCGCTATGACGCCCAGGGCGTGATGGGCTCCGGCAACTGGTACGGGATCCCCAACTACGCCGAGTACACGATGGTCTTCTACAACAAGACCCTCTTCACCAAGCACCACATCAAGGTCCCGACCACCTTCGACGAGTTCACCGCCGCCCTGAAGGCGTTCAAGGGCAAGGGCGTCACCCCGCTGGCGAGCGCGGGCGCCGAATACCCCGCCCACCAGTACGTCTACCAGCTCGCCCTCTCCAAGGCCGACCGCTCCTGGGTGGACGCCTACGAGCAGTACCAGGGCAAGCCGGACTTCCACGACGCCGCCTGGACCTATGGCGCCACCACCTTCGCCGACTGGGTGAAGAAGGGCTATATCGCCAAGAGCTCGAGCGGCGCCAAGGCCGAGGACGCGGGCGCGGCCTTCATCGCGGGGAAGTATCCGATGTTCTTCTCCGGCAGCTGGTGGTTCGGCCGCTTCAAGTCCGAGATGAAGGACGAGTGGGGCACCTTCCCCTTCCCCGGCTCCAAGCTCACCCTCGGCTCCGGCGGCAATCTCTGGGTCGTCCCCAAGGGCGCCAAGAACAAGGAGCTCGCCTACGACTTCATCGACATCACGATGAAGAAGGGCATCCAGAACACCCTCGGCAACAACGGCGGAGTGCCCGTGGCCGCCGACCCCTCGGCGATCAGCGACCCCAAGTCCAAGGCCCTGATCAAGGACTTCACCAGCTACGCCGACGGCGACGGCCTGGCCTTCTACCCCGACTGGCCGGTCCCCGGCTTCTACGACGTCCTCGTCTCCGAGACCCAGAAGCTGATCAACGGCAGCGCGAAGCCCGACGCCTATCTGGACGCGGTGAAGAAGGCGTACGACGCGGGCGCGCCGAAGGGATGAGCTCCCGATGAGCTCCCACAGCAAGGCACCGCCGCTGCGGCGCCGCGAGTATCCGTACGCCCTGTTCCTGCTCCCCGGCGCGCTGGCCTTCCTCGCCGTCATCGTCGTCCCGTTCCTGATGAACACCGGGATCAGCCTCACCCACTGGCAGGGGGTGGGCAGCCCGAAGTGGGCCGGGCTCGCCAACTACCGCGAGCTGCTGGACGACTCCGCCTTCTGGGAGTCCTTCCGGCACAGCCTGGCCATGGTGGTGGCGATGGCGGTACTCCCCACCGCCCTCGGCCTGGTGCTCGCCGCCGCGCTCTTCGACTACATCGCCAAACACATCGGCACCCGCACCGCGAGCGTGCTGCGCGCCTGCTTCTATCTGCCGCAGGTGCTGCCGATCGCGGTGGCCGGAATCGTCTGGAGCTGGATCCTCGCCCCGGAGAACGGCGCGCTCAACGAGGCGCTGGGCGCCGTAGGGTTCGACTCGCTGCGCCATGACTGGCTGGGCGACCCGGACTTCGCGCTCTACAGCGTGATGGCCGTGATGGTGTGGGTCCAGCTCGGCTTTCCGCTGGTGGTCTTCATGGCGGGGCTCCAGCGCGCCGACCCGTCCCTGCACGAGGCGGCCGAGCTGGACGGGGCCTCGTGGTGGCGGCGGTTCTGGCATGTGACGCTGCCCCAGATCCGCCCGGAGATCTATGTCGTGCTGCTGTGGTGCACCATCGCGGCGCTCAAGGTCTTCGGCGCGGTGTATGTGCTCACCAAGGGCGGGCCGGGTGGGGCCACCAACGTCCCCTCGTACTTCTCCTTCCAGTCCTTCTTCGAGAAGACGCAGGTCGGGTACGGCTCCGCGGTCTCCACCGCCCTCACCGTGATCATCCTGGCGCTGGCCCTGGTGGCGTTGCGCCTGCAAACCCGGGCGGAGGACCAGTGAACGCCGTCAAGGGACCGGTGAACGCCGTCGGAGGACCGGTGAACGCCGTCAAGGGACAACGCGCCCCGGCCCGCTTCCCGGTGCTGACCGCGCTGATCGTGGCCGCCGCCCTCATGGTGCTGCCCTTCCTCGTAGTGGCCCTCAACGCCGTGAAATCGCCCACCGACTACTCCGCGCACGGCCCGCTGAGCCTGCCCGAGGGGATCCATCTCGACGGCCTCAGGGACTTCTGGCAGCGCGTGGACTTCGGCCAAAAGCTGTTCAACTCCGCGCTGATCTCCGGCTCGGTGGCGGTGCTCGCCGCGCTGCTGTCGGTGCTCAACGCGTATGCGATCGGCATCGGGCGAGTCAGGGGCCGCCCCTGGGTGCTGGCCTTCTTCGTGCTGGCCAACATGCTGCCGCAGGAGGCCCTGGTCTACCCCGTCTACTACCTGTCCAAGCAGGTGGGCCTGTACGACACCCGGCTGAGCGTGATCATCGTCTTCACCGTGATCCAGTCGGCCTTCGGCACCTATCTGCTCTCCTCCGTGCTCGGCGCCTTCCCCAGGGAGGTCATCGAGGCGGCCCGGATCGACGGCGCCACCAAGTGGCAGGTGTTGTGGCGGGTCGTGGTGCCGGTCAGCCGCCCCACCATCGGGGTGCTGCTGGTCTTCTTCTTCATCTGGACCTGGAACGAGTTCCTGCTGCCCCTGGTGATGCTGATCTCCAACGACAACCAGACGGTCTCGGTGGCGCTCGGCGTCCTCCAGGGCCAGCGGCTGATGGACGCCACCATGACCAACGCGGCCGCCCTGCTGGGGGTGCTCCCCGCGTTCTGCTTCTTCCTGATCTTCCAGCGGACCCTGACCCGTGGCATCGCCATGGGCGCGGTCAAATGACGAGGAGGCCCGCATGAAGTTCAGCGACGGCTACTGGAGACTGCGCGAGGGCGTCCACGCCGCCTACCCCCAGGGGGTGCTCGACGTGGAGACCGGCCCCGGCACCCTCACCGTCCACGCCCCCACCCATCCCGTACGCCACCGCGGCGATCTGCTCAAGGGCCCCGCCCTCACCCTGACCTGCACCGCCCCCATGCCCGATGTGATCGCCGTCCGGATCACCCACTTCGCGGGCGGGGTCGAGCGCGGCCCGTCGTTCGAGATCGCCCACGAGACGTACGACGCCGAGGTGCGCTGTGACGACGGGGAGGCCCGGCTCACCTCGGGCGCGCTCTCGGTGCGCTTCGCCCGCACCGGGCCCTGGCGGATGGACTTCGAGGCCGCCGGGCAGACGCTCACCAGCAGCGGCGTCAAGGACATGGGCATCATGGAGACCGCCGACGGCGGCCACCACCTGCGCGAACGGCTCGCGCTGCGGGTCGGCACCTTCGTCTACGGCCTCGGCGAGCGCTTCGGCCCGCTGGTGAGGAACGGCCAGGCCGTCGACATCTGGAACGCCGACGGCGGCACTGCCACCGAGCAGGCGTACAAGAACGTCCCGTTCCTCCTCACCGACGCGGGCTACGGCGTCTTCGTGGACCACCCGGGACGGGTCTCCTTCGAGGTCGGCTCGGAGGCGGTCTCCCGGATCCAGTTCAGCGCCGAGGACCAGGAGCTCACGTACTACGTCATCCACGGGCCCACCCCCAAGGACATCCTGCGCCGCTACACCGCGCTCACCGGCCGCCCCGCGCTGCCGCCCGCGTGGTCCTTCGGGCTGTGGCTGTCCACTTCCTTCACCACCTCCTACGACGAGGAGACCGTCACCGGCTTCGTGGACGGCATGGCGGAGCGCGCGCTGCCGCTGTCCGTCTTCCACTTCGACTGCTTCTGGATGCGCGAGTACCAGTGGTGCGACTTCACCTGGGATCCCCGGGTCTTCCCCGACCCGGAGGGCATGCTGCGGCGGCTGCGGGAACGGGGGCTGAAGGTCTCCGTCTGGATCAATCCGTACATCGGCCAGCGCTCCCCGCTCTTCGCCGAGGGCAAGGCGGCCGGGCATCTGCTGAAGCGGCCGGACGGGTCGGTGTGGCAGTGCGACTTGTGGCAGCCGGGCATGGCGCTGGTGGACTTCACCAGCCCGGCCGCCCGCGCCTGGTACGCGGCCAAGCTGACCGCGCTGCTGGACATGGGCGTGGACTGCTTCAAGACCGACTTCGGCGAGCGGGTGCCGTTGGACGTGGTCTACGCGGACGGCTCCGACCCCGAGCGGATGCACAACTACTACACCCACCTCTACAACCGCACCGTCCACGAGGCGCTGAGCGAGCGGCGCGGGGAGCGCGAGGCGGTGGTCTTCGCGCGCTCGGCCACGGCGGGCGGCCAGCGGTTCCCGGTGCACTGGGGCGGCGACTGCGAGTCCACCTACGAGGCGATGGCCGAATCGCTGCGCGGCGGGCTCTCGCTGGGCCTCTCCGGTTTCGGCTTCTGGAGCCATGACATCGGCGGTTTCGAGGGCACCCCGGACCCGGCCCTGTTCAAACGGTGGATCGCCTTCGGGCTGCTGTCCTCGCACAGCAGACTGCACGGCTCGTCCTCGTACCGGGTGCCGTGGCTCTTCGACGAGGAGTCGGTCGAGGTGCTGCGCCACTTCACCCGGCTGAAGCTGCGGCTGATGCCGTATCTGTACGAGGCGGCGCGGCAGGCGCACACCGAGGGCGTCCCGGTGATGCGCGCCATGGTCCTGGAGTTCCCGGACGACCCCGGGTGCGCGGGTCTGGAGCGGCAGTACATGCTCGGCGGGGATCTGCTGGTCGCCCCGGTCTTCGACGACGAGGGCGAGGTGACGTACTACGTGCCCGAGGGCGTCTGGACGCATGTGCCCAGCGGGCGGACGGTGCGCGGCCCGCGCTGGGTGCGCGAGACCCACGGCTTCCGCAGCGTCCCGCTGCTGGCCCGCCCCGGCGCGGTGATCCCGTTCGGCGCGGCCGACGACCGCCCCGACGCGGACTGGGCGGACGGGGTCACGCTGCGGGTGTACGAACCGGCGGCGGGCCCGGTCACGGTGCGGGTGCCCCGCCCGGACGGCACGACGGCCGCCACCTTCACCGTCGTCCGGGACGGGGCGGTGCTGCGCGCCGAGGCCGTCGGCACCTCGGCGCCATGGCGGCTGGAGGTGGCCGGCGGGCCGTCCGCGGAGGCGGCGGCGGGGACGGCGGTGCTGACGGTGCGGCTTCCGCCTGGCGGCGGCGGGGCCTGACCTCAGCTCAGCGCTGGGGCTTGGCCTCAGCAGTTCCGGGGCCTGCCCTCACCAGCGGCGGGGCCTGACCTCAGCAACGCCGGGGCTTGACCCAGGAGCATTCGCGTCCGGCGTCGGCCGTGGCGGCCGCGGCACCCCGTACGGCACGGGGCCGCACCGCCTCCGCATGGCCCTCGCCGGACTTCGCGAGCGTCACCACGATCGCGTCCTCCAGGTTCTTCACGGACGGGGCGAGGTAGTTGTTGAGGACGACGCTGTAGACCAGCTCCCTGCCGTCCGCGTCGGTGACATAGCCGGAGAGCGCGGAGGCGCCGGTCAGGGAGCCGGTCTTGCCGCGCGCGTTCCCGGCCGCCGGGGTGGAGCACATCCGCGTACGCAGGGTGCCGCCCACGAACCGGTCTGGGGCGCAGGCCACCGGCAGCGAGGCGTACCAGTCGGCGTCCCAGGGCTCGTCGCGCACCGACAGCAGCAGTTCGGTGAGGCGCCCGGCCGCGATGTTGTCCATCCGGGACAGCCCGGAGCCGTCCACCTGGCGCACCGCGCCGGTGTCCACGCCCTGCTTCTTCAGCCAGTCGGCGATGGCGGCGAGCCCCGCGTCCCAGGTGCCGCGCCCGGCCGTCGCATAGCCGATGGCCTTGGTGAGGGCCTCGGCGTGGATGTTGTTGGACAGCTTCATGAAGGGGATGAGCAGTTCCTTGAGCGGCATGGAGCGGTGCGAGGCGAGCTCTTGGGCGTCCGCCGGGGCGGCCAGGCCCAGGCGGGTGGGCCCGGCCACGCGGACGCCGTGCCGTTCGAGGGCGTCGGCGAAGACCGAGGTGGCGTAGCCGGTGGGCTCCCAGACGCTCACCCACTCCTTGGCGGTCGCCGACCCGGCCGGGAGGGCGCCGCTGACGGTGATGGTGTTGGAGCCGTGCTGCCGCTCGAAGGTGAGGCTGCCGCTTCCGGTGCCGCTTCCGGTGGTCGCGCGGTTGTCGATCCGTACGTACGCGTTCGGCGGTGTGACGGTGACCTTCGGCCGGTCGCCGGCCGCCGCGCCCGGGGTGACCTCCACGATGACGCTGCCCGCGTCGTAGTCGGTGTCGGGGGCGAGGGTCAGCGCGGAGATCTGCGCCGCGTAGTACGAGGACTCGTCGTCGGCCGCCCAGGAGCGGCCCACCCGCTGGGCGTCGAAGCGGGTGTCATCGGCGATCAGCCGCCCGCTGACCTTGGTGATCCCCGCGTCGGCGACGCCCTTCGCGAGGCGGTCGTAGTCCCCGGCGAGCATCGTGGGGTCGCCGGTGCCGCGAAGGTAGAGATCGCCCCGGAGGGTGTGCCCGCGGCGGGCGCCGTCGGTCAGCACATCGGTGCGGAAGCGGTGGTCGGGGCCGAGCAGCCCCATGGCGGCGGCCGAGGTGAACAGCTTGGTGTTGGAGGCGGGCATCAGCCGGTCGTCGGGCCGGTGCCGGTAGAGCACGGCACCGGAGTCGGCGTCGGCGACCACGACCCCGGCCGCGCCGCCCTTCAGGAGGGGGTCGGCGAGGATGGTGTCGATGGCGTCGCCGATCCCGGCGCGGGAGGCGTCGGCGGCGCGGGAGGCGTCGGCACCGGCAGGTGAGCTCCAGGTGAGAGTACAGACCAGCCCGATGACGAGGGGCCAGCTCCAGGCGCGCGCACGACGATTCACAGGTCTCCTCATGCCACGGGAGGATCCCGCACCCCGCCCCTTCGCGACAGAGCGCCCGAAGGTGGCAACCGAAGTTCCGGATCACCGCGTCCCCTGTGTCAGAAGGGGGAACCGAACACGACGAGAGGCGAACCACCGATGGCCGTGCCCGGAGCCGATCTGCTGTGCGTCGCGGTCGGATTGTTGCTCTACGCCTGCGCCGTCCGCGATGCCCGGCTGGTGCGACGGCTGCGCCGCGAGGGAGTCCGTACGGAGGGCGTGGTGGTCGCCAACGTCGTGGACCGCCGGGAGCGGAACCGGCACCCGACCCAGACGCCGGTCATCCGGTTCCACGACCACCAGGGCTACATGGTGGAGTTCACCACCGCGATCCAGGGCGTCGGCCTGGGCCTGGCGACCGGCCGGAGGGTGGACGTGAGGTACCTCCCGGGCGAGTCGCAGAAGGCCCGGGTATGGATGCGACGCCACATACTCGGCCCGGCGGCGGGCCTGACCCTGGGCGGCACGATCTTCTTCGGCTTCGGCCTGGTGATCACCTTCAGCTGACCACCGCCCGCGGGGCGGGGGGCGCGGCCCCGGGGCGGGGGGTCACCGCCGTGGGCGGGCAAGCTGCGCCGGGTGCGGGTGGGTCCGGGCCGACCCGGCCCCACCCATGCCGCAGCTGGGCCGACCGCAGGCGGCCTGGCCCGGCTGCCATCAGCCGCCGTCGGCGCGGAGCGCGGGCCCAAGGGCAGGCCGACGTGGGGCGTCACCCATCGACCGCGCGGGGCGTCGGCGGGCCGCCGGCAGGCCGCGCGAAGCCGCAGGGCCATCCACGGGCGCCAAGGCCCGAACATCAACCGCCGTCCCCGCCGGAACCGCCGTCCCCGCCATCCGCGGCCGTCAGGGCGAGGCTCGCGGGGAGGGCGGCGACGGCCTCGCGGAGGCGGTCGGCCAGTTCCCCGGCGGTGGGCGGCTCGGTACGGCCCGCGCCAACCGCCGCGTCGGCCTCATCCGCCCGCGCCACCCAGCTCGCCAGCGCCCCGTGGAACGCGGCGACCAGCATGTCCACGGCCAGCCGCGGCCGGAGGTCGCCCGGCGCGCCGAGGCCGAACCGTCGGCGGAGGATCGCCAGCGCCTCCTGCGTGGTGGCCTCGCAGAACTGCAAACCGTGCGCGCCCATCGAGGGCGTCCGCTCGGCCAGCCGCCGGCTGAGCAGCAACCGGCGGGCCCAGCCCTCGTCGTCCATCCGCGCCAGCGCGGCCAGCAGCGCGTCCCGCCCCAGCTCCACCACCGGCAGCCCGGCCGGGTCCGCGGTCTCCAGCTCCTCCAGGAAGGCCCGCCACAGGTCCTGGTCGGGGGCCATCGCGACATCTTCCTTGCTGGTGAAGGTGCGGAAGAAGGTGCGCTTGGAGACCTCCACCTCCTCGCACAGCTCATCCAGCGTCACCCCGCCGAAGCCGCGCCGGGTGAACAGCTCCAGCGCGGTGTCTATCAGCGTCTGACGGGTGCGCCGCTTCTTGCGTTCGCGCAGTGAGGAGTTGGGAGCGGCAGTCACGGCGAAAAGTGTAGCCGTCATCGACGATGCCACTTGCACGCGTTTGCCACTCAGTGGCATAACTGATGTCGCCATCATTCACCGGAAAGGCGAACCGCCATGCGCGCCCTGCTCGTTGACCACTCCTCCCCCTCCGGCCTCCGCATCGGCGAAGCCGCCGACCCCGAACCCGCCTCCCACCAAGCCCTGGTCCGGGTGACCGCCACCTCCCTCAACTACGGCGAGGTCGCCCACCGGACCGAGGCCCCCGACGGCACCGTGCTGGGCTGGGACGCCGCCGGAGTGGTCGAGCGCGCGGCCGCCGACGGCTCGGGACCGGCCGCCGGAACCCCCGTCGTCACCCTGGGCGCGGACGGCGGCTGGGCGGAGCTGCGCGCGGTGGACACCGGAATGCTCGGCCTCCCGCCCGCCGGTGCCGATCCCGGCGCGATCAGCACCATCCCGGTCGCGGGCGGCAGCGCCCTGCGCGCACTGCGCCGGATCGGCGACACCCTCGGCCGGCGCATCCTGGTCAGGGCGCCACCGGCGGGGTCGGCCGGTACGCCGTCCAGCTCGCCCGGCTCGGCGGCGCGTACGTCATCGCCACCACCGGCGACCCCGCCGCCCACGGCGACGACCTACGGGCGCTCGGCGCGCATGAGGTGATCGCGAAGCCGGAGGAGGTCGGCGAGCCGGTGCACGGAGTGGTGGACATGGTCGGCGGACCACAGCTGGTCGCCGCGTACGACAAGCTCGCCGCGCACGGCACCCTGGTCTCCGTCGGTCATGTCACGGGCCAGCCCGAGACCTTCCCGTTCGGCGCCCTCTACGGCAACGAGGGCCGCCACAACCGCTCCATCGTCACCTTCTACCTCCTCGACCGCCCCGACATCGGCCCGGACCTCGGCTGGCTCGCGGAACGCGTCGCGACGGGCGACCTCGACCCCCAGATCGCCTGGCGCGGCGGCTGGGACCGAGCCGAAGAGGCCGTCACCGCCCTCCTGGACCGCCGCCTCCACGGCAAGGCGGTCCTGGACATCGGCTGACCATCACCTGCCGACCGCGAGTCCTTCGCCGCGTTCACCGAGAACGGCTCCGGCTGGACCGTCCGGCAAGGCGGCCCGGTGGCGCTGTGGGATGACATCGAGCGGACGCTACTCGCCTGGCAGGACGCCGAACGTCCCGATATCACCACCGTGCGGCTCCGCGTCACCCCCCGCTCGCATACGTACTGGATCGACGACCGGCCCGCCGCACTGCGCTGGGAACACCGGCTCGGCTGATCACGGGCCGCAGACACGACGAAGGGCCCCGCCGTGGTGGCGGGGCCCTTCGTCGTACATGGGATGAGTGGAGATGGCGGGAATCGAACCCGCGTCCAACGGTGCGGAATCAGGGCTTCTCCGAGCGCAGTCCGCTGTGATTTTCTCGGCCCCGGAGATCACGCGGACAAGTCTCCGACGGGCTCAGTCACTGTTTGATTTCCCACTACACCCCGTGACCGGGTCTAGTGGTTTAGTTCCCTAGTCGATGCCAGGATCCGGGTCGGGAACAGCCCCGGGCTGACACTTCGCAAGTCGCTACTTAGGCAGCGAGGGCGAAGGAATCGCGCTTGGTGTTGGCGATTATTGGTTGCGACATATGGTTAACGAGATCATTGCCGCTTCCTCGGCTCGCTTCCCCTGCTTCGACAGCCGCTGTCGAAACCGATCATCCCCATGTTGATTTTTCAATGGTGGTGCCGCGCCCTCGGAGGGGCACAGCGCCATCATAGGTGAACAACGCGCGACGGGGCCACATCATTCCCGTCGCTTGGGGTGCGCCTTCCGGCTGGTCAGGCGCGCTGGCGGCGGCGGGCCGCCGAGATGGCCCGCTCGGCCTCGCGGCGGTCCTGCTTCTCGCGGAGGGTCTGGCGCTTGTCGTACTCCTTCTTGCCCTTGGCCAGCGCGACCTCGACCTTGGCCCGGCCGTCCTTGAAGTACAGGGCCAGCGGCACCAGGGTGTGGCCGGTCTCCTGGGTCTTGCCGGCCAGCTTGTCGATCTCCGCCCGGTGCAGCAGCAGCTTGCGCCGGCGGCGGGCCGAGTGGTTGGTCCAGGTGCCCTGGCTGTACTCGGGGATGTGCACGTTGTGCAGCCATGCCTCGCCGCCGTCGAGCTGGGCGAAGCCGTCCGCGAGCGAGGCCCGCCCCTGGCGCAGCGACTTCACCTCGGTCCCGGTCAGCACCAGACCGCACTCGTAGGTGTCCAGGATGTGATAGTCGTGCCGCGCCTTCTTGTTCTGCGCGATCAGCTTGCGACCCGTCTCTTTAGCCATGGTCAGGCCATTCTCGCACTAGGACCCGCCCCCGAGGCCACTCAATACCGTGCGCGCCCGCGCCTCCGCGGACGGGCCGTCGTCGCCCCTGACCGTGAGGTCCGGGTCGATGCCCTCGCCGTCGACGTTACGCCCGGCGGGGGTCCGGTAGTGGCCGACGGTGAGCTCGGCGACCGAGCCGTCGGGGAGTTCGCTGGGCATCTGGACCGAGCCCTTGCCGAAGGTCCGGGAGCCCACGACCACGGCGCGGCCGCGGTCCTGGAGGGCGCCGGTGAGCAGCTCGGCGGCGCTCATGGTGCCGCCGTCGACCAGCACCACCAGCGGGGTGTCGGTGTCACCGCCCGATCGCGCGTCGAGAACTCGCTGGTCACCGCGGACGTCATAGGTGGCGACCAGGCCACCGTCGAGGAAGGAGGAGGCGGCGGTGACGGCCTCGGAGACCAGTCCGCCCGAGTTGCCCCGCAGATCGAGCAGTATGCCGTCGCCCCGGGGGATGGAGCGCACCGCGCGCCGGATGCGCTCTCCGGTGCCCTTGGTGAACGAGTCGACCTTGATCCGGACGGTGCCGGGTCTGTGGTCGTCGTAGCCGCTGAGCCGGTCGACGGTCACCGGGTCCGTGGTCAGCCGGGCCCGGCGGAGCTCCTGCGTCCATTCGTGGCCGTCGCGCCGCAGCCCGAGCTCCACCCGGGTGCCCGGCGAGCCGTCGGCGGGGCCGCGCAGCAGGGCCACGACCTCGGTGACGGGCCGCCCGGTCACGGACTTGTGGTCGACCGTGCGCAGTCGGTCACCGGCCCGGACCCCGGCCTTCTGGGCGGGGCTGCCGGGCTCCACTCGCTCCACCGCGATCCGCCCCTGGGCGTCCCGGCGGGCGGAGATCCCGACGCCGACGTAGGCGCCGTCGAGGGTCTGGCGGTAGCCCTCGTACTCACGGGCGCTGTAGACCGCGCCCCACCGGTCTCCGCTGCGGCTCACCACCTCACGGGCGGCCTTGGAACCGGACTTCCCGTCCTCCTGGGCCGCGGCCGCGGCCGCCTTGACCTGGTCGCTCTCGACCGCGCCGACGTAGGCGCGGGCCGGTATCCGGGCGGCTTGGGGGTCCCGGCGCGATCCGGGCTCGGCGCCCCAGGAACCGACGGCCGCCCCGGTGGCGAGCACGCTGGCGAAGACCAATGTCAGGGCGGCCCCACGGCGAATGCGGCGGGGATGGACGAACAAACACGGGCCCGACATGCCGGTGAGTGTAGGGCACCAACAGGCGCCGTACCGGGCGTTATCCGGTACGGCGCCCTAGGCGAATGTCACACCTTGAGGTACTTGCGGAGCGCGAAGAACGCCGCGAGAGCGGGCATGAGCAGGCCAATCGCGAGCACCAGTGGCAGCTTCGCCAGCACCGCGTCCCAGCCGATGAAGTTGATCACATCGATCTTGTCCACCAGCCAGTTGTTGACCAGGAAGTACTGCCCGCTCACCAGCAGTACACAGGCGAAGCCCGCGCCCAGCAGCCCCGCGATGGCGGCCTCCATGATGAACGGCATCTGGATATAGAAGCTGGACGCGCCGACCAATCGCATGATGCCGGTCTCCCGGCGGCGGCTGAACGCCGACACCCGCACCGTGTTGACGATCAGCATCAGCGCGACGATCAGCATCAGCGTCATCACGCCGAGCGCCGCGAAATTCATGCCGTTGAGCAGATTGAACAAGTCGTCGACCAGGGCCTTTTGATCCTGGACCTCCTGCACCCCGGGCCGCGCGGCGAAGGCCGTGGAGATGACGTCATAGCGCTCGGGGTCCTTGAGCTTGATGCGGAAGGACTCCTGCATCTGGTCCGGGGTCAGGGAGTCGGCCAGCGGCGAGTCGCCGAACTGCTCCTTGTAGTGCTTGTACGCCTCCTCACTGGTCTCGAAGTGCACCGACTCGACGATGTTCATCTGCTTGAGCTCGGACTCGATCTCCTGCTTCTGCGCCTCGGTGACCGCGCCCTTGGCGCAGTTGGCCGAGGTCTCCTTGTCGTTCTTGTTGCAGAGGAAGATCGAGACGTTGACCTTGTCGTACCAGTAGCCCTTCATCGTGCTCACCTGCTCGCGCATGAGCAGGGACCCGCCGAACAGGGCGAGCGAAAGGGCCACGGAGACGATGACCGCGAAGGTCATCGTGAGATTGCGGCGGAGACCGACGCCGATCTCCGACAGGACGAACTGGGCGCGCATGGCGTCCTTTCAGTGCTGGTAGCCGTAGACGCCGCGGGACTGGTCGCGGACGAGGCGGCCCTTCTCAAGTTCGATCACGCGCTTGCGCATCTGGTCCACGATCTGCTGGTCGTGCGTGGCCATGACGACCGTGGTGCCGGTCCGGTTGATCCGGTCCAGCAGCTTCATGATGCCGACGGAGGTCTGGGGGTCCAGGTTTCCCGTCGGCTCGTCGGCGATCAGCAGCATCGGACGGTTGACGAACGCGCGGGCGATGGCCACCCGCTGCTGTTCACCACCGGAGAGCTCGCCGGGCATACGGTCGTCTTTACCGCCCAGACCCACGAGGTCGAGCACCTCGGGAACGGTTTTACGAATGGCGCCGCGCGGCTTGCCGATCACCTCGAGCGCGAAGGCGACATTCTCGCCGACCGTCTTGTTGGGGAGCAGCCGGAAATCCTGGAAGACGGTCCCCAACTGGCGGCGCATCTGCGGCACCTTCCAGTTGGACAGTCGCGCGAGATCCTTCCCCAGCACATGGACCGCGCCATGGCTGGCGCGCTCCTCGCGGAGCAGCAGCCGGAGGAAAGTGGATTTTCCCGACCCCGAGGAGCCCACCAGGAAGACGAACTCGCCCTTCTCGATCTCGAGCGAGACATCCCGAAGTGCGGGACGGGTCTGCTTGGGGTAAGTCTTGGATACGTTGTCGAATCGGATCACTGATGCACCACGGTCGACCTGGGTAGCGGTACGGGCTGCCGGAGCGGCTCCCGTCGGTGAGCGTGACCATACGCGAAGCGCGCATGGGCGCGCAGTCCGCCGTCCGGCGTGGGTGGGTTTCTTCACTGCACTATTGGGGTCAAACGGTTGACAAACCGCCTGTCGGCGCGGCTGAAACGGCCACGAAACCGGTACGGATGCGGCACGGAATCGTGCGGGGCGCGCCGAACCGGACGGAAGCTGGCACAGTGGAAGGGGAACCAACCCATTTCCCTGAGCGTTGGCCCCGTGTCTACTGCGGCACCGCCGCGCGGGAGGAGAAAGCGCATGACGTACGACAGGCTCGTCTGCGCCAACTGCGCGAGCCCCGTCAGCGAGGGCCGCTGCCCGGTCTGCCGGGCCAGCAGGGAGCGCCTCCAGCAGGAGGGCATGTTCGGCGGGCTGACCCCGGCCGCGCTGATAGCGCTGCTGGTGGCGCTCATCGCGGTGGCCGTGCTCGCGCATGAGATGGCGACGGCGTAGCGGAGCGTTACGAGGCGATACGCCGGATAGGGGCGCCCCTGAACGCGACCGGGGCAAGACAAACGCACAAGGGGCCCGGGGGGTTTGAGATCTCCTTGTCCCCCCCCCTTTCTTTTGTTTTCTCTCCATCCCCCGGGGGGGGGGCGCCCCGAAACGCGACCGGGGCAAAAAAAACGAACAAGGGGCCCGGAGCGCGGAAGCGCTCCGGGCCCCTTACCGTGCGTGAGGCGCGCGATCAGGCCACGTTGTTGCGGTTCACCAGACGCGGCACAAAGCGGAAGCCGATACCGCCGGCGATCATCGTCGCGGCGCCGACCAGCAGGAACGTGGTCTCGGAGGCACCGGTCTCGGCCAGCTGCTCCTTGGCCTTGCCCTGCTCCACCGGCTTGGAGCCGACATTGTCGGTGCCGGTGTTGTCGTCGCAGTTGGTGCTGTCGAGGTCCACCGTGCAGGTGCTGTCGTCACCACCGCCGCCGCCACCCTGGCCGGGCGTGCTCGGCTGGGCGGTCGGGCCGTCGGTGGGCTCGTCGGTCGGCTGCCCGGTCGGCTCGTCCGTCGGCTCGCCGGTCGGCGGCTCGGTCGGCTCGTCCGTGGGCGGCTGAGTGGGCTCGTCGGTGGGCGGCTGAGTCGGCTCGTCCGTCGGCGGGACGGTCGGCTCGTCCGTGGGCTCGCCCGTCGGGATCGAGGTCGGCTCGTCGGTGGGCTCGTCGGTCGGGTCGTCCTTGCCGATGCCGACGCCGACGTCCAGACCCTTCTCGTCCGCGTTCGCGGAAACGTTCACGCCACCGATACCGACATCAACACCAACGGCCGATGCGGCGCCGGCGGCGGTGAGCGACGCGCCGGCGGCGATCACCGCACCGGCAGCTATTCGCGCCACGCGCAGCCGCGTCTTCTTCGTCATCTGCCTGCTACCCCCAGTAGCTGTACTCGTCAATGGAGCAGCTATGCACGGGGCAGCGGCTCGGGGTGTCTCAGTGTCCGCGGGCCCCTATCCCTCCGAGGCGGTCCGCCGGCCCCCGTGCAACACGCGCCCCAGTCATACGCATGCCGCGCGTCAGCCTTCCCAGTTTTCAAACCACCGTCAAGCCCATTGCACGCGAGATGTCCGCTATGGAAGTGCTTGCCGGATGCATGGGTACAGGACTGTGACCAAAAACGCGGCGGGCGCGGCCCGTTGCGGGGGCGAGCGGGAAGGTTACTTCCCCTGCTCCTGCTGCTTGCGCCAGCGGATCCCCGCTTCGAGGAAACCGTCCAGCTCACCGTCGAGCACGGCCTGCGGATTGCCGACCTCGAATTCCGTGCGCAGGTCCTTGACCATCTGGTACGGGTGCAGGACGTACGAACGCATCTGGTTTCCCCAGGAATTGCCGCCGTCGCCCTTGAGCGCGTCCATCTTGGCCTGCTCCTCCTGGCGGCGCCGCTCGAGCAGCTTGGCCTGGAGGACGTTCATCGCGGTGGCCTTGTTCTGGATCTGCGAGCGCTCGTTCTGACACGAGACGACGATGCCGGTGGGGATGTGGGTCAACCGCACCGCGGAGTCGGTGGTGTTGACGCCCTGGCCGCCGGGGCCCGAGGAGCGGTAGACATCCACGCGCAGCTCGGACTCGTCGATCTCGATGTGGTCGGTCTGCTCGACGACCGGCAGCACCTCGACGCCCGCGAAGGAGGTCTGGCGGCGGCCCTGGTTGTCGAACGGCGAGATCCGCACCAGGCGATGGGTGCCCTGCTCGACCGAGAGCGTCCCGTAGGCGTACGGGATCTGCACGGCGAAGGTGGTCGACTTGATGCCGGCTTCCTCCGCGTACGACGTCTCGTAGACCTCGGTCTTGTAGCCGTGGCGCTCGGCCCAGCGCAGATACATCCGCTGGAGCTGCTCGGCGAAGTCGGCGGCGTCCACCCCGCCCGCCTCGGCGCGGATGTTCACGACCGCCTCACGGGAGTCGTACTCGCCGGACAGGAGGGTGCGCACCTCCATCTCGTCGACGGCCTTGCGCACGGCCTCCAGCTCGGCCTCGGCCTCGGCGCGGGCGTCGTCATCGCCCTCGTCGGCGGCGAGCTCGAACAGCACCTCGAGGTCGTCGATCCGGCCGCGCAGCTCCTCGGCCCGGCGCAGCTGCCCCTGGAGATAGGAGAGCTTGCTGGTGACCTTCTGCGCGTTCTCCGGGTCGTCCCACAGGGACGGGGCCGCCGCCTGCTCCTCGAGCACGGCGATGTCGGCCCTCATCTTGTCGAGGTCCAGGACGGCCTCGATCGACCCCATGGTCGAGGAGAGGGACTTCAGCTCTTCGGATACATCGACGACTGCCACGGGACCAGCGTAACCGCTACGGAAGACTGACCGTCCCCGGTCATGGGGTACCGGGGTCCTGGGAGACGGAGTGCTCGCCGCCCTTGGGCGGATCGCCGCCGTCGTCGCCGCTCGCCGCCAGCCATCCGCCGAGCCCCACCGCGATCAGCGCGGCCAGGGTGACCGCGGCCACCTTCAGCCGGCGGCGGCGCAGCGCGCCCGCGACCGCGGGGTTGCGGGCCGAGCCCGCCCGGCGCTGGCCGTGCACCCGGGGGGCGCGCGCGGTGCCGTGGGCGCCGCCCGCGAGCTCGTCCGCGCTGGGCACCCGCATGCTGGTGTGGGTCTCGCGGCTGGAGTCCGGCACGGCGCCCGGGACCAGCGGCACCGCGCCACGCCGCCGCGGGGGCGTATGCGGCGCGGGCCCGGAGGCGGGGACGGAGACGCCGCGGTGCGGAGTCTCGGCCTCCGCGCCCTCCCGCTCGCCGCCCTCCTGCTGCTCATCGGGCTCGTCGATGTCCAGCGGCGGATATCCGGCCAGACCGGGCAGCAGCTCGCGCAGCCGGGCGGCCAGCTCGGAGGCGCGCAGTCGGGAGGCGGGTGCCTTGGCCAGGCACTGGAGGAGCAGCTGCCACAGCTCGTCGGGGATCCCGGGCAGCGGCGCCACGGTCTCGGTCACATGGCGGCGCAGGATCGCGCCGGGGTGGCCGCCGCCGAAGGGCGTGAAGCCGGCCAGCATCTCGTACAGGACCGTCGCCAGGGCGTACACGTCCACGCTGGCCCGGGGCGGCAGCCCCTCGACGATCTCGGGGGCGAGATAGTCGGGGGTGCCGATCACGCTGCGCGGGTTCGGCGAGCGGCCCTGGGAGGACGTCCGGTCGCGGGCGGGCTGGGCGCGGATCGGGGTCGGCTCGTCGACCAGCCGGGCGATGCCGAAGTCGGTGAGCAGGGCGGGGTGCGCACCGCCGGGACCGAGCGGCCCCTGCATGTCCAGCAGTACGTTCTCCGGCTTGACGTCGCGGTGGACGACCCCGGCGGCGTGCGCGGCGGCCAGCGCGTCGGCGACGTCCACCGCGATCGCGACGGCGGCCTCGGGGGCGAGGCGGCGCTCGCGGTCCAGGCGGGTGCGCAGATCCGTACCGCGGATCAGGTCCATGACCAGCGCGAGGTCATTGCCGTCGACCACCAGGTCGCGCACCCCGACCACCCGGGGGTGGTCGAGGCCGAGCAGTGCGGTGCGCTCCTGGACGAAGCGCTCCACGAGCTCCTGGTCGGAGGAGAGGTCCTCACGCAGGAGCTTGATGGCGACGGGTCCCTCGGGCCCGTCGCCCAGCCACACCGCGCCGGCGCTGCCGCGCCCCAGGAGCTGATGCGCGGTGTACCGACTGCCGATCTTCCGTGACAAGACTGCTCCGAATCCTCACGAACAAGGGGGGCACGTTGGCGACAAAGCTACGCGGCTACTGGCGCGTTGGGTGCACCAGACAACGCCAACTGTCACTTCTGCGGCGGAAAACACCCTTCGGATGTCGACAAATCACCGGAATGGGAAGCGGAATGAGAGGTACGGAGGCGGAGATACGGAGGCGGAGATACGGGATCCGGCCCCGGGCCCGAAAGGGCCGGGGCCGGATCAGGGCCGGGGCGGATCAGCCGCCGGGCTTGCTGGGGCCGCCGAGATCCTCGATCCAGTTGCCGATGTCCTTGGCCCAGCCCGAGACCGCGTCCCAGTAGCCCTTGCCGTCGGCGATCCAGTCCTTGAGCGGGCTCAGCTCCCAGACCAGCCAGGAGCCGATGACCAGGACCACGATCACGAACAGACAGCCCTTGAGGCACCCCAGGCCCGGGATCTTCATCCGGTTGGGGTTGGAGCCCCGCTGCCGCGGCTCGCGGCGCGGCTCCGGCTGCTGCGGCGGCGGAGCGTAGCGCTGCGGCTGGGGCTGCTGCGGGTGGTGCGGCGCCGGGGCGTACTGCTGGGGCTGCTGGTACTGCTGCGGCTGCTGGCGGCCCCGCCGACGCTGGGGCGGCTGTTGGGGCTGCTGGTATTGCTGCGGCTGCTGGTACTGCTGTTGCTGTTGCTGGTACGGCTGCTGCGGCGCGGCGCGGTGGGGGCGGCGGCGCAGCGGGTCCTCGCTCGGGTCGAGGTACTGGACCTGGGTCTGCTCATTGCGGTCGCGGGCCGCGCGCAGCTGGTTCTGCCAGGGGTGCGGATCGTCCTGGCCGGGCCCACCGGGCGGTACGGGCGGCATGGCGCGCGTCGGATCGGCGCCCCCGGCCGGTCCTGAGCCGGTCGGCAGCACCTGGGTGGGGTCGGCGTTGGCCCCGGCGTTCGCGCCTGTGGTGGGCATCACATTGGTGGCCGCGGCGGGGTCGTACGAGGGGGTGCCGCCCGGGGCGTTCGTGGGGAGCGCCTGGGTCGGGTCGGCCGAGCCCGCGGGCGCGGTGTCCGGGACCGGCGCGGGCGCCGGGTCCGGGGCGAGCAGCGCGGCCACGCCGAGCGCCGCCTCGGCCTGCGCGGGCGAGGCGTGCACCCCGACACCGGCGGCGACCACGCGCAGCGCCCGGGCCAGGCTCTCGGCGCTCGGGCGCTCCTCGGGCCGCTTGCGCAGACAGCGCTCTATGACGGTCCACAGCGGCTCGGGCACGGTCGAGGGGCGGCGCGGCTCCTCGCTGAGGTGGCGGTGGAGCACCTCGAGGGCGGTGTTGCCGGCGAACGGCGGACGGCCGGTGACCAGCTCGTACAGCATGATGCCCGCGCCGTAGATGTCCACCGCGGAGGTCTGCGGGCGGCCCTCGGCGGACTCCGGCGCCACATAGGCGGGGGTGCCGACGAACTCCTGGGTGCGGGTGAGGCCGGGCGAGTCGGCGAGGCGCGCGATGCCGAAGTCGGTCAGCATCGGGTGCATCTCCTGGCCCTCGCCGGTGCCCGCGAGCAGCACGTTGGCGGGCTTCAGATCGCGGTGCACCACACCGTCGGCGTGGCTGGCGGCGAGCGCGTCGGCGATCTGAGCGGTGAGCAGCGACGCGGCCACGGGGGTGAACGGGCCGTTGCTGCGCAGGTAGTTGTGCAGGTCCGGGCCGTCGATCAGATCCATGACCAGGGCCAGCAGATCACCCTCGACCACCAGGTCGCGGGTGCGGACGATGTTGGGGTGGGTGAGCCTGAGCAGCACCGAGCGCTCGCGGAGGAAGCGCATGACGATGTCCGCGTCGTTCGCGAGCTCCTCCTTGAGGACCTTGATCGCGACGGTCTCGCCGGGCTGCCCGGCCACGGCCGCTTCGGCCCCCGCCGTCTCCCGCTGGCTGGCTCGCCAGACGGTGCCCGTGGCTCCGCGCCCGAGCGGCTCCTCGAGCAGGTATTTGCTGCCTACCGGCCGCACGTCATGCGCTCCCTGATCGTGGTCTTACATCGGCGTACTGCGTTGGTCTGCTGGGTGGTCTGATGGTGATCTGCTGGGTGGGTCTGCTCTGGTGCTCGACTTGTTGTACTCGTCCGCCCCACTGTAATGGCGGCGCACGGTGAGCCCTATCCGATCACCACACGAGGGTCCGGAACGGGTCCGGCGCGGGTGTCCGGGAAGGGCGTCCGACACGGGGTCCGGCTCGGGTGTCCGGCGCGGGGGAAGACGTGTGATCCGGACGGATGGTTGCCAACGGTTGGTTGCCAACGGTGGTCGAGATCGCTCGTTGACCGCTCAATCGCCGCTCAAACGGGCGCGATGGGGCGCGGAGGGGCGCGACCGGGCGGCTTCCATCACCTTCCATCACCTTCCATCACCGCGAGGACGGCTCAAGGGCGGCCCAAGGGAGGCCGTTCCGGTCGCAATCAGCCAGTTTCGGCCGACTAGCCGACCAATCAAGATCATGTAGCGCCGGGCGGCGGGCGAAGTGTCGGTGGCAGGTGCGAGGATGCAGGCAGCACGGAAGCGCCGAGCGGCGGGAGGCTCACGCTCCGTGACCCGTACGACCCCGTACGGACCTGTACGTGCCGAAGGGCCTGGGGGCGGTGGTGGGGGTCGGCACCCCTGCCCGGCCCCCTGGACAGAAGGGACCGTTGACGGCGATGCAGATTCGGCTGACCGTCCTCGGGCCGCGCAGCGCCCACCCGGGCCGTTCCGGCCACCATCCTGCGCCCGCGTCCGGGCCGCACGCCCTCGTGGGCGCGGTGGACGTCCTGGTCACCGCCCCCGCCGGCACGGCACTCGCCGCGGTGGCCGGCGGGCTGGCCGACGCGGTCGCCGCGGCCGGGTACGAGGCGGGGGGCGCCGGCGGCGGAAGCGGCGGCCCGGTGGTGCTGTACGCGGGGGGCGAGCGGCTGGACCCGCAGCGCTGTGCGCTCGGCGAGCCGCCGCTGGTGGACGGCGCGGTGCTCTCCCTGCACGGCCCGGCCGACCCCGACTCCGACCACTACCCCGGCTACCCCGGCCTGCCCGAGACCGCCGTCGCCGACGCCACGGTCCACCTGGACGTGGTCGCGGGGCCCGACGCGGGCGGCGTCCATCTGCTGCACGGCGGCCAGGTCCGCATCGGCCGCTCCGCCGACGCGGATGTCCCCCTGGACGACCCCGATGTCTCCCGGCTGCACTGCGCGGTCACGGTCGCCGAGGACGGCCGGGTGACCATCGCCGACCTCGGCTCGACCAACGGCACCGCCGCCGACGGCGTCCCCGTGGGCCCCCAGCCGGTGCCCCTGGAGCCCGGGGTGTTGCTACGGATCGGCGAGTCCGCCCTGCGGCTGCGCGTCCCCTCCACGGCATCGGCGATGCCCTCGGCCCCCACCCGCCTCCCCGTCCAGGCGGACGGCGAGGGCCACCTCCGCGTCACCCCCGCCGGTGACCACCCCACCCACACCAAGGCCCCCTGGCCCGGCGCCCCCCAACCGGCCGCCCCCACCCACACCACCCAGGGCCCCTGGACCCCTCCCACCCACCACCCCGGCACGGGCTGGACGAGGGTGGGCCAATCGGGTGACGAGTCTCACGCGGCCCATGACCGGGCTGCCGCTTACGGGGATGACGGCTGGGGCCCCGGCGAGGGCGCGGCCCCCGGACCGCGCGGCGAGGCGGGCACCGGGACCCAGGGCGGCGGGGCGAGCCCCTACGCCCACCGGAATGACGACGGGTGGGGGCCCGGTGCGGGCGCGGCCCCCGGGCCACGCGGCGACGCGGGCACCGGCACCCCGGACGGGGCGAGTTCTTACGCCCACCGGAACGACGACGGATGGGGACCCGGTGCGGATGCGGCGCCCGGGCCACGCGGCAGTAGCGGCAGTACGGGCACCGGGCCGCGCGGCGACGCGGCCGGACGCGGCCGGGGCCCGCAGGGCCGCCCCTCGGCCCCCGGCGACCAGCCGTACGACGACCCGTCCACCGCCCGCACCCGCCGCAGCGAGCGCGCCCCCGGGGCCGGAGCCACCGGACAGGGCCCGGCGGGGCGGCCCACGCGAGCCGACCAGGGCCGCCCCGGCGCGGGCGGCAGCGCCCATCCGGGCCACGGCCCACGCCCGACCGGCACCCGCCACCCGGACGCGGCCCAGGACCACCGGCCCACCTCCCGTGGAACCACCGGCGACCCGGCAGGCCCCGGTGGCGCCCCCTACGACGGCACGGCCGCAGGCCGCAGCGGGCCGGACGAGGCCGAGGCGGGGTACGGCGACGCCCCGCACGGCGGTCGGCGGTACGGCCGAGGACGCGGCGACACGGACGGACGCGGCCAGGGCCCGCAGCGGGCCCGGTCCGCTGGCGACCGGCCCGCCGACGCGGACCCCGGCGGCTCGCCGTACGGCGGCGCGGCCGCGGGCCGCAGCCGGTATCGCGAAGGCGACGCCGAATCCGGGCGGCAGCCCGGTCCGGGCGCGAGGTACGCCCGAGGACGCGGCCAGGAGGGCCCGCAGGGGCCCTCCGCCGACGTGGGCTACGGCGCGGCGCCGTACGACGGCCGGTCCGCCGCTCCCGAACAGCGCACTCCCTACCCCGGCGGCCAGCAGGACGCGGGGCTGCGCGGCGGCTCCGATTCGGCCGACCCCGGCCGCGCGGGCGATGGCGGGGCTCCCGCCAACAGGGACCAGCGCGGTGGGCGGCCGCAGGCCGGGGGCGCTGGGTACGGCGGGTCCGGACAGCAGACGCCCCACCCCGGGGCCCAGCCGGGTGCCGGGCCGCGCGGCGGCCGGCCGCAGGCCGCCGGTGCGGGCCACGGCGCCCCCGGGCAGCCGGGCGCCAGGGAGCGTACGCATGGGGCGGGATATGCGCTGGATGCGCCGGGGGCGCAGGCTCGGCGGCGGGGGATAGGGGCCTGGGTGCGGCAGTTGGCCGGAGGGAAAGCAGCCGAGCGGGGTGGGGTGCGGGAGGACCGGGGCGCGGCGGCGCGGGCGGCCGCGGAGGCCGAGGCGTTGCAGCGGCGGTGGCCGGATCCGGCCACCATGCTGATGACGGCGCTGGGGCCGGGCTCGCGCCTGTGGGAGCGCGCCCCCGGGCATCCGGACACGCTCACCGTACGGCTCGGCTCGGCCGACCAGCTGACGGCCGACGGCGGGCTGCTCCCCGCCGCGCCCGTGACCGTCGATCTGCGGCAGTGCGGTTCGCTGGGGCTCGCGGGCCCGCGCACGCGGGTTGCGGGGCTCGCCCGGTCCGTCGTGGCGCAGCTGGCGGCCCTGCACTCACCGGCCGTGTTGGAGATCGTGCTGATCAGCGGCGAGGAGCGGCTCGCGGAGTGGTCGTGGCTCGGCTGGCTGCCGCACGTCCAGCCGTTGCGCGGGCAGGACTGCCGGCTGCTGCTCGCGTACGACGTGGAGCAGGCCGCGGCCCGTACGGAGGAGCTCACCCGGCGGCTGGAGGACGGTCCGCTTGGCCCCGGCTGGGCGAGCGCCTCCCCGGCCGCCGCGCAGTCCGTGGCAGCACGCCACTTCGGGCCGTACACCGTGGTGGTCGTGGACGGCGCCCCCGGTCCGGGCGCGCTGCACGACACCCTCGCCCGGCTGGCGGTGAGCGGTTCCGCGGCCGGAATCCATCTGCTCTCTCTGGCCGAGGCGCCCGCCGCGTCGCCCACCTCCCCGCTGCCCATGAGCTATGAGGCCGCGCGTTCCGCGTCCGCCGCGTTCGCGGCGTGCGGAGTGGCGGCCGTGCTGAGCGGTGACGTGGCCACGGGTCTCCAGATCGTCCACGGGGACGGGACGGCGCCCGGCACCAGCGGGGTCAACGGGATCACCGGTGCGACCGGCGCCACCACGACCGTGACCGTGGACGCGGTGTCGGCGGCGTGGGCCGAGCGGTTCGCGCGGGCGCTCGCGCCCCTGCGCCCGGCCGCCTCCGCGCAGGACGGCGCGTTCGGCGGCTCCGACGGTCCGCCGACCGTGCCGCTGCCGGACTCGGCGCGGCTGCTGGACGAGTTGGGGCTCGCGCGGGCCACGCCCGCGTCCCTGCTGGCCCGTTGGGCGGCCGCGGCGGACGAGGTCCCGGCGGGCGGCCGGGCGCTGGCGGTGCTCGGCGCCGGTCCGCGCGGCCCGCTCGCGGTCGATCTGGCCGCCGAGGAGGGTCCGCACGCACTGATCGACGGCGCGGCGGGCACCGGTAAGACGGAGCTGCTGCGCTCGTTCGCCGCCTCACTCGCGGCCGCCGAACGGCCGGACCGGCTGGAGCTCATCCTGGTCGACGGCGCCGGGTCGGGGTCCGGGGCGGGGGCGGGCGAGGGGCTGCGGGTGTGCACGGATCTGCCGCATGTCTCGACGCATCTGTCGGCCACCGACCCGGTACGGATGCGGGAGTTCGCGCAGGCGCTCAGCTCAGAGCTCAAGCGCCGCGCCGAACTGCTGGGCCGACAGGACTTCACGGATTGGCACGCCCGGCCCCAAGACCCCGGCGACGGCGAGGGCGCCACGGACCCGGGCGCCACCATGGGCACCAACACGGGCCCGTCCGACCCTGGCACGCCCCGCGTCGTCGCGCCTCGTCCGCCCGGCGATATCGACCCGCCCCCGAGCGACACCCTCCATACGCTCAATCTGCGCGCACAGCGCACGCGCACCGCGAGCGCGGTGTCCGCCCGTCCTCGTTCCCTGCTCCCCCGCCTCGTCGTGATCGTCGACGACTTCGACGCGCTGGTGGCCCCGGCCCTCGGCAGCCCCGGCCGGCCGGCGTCCGGTTCGGTCGTGCGCGCGCTGGAGGCGGTCGCCCGTGACGGTGCCCGGCTCGGGGTGCATCTGGTCGTGGCGTCCGGCCGGCCGGACCGTACGGCGGAGACGGCGGCCGTCGAGCGGGCCGCGATGCGGATCGCCCTGGACGCGCGCCCGCTCAACCCCGCGCCCTCGGCGACCCCCGCGCATCCCACCGGCTCCCCCCGCCCCGGCGAGCCCGGAAGGCCCGATACATCCCCCGCCGCATCGACACGCTCGGTCACATCCACCCCGGCCGCCGCGGCCGCCCCGGGCGGCGACCCGGCGCCGGGCCGTGGGCGGCTGTTCCGTCCGGATGACGCCGTCGGAACGCCGTTTCAGGCGGGCCGGGTGACCGGACGGATACCGCGCACCGCGACCCAGCGGCCCACCGTCGTACCGCTGGAGTGGCGGCGGATGGGCGATCCGCCCGCCCGCCGTCCGCTGCGCGAGCTCGGGAACGGCCCCACCGACCTGGCACTTCTCGCCAGTGCGCTCCAGCGCGCCGCGCAGTCGGCGGACGCGCCCACCGCACCCGCGCTGATCTGACCGGCCGACCGACCGCGTCCACCACCGCCCGCACCCTGCCCGATACCTGCCCCGATACCGGTCCGATACCGGTCCGATACCGGTCCGATTCCTGCCCGTTTCCTGCTCGATTCCTGCCCGTTTCGCGCCCGTTCCCGACCGTTCCCCCCGCCCCCGGCCGACTTCCCGATCCATTCCGGCCATCCGCCCGTCTGTCCCACCTGCCCCGTTTCACGGCCGACCCTTCATCACGGCCCGGTCACGATCCGTGAGTGAACGCCGGACGCAGTATTGCCACGTTCGGTGACCGGGCGTAGGACTACTCAGCACGGGACACGGCCGCGCGGGGGCGGCCGGCATCGGAGGGAACACGGGGATGCACGTATCGCTTCCTGCGAAGCGTTCGACACGAGCCGCGGTGGCCCTGCTGGCGGCGGGAGCACTCATGCTCACCGCCGCGGGCTGCGGCGGCGACGACGGAGACACGGTCAGCGGCGGCCCGCCGCCCAACACCGTGAAACTGCCGAATCTGAAAGGGCAGAAACTCCAGGTCACGGCGGTCTGGACGGGCACCGAGCAGGAGAACTTCACCAAGGTGCTCAAGGAGTTCGAGAAGCGCACCGGCGCCAAGGTCTCCTTCGTACCGAGCGGTGACGACATGGCGGGCTTCGTCGGCTCGAAGATCGCGGGTGGCGCCCCGCCGGATGTCGCGATGGTCGGACAGGTCGGCGTCATGCGCGAGTTCGCCCAGAAGGGCTGGGCCAAACCGCTCGACGCCGCCGCCAAGGCCGAGTTGGCCAAGAACTTCGCCAAGGGCTGGCAGGACCTCGGCTCGTACCAGGGCAAGCCCTACGGGGTGTATTTCAAGACCAGCAACAAATCCCTGCTCTGGTACAACACCTCCGCGTTCGACTACGCGGGCGCCAAGGTGCCCAAGACCTGGCGGGAATTCCTGGAGCAGGCCCAGCTGATCTCCGACTCCGGCACCGACGCGGTCGCGATCGGCGGCCAGGACGGCTGGACGCTCACCGACTGGTTCGAGAACGTCTATCTCTCCCAGGCGGGCCCGGAGAAGTACGACCAGCTCGCCCAGCACAAGATCAAGTGGACCGATCCCTCGGTGAAGAAGGCGCTCGAGACGCTCGCCCAGCTCTGGGGCACCAAGGGCCTGGTCGCGGGCGGCCGGAGCGGCGCGCTCCAGACCGCGTTCCCGGACTCCGTCACCAAGGCGTTCGGCAACAAGGCCGAGCCGGACGCGGGCATGGTCTTCGAGGCCGACTTCGTCGCCGCCAACGTCGCCGACGCGGGCGCGGAGCTGGACCAGGACGCGAAGGTGTTCCCGTTCCCGGCGGTGGGCGCGGACGCGCCGGTGGTGACCGGCGGCGACGTCGGCGTGGCGCTGAAGAACAGCAAGGCGGCGCAGGCGCTGCTCACCTTCCTCGCCTCACCGGACGCCGGGACCATCTGGGCCCAGTCCGGCGGGTTCATCTCGGCGAACAAGAACGTCAAGTTCAGCGCCTATCCCAATGCCTCCATGCGCAAGATCGCACAGGCGCTGATCGCGGCGGGCAATGACTTCCGGTTCGACATGTCCGACCAGGCTCCCGCCTCCTTCGGCGGCAAGCCGGCGCAGGGCGAGTGGAAAGCGCTCCAGGACTTTCTCAAGAACCCGAGGAATGTCGACGGCATCCAGCGCCAGCTGGAGCGGGATGCCGCCAAGGCGTACAAGAACTGACGACTCGACCGGGAGAACCACATCATGTCGACCGCGACAGCGGACGGCGCGGCCACACCTGGCCGGGCATCGTCCTCCCCACCGGCCAAACGGCCGAGCGCGAAAAAGCGTAAGGGCCTCATGGGCACCCGGCCCTGGCTGGCGGCGGTGTTCCTGCTGCCCGCCCTGGTGCTGCTCGGGGCGCTCGTCGTCTATCCGATCGTCTACTCCGTCTACCGGAGCTTCTTCGACGCCTCGGGCAATGGCTTCGTCGGCCTGGACAACTACCAGGAGATGTTCTCCGACGACGCCACCAAGACGGCCATCAAGAACAACGTCATCTGGCTGATCCTGGCCCCGACCGTCTCCACCGCACTGGGCCTGATCTTCGCCGTGCTCACCGAGCGGGTGCGCTGGGCCACCGCCTTCAAGCTGGTCGTCTTCATGCCGATGGCGATCTCGATGCTGGCGGCGGGCATCATCTTCCGGCTGGTCTACGAGCAGGACCCGGACAAGGGCGTGGCCAACGCCATGTGGGTGAGCGTCCATGACTCCTTCAGCGAGTCGCCGCCGTTCCCCGGCGCCCATCCGCGTCCCACCGCCGGGCTGACCGAGGCGTCGAACGGCTCGTTCACCACCAAGGACACCGTGCGCGCGGGCACCCCCGCCTCGCTGCCGCTGGTCGCGGCCAAGCGCGGGGACATCAGCGGGGCGCAGGACGCCAAGCCCGCCAAGGCCGAGCCCGGGAAGATCACCGGCACCGTCTGGTTCGACTTCACCCGGGGCGGCGGTGGCGAGCAGGGCGCCATCGACAAGGGCGAGAAGGCGATGGCCGACCTCAAGGTGGAGGCGGTCAAGGACGGCAAGGTGGTCGCCAAGACCACGACGGCGGCGGACGGTACGTACACCCTCCCCGCCAAGGCCGAGGGCGCCCAGCTGCGGCTGCCCGCCTGGAACTTCTCCGAGCCGTACAACGGCGTGGACTGGCTCGGCCCGTCCCTCGTCACCCCGGCGGTCATCGGCGCGTACGTCTGGATCTGGGCCGGTTTCGCGATGGTGCTGATCGCGGCGGGGCTCGCGGGGGTGCCGCGCGAGCTGATGGAGGCCGCGCGGATGGACGGCGCCAATGAGTGGCAGGTCTTCCGGCGGATCACGGTGCCGATGCTGGCGCCGGTGCTCTCGGTCGTCGTCGTCACGCTGATGATCAACGTGATGAAGATCTTCGACCTCGTCTACATCATCGCGCCCGGCCCCTCCCAGGACGACGCCAACGTCCTCGCCCTCCAGCTCTTCCAGTCGTCCTTCGGCACCGACGTCAACCAGGGGCTCGGCAGCGCGATCGCCGTGCTGCTGCTGTTGCTCGTGCTGCCCGTCATGTTCATCAACATCCGCCGGATCCGAAGGGAGAGCCGCCGATGACCAGTGCGGACACGGTCGTACAGGCGAAGCAGTCCCCGGTCGCGCGGATCGCCGCGAGCGTCGGCGGCGGGGCCCTGCGTGTCGTCCTCATCCTGGTCGGTCTGCTGTGGCTGATGCCGACCGCCGGACTGCTGCTGTCCTCCCTGCGGGACCCGTCGGAGGTGGACCTCTCGGGCTGGTGGAAGGTCTTCACCGACCCCGGGCAGCTCACCTTCAGCGGCTACGACAATCTGCTGGGCAACCAGCAGATCACCGACTCCCTCTGGACCACGCTCGCGATCACCGTCCCGGCGACCCTGCTGGTCGTGGTGATCGGCGCCCTGGCGGGCTACGCCTTCGCCTGGATGGACTTCCCCGGCCGCGACGCGTGGTTCCTCATCGTCGTCGGCCTGCTGGTGGTCCCGATCCAGGTCGCCCTGATCCCGGTGGCCAAGCTCTTCGGCGAGATCGGCATCTTCCAGACCACCACCGGCGTGGTCCTCTTCCACACCGCCTTCGGCCTCCCCTTCGCGATCTTCCTGCTCCGCAACTTCTTCGCGGAGATCCCCCGCGAGCTCCTGGAGGCCGCCCGCCTGGACGGCGCGGGCGAGCTGCGGCTCTTCCTGCGCGTCGTCATGCCCCTCGGCGGCCCGGCCATCGCCTCCCTGGGCATCTTCCAGTTCCTCTGGGTCTGGAACGACATGCTGGTCGCCCTGATCTTCGCCGACAGCGGCAACCCCCCGATCACGGTCGCCCTCCAGCAGCAGGTCCGCCAGTTCGGCAACAACATCGACATCCTCGGCCCCGGCGCCTTCGTCTCGATGCTGATCCCGCTGGCGGTCTTCTTCGCCTTCCAGCGGCAGTTCGTGGCGGGCGTGATGGCGGGCGCGGTGAAGTAACGCGCGCCGAAACCGGCAGGCGGCCCGGCACCCCGTCCAGGGGGCGCCGGGCCGCCCCCCTTTTTCACCTCACGGCGCACCGCACCTCCGCCCACACCGTCTTGCCGACGGGGATACGCCGGGTCGTCCCCCAGCGGACGGCCAGCAGATCCACCAGAAGCAGCCCACGCCCCGACTCGTCATCGGCCGTCAGCGCCGACGGAATGGCCGGGAGGCGGTCCTCGCGGGCGTCCGAGACCTCGATACGGATCGTCCGCGTCGAGGGCGCGCAGGCGAGACGGAGCCGGAAGTCCCGCCCGGGTACGCGGCCGTGCCGTACGGCGTTCGAGGCCAGCTCCGCCACCAGCAGGGCCACCGTGCAGGACGCGTCCGACGCGGGCGGATAGCCCCACTCCTCCATGCGCCGCACAGCCAGCCGCCGAGCGAGGCGCGCTCCGCGCGGTGTGGCGGGGAACTGCTGGGTGAGCTCCCGGAGTTCGGGCTCGGGGTCCGGCGCCGTGGTCGTCTTCAGCACGGTGTTGTCCATTTCCGTCCGATCGATTGTCCGTACGATTCGCAGCGTGTGCGCATCGTGACGTTCCGTGCCCAAGGATCGTGGCGCGGGTCTACGCTCGAAAGGCCGTAACGCCTTACCTTTCAGGCCGTAAGGAACGGAAGTGATGTTTTGGCCAAAGAAGTTGATCCCCGCTCGTCCATGGCGGCGTTATTCGGTTCGCGGGTCCGCAGACTCCGCACGGCCGCCGGTCTGACCCAGGCCGAGCTGGGCGAGCGAACGCATGTGGTCAGCACCCGGATCACGCAGATCGAGCGCGCGTCCGGGGCGAAACCGACGTTCGAGCTGACACGGACGCTCGACACCGTCCTCGGGGCGGACAGCCTGCTCGTGGACATGTGGCCGTACGTCTACCGGGAGGCGTTCCCGGACTGGTCGCGGGCGTTCATGGCGTACTCGGAGCGGGCCAGCTCTGTTCATGAGTACGCGGCCCACGTTGTCCCGGGTCTGTTGCAGACCCCGGACTACGCTCGGGCCGTCTTGAGCGTGGGTGTGTCGCTCACCAGTGAGCAACAGCTGGAAGACCGTTTGGCCGCCAGGCTCAGGCGCCAGGAACGGCTCTCCTCACCCGACCGCCCCGAGCTGTGGGTTGTCCTGGACGAGGCGGTGCTGAGACGCCCGATCGGTGGCCGGGCAGTCATGCGAGCCCAGTTGGCCCGACTGCTGGAGGTGGCCACGCAACCCCACATCACGGTGCAGGTGCTGCCGTTCGACCAAAGGGAGCACGATGTGATGGGCGGCTCCCTGACCATCCTGACGACCCCTGACGGTTCGGAAGTGGCCTACACGGAAGGTGCCCACTACGGCCAACTCATCGAGGAACCGGACGACGTCAAGCGCTTCTCCCTGTCCTACGATCGGCTGCGGGCAGCGTCCCTGCCCCCACTCATGTCGCTCGACATGATCCGATCCGTGATGGAGGGCAACCACCGTGGAGCGAGCGTCCCGTCCCGATCTGAGCGGCGCCGCCTGGCGCAAGAGCAGCTACAGCAATCAGGAGGGTGGCAATTGCGTAGAGGTGGCCGACGGCATACCCGGCGTCGTCCCCGTCCGTGACAGCAAGCAGCCCGACGGCCCCGCTCTGGTCTTCCCGGCAGGTTCCTGGGCCACCTTCATCGATGAGCTGAAAAGTTGGGAGCATGACTGTCCGAAATAGGCTCTCCGGCACACGGAACTTCCCCCGGTCACCGCACATCTTCCGGTGCGCAGGCGCCGACTGACTTCGCGCGCCGATTCGTATGCGAGGGGAACCCCGAACTTCATGAAGAACAAGCTGACCGCCGTGGCCCTTGCGGCCCTCGTCGTCGCGGGCGCTGCCGCTACGGCCATCCCGGCCTCGGCCGCCACCGCCAAGGCCGCGCCGACCCGCTGCCACACCGCCGACCTGAAGGCCGGTTTCGCCACGGGGGAGGACGCGAGACCGGAGATGGATCAGACCGAGAGGCAAACCCAGGCGTACATCTGGTTCACCAATAAGAGCACCCGCACCTGCACCCTGTCCGGCTTCGCCGGTGTCGACATGATCGGCGCTCAGGGGACTGACGGCACCTGGTCGCTGGCACGCTCCTCCAAGACGCCCGAAAAGATGGTCCTGGAGCCGGGAGATACGACGGACTTCAGCATCAACCTGCTCCCGGTGGCCGAGTCCACGCCGCAGAAGGAGAAGTTCGTTCCGGCGAAGTTCCTGGTCACCCCGCCGAACGAGGCGGCGCACTTCACCCTGAAGTGGCCGTTCGGCGGCCAGATCCTCAAGCAGGACGGCGCCACCCACCCGGCCACCTACCTCAACCCGGTCGGGCTGTAGCCAGGCCGGCCCGCCGGACCCTCGTACGCGGGGGTCCGGCTCGCTCCCCGACGGCACCCCCGTCAGCATCGCCGCACTGTGCGAGCACTTCAGCCGAGGGCGAGATCCTGATCTCGCGGGCGTTACGGGAGTTGGAGTCCGCCGGATACCTGGAGCGGCGACGGGAACGCGGACCTGGGGGCACCATCCGCACCCGCACCGCCGGATCTGCCCGCCGTGGTCGACACCTTGAACCGGATCAGCGCGCTCGACCTGCCCAAGGTCGCGCGGGGCTGGCCCGAGACCCGTTGGGACATCAATCCGAGCAACCTGATCATCAGTCAGAACGGCGCCTGGGCCGTGGATTGGGCGTGGCCGACGAGAGGGGCCGCGTTCATTGACGTGGCCTCCCTCGTCATCCAGCTCATCGCGGCCGGGCACACGGCCCGGGGTGCCGAGTCCTGGGCCGTTCGCTGTCAGGCTTGGGGGATGCGGACTCTGCCGCGATCGACGCGTTCGCCGCCGCCACCTTGCGCATGTACCGGTCGCGGGCCCGCCGGTTCGCCGACGCCTCCTGGCTCGAAGACATGGTCGGGGCCGCTCGGGCCTGGGTGGCTCACCGAGGAGCGGGCACGTAAGGGCTAAGCACTCCGCTGGAAGTGTCGCGATGCGTCGTCGGCCGACTGCGGCGCCGTCGCGGCTGGTCGCGCCCGCGCGGCGGAGCCGCATATCGACACAGCCCCGCGCCCCTTCGGGGCGCTGCCCGAACCGTAGCGGACTTCCTCCGACCTGCTTAGAGCTCCTAACAAAAGTGGTGGACTTGACCTGGCCAGCGGTTGGCGTCACGCACGAGGCAGCCGGATAGCGGAGCGCGGTCAGCCGCGCCATCGCACGCGATAAACCCGGCGACGTCGACGATCATCCCCGGGATACTGGTCGCCCATGAATGAGGTCAAAGTCGTCGTTGCCCATTCCGAGCGCGCGACCCTGCGCGTCGGCGACGTGTTCCTGAAGGTGGACGCAGATCAGGCGCGCATCGACGTCGAGGTCGAGGCGATGGCCCTGGCGCCGGTCCCGACCCCGAAGGTCCTGTGGCGCAAGCCGCCCGTGCTCGCGATCGCGGCGGTCCCGGGGACGGCGCTCGGCCGCCTCGGCGAGCCGTCGACCGCGTCCCCGGCGGCGTGGGCTGCGGCGGGTGCCGCCATCCGGAAGTTGCACGACGCGCCGTTGCCGCCCTGGCCCGGCCGGGCGGGCCAGGGCCTCGACGAGTTGGCCGCGGAACTCGACGGCGAGTGCGAGTGGCTCGTGACGAACGGCGTCCTGCCCGCCGACCTGGTCACCACCAACCGCCAGGTCGCCGAGGCCGCGCTCCGGCCGTGGACTCCGGTATTCACGCACGGCGACCTACAGATCACTCACGTGTTCGTCGACAGCGACGAGATCACGGGCATCATCGACTGGTCCGAGGCGGGCCAGGGTGATGCCCTGTTCGACCTCGCCACGTTGACGCTCGGACACGAGGAGCACCTCGGCGACGTCGTTGCCGGCTATGGCACCGACGTTGACCCCGACGTGATCCGCGCGTGGTGGTCATTGCGAAGCCTGCTGGGGGTTCGGCTTTGACCCGTTCGCGCCGGGCTGTGAAGTCGAGGTGCTGAGATCCCGGATGTGAGGCGGATCTCCCAGCGGATGCGCAGGCGGCGCAACCAGTGCGGCGCAACCTGGGACTCCTCGACGACGCGGCGCAGCGCCGCCACGTGTCTTTCGAGGACGGTCCGTCCGGCCGTGGTGAGCGCGAACCAGGTTCGGGGGCGTTTGCCCACGTAGCCCTTTTCACCTCGACGTAGCCCCGGGTCTCGAGCGTGCTGACCTGCTCGGAGAGCGCGCTGGGCGACAATCCTGCCGACTCGCGGACCCATCCGAACTCGGCCCACTCCACACTCACCAGCAGCGACACGATCGACAGCCGCGTCGGGTCGAGCAGGACCGAGCCGAAGAGGATGAGGGTGGCGCCGATCACCGCGCCTACCACCGTCCCCGTGTACGGGAACGGCGCGTGCGGCAGCAAGCGTGTGGCGAGGAAGCAGATCACCGCCACGGCGGCCATCACCAGCTGGGCCAGCCGTATGAAGCGCGGGGAGATTTCGTCCCTGCGCACGCGGGTGGGCCGACCCAGGAGGGCGCCGCCTCGGGGGTTGCGCAGCATCACCACGTACACCAAGGAGAGTACGGCGATCGCCGTGGAGATCCAGGAGCGCACGTCGTCGCCGACGAAGTCGGATGCCGCCATTTGGGCGAAGATCGCGACGCCGAACACGACGCTGACCCAGCGGGATTCCTGCGCCGAGGCGCGGGCCTGGTCGCGGCGCTGCTCGATGTCGCGCAGCGCGCGGGCGGCCTCGGCGGGCGGGGTCAATCGGTAGGACAGTCGTGTCCTGAACGTCATGAGCGGTCGGGTGTTGGGCCGAACGGGGGGCTTTTGCGGGGTGCCTCGCCATGGCGTCGTCCTATTCGGTGGGCGTTCAGATGATGGTGTGAGGAACCATCCGTGCCGCTTCGACCGATGGGATGCGCCGTGCCCCGGTTCAGCGTCATCGTGCCCGCATACGAGGTCCAGCCGTACTTGAGTGACTGTCTGCGGTCCGTGCTGGAGCAGGACTTCACGGACCTGGAGCTGATCGCGGTCGATGACCACTCGCCGGACGCGTGTGGCGCGATCATCGATGAGGCCGCCGAGCGGGACCCTCGGGTGCGGGCCGTGCATCTGGCGGAGAACGCGGGGCTCGGGCGGGCGCGGAACGCCGGGATTCGGCGAGCCACCGGGGACTATCTGCTCTTCCTCGACGGGGATGACACCCTCGCCCCCGGCTCGCTGCGCGCCGTCGCCGACCGGCTGGCGCGGACCGGCGAGCCGCAGGTGCTGGTCTTCGACTACGCGCGGGTGGACTGGACGGGGGACGTCGTACGGAACGTCCGGGCCGAGTTGCTCCGGGAGGGGGATCCTGGATGCGTCCGGCAGGTGTTCCGGCTCGATCAGCGGCCTGAGCTGTTGCGGCTGCTGATGGTCGCCTGGAACAAGGCGTATCGGCGGGACTTCGTCCGGGAAGGAGACTTCGCGTTTCCGCCCGGGTTCTATGAGGACACGCCCTGGACCTTTTCCGTGCTGCTCAGCGCGGAGTCCATCGCCGTCCTGGACCGGGTGTGCGTCCACTACCGGCAGCGGCGGCGCGGCGGGATCCTGCGTACCACCAGCCGGCGCCACCTCGATGTGTTCGACCAGTACGACCGGGTGTTCCGATTTCTCGACGCGCGGCCCGAGCTGGCCCACTGGCGCCCGGCGCTGTTCCGGCGGATGGTCGACCACCTCGGCGTGATCGCCGCCGCGCCGGACCGGCTGCCGGTGCGGGTCCGGGCCGAGTTCTTCCGCCGGGCGGGCGCGCACCACCGGCGCTACCGGCCGTACGGCGCGGCCACCCCGCCCGGGCGTGCCGGGTGGCGGTGTCTGCTGCTGCGGCTGGGTGCGGGCCACGCGTATCAGCTGCTGCGGGACGGCGATCGGGTGTGGCGGAGTGTCCACAAATGCGCCCGCGCGGCGTACGGGCAGGCGCGCGCGGCCGCGCTTCGGGTGCATTACCGGGTGCAGTTGTGCCTCCCCGTCGATCCCCGGCTCGCCGTCTTCGCCGCGTACTGGCACAAGGGCTACGCCTGCCATCCGGCGGCCATCGAGGCGAAGGCGCGCGAGCTGGTGCCGGGGGTGCGTACCGCCTGGATCACCACCCCCGAGTACGCCCCCACCCTGCCGCCCGGGGTGCGCCGGCTGCACCCCGGCTCGGCCGCGTACTGGACGGCGCTGGCCCGCGCCCGCTTCCTCGTCAACAACGTCAACTTCACGCCGGGGATGCGGAAGCGGCCCGGGCAGATCCATCTCCAGACCCACCACGGCACCCCGCTCAAGCACATGGGCCTGGATCTGCGGGACCGTCCGGCCGCCGCCCGCGGCATGGACTTCGGCAAGCTGCTGGAGCGGGTGGACCGCTGGGACTACAGCCTCTCCGCCAACCGCCACACCACGCTGGTCTGGGAGCGGGTCTACCCCTCCGGCTACACCACGCTCCCCTACGGCTCGCCACGCGACGACGTCTTCCAGCACGCCACCGAGGACGACGTGGCCCGGCTGCGCGCCCGGCTCGGCATCCCCGAGGGCAGCGTGGCCGTGCTGTACGCGCCGACCCACCGCGACTACCAGCGGCGCGCCGTGCCGCGGCTGGACCCGGAGCGGATGGCCCGCGCGCTGGGGCCGGGGTTCACGCTGCTGGTCAGGCCGCACTACTTCCACGCGCCGGACGGGGCCATCGACAGTGCGGGCGGCCGGGTGCTCGATGTCTCGGGGTACGGCCGGGTGGAGGAGCTGTGCCTGGCGGCGGACGCGCTGCTGACGGACTACTCGTCCATCATGTTCGACTACGCCAACCTCGACCGCCCCATCGTCATCCACGCCGACGACTGGGACGCCTATCGCGCCGCCCGCGGCACCTACTTCGACATCACCGCCGCCCCGCCCGGCCCGGTCTCCCGCACCGAGGACGAGCTGATCGCCCTCTTCGCCACGGGCGCCTGGTGTGGTCCGCGCTCGGCCGCGCTGCGGGCCGCGTTCCGGGACCGCTTCTGTCCGTACGACGACGGGCGGGCGGCCGAACGGGTGGTGCGCCGGGTGTTCCTCGGCGAGCGCCCCGAACTGCTGCCGCCCGTCGTCCCGCTCGCCGAGCGACGTCCGGCCCCGGCCGTCGTGCGTACCGCTCCGGTCGCTCACGTCGTGTGCCCTCTACCGGCCGCCTCGCCCGCTGCCGCACTCCCCCACCGGAGCCGCCTCCCCTAGCCCCCGCCCCGTCCCGCCCCGACGCGCCCCCGTCCCGACGCCCCGACCCAGGACGCACGATGCCCCTCACCGCACCGCCCGTCGCCCCTCGCCCCTGGCTCGCCGACCCGCCGCCGCTGGTGCGCGGTTACCGGCGTACGGTCCCGCTGCCGTTGCGCCGCGCGGTCGTCGCCGTGACCGGCCCCGGGCTGCGCCGGGCGGCCATGCGGGGCCTGGGCGGGCTGTCGGCCGCCTCCGGCTCGCTGCGGCTGCGCCGGGCCCGGCGGCGGATGCGGCGGGCCGGGCTGCTGGCCGGATCATCCGGCCGGATGGTGATCGCCGACGGACGGGGCGGCGCCCTCGTGGCGACCCTGGTCCCCTCCCCCACCCCGCTGTTCGCGCGCGCCGAGAATCTGCGGCTGGTGTGCGAGGCCCTGGACCGGGCCCGGATCGACCACTTCGTGGTCCGCTGCTACAGCAACGTCGGCTCGGCCGTGGGCGTCCGGGCCGATCAGCGGGCCGAGGTGGTCAAGGCGCTGGCCGCGCTGTGCGCCGAGGAGGCCGGGTATGTCTCACTGCCCCCGCGGCGCGGCCACCCGGCGCCCCCGCCCCGGCTCGGCGGTACCCGACGGGCCTGGCGGCGGCTGGCCGCCGCCCCCGTGGTCCGCTTCACCCGCTTCCACACCGGGCCGGGCGGACGGCTGGTCCTCGGCCCGGCGCACGGCTGCGACATCGAGTTCTGGGAGCCGGGCGGGCAGGGCGAGGAGCGGGTGCTGATCGCGCCGCGCTTCAACCGCACCACCGCGTCGGTGCCGCTCGTGGGCGAGCCGGTGCGCGCCCCCGACCAGCTGTTCACCCGGCTCGCCCCGCCCGTCGGCTGGCAGCCGGGGCCGCTGGTGCGCACCCGCCCGGAGTTCCTGACCCGGCTGCCGGACGAGGTCCGCTTCCCCATCGACGTCGTCTACACCTGGGTGGACGGCTCGGATCCGCAGTGGCAGCGGCGGCGTGCGGCCCTCGCGGGCACGGGCTATCACGCCCAGGCCGCCAACGCCGCCCGCTACGCCAACCGCGACGAGCTGCGCTATTCGCTGCGCTCGCTGTACCTGTACGCCCCCTGGGTGCGACACATCTACCTGGTGACCGACCGTCAGGTGCCCGACTGGCTGGCCGTCTCGCACCCGGGGATCACCGTCGTGGACCACCACGACATCTTCGACGACCCCGATGTGCTGCCCACCTTCAACTCCCACGCCATCGAGACCCGGCTGCACCACATCGACGGACTCGCCGAGCACTTCCTCTACTTCAACGACGATGTCTTCCTCGGCTCGCCGGTCACTCCGCAGGACTTCTTCCTGGCCAACGGCGTCTCCAAGTTCTTCCCGTCCCGCGCGCTGATCCCGCTCACCCCCGTGGGCCCCGGCGACGTGCCCGTATCGGCGGCGGGCAAGAACAACCGGGCGCTGCTGGAGGAGCGGTTCGGCCCGGCCATCACCCAGAAGATGAAGCACACCCCGCACGCCCTGCGCACCAGCGTGCTCGCCGAGATCGAGAAGGAGTTCCCGGACGCGGTCCGCGCGACCATGGCCAGCCGGGTGCGCTCGACGTCGGACATCTCCGTACCGTCCTCGCTCCACCACTACTACGCGTTCCTGACCGGGCGCGCGGTCCCCGCCCAGCTGCGCTACGACTACTTCGACCTGGCCCAGCCCGCCATCCGCGCCCGGCTGGCCAGACTGCTGCGGGCCCGCCACTGCCAGGCGTTCTGCCTCAACGACACGGTCTCCTCCGCGCACGACCTCGAGGACCAGCTGGCGCTGGTCCGCCCCTTCCTCGACGCCTACTTCCCCCTCCCCAGCCCGCTGGAGCGGGCCGTCACCCGACAGGAGACGCGGCAGCCATGCCCCTCGCCATCACCCTTCCCCTGAACCCGGACGTCCTCGAGGCGGGCGGGCCGTATCCGCGGGCGCTCAATGTGCTCAGCCGCAAACAGACCGCCGTGCAGCGGCAGTTGCGGCGCGCCGGGCTCGCGGGCTACGAGCCGACCACCCAAGCCACCTTGCTGGCGCTGGCCCAGCAGGCGCCGGAGGGCAGCGCGGTGTACGACATCGGCGCGCACATCGGGCTGTACTCGGCGCTGATCAGCGCGGTGTACGGGGACGGCGGGCGCGGACCGCGGGCCATCGCGTTCGAGCCGACCCCGGAGACGGCCGCCCTGTGCCGCCGGATCCGGGATTGCAACCGGCTCGGCTTCGAGGTGCAGCAGACCGCGCTGGCCGATGAACCGGGCACCGCCGAGCTGTACTTCTCCCTCAAGTCGGAGTCCTCCAACTCGCTGAACCCGGCCCACCGCCGGCACACCGAGTCGGTCACGGTGCCGGTCACGACGGTCGACACGTTCACCGGGGAGCGCGGTCTCGCCCCGCATCTGATCAAGATCGATGTGGAGACGTTCGAGGCGGCGGTGTTGCGCGGGTCGTACGACACGATCCGGCGTCACCGGCCGTGGATCGTGTGCGAACTGCTCCCCGGCGCGGACCACACGGCGCTGCGCACCGCGCTGGCGCCGCTGACCGCCATGGACTACGGCCTCCACCCGATCACCCCGGAGGCGCCCTGGCACCGCTATGACGAGACCACGTACCGGTCCGCGGTGAGCGGCCAGTGCCGCGACTGGCTGCTGGCGCCGCGGCCGCTGACGCCCGCCTTCCACCGGGTGGTGCGGCGGTGGCTGATCGCGATTCTGGCGTGCGACGAGACGACGAACATCATCACGACCGACAAGGCGTCCTTCCCGTACGGCTGGAACGCGCCGTACCGCTCGGCGCGGGGGGCGGCGCGGGGTGCTGTGCGGGTGCCCCGTACGGGTCCGCGGGGTGCGGCGCGGGTTCCGCTCACCGGGCTGCTGCGGCTGGCGGGCGCCGCGGCGATGGCGCGCCGCGCCGTTGTTCCGGCTCGGCGGGCGCCCGGTGCGCAGGCTACGGGGAGTGGGTCGTTGCGGGGATGAGGGGGCTCCGCCCCCTTACCGCGCCGGGGCTCCGCCCCGGGCTCCGCTCTTCAATCCCCGGAGGGGCTGGATAACCGAGCCTTACTGGCGCCGCTGACCCAGGATGCAGAACTCGTTGCCTTCGGGATCCGCCAATACGACCCACGATTGCTCACCCTGGCCGATATCGACACGCCGTGCGCCGTGCGCCACCAGACGAGCCACCTCGGCGTCCTGGTCATCGGGCCGGAAGTCGAGATGCAGCCGGCTCTTGGCCTTCTTGCTCTCATTGATCCGGACGAAGTCCAACCCCGGCACGCGATCCGGCGCCGGGCGGATCTCGAACTCGTCATCGGAGGAGTGGACCACAACCCAGCCAAGAGCCTCGGCCCACCACTGCCCCAGGGCCACCGGATCTTCCGAATGAACGATTACCTGTTCCCATTCCAAGGTCATCCGCAGAGCTTAGACCTGCGAGGCTGCGGAAAACCATCGGTTCAGTGCGCGGGCCCCACGCGCACATAGCGCTCCAGGCGGACGCCGGGCAGGCACAGCGAGTACGCCAGCCGGAAGTGCCCCGTCAGCACCGGGGCCTTCGGGCCGCGGGTCTCCGGTTCATCGGCCGCGATCAGCCATGCCGAGCGCGCTCCGTCCAGCCGTCGCAGCAGCTCGGTGGGGCCGACATCGACCCCGTAGAGCGTGCCGGAGGCCGGGCCGGGGGTGGCCAGCGCGATGTCGCGCAGCCCGGCGAGGGGGCGCGGATAGGCGATGGCGATCCGCCGTTCCTTGGGCGGGTCGTACAGCACGGGCTCACCCGGCAGGGTGAGGCGCCCCACCGCGGCGGACAGCGCCGCCAGATCGTCCTGACGGCTCAACGGCTCCCGCTCCCGCTGGTGCAGCGGGAACTGCCAGCCGAACGCGCAGCCGATCGCGACGACCCCGGCCGCCGCGACCACGGCCCGGCGCCGAGCGGCCAGCGTCTCCACCGGCCGACCGGCCACCGCCTCCGCCAGTCGGTCGGCCCCCGCTGCGGCCAGTAGGGGGATGCCCGCGAGGGCGAAGAGGAGGTAGCGCTCGTGGAAGCAGGGGCGGTGGAGGGCCAGGGCGAAGAGGAGGACGGGCGGGACGCAGATCAGGGGCAGGGCGACGGCGGTCAGCGTGCGTCGGCGGGGGCGGATCACGGCGATCGCGAGCAGCAGGAGGTTGACGGCGAGGACGAGGGCGCTGGGGCCCGCGAACTCCTCGACCACCGCCCACAGCCGACCCGGCGTCGGATGCCGTATCCAGGCGATCTGCGCGCTCTGCCGCCGGGCCACCAACGCCAGCGGGACCACCGCCCCCACCGCCCCGGCCGCCGCGCTCCCCCAGCCCCACCACACGCGGCGCGGGGCGCGCGAGACGAGCAGCGTCAGCGCGTGCGCGGCGAGCATGAGCACGGCGAACACGTGCAGCAGCGCGGTCACGGCCACCACTCCCCCGTACGCGGCCCAGCGCCACCCCGCCGCACGGCCCCGCGCCTCGGGCCCGCCCGGACCCGGACCCGGACCCGGCGCCAGGCGGGGCGCGTCGCCGCGTACCCGTACGGCCGAACGGACCCGTGTGGCCGACGCCGCCCCCGGGCCGGAGGCGGGCGGGGGCGTGGGGGCCGCGCCCGGCGCGGGACCGGGCGCGAGGGCCGTTCCCTCGCCGGGCCCGAGCGCCGGACCCCGCGCGGGCCGGTCCGCCCGGCTGCCCGCCTGGCCACCCGCCCAGCCCGCTCGGCTGGTCGCCCGACCGGCCGCTGGCCCGGCCGTCCGACCGACCCACCATCCGCGCGCACGGCCGGTCGTCCGGCTCGCCGCCCGCCTGACCCCTCTACTGCCCGCCCTACTGCCCCCTCCGCTCGCCTCCGGCGCCAGCCCCGCCGCGCCCACCAGCAGATACGTCGCCCCCGCCGCGCTCGCCGCGACCAGTGCGTAGGAGCGGCCCTCCTGGGCGTAGTGGGTGACCACGGGCGTGGTCGCGTAGAGCAGACCGGCCCACAGGCCCACCCGGGGGCGGGCCAGGCGGCAGCCCAGGGCGGCGACCAGGGCGGTGGCGGCCACGGCGGCGAGCACCGAGGGCAGACGCATGGTCACCTCGGAGGGCCAGAGCGCCAGGACCGGGTGCATCAGCAGGTAGTAGAGCCCGTGGACGGCGTCCACCGTGCCGAGCGCGTGGCGGATCTGAGGGAGGGTCCGCCGGGCCATCTGGTACGTCACGGACTCATCGCGCCACATCGTGCCCCGGTCCAGCCCCCACAGCCCCAGGCCGAGCATGACGGCCATCGGGACCACGATCGCCGTTGGCCTGGAGATCCCGCGCTTTCGCACCCTCACCTCACCCACTCCACACGGCAACAAAAGGCATAAATACGACTATTCGCCTACAGTGTGCAGTCAGAACGACTCATCCGCCGCGAAGGGCACGCGTCATGAACCGCCTCGGTATCGAAAGCCCCCGCGGTCTCGTGGCCTTCGCCGCGCTGACCGGGTGTCTGGTGACCATGGCGGTGGCGGCGCTCACCGGGGCCGGAGAGGTCTTCGCCGCCGCCGGGCTGGCCGGATGCGGCTGCGAGCTGCTGCTGCACCGCACCGCGCCGGGGCTGATGACCCGTCTGGGGCGGCTCCACATGGGCGCCACCTCACGCTTCGAGTTCCGCTGCGTACTGCTGCTCCTGCTGCTCGGCCGACTCCATGTCACCGGGCCCATCGGGCTGGCCGCCGCCATGACGCTGGTGCTGTGTCTGCTCGCCGGGCAGGCCCTGCACGCCGCGCTCACCACCCTCATCCGGCGGCGCCGCGCCCTCGCGGTCGCGGCCCGCAACATCGATCTGCGCCGACTGGACATCAGCGACCGGCCGCCCCGCAGACTCACCGAATGGCCCGGTCAGCGGATCCTGGTCTACGAGCTGTCCGCCCTGCTCGGGCTCACCGCGTCGCTGACCACCGGCGACGCCCGCTGGGTGGTGGCGGCGCTCACCCTCGCCGCCGGGTCCTCCCTGATCACGGTGGTGGCGCTCGTTCCGTACCTGGTCCGGGCCACCCGTCGGCTGCCCGGCGCCGCCGAGGTGCTGGCCGAGGTGGACGCCTGGCTGATCCGTCACCGCCCCCGCACGGTGCTCTACTTCTCCGGCCCGCGCGAACGCGCCGACCAGGTCGCCCGCTGGCTGGGGCCGGTGGCCGCGCTGCACACCCCGTCCCTGGTCATCCTGCGCGAACGGGAACTGCTGGAGGCCCTGGAGCCGACCCCGCTGCCGGTGCTGTGCGTGCCGAGCGCCGCGCATCTGTCACAGCTGGACCTGAGCGGAGTACGGGTCGCGCTCTACCCCGCCAACACCGGCCGGAACATCCACCTCCTGCGGATCCCCACCATGCAGCACGTCTTCCTGGCCCCCGGCGACGGCGACGAGACCGCCGACGTCGATCCGTACAGCAAGGTCTACGACCAGGTGTGGGTCGCGGGCGAGGCGGGGCGCCGCCGCTATGTGCGGGCCGCGGTCGGCGTCGAGGAGGCCGACATCGTGGAGATCGGCCGCCCCCAGCTCGACGGCCTGCGCGTCGCGGGAGCCGGCCATGGCCCCGCGCCGACGCCCACGCCCCTGCCCACCGTGCTGTACGCGCCCACCCGTGACCTCCCGGCGGGTGAGCCGATCGTCCGAGCGCTGCTGGAGAGCGAACGCCCGGTCCGGGTGCTCTACCGGCCGCATCCGCCCACCGGCCACCGCTCCCCCGAGGACCAGGCCGCCCACCGCCGTATCGTCGCCCTGATCCAGGCCGCGAACGAGCGACGGGCCGCGGCGGCCCTCGCGGCGAACGCCCTCGACAACGGCACCTTCGCCGCCGAGGCCCTCCGCACCGAAGCCGCCCGCCGCCGCGCCGAGTTGACCAAGCGCATCGCCGCGCTCGACGCCCGCCTGCGCCGGGCGGACGCCGACGAGGCCATGCTCACCAGAGACCGCGCCGCACCCGACCCGGCCCTGCTCACCGAGGCCGAGGGGCTGCGCCGGGAGTGGCACCAGGCCCACTGGGCGGCCTCACCGCCCTGGCTCCACCAGGTGATCGAGGGGGACACCCCCACCCTCCACTCCTGCTTCGACCAGGCCGATCTGCTGATCGGCGACCCCTCCGACGTGGTCGGCGACTTCCTCGCCACCCTCAAGCCGTACGCCCTCACCGTCCCGGCGGGGCTCGGCGAGGAGGAGTTCCGGCGGCGACACGTCATGGCCAGGGCGGCCTATCCACTCGGTCCCGGGGCATCAGCAATGCGGAACCTCCTGCGCCCGCTCTTCGACCCCTCCCTCGACGAGCTGCGCACCGCCCGCCGCGAGGTGAAGGAATTTCTCCTCGGCCCCGCCACACCACCGTCCATCCAGCGCTTCACCGACGCCGTCGACGCGCTCGCCGAGAAGGGAGAGGCGGTCGTCCGGCTGCGCGACCTCCACACGGCCCCGCCGCCCGGCGCCGGACGCTGGTCCATCACCCGGTAACACGACATCCCCCACGTACGTCACCCGGTAACACGAAACCCCACACGTACAGCACCCGGTAACACGACACCCCACATCTACGTCACCCGGTGGCAGCACTTCCCACACCCGGATCTCACCCCAGGCCCCCACCATGAGCTTCCGCCCCCGGCCCCGCCCCCAGGAGCCCCCCTCCCACGCCTCCTGAGCCCCCCGCACACCTTCCGGAGCCAGCATGCCGCGCAATCACCGCACCGGCCCGCCTCCCCGTGTCAGCGTGATCGTCCCCGCCCGTGACGCCATGCCCGGAATCACCCGGGCCGTCACCTCCGCCATGGAGCAGACCCTCGGGCTCAGCCGCCTCGACATCATCGCCGTCGACGACGGATCGGCCGACGGCACCGCGGAGGAGCTGGACCGGCTCGCCGCCGGCTGCCCCTCGCTCCATGTGGTCCGCGACCCCCACCCCTGCCGCGGCGGCGCCGGCGGCCCCCGGAACACCGGACTGGCCCGCGCCACCGGCGACTTCGTCTTCTTCCTGGACGCCGACGCCCGGCTCGCGCCCGACGCGCTGCGCCGCATGGTCGCGATGGCCGACCAGAACGGCACCGACGTGGTCCTGGGCAAGATGGTCTCCCCGGACGGGCGCGGCGTCCCCAAGGCGGTCTTCCGCCACAACCAGCTGCGCACCGACGTCCACAGCTCGCACGCCTACGCCAGCCTGGAGCCGTGCAAGCTCTTCCGCCGCTCCCTGATCGAACGACTGCGGCTGCGCTTCCCCGCCCACCTCCGCCACGGCGAGGGCAAGCCCTTCACCGCGGCCGCCTATCTCAACGCCTCCGGGATCTCCGTCGTCGCCGACTACGACTGCTACCACCTGGGCCCGAACGCGGGCCGCGCCGCCCCCGGTCTCGCCGAGCGCGTCGAGGCCATGCGGCCGCTGTTCGAGACCGCCGCCCGGCACACCCGGTCCGGCGCCCGCCGCGACGCGGTGATGCGCCACCACATCCGGCGCGAGCTGTGCCCGGCCCTGCGCCTGCTGCCGCGCGAGGACGAGACCGAGGTCCGCGAGCGGTTCCTGCCCGAGCTGCGCCGCTGGGCGCTGGCCCACTGCTCCGACGCGCTCTTCCCCACCCTCACCGCGCCCGAGCGGCTGATGGTGCATCTGCTGCGCACCGGCCGCTACGAGGATCTGCTGTCCGTCGTGCGCAACGCCAAGCGGGACGCCAGGTGCGGCCATCTGGTGGAGAAGGGCAGCGTCTACTGGCTGCACCCCTTCTTCCGCGACCCCGACGCCGAGGTCCCCGACGCCTGCTTCGACGTCACCGACCGGCTGCCGGTCCGGCACCACCTCGCGGGCGCGGGCTGGCACGGCCGCAGCACCCTGCGGGTGCGCGGCCGGGCGGCCATCGACGGGCTGGAGGCCGACCCCGAGGAGGACCGCGCCGAGCTGGTGCTGCGCCGCCGCGAGGCGCGGGACGAGGTGCGGATCCCGGTGGACGCCGTGTCGGAGGACGATCCCGCGCGGTTCGAGGCGGACGTGGACATCGCCACCGCCGACGGCGGCACCCCGCTGCGCCCCGGGGTCTGGGACGTCTTCCTCGACGTCCGCGCCCAGGGCATCAGCCGCACCGTGCGGTTCGGCAGCCGCCATGACGACCTGCTCGACATCGGCACCGCGCGCCGGGTGGTGGCCGCCGGGCCCGGGCTGCGCGCCCGGGTCACGCCGTACTTCACCAGCCCGTACCGCAATCTCTCCCTCGACATCGGCCCGGCCCCGCGCGGGGCGCCCTGCGAGGTGACGGAGGCCGTGTGGCACCCGTCGGACAAAGGCACCCTCGTCGTCGCCGGACGGCTGCTGCCGCCCGGCACCCCGGCGCGCGGGCGGGTGCTGCGGCTGCGCGCCGAGCACACCGACGGACGGGTCCACGACCATCCGGTGCGGTTCGCCGCGGGGCATCCGGCGGGCGCCTTCACCGCCCGGCTGCCGGTGCGGGACCTGGGCCGCGGCCGGTGGACGGTGACGCTGGCCGTCGTCTCCCCCGGCGACGACCAGGGCCGGGGCCGCACCGCGCCGCCCGCCGCGCCCGTGCCGCCGCCCGCCCGGCTGCCCGGCGCCCGCTGGGTGCGGCGCGGGCGGCCGTACTACGCCAAGCCGCTCATGGGGCGCGGCGAGGTGACCCTGGAGCTGCGGGTGGCCCCGGTCCGACTGCTCGCCGCCGTACGCAACCGGCTGGGCCTGAACTGACCGCCGGGCGCCTGCGGCGGGCCACGCGGCGGAGCCGCATATCGACGCTTTCCCCTACCCGCCCCTTCCCGTTACCAGGGGCTTCGCCCCTGGACCCCGGGACGCCCTTCGGGCGTGTCCTCAATCTCCCCCAGCTACCGCTGGGAGGTGCCCCCTGACGGGCTGATTTCAGCCCCTCCGGCGTTTGAGGAGCGGGGTCTGGGGCGGAGCCCCAGTTGTGGGAAGGGGCGGGTAGGGGAATCTGTCCCGCTCACCACCCCAGCCGCCGCCGCACCCCCGTGACGACCTTGATCGGGGCCACCTCCAGGCCCAGGGCCCGCGCCGGGCCCAGGGCCACCGGCTTGGCGTAGTACGGACGGCAGCCGAAGCGGAGCCAGCGGGTGGCGGCCAGCCGGTCGAAGTACGGCACGATCGCGGTGCGGCGCGGCGCGTCCTCCCCGGGGCCGTCCATGACCAGCGTCAGCGTCCAGCAGCCCGGACCCAGGCGGCCGATCGGCAGCCGGGCGGTGAAGACGTTCACGGAGCCGCCCTGCTCACCGCGCACCGGCACCTCGTACACCCCGCCCGCCCCCGTCTCGGCGCGCAGCCGCAGCACCCCGCCGTCCCGCACCGCCTCCTCGGTCAGCCGTCCGCCGACCAGCAGGGTGCCGCGGCTGCGCCAGATGGTCCTGAGCACCTGGCAGGGCGGGTCGAGGGGATGGGCCACCTCGCCGACGTCGAGCGAGAGATTTCCGTACGGGGTGAAGTACGGCACCACCGTCACCGGGCCCTGGCAGGTGGTGACGCGGCGCCGGGTGGGACGGGTGACCTCACCGCCCTCGCGCCGGTTGCCGAACCGCACCGTACGGCTGACGCCCTGGGCACGGACGTCCAGGTAGATGTTCCACAGCCCCCGCTCCAGGGGGGCGCCGCCGTCGGCGGTGGCCGGGTCGATCTCGGCGGTGAAGCCCGCCATCTCGTACCGCCGCCCCTCGCCCGGCAGCGGATGGGCGGACGGGCACGGCGTGGTGGGCAGCCGGACCTCGGGGCGGTCGGCCCGGTACTTGCGCAGCACGATCTCGGTGGCCGGTTCGAGGGAGTCCACGTCCTCGACATACGCGTGCCCGGCCAGCCGCAGCACCCCGCCGTGCCAGCTCGCCGCCTCCAGGTGGTGCTGGACCGGCAGCCGGTCGGTGACGTCGAAGCAGATGTCGGGGACGGCGGCGGTGTGGTCGCGGAAGAAGGGGTGCAGCCAGTAGACCCGGCCCTTGTCGACGAGATGGCCGCGCCGCTCGTCCCGTCCGGCGTTCCGGGCCACGGTCAGCACATCGTCGAAACGGTCGGCGCGCAGCAGATGGACCAGCAGCCGGTCGGGGGCGTCGAGCCGCTGGAAGAGGGCGTCGGTCACCCAGGTGCTCGCCCAGTGCCGGAACTCGGGGAAGAACCGCTCCCGCGCGTCCTGTTCGCTCTCGCGGGGCAGCAGGGCGCGCAGTGGCCCGCACAGCTCCCACTCCACATGGCGGCGCATGATCTGGTCCCGGCGCGGGCCCGGTTCCAGATAGCGGGCCACGGTCTCGAAGCACAGCCGGGTGCCGTCCATGCGGTGGGCGAGGTCGGAGGCGGTGAGGGTGAGGTTGGTGCGGTTCTCGCGGTAGCGGACGTAGTAGCAGTCGTAGTCGGCGACCACCGAGATTCCGGAGGCGTTGAGGTAGGCGGCCGCGGTGAACGGCTTGTCCTCGCAGTTGCGGTAGGGCGGGAAGCGCAGCTGCAACCGCTCGATGAGGGAGCGCCGGAACAGCTTCCACGGGCCCAGGGTCAGATAGGCGTGGGAGGAGAAGATGTCCGTACGGGGCTGATTGCGCTGGAAGACGGCCCGGGGCACGGCCCGTCCGCCCACGGAGGCGATCTTGCCGAGGACGATGTCGGTGCCGTGGGCGTCGGCCATGGCGACCATGCGGCGCAGCGCGTCCGGGCCCAGATAGTCGTCGGAGTCGAGGAAGAAGACGAAGTCGCCCCGGGCGTGGTCGAGGCCGGTGTTGCGGGGGACGCCCGCGCAGCCGGAGTTCTCCTGGTGGATGACGTGGAGCGCGGGGCAGGTGCGGGCCAGCCGCTCCAGCTCCTCGCCGGTGCCGTCGGCCGAACCGTCGTCCACCGCGATGATCTCGACCCGGTCCTGGCCGAGGGTCTGGTCCATCGCGGAGGTGACGGCCCGGGTCAGCTCCGGCAGGGCGTTGTAGGCGGGGATGATCACACTGACACGAGGTCGGGACAGAGCGGGCATGACGGGCTCCTGACTCCGGGCTCTCGACGGGTCGGGGTCGGGGTGGGACCTAGGACACGGCGGACCGCCGGACCACGCAGCGGATCGGTCACTCGGCGGTGAGGACGCCGCCGTGCGGCCCCGCCGGGGCGCTGTCCGCCAGGGGTCGCACCTGGGGCACGGGCGGAACGGGAAGCGCCGTCTCGTCCTGGCCCAGCATCAGGGCCCGCACCACCCGCTCGGCCGCGCGGCCGTCGTCGAACCGGCAGAAGCGGGCCCGGAAGGCGGTCCGCAGCGCGGTCGCGTCCGCGTCGCACCAGCGGCCCTCGCGGAAGACCTCGACCAGCTCCCGCTCGGTGCGGGCGACGGCCCCCGGGGTCTCGCCGGGGGACCCCGACAGCAGGTCGAAGTAGACACCGCGGGAGGACCGGTAGATGTCCCAGTCGTCGGCGTAGATCACGACGGGGCGGTCCAGCACGGCGTAGTCGAACATCATCGACGAGTAGTCGGTGATCAGCGCGTCGGCCGCCAGGCACAGCTCCTCCACCGACCGGTGGCGCGAGACGTCGATCACCGACCCGGCCTCCTGGAGCCGGGCCAGCTCGTCATCCGGCCGGTAGGAGTAGTGGGCCCGCACCAACAGCGTGGTCTCCGGGCCGAGTTCGCGGCTGAGGCGCTCCAGGTCCAGCCGGGGCGTGAACCCCTTCTGGTAGTCGCGGAGGGTGGGCGCGTAGAGGAGGGCGGTGTTCCCGGCCGGGATTCCCAACTCCTCGCGGATCCGCCGGATATCGTCCTCGGTCGCGGTGAAGAAGACGTCATTGCGCGGATATCCGTACTCCAGCAGCCGGTACGCGGCGGGGTAGACCCGCTCCCAGATCTGGCTGGAGTGCGGATTGGAGGAGAGGGCGAAGTCCCAGCGGTCGATGCGCTTGAGCAGATTGCCGAAGCTCATTCCGCCCGCGGCGGCGGGATAGCGCTGCTGATCCAGGCCCATGCATTTGAGCGGGGTGCCGTGGAATGTCTGAAGATGCACCGTGCCCGGCCGCTTCACCACCTCATTGGGGAAGTTGACGTTGTTGATGAGGTATTTCGCGCGGGCCACCGTGCGGTAGAAGTCGCGGGTGCCGATGACGACGTAGTCGACGCCTTCCGGAAGCGTCTCGATCTCCGACTTCTTGACCGCCCACACCCCGTGGATCTCCGGCGCCAGCTCCCGCGCCTTGTGGTAGATCGCCCCCGGATTGCACAGCACCCCACGCCCCCAGTACGCGGAGTAGACGGCCAACTGGGGGTCGACAGGCCGCTGCCGGTGCAGCCGGTACAGACCCTGCTTGGCGCGCGCCGCCAGCGGCGGCCGGACGGTACGGCGCAGCTTGCGGGCCCCGGCGGCGGCCCGTACGGCCAGCTCGTGCTCGCGGTAGCGGAGGAAGGAGCCGGACGCCAGCGCCTCGAAGCGCCAACGGCCCTCGACCGGCGGGGTGAACCCGGCCGGGAGATGGGCGCGGTACCACTCGGCGGCGCGGGCGAAGAAGCGCGGCCGGTCCGCCGTCGCCACCCGGGAGGTCCGGTCAAGACAGAACAGGAAATGCGATACGGCCCGCTCGAAGAGCAGCGGGCGCAGCGGATCCAGATGCGGCCGGTCGTCGAGGAAGTCGAAGAGCCGGGTGTACTGCTGGAAGATGATGAAGTGCTTCTCGCCGGGGCTTGACGTACTGGCCCCGACCCGCCGCTGCCGGTATTCCAGGCCCACCAGGTCCACACAGGCTATTCGGCGCGCGGTGAGCATCGTCTTGTACGAGAGCAGGGCGTCCTCGTAGATGCCCTCGCTGAACGCGAAGCCGTGCCGGGTATAGAAATCCCGGTGGTAGACGCGATTGGACGACATCGCGAACAGCCGCAGGAATTCCGGGCGTTCGACGGCGGAGAAGACATCGGTGCCCGCCGAGGCCAGCAGTTCCCCGAAGAGACTGGGGGCCCGGCGCTCCGACCAGTAGGTGCGTACGTGGTTGAAGTAGAGGATCTCCGGGTCGTGGGTGAGGGCGAGCCGGTCGGCGAGGCCCTGGAGGGTGCCCGGGGCGAGGGTGTCATCGCCGTCCAGGAAGAGCAGATAGTCCCCGCTCGCCCGCTCCACCCCGGCGTTACGGGCCCGGCCGGGGCCGGAGTTGACCCGCTGGTGCACGGGCACGACCCGGCTGTCGCGCGCCGCGTACACGTCGATGATCGCGCCGCAGTGGTCCGGTGAGCGGTCGTCCACGGCGACCACCTCGAGGTCGGGATACGACTGCGTCAGCACGGAGTCCAGGCAGGCGCCCAGATAGCCCTGGACGCGATAGGCGGCGATGACGATGGTGAAGCGGGGCATAAGGCTCCTCGGGACGCGGTGGCGGTTCGAGGCGCGAAGCACTCACTGACCACCCACGCTAGGTGGGTTCGTCCCGGTATGCCCGCTCGGTCGTTGGAGGGTCGTCCAAGCGGGTGACAAACGCCCCCGGCGGGCATGAAGTCCACCGGGGGCGCCGTAGGAGCGTGCCGACCGCGTCAGCTGTGGGTGCGCAGCAGCGTCCGCATCGTCCGCATCGCGACCGACAGATTGGCCAGGTCGAAGGTTTCCGACGACTGGATCTCATCGAGCGTGGTGCGGGCCCGCTGGAGGATCGCGGCGTTCTTCTCCTCCCACGCCTTGAAGCGCTGCTCGGGCGTGGAGCCGCCGTTGCCCACCGACAGCACATCGGCGGTCAGGGCGGCCTGGGCCGCGTACAGGTCCTCGCGGATGGAGACCCGGGCCATGGACTGCCACCGGTCCGCGCGCGGCAGCTCGATGATCCGGTCCATCAGCTGGCTGATCCGCAGCCGGTCGGCCAGGTCGTAGTAGACCTCGGCGACCGCCAGCGGGTCCTTGCCGGTGCGGTCCGCGATGGCCACGATGTCCAGCGTCGGGAAGGCCGAGGAGAAGCCCGCCACCCGGGTGGCCAGGTCCTCCGGGACACGCGCCGCGGTCAGGTCGTCGTAGATCCGCTGGTACCACTCGATGTCGGAGCCGCGCAGCAGCTTGGGCAGCTGCGCCCGGACCGCGCTGACCCGCTCGCCGAAGAAGTCGATCGTCTCGGCCAGCTCGAGCGGCTGCGGGCGGTTGTTCAGCAGCCAGCGGGTGCCGCGCTCGACCAGCCGGCGGGAGTGCAGCCGCATCCGGGTCTGGATGTCGGCGTCGACCACCGTGTCCAGCGCCTCGACGTCGTCCCACACCTGGTTCAGCTCGAAGATCGCACGGGCCGCGGTCTGGGCGCGCACGACCTCCTCGGTGGAGGCCCCGGTCTCCTCCCGCATCCGGTGCAGGAAGGTCGACCCCGCGGTGTTGACGGTGTCGTTGACCAGCACCGTGGTGATGATCTCGCGCCGCAGGGCGTGGCCGTCGATGTACTCGGGGAACCGCTGGCGCAGCGCCTGCGGGAAGTACGCGTGCAGCAGCCGCTGGAGGTACGGGTCGTCGGGCAGCCCGGTGGTGATCAGCTCATCGGCCACCGTGATCTTGACGTAGGCCAGCAGCACCGCCAGCTCGGGCTGGGTCAGACCGCGCCCGGCGGAGAGCCGCTCGCGGATCTGGCGGTCGGTGGGCAGGAACTCCAGCGCCCGGTCCAGCCGCCCCTCGCGGCCCAGGCGGCGCATCAGCCGCTGGTGGGCGTGGAGCAGGCTGGAGGACTGGACGACGGAGTTGGCCAGCGCCACGTTCTGCGCGTAGTTGTTGCGCAGCACCAGCGCGCCGACCTCGTCGGTCATCTCGGCGAGCAGCTTGTTGCGCTGCTTGAGGGTGAGATCGCCCTCGGTGACCAGGGCGTTGAGCAGGATCTTGATGTTCACCTCGTGGTCGGAGGTGTCCACACCGGCGCTGTTGTCGATCGCGTCGGTGTTGATCCGGCCGCCGTTCGAGGCGAACTCGATCCGGCCGAGCTGGGTCAGCCCCAGGTTGCCGCCCTCGCCGACGACCTTGACCCGCAGATCCTGGCCGTCCACCCGGATCGCGTCATTGGCCTTGTCGCCCACATCGCCGTGCGACTCGGTGGACGCCTTGACGTAGGTGCCGATGCCGCCGTTCCACAGCAGGTCCACCGGGGCCTTGAGGATCGTCTTCATCAGATCGGCCGGGGTCATCTTGGCGACCCGCTTCTCGATCCCGAGCGCGGCCCGCACCTGCGGGGTGATCGGGATGGCCTTGGCCGAACGGGGGTGGATGCCGCCGCCCGCCGACAGCAGCTCGGCGTTGTAGTCCTCCCACGAGGAGCGCGGCAGCTCGAACAGGCGGCGGCGCTCGGCGTAGGAGGTGGCCGCGTCCGGGTTCGGGTCCAGGAAGATGTGCCGGTGGTCGAAGGCGGCGATCAGCCGGATGTGCTCGCTCAGCAGCATCCCGTTGCCGAACACGTCACCGGACATGTCACCGACGCCCACGACCGTGAAGTCCTGGGTCTGGGTGTCATGGCCCAGCTCGCGGAAGTGGCGCTTGACCGACTCCCAGGCGCCGCGGGCGGTGATGCCCATGCCCTTGTGGTCGTATCCGGCGGAGCCGCCGGAGGCGAAGGCGTCCCCGAGCCAGAAGCCGTACGCCTGCGCCACGTCGTTGGCGATGTCGGAGAAGGTCGCGGTGCCCTTGTCGGCGGCGACGACCAGGTAGGTGTCGTCCCCGTCGTGGCGGACCACGTCCTTCGGTGGCTCGACCTGCCCGGCGACCATGTTGTCGGTGATGTCGAGCAGACCGGAGATGAAGGTCTTGTAGCAGGCGATGCCCTCGGCCATCCAGGCGTCGCGGTCCACGGACGGGTCCGGCAGCCGCTTGCCGACGAAGCCGCCCTTGGCGCCCACCGGCACGATGACGGTGTTCTTCACCATCTGCGCCTTGACCAGGCCGAGGATCTCGGTGCGGAAGTCCTCACGCCGGTCGGACCAGCGCAAGCCCCCGCGCGCGACCTTGCCGAACCGCAGGTGCACACCCTCGACCCGGGGCGAGTAGACCCAGATCTCGTACGCCGGGCGGGGCGCGGGCAGATCCGGCACCGCCTGCGGGTCCAGCTTGATCGACAGGTAGTCGTGCGGCTTGTCGTGGGCGTTCTTCTGGAAGTGGTTGGTCCGGAGAGTGGCCTTGATCAGGGTGAGGAACGAGCGCAGGATGCGGTCCTCGTCCAGCGAGGCCACCTGGTCCAGCGCCGCGTCCAGCTCCTCCAGCAGGGCGTCGGTCAGCTCCAGGCCCGCCCGCTGCCGCTCCGGCGACATCCGGGCCTCGAAGAGGGAGACCAGCAGCCGGGTGGTGTGCACATTGTTGCGGAGGGTGTCCTCCATGTACGACTGGCTGAAGGTGGAACCGGCCTGCCGCAGGTACTTGGCGTAGGCCCGCAGCACCATCGCCTGCCGCCAGTCCAGACCCGCGCCCAGCACCAGCTGGTTGAAGTCGTCGCTCTCGGCCTGGCCGGTCCACACCGCGGCGAACGCGTTCTGGAAGCGCTCACGGGCGTCGTCGGCCAGCGCCTCGCCCTCGCGCAGCGGCAGCCGCAGCCCGAAGTCGTAGATCCAGGCGGTGGTCTTGTCCGAGCAGCGCAGCTCGTACGGGCGCTCGTCCACCACCTCGACACCGAGGGTGTTGAGCACCGGGAGCACCGCGGACAGCGAGATCTGGGCCCCGGCCCGGTAGATCTTGAAGCGGCGCTCGGCGTGGGCCGCGCCCACCGGCTCGTAGAGGCTGAGCGCGAAGTCCTTCTCGCCGTCCTTCAGCCGCTCCAGGTGCTGGAGGTCGGCCACGGCGCCGCGCGGGGTGTGGTCCGCCTTGTAGCCCTCGGGGAAGGCGTGCTGGTAGCGGCGGAGCAGCTCGGCGGCGCGCTCCTCGCCGACCTCGGAGACCAGCGCGTCGGTGAAGCCGTCGGCCCAGGAGCGGGCGGCCTCGATCAGCCGGCTCTCGATCCGCTCCACATCGGAGTCGGTGAGGTCGGGCAGCTCGGTGCCGGGCTGGACGCGGACCACGAAGTGCAGCCGCGAGAGCACCGATTCGGTGTGCAGGGCGGTGAAGTCGACCGGCGGGCGGCCGCTCAGCTCCTCCAGCAGGATGTCGGTCAGCCGCAGCCGCACATCGGTGGTGAAACGATCGCGCGGAAGGTAGACCAGCGCGGAGTAGTAGCGCCCGTACTCGTCCTGGCGCAGGAACATCCGCAGCCGACGGCGCTCCTGGAGGTAGAGCACGCTGGTGGCGATCGAGCGGAGCTGGTCGACCGGGGTCTGGAACAGCTCGTCGCGCGGGTAGGTCTCCAGGATCTGCATCAGGTCACGGCCGTCGTGGCTATTGGCCGCGAAACCCGCGCCCGCGAGCACCTCGTCGACCTTGCGACGGATCACCGGGACCCGGCGCACCGACTCGGTGTACGCGGCGGAGGAGAACAGCCCCAGGAAGCGGCGCTCGCCGATCACATTGCCCTCGGCGTCGAACTTCTTCACGCCGATGTAGTCCAGGTACGAGGGGCGGTGGACGGTGGCGCGGCTGTTCGCCTTGGTCAGCACCAGCAGCTTGCGCTCGCGCGCCTTGGCGCGGGCGTCGGCCGGCAGCCGGTTGAAGGCCGGGGACACCGGGGTGCCGGGGCCCGCGTGGGCGCTCTCGTCGGTGTCCTTGTGCTGCGGGTCGGAGCGGAGGATGCCGAGGCCGGTGCCGGGCACCGCGGTCAGCGCGTCCTCCTCGCCACCGGCCTCGGTGGGGACCCGCGTCAGCTCGTACTCGCGGAAGCCGATGAAGGTGAAGTGGTCGTCCGAGAGCCAGCGCAGCAGCTCACGGGCCTCCTCCACCTCCTCCTCGCGGACCTCGGCGGCCTTCGGCTCGTCCGGCAGGCCCTCGGCGAGGCGCAGCGCGGAGTCGCGCATCTTCTCCCAGTCCTCGACGGCCTCGCGGACATCGGACAGGACGCGCAGCAGATCGGCGGTGATCTGCTTCAGATCGCCGCGGTCGGTCTCGCGGTCGGTCTCGACATGGATCCAGGACTCCACGACCGCGTCATGCGGGAGCTTCTTCCGCTTCTTCCGGGACGGGCCGTCCGGGGAGATGTCGAGCATCTCGATCAGCTTGCCGGTGATGTCACGGCGCACGATCACCTGCGGGTGGATCACGACATGGATGCCGCGCCCCTGGCGGGTGAGCTCATTGGTGACCGAGTCGACCAGGAACGGCATGTCGTCGGTGACCACCTCGACCACGGAGTGGCTGCACGTCCAGCCGTGCTCCTCGACGGTCGGGGTGTGCACCCGGACGTTCGCCGTGCCCTGCGGACGCACCTCGGCGAGCCGGTAGTGGGAGAGCGCCGCCCCGAAGACATCGACCGGGTCACGATCGGCGAGGTCCTCGGGAGGCGTGTGCAGGTAGTAGTGCTGGAGGTATGCGGTCAGGGTCTCCGGTCCTGGGCCCTGTACCGGTTGCCCCCCGGCAGGGCTGTTCTCAGCGACCCGGGCGGCCCGTTCGAGCAACTCGGCCTTGGCTTCGTCCAGCTTGGTCTGCATGTCCTCTGGCTCCTGTCGCGCGCCGTTGCGTGACATCGATGGCGGTGGCATGACGCCGCGACGCGAAAAATCCGGTCGTGAACGACGGTATGCCGGATCGGGAAATGGCCGGGGTGTACTCGGCCGTAAGTGACCAAGACCCCACGCGCCACGGGTCAGCGGCGGCTCGGGCCCGGGCCTGGTGGGGCGCCGGGCGCGGAGCGAGGGCCTCGTTGCCCTCACGGACTATCGCGCTGATCACGCAGTAAGGCTATCGCTCCTCCCCAGGGGGCCGTCATGAGCCGTTCGTGTACAAAACCGGGCCCTGAAGTTTGACGAAATGGACAGCGACCTGGAGGGGCGCACGGGCCGATGATGCGCCGCTTATGCACCCTTGGCAAAGCGTGGACGCGGATGCACCGTGATCTGGACGGTGGTAAGCACGGTGGTAGGCGTGGACCTGGAGGTGCGTGGCATGGCTGCGAAGATCCTGCTGGTGACCGGCGACGCGGCCGAATCGCTGGAGGTGCTCTATCCGTACCAGCGGCTGCGCGAGGAGGGGTACGAGGTCCATGTCGCGGCCCCGAGCCGCAAGACGCTGCGCCTGGTGGTCCATGACTTCGAAGAGGGCTTCGACACCTACACCGAGAAGCCGGGCTATACGATCCCCGCCGACCTGGCCTTCTCCGAGGTGGACCCCGGGCAGTACGCCGCGCTGGTGATCCCGGGCGGCCGGGCCCCGGAGTATCTGCGGAACGACCCCGAGCTGCGCAAGATCTGCAAGGCGTTCTTCGACGCGGACAAGCCGGTGGCGCAGATCTGCCACGGCCCGCTGCTGACGGCGGCCGTGGGCGGCCTGAGCGGCCGGCGGGTCACGGCGTATCCGGCGCTGGAGCCGGACATGCAGGCGGCGGGGGCGGACTACCAGGACGCGGAGGTCGTGGTCGACGGCACGCTGGTCTCATCGCGGGCGTGGCCGGACCATCCGGCGTGGATGCGGGAGTTCCTGGCGGTGCTGCGGTCGAAGGCGCCGGTGGTGTGAGGGGGGCGGGGGTGTGAGGGGGCGGTGGCCGTGTGAGGGTGACGGTGGTCTGAGGGGGCAGTGGCGGTGTGAGGGTGACGGTGCGGCCCCGGGGGCACTCGTCTCACCTGGCTCACCGCCTCACACGACCCACTCATCGGCATGTCTCACCTGGCTCACTCGTCGGCCATGCGCTCGGCCTCCCGTACGGCCTCCTCGAGCGTGTCCACGACCGGCACCCCGGCCGCCTCCAGACTGGCCCGGCTGTGCGAACCGCCCGTGTAGAGCACGGCGCGCGCCCCCACGTGCCGCGCCGCCACCGCGTCGTCCAGGGCGTCCCCGATCACCACCATCCGCTGCGGCGGCACCCCTTCGAGCGCGGCGATATGGCGCATCATCTGCTCGGCCTTGCCGGTGTTGCTCTGTCCTGTGCGGCCGTCCACCCGGACGAAATGGCGCTCGATGCCGTGCGTCCGCACGAGGGGGAGCAGATACTCATGCGGGGCCAGTGAGCACAACGACTGGGTGAGACCCGCCTCCTGCCACTCGGTGAGCAGCTGCCGGGCGCCGATCGCCAGCGCGGCGCTCTCGGCCAGCGCCCAGTAGTGCCGGTGGAACGCCTGGTCCATGACCGCCCACTCCTCGTCAGTGGGCAGCCGCCCCATCAGCCGCTCGTAGAAGCGGGGCACCGGGACGCAGTACAGGTCGCGATAGCGCTCGAGGGTGATCGGCGGCAGCCCGATCTCCTGGAACGAGGCGTTCGTCGCCGAGATCACGGCGTCGATGTCGTGGAGCAGCGTGCCGTTCCAGTCCCAGACGAGGTGCGTCACGTGGTTCTTCCCCATCCCACGACCGTACCCGGAGGGTCGGACAGCGGGCATCAATCGATCAGATTGGGGATCTCCTGGGTGGCGTACCAGAGCAGTTCGTGGTCCTCGGCGCCGTCCACGGTGAACTGCGCGTCGTCGTCACCGAGGTCGGCCGCGCCGAGCGCGTCGGCGGCCGCGGCGATGTCCCGCTCGGCGTCGTCGGCGTCCAGATGGACGGCGGCCGCCTTCGCGAGCGGTATGGCCGCCTTGATCCGCACCTCGCCCAGCGCGGACTGGTCCAGCCCCCGGTCCGGATCGGCGACCGCCTGACCGTCGGGCACGTCCACGGCCACCACGACCCGGCGGCGGGGCGCTTGGGGGTCGACGGCGAGCAGCCGCAGCGACGCCTGCGCGGCTCGGCTCAGCGCCGCGTACTCCAGCTCCTCGATGTCGTCGGACAGATACCACTCGCGGAGCGCCGGGGTGACCGCATAGGCGGTGAGCGGCATCGGCCCCAGGTGGCCCTCCTTGTACGCCTCGGCGAGACCGGAGAGGGTCAGGGGGACGTAGACGCGCATGACTGCCGCTTTCATAGAGACCAATAGGCCCCCAGCATACGATCGCCCGTCCCCGGGCCCGAGCCTTCCGCGAAGGGCCGCTGGTCCCCTTTCGGGGGACAGCGGCCGAAGGGCCCGTACGAAGACGAGACCGAGCCGCGCTCGAGCCGATGACCGGGGCCGACGATCCGCCGCATGCCCCGAATAGGTGAACCGCGGTGCGAGCGCGAAGGGGGCTCGGCGCTGATTGCGGAGGCCGAAAACCCGCCGGTAGAAGACTCTCCGACGAAAGCTACCGCCCGGTATTCCACCGGGCCGCGGAGAACGGGGCGAGCGGCATGAGCGAGGGCGTCCACGCGACGGATCAGACCACGAACGGGACCACGAACTGGGCAACGAACCGGGCCACCACGAACCCGGCCACGAACCGGGCCACCACGAACCGGGCCACGAACCGCGCTACGACGGCCGGGGAGGCCGTACGCCGGCGCGGCGGCAGCGGCCCAGGACGAAGCGGCCCACCCGGCCGCAAGGACCCCCGCCGCCCCCGCACCACCCCCACAACGGCGACACCCCACACCACGGCCGCGCCGCCCACGACCACACCACCCCAGACGGCCCGCACGACGGCCGCACGGCCCAGCGCGACAGCAGGACCGCCCGCGACGACGGCACCACGCGGCGCCACACCGCCCGCCCCGGCCGCACGGCCCACGACTACGGCACCGCGCATCACCACACCGCCCGCCCCGGCCGCGCCGCCCAGGACGGCCGCGCTGGGCATCACCGCACCGCCTGCCCCGGCCGCGCACCGCGCGGCCACCGCGTCCCGTGCCGCGGCCGTGTCGCGGTCCGCGGCGGCCGCCGCGGCGTGGCGGGAGCGGGATCGGCTGCCGCGTTACTGGTTCGCCAACCGGCTGGTGCTCACCCTCAGCGGTCAGCGCCCCGTCCACACGCTCCTCGGGCACGCCCTCCCGGCCGCCTACGACCAGCTGATCGAGCTCGCTCCGCGCGCGCCGCTGCGTCCCGCCGGAGAGCGGGCCACAGCGCCCCTGGTGCGGCGCTGTGGCGAGTACCAGCCCAGGCATGGGGTGATCGAGGCGTTCGCCCGGATCGCCTCCGGAGACCGGCTCACAGCGCTCGCGTTCCGGCTCGAGCTCGGCGCCGACGCGCGCTGGCGCTGCGCCGCGATCGACCTTGGGCCGCTCGCGTAGGCGGTGTCCGACGGATCTCGACGCCTGCGGCGGGCTGGTCCTCGGCCGGGGCTGCGACGCCAGGGGCACCTATGGGTTGTGGTGACGGGGTCTTTCCCCTCCCCGCCCCTTCCCGCTACCAGGGGCTCCGCCCCTGGACCCCGCTCCTCAAACTCCCCCAGCTACCGCTGGGAGGTACCCCCTGGAGGGGCTGGATTGGCTCCCCGCCCCTTCCCGCAGCAGCGGTAGGTATGCGGCTCCACCGCGTGACGGGGGCGGGGCCCCTGGTCACGGGGGTCCGGAGGCGAAGCCCCAGGTCACAGGGGCCCGGAGGCGGAGCCCCAGGTAACGGGGTCCGGAGGCAGAGCCCCGGGTTACGGCGGTCTGGAGGCGAAGCCCAGGTCACGGGGACCCGGGAGCGGAATCCCAGGTCATGGGGACCCGGGAGCGAAGCCCCAGGCACCGGGGCCCGAGGGCGGAACCCCAGGTCACGGGGACCCGGGAGCGAAGCCCCAGGCACCGGGGGCCCGGAGGCAAAGCCCCAGGTCACAGGGGTCCGGAGGCGGAGCCCCAGGTCACGGGGACCCGGAAGCGGAGCCCCAGGTCACGGGGACCCGGAAGCGGAGCCCCAGGTCACGGGGACCCGGAAGCGGAGCCCCAGGTCACGGGGACCCGGAAGCGGAGCCCCAGGTCACGGGG